>MKUE01000112.1 GCA_001897675.1 Thiobacillus sp. 65-1059 | reverse complement strand
GCACTCGAATCTCTGAGGAGACTCATCTCAAGCCAAAACCGATGATCGAGATTGGCGGCAAGCCTATCTTGTGGCACATCATGAAGTCGTATTCGGCCCATGGAGTTCATGAATTCGTGATTTGCTGCGGCTACAAGGGTTACGTCATCAAGGAATACTTCGCCAATTATTTTCTGCACATGTCGGATGTGACTTTCGACATGGAGCACAATCAAATGGAAGTCCACCAACGCAAGGCCGAGCCATGGCGAGTGACACTAGTGGATACTGGTGACGAAACACTGACGGGCGGCCGGCTAAAAAGAGTGGCGGAATACGTCAAGGATGAAGAGGCTTTCTGTTTCACCTACGGCGACGGGGTATCGGACGTCGATATCACGCGCAAAATCACATTCCACGAACAGCACGGGAAATGGGCGACCGTCACTGCCGTACAGCCGCCTGGACGATACGGCGCACTACAGATGCATGGCGCTAAGGTTTCAGGGTTCACTGAGAAACCACGAGGTGACGGCGGCCTGATCAACGGCGGCTTCTTCGTGCTGTCGCCCAAGTGCATCGACCTGATTGCCGGGGACCAGACTAGCTGGGAGGGGGAGCCCTTGACGCGTCTTGCGGCAGCCGAACAACTCATGGCTTTCGAACACAATGGGTTCTGGCAGCCCATGGATACACTGCGTGAGAAGAACCTGCTTGAAGACTTGTGGGTGTCCGGCAAGGCACCGTGGAAAGTGTGGTGATGAACCCGGAATTCTGGCGCGGCAAGCGGGTCTTCCTGACCGGCCACACCGGTTTCAAGGGCGGCTGGCTGACATTGTGGCTGAGCGGGATGGGCGCCGAAGTCCATGGCTATGCACTACCACCTGCCACGGAGCCCAACCTGTTTACGGTTGCAGACCTGCACGGCCGTCTGGCCCGCAGCACGATTGCCGACATACGCGAAGCGGATTCGCTGACCCGAGCCATGCAGGCGGCCCGGCCCGATGTCGTTTTTCATCTGGCAGCCCAGCCGCTGGTGCGTTATTCCTACACCGCGCCGGTGGAGACGTATGCCGTCAATGTCATGGGCACGGTTAACCTGCTCGAAGCGGTGCGCCAAGCCCCTGGCGTAAAAGCCGTGATCAACGTCACGACCGACAAGTGCTACGAGAACCGTGAATGGGTCTGGCCATATCGCGAAAACGAAGCCCTGGGAGGCTTTGATCCCTACTCCAGCAGCAAGGCCTGCTCCGAGCTGGTGACCGCCGCCTACCGTCGCTCTTTCCTGAAACCTGCCGGCGTCCATCTTGCCAGCGCCCGTGCCGGCAACGTCATCGGAGGGGGCGACTGGGCGGCCGACAGACTTATTCCCGATTTCCTGCGGGCGCTGGACGCAGGGCGGGCTCTTGTCATCCGCTCACCCATGGCCACGCGTCCATGGCAGCATGTACTGGAACCATTGTCCGGCTACCTTGTTCTGGCCGAGAAACTGGTCACTGAAGAGCGGGACTTCGCCGAGGCGTGGAACTTCGGCCCAGAGGAAATCGACGCCAGGCCGGTGCAATGGATAGTCGAAAGCCTTTGCCAGCAGGTGCCCGGAGCCATCTGGGAATGCAATGCCTCGCCACAGCCACATGAAGCCAACACCCTCAAGCTGGACAGCTCCAAGGCCAAGGCCCGGCTTGGATGGCGTCCACGCTGGAATCTGCAGACCGCACTTGACATGACGCTGGCCTGGCATCGGGCCTGGAAGCAAGGCTCGGACATGGCCGCCATCAGCGTGCAACAGATTCAGGAATACGAGGCGGCCGCAAAGCAGGCATGAATATCCGCTTCGATATACTGGATACACCCCTTTCCGGCGTGCGGATCTTGCAGCGCAAGCCCATTGGCGACAGCCGGGGTTATCTGGAGCGCCTCTTCTGCAGCGAGGAACTGCAAATGCTCGCCCCGGGGAAGCACATCGCGCAGATCAACCATACCTTGACGGCGAGCCGCGGCGCGGTGCGTGGCATGCATTTCCAGCGCCCGCCCCATGCGGAGATCAAGTTCGTGAGCTGCCTGCGTGGCGAGGTCTTTGATGTTGCCGTGGACCTGCGCCATAATTCGCCGACTTTTTTGTGCTGGCATGCTGAATTGCTCAGCGCCGGCAACCACAAGACTCTCGTCATCCCGGAGGGCTTTGCCCACGGATTTCAAACCCTCACCGACGACTGCGAAATGCTGTATTTCCATACTGCCGCCTACCAGCAGGGAGCCGAAGGCGGCCTGAACCCGCAGGACCCCCGGCTGGCCATCCAGTGGCCGTTGCGAGTTTCAGGACTTTCACCACGCGATGCTGCCCACCCTTTGCTAGATGATGATTTTGGCGGGATAACGCAATGAAGTGCCGTCACTGCGGTTCCGAGCTCAGGCTGCCCTTGGCGGATCTGGGCAGCGCGCCGCCCTCCAACGCTTACCTCACCGAGAAGACCCTGCATGCGCCGGAAAAGTGGTTTCCACTTCGCGTGCTGGTATGCGAGCACTGCTGGTTGGCGCAAACCGAGGATTTCGCTCAGGCAAACGAACTCTTCGATGCCGAGTATGCCTATTTCAGCGGCTTTTCCAGCAGCTGGCTGGCGCATTCGGAGCGCTATGTCGCGGACATGGCGGCGCGTTTCAACCTGACTGCCGACAGCCATGTGGTCGAGGCTGCCGCCAACGATGGCTACCTGCTGCAATACGTCAAGGCGCGCAACATTCCCTGCACCGGGGTGGAGCCCACTGCAAGCACGGCCGCAGCGGCGCGCGCCAAAGGCATCCCGATTGTGGAGGACTTTTTTGGTGTGCGTCTGGCCAGGGAACTTGCTGCCTTAGGCAAGCAGGCCGATCTTACTGCCGCCAACAACGTGCTTGCCCATGTGCCGGACATCAACGATTTTGTGGCGGGTTTTACCGTCCTGCTAAAGCCGCAAGGCGTGGCCACCTTTGAATTCCCCCACCTGCTCAAGCTGGTTGCGGAAAACCAGTTCGATACCATCTACCACGAGCACTTTTCATATCTCTCGCTCACCGCAGTCGAGCGCATCTTTTCTGCCAACGGCCTCAGCGTATTCGATGTGGAAGAACACCCCACCCACGGCGGCAGCCTGCGCATATTTGCCCAGCGAAGCGACACCGGGCAGCAGGTGCGCAGCACCCGGGTAGATGAACTGCTGCAACGCGAAACAGACGCGGGAATGCTCACCACCAGCTATTACGCTGATTTCCAGGACAAGACCAACCGGGTCAAGAATGACTTCATCGCCTTCCTGCTTGAAGCCCGGCGTCGGGGAAAACGCGTGGCAGCTTATGGCGCCGCCGCGAAAGGCAATACGCTGATGAACTACGCTGGCATCCGCCCCGATCTCATTTTGTTCGTGGCGGATCGCAATCCAGCCAAACAGAGCAAATACATGCCAGGCAGCCGGATCCCCATCGTCGATGAATCGGTGCTCAAAAACGAAAAGCCGGATTTCGTCGTTATCCTGCCGTGGAATCTCAAGCATGAGGTCATGCGACAACTCGACTACATCAGGGCTTGGGGTGGTCTCTTCGTCATCGCAGTTCCTGAGTTGCGGACCGCGTCATGAAAGTTGCTGTCACAGGCGCAACGGGTTTCATTGGCAGGCATGTGGTTGCCGAGTTGGCGAAACATGCCGTCACGGTTGTAGCAGTCGTCAGGCCATCGTCGACGAAAACCCTGGCGCTCCCGGTGGGCAATGTCGTTTCACTGGATTTGCATGATGCGCCTGCCAACGCCTTCGAGATCATGGGATGCCCTGATGTGCTGATTCATCTGGCATGGGATGGTTTGCCCAATTACAGATCCCTGCACCATTTTGAGTTGGAGCTTCCAGCCCAATACCGGTTTCTCAAGGGACTAATTGAATCAGGCCTGCAGAACTTGGTTGTTGTGGGTACCTGTTTTGAATATGGTATGCAGTCCGGATCGTTGAGCGAAAGCCTTGCACCGAGTCCGAGCAATCCATACGGGTTTGCCAAGGATGCCCTTCGATCCGAGCTTGAATACTTAAGGAAAACCCACCCATTCCATTTGACTTGGGCACGTCTCTTTTATCTCTATGGTGAAGGGCAGGCGGAAAACTCGTTGTTGCCGCAGCTAAGGCAGGCGGTTGAGCGAGGTGATCCGGCTTTCAATATGTCCGGGGGGGAGCAATTGCGCGATTATCTGCCCGTTGATGAAGCTGCTAGACACTTGGTTTCATTGGCCCTTGCAAAGCAGGATGTCGGTGCTGTCAACGTCTGCTCGGGAGCCCCGATTTCTGTTCGTAGGCTTGTAGAGGGCTGGATTAAGGAAAATGGTTGGGCGATCAGGCTCAATCTCGGCTACTACCCTTACCCCGATTACGAGCCTATGGCTTTTTGGGGTGACTCAACGAAACTTTCAACGCTTATTGGTAAGGCCACATGACAAACAAATACAAAGAATTCCAGGAAGAATGTCGAGCTAGAGTTGCTTCTTATCAAAACTCCGAGATTCAGCGCGCTGCATATGACTTTATACGCGCGAGTACCCAACCGAAATACTCATACAATTTCTCTTGGATGGGGCGGCCGATCATCCAATACCCGCAAGACATGATTGCCATGCAAGAACTGATCTGGTCGATCAAGCCCGACCTCGTCATCGAAACCGGCATCGCCCACGGCGGATCGCTGATCTTCAGCGCCTCAATGCTGGCGCAACTGGATATGTGTGACGCAATCCAGACGGGAATTAGCTTCAACCCCAAAGAATCCCGCCGCAAGGTTTTGGGCATCGATATCGACATTCGTGCCCACAACCGTGCTGCCATTGAAGCCCACCCCATGGCTTCACGTATCCAGATGATTCAAGGCTCCAGCATTGCGCCTGAAATTATCGACCAGGTTAAGAAGCTCGCTGCGGGACATAGCCGCATCCTTGTTTGTCTCGACTCGAATCATACCCATGAACATGTATTGGCTGAACTGGAGGCCTATGCGCCATTGTGTTCCGTAGGTAGCTACTGCGTGGTATTCGACACCATCATCGAGGACCTGCCCGACAACATGTACCCTGATCGCCCATGGGGGCCGGGCAACAACCCCAAGACTGCCGTCCATGAGTACCTGAAGTCCCATCCCGAGTTCGAGATCGACCAGTCAATCCACAATAAGTTGCTGATCACCGTGGCGCCAGATGGCTATCTCAAGCGCAAGATGAAATAAACGCCGGTCTGGCCCGGCTCCCTGCCCCCATGAACAATCTACCCAAATTCACCGTTATTGTCCCCACCCGTGAGCGGGCCGATGTGCTTGGCCCTGCGTTGAAGACCGTGGTCGAACAGGACTACGACAACTTGCGCATTCTGGTTAGCGACAACTTCAGCAACGACTCGACTCGCGACATGGTCGAGTCTTTCAGGGATCCCCGCATCATCTATATCAACACCGGCAAGCGGCTATCCATGTCCCTCAACTGGGAGTTTGCCCTGACGCATGTTACCGATGGCTGGGTCGCTTTCATCGGCGACGACGACGGGCTGCTGCCCGGAGCCATCGCCCGAGCTGCGGAAATCGCTCGGGAATACGGCGTCCAGGCCATCGGCAGCCGCAACGCCGCCTTCACCTGGCCCCATTCCCAACCTCCGTCCTACGGCAAGCTCTCCATCAGCCTGAAGCGCGGTCTGGAGGTGTTCGACGCCAAGGCCAGGCTGATGGAAATCCTGCACGGCCATGGCACCTATTCCGCCTTGCCCATGCTGTACACGGGGGGATTCGTGGATTTCAGCGTCATCGCCCGAGCCCGCAGCATGGACGGCACGTTCAACCATTCCTTCAACCCCGACGTCTACTCCGCAGTGGTGATCGCCAAGCTGACGGACCGCTTCGTCTATTCCAACGAACCCCTTGCCATCGGCGGCACCTCCAAGCACAGTGGCGGCACCTCGTACTTCGCTGGCGGGTATGCGGTCTCCCCAGCCGATTCGCCAGCAAGGAAATTTCTATCCGAAGGCAACCTCCCCGTCCACCCGGACCTAGTCTCTACACCCGACGAGGTCTTGCCGCCGTCCATTGAATTGATGGTGTACGAGGCCATCCTGCAGGCCGAATATTTCGCACCTTCGCTGGAACCCCTGACCAGCCTCTCCGAACAGCTGGCCATCATGATCGGCAAGGCCAAGCGCCGAAACCGGCACGAGCTCACCGAATGGGGCCAGCAGCTCGCCCGGCGCCACAACTTGAACTTTCGGGCCATCCAGAACAGGGCACGCATGATCATGTGGCGGGGAAAACTGAAAAAGAACCTGATGTCGCTGTTCGAGAAGAACCAGACCCTGGACATCACGGGCAGCGCCGACGCCCCCATCCGCGACGTTCACGAAGCGGCCCGGGTGATCCGCGACACCCTGCAACGTCACGCTAGCGGCCAATGAGTCGGATAGCCCCGGCCCCAGCAGACCATCATGGCCTTGGCAGCGCA
This sequence comes from Thiobacillus sp. 65-1059, assembly GCA_001897675.1. Lineage (GTDB taxonomy): Bacteria > Pseudomonadota > Gammaproteobacteria > Burkholderiales > Thiobacillaceae > Thiobacillus. Next base: position 47,278 of record MKUE01000112.1, on the reverse strand, counting down.
TCCACAACTTCCACCGGCTACCACTGCATCGTAATCACCCTGGAGGATGCCCAAGCTCGGCGCGAGGTCATTTCCGCCCGTCTGCAAGCGCTGGGCATCCCGTTCGAATTCGTGTCGGGGGTGGACGGGCGGAAGCTCGACGTCCCCGCCCACCCTGCGTATGACAGCTTCAAACGTAGCATCTTCTTCGGCCGCGACCTGAGCAATGGCGAACTAGGCTGTGTGCTTGCGCACCGAAACGCCTGCCGCCACGTGCTCGAATCCGGCTACGACGCCGCTCTGGTGCTGGAAGATGACGCCCTGCTGACCGACGACCTGCCCAGGGTGATGGCCGACCTTATGACCATACGGGACCGATGGGATCTGGTCCGCTTTCTGGGGCGGGAAAAGAACTACCGCGCCTCCCGCCTCATCGCCCCTTTACCCCACGGCGGAGCCCATCTGGCCCGCCCCCTGGGCACGCCGGGCGGGGCCTACGGCTACCTGCTCAACCCGCGTGCGGCCAGGCGCCTGCTGGAACTGACGGAGCCCACTTGGCTTCCTATCGATACCCTGCACGGCATGACTTGGCACACTGGGCTGGCGACCCTGTCGGTGGTGCCCTCGCCGATCCTGCCCGACGACGACACGCCGTCCTGCATCGACGGCCAGGACGCCCACCGCCGCTGGGACAAGTCCGTCACTCTCACCGGGTTCTGGCGGCTGGCGTATCCAATGACACGAGGCTTCCATAAACTGCATTTTGGCATCATGGGCAGATGGATGCGGCTGCACTCACTCATTCCCGACCTGCTGATGCGGCTTCGAGCGCGGTAGAAGGCACTTTGCCGCGACACTGAATCCCACTCGCAGACCCGAGTCAAGGTCTTGCATTAACCCTGTCTTTACGCCAGGACAATGTCAATCCACCCGCTTGAGTTGTCTCGAAACCGGCCGCAGCTACCGACTTGAGGTAGGTTTCCGCACACTGCTCGCCATGAAGTTCGATGGCAATGCGGTCAACCCGATCAAGCCACCCTTCGGCTCCGGGCCCGAACACCGCCAATTCCGCCCCCTCGATGTCCACCTTGAGGAGCGCCACCCGGGCATGGGGCGACTGGTCCAGCAGCATGCCGATGGACACGGCCTGGATGTCCGCTGCTTCGCCCGGCGGCACCACCATCACCCCGCGGGCCCATTCCCGACCGTCGCCCTGGGGTGTATCCACCAGCCGCAGCCCTCCCGCCTCGGACCAGACCCCCGCCTGGACGCAGGTACAGCGGTCGCCGAAGGCCGCCGTGTTACGGGTCAGCATACGAAAATTTCCGGCATCCGGCTCCACCGCGATCACCCTGACCCCGGGCAAGGCACTGAGGAAATAGGCGGCGGAAAAACCTACATTGGCGCCGCAATCGATGATGAGTCCACTGTCGGGCAGCCGACCGATGGCGGCATATTCGCGCAACACGAAAATGTGCTTGAAGACGTCGATGTCGCTGGTGCCGCCGCGGCAGATCAGCGGCGAATCCACGAGCTTACTGTAGAGCCTGAATTCGCCACCTCGGGGCAAACCAGTTTTTTTATGCAACAGATAGCGCACGAAATTAAAAAAACCAATATTTTCAATCCGGCGCAGATATTTGTTTCTCGGTTTACTCATTGGACATCCTTGCTTGGCTCGTTCATGGCGCCGGCTCGGCCAAAAAACAGGCCGGTACAGCCGTATAATCGTGGACCATGGAAAGTGTAAATGTTCTCTGCCTGAAGTGGGGCGATCGCTACGGCCCGGAATACGTGAACATCCTGTTCCGCGCCGTCAGTCGCAATCTTAAGCGACCGTTTCGGTTTCATTGCTGTACCGACAATCCCACGGGCCTGGACCCGGTTATCGAGATCATTCCGTTCCCCGTCAACCCAGGCATCAGACGGGGCTGGCCCGACATCCTGGTCAAGTTGGCGATCCTGCGGGATGGGTTTGGGAGCTTGCAGGGCCCGACCCTGTTCCTGGACCTGGATGTGGCCATCACTGGCGCCCTCGACCCCTTCTTCGACTACAAGCCCGGCGAGTTCTGTATCATTCACAATTGGGTCAACTGGCGCAAAACCCTGCTGGGCCGACGTCCCGCCGTGGGTAACTCGTCCGTGTTCCGTTTCGAGGCTGGCAAGTGCCATTACGCCTATGAAATCTTCCTGCGGGAAATGCACAGGGCTGAGGACCGCAAGATATTCAATACCGAGCAGGCCTTTCTGACCTATGCCTTAGGCAACCCCCAATGGTGGCCGGACGAATGGGTCAGGAGCTACAAGTGGAACCTGCGCCCCGGCTTCCCGCTGAACCTGCTGCGCATACCCAGGCTTCCCGAAGGCTGCCGCATCTTGGTGTTCCACGGCCGTCCCGATCCGGACGAAGCCATCCGCGGCTTCAAAGGCCGCAAGCTGCACCACCGCATCCTGCCGGCGCCGTGGATCGCGGAGTACTGGAAGCTTTGATGCCCCCAACGCAACACGCCTCCTTCTGGGAGATGATCGACGGCGTGTTAGTGGTCAACCTGGACAGCCGGCCCGACCGCTGGCAACAAGTGCAAGCCCTAGTAGCGGGCCTGATTCCTGCCGACAAACTCCAACGACTGCCGGCCACGGCGGGGATGGCCCTGCCCGGCTATGGCACGCAGCCTTGGTTCCGCGGACGCAAGCGGGACAGGACCTGGGCGGGGCGGGCCGGTTGTACCCTGTCTCATCGGGCCGCCATTGCCCACGCCCGACAGCAGGGCTGGCGCACCCTGCTGATCCTGGAGGACGACATCGAACTGAGCCCCGCCTTGTCCACAGTGCTGGCCGCCCTGACTGATGCACTGGCGGGGCGGGATTGGGACGTATGCTATCTGGGCTATACCGATCCGGTGGCGCCCTATCGCACCCTGGAAGAACTGCCTGACGGTCATACCCTGTGCCGGGTGTCCGGCTGCAGCACCACGCATGCCTACCTGCTGCGGCACACCACCTTCGACTGGCTACTGGCCCACCTGCCCGAACCGGACAACATCTGGCCCTGGGTCAGCCGGCACCGGGCCATCGACCGCTGGTACTACCGCAACCTGGCACGGCGCTATGTGGTCACGGCGGTGTCGCCTGCCGTCATCAATCAGCAGGTGGGCTTCTCAGACATCACCCAGCGCCCCCACGAGAAGGTCCACACTACCGAAGTGCCGTCCGGGCGCAGCGGCCCTTTGGGCTTTGCCCTGTTCGGAGCGCTGCGCTGGCTGGGTTTTCGCCTGGCGGAGCCACGCGACTGGCTGCGTGGCAAGATCAAGCAGGCACGGGGATTCTGAGTGGCCCCGAGCACCGCCAAGCCGCGCCTGCGCATCAAATTTCTAGGCAAGTACAAGCCCGGCGCCGATGGCGCCGGCTGGCTGAAATGCTTCCCCAACAACATCCCCAGCTGGGGCAACTGCGACTTCGTATTCGATCGCGACTGCCGCGACTACGACTGGCTGGTGGTCTATGACGACCTCCCTTCGCTTGCTGGCGAGCGCCACACGCTGTGGGTGGAGGAACTTGCCTGTCCGCCCGAAAACACCCTCCTGATTACCGTCGAGCCGTCGTCGATCAAGACGTACGGCAGAACCTACCTGCGCCAGTTCGAATGGCTGCTGACCACGCAGGAGTCGTGGGCGACGGGCAGGCATCGGGGCCTCATTTTTCAGCAACCCGCGCTGATCTGGTTCTACGCCGACAGTTCGCCGCGCGGCGATTACGACACCCTGCTTTCGCACGTCCCATTGGGAAAGACCGCCGACCTCTCGACGGTGTGCTCCAGCAAGCGGCAGGGGCATACCCTGCACCGCATGCGCTACGATTTTACCCAAGCCCTCAAGGCCAAGCTGCCCTTCATGGAAATCTACGGCCACGGCGTCCGCCCCCTGGCCGACAAGGCCGACGCCCTCGATCCCTACCGCTACCATCTGGCGATCGAGAACCACTTGGGACTACACCACTGGACCGAAAAGCTAGCCGACCCCTTCCTCGGTGCCTGCATGCCGGTCTACTACGGCTGCCCCAACGCCGAGGAGTACTTTCCGCCAGAGAGCTTCATCCGAATCGACATAGCCGATGCCGATGCCGCCGCCGAGGTGATTCAGCGCGCCATTCGCGACAATCTGTGGGAAAAGAACCTGCCTGCGATCCTGGAAAGCCGCCGCCGCGTGCTGGAGGAATATGGCCCGATCGCGACGGTCGTGCGGCTGGTCAACGAACGGCACTTAGCCGGCCGCACTCGGCCGTCGTCCCCTGTTTACATCCAGAGCCGCCGTCGCCTGCACCAGCAAGTGCTGCCGGGGTTGCGCTACACCCTTGAGAAACTCTACGTACGCATCCGCCATCGCCTGGCGGGGGACTGAGCGCCCGGCTGCACTCAGGCTAGAACGTTACGCAATCTGAACAAATGTCCGCGCGCAAGACTTCGGAAAGCCTTGTGCGAACGCAGCGTCACCGTCCTTTCCGGCAAATTCGGCCGATATAACCGCTCGACCCAATGCGCCGCCCAAGCGAAGGGATTGTAGACATTCAACACCCGCCTGCGAGCCTCGGCAAACGCTGCTTCGTGTTGCGGTTCGAGTGGCTGGTCCAGCAGCCTGGCAATCCGCGCAGCCGCCACATCGACATCGAGATCATTGATTGAAAACAGGGATTCGGCGGGGAGATAATCGCCGACGTTCGGGCAGCCCAGATAAACGGGATAGGCCCACCCCAGGTAGGCGTCAGCGAGCTTTTCCGTCCAGTAGTTGGGCAGTACGCTGTTCTCCAGCACCAGATGAAAGCGGTAAGGGAGGATCGCGCCCATCTTGTCATCAATGGGCTCGAAGCCACGACCGAAATGCACCAAGCGGTCACCCAAGCGCTGCTTCAGCCCCTCGAGCAGCGCCAGTCGCTGTCGCTGACCTTCGGTCTTGCTCGCGTTGGAACACACCACTGAAATCCGGTTCTGCTTGTCCGGGTAGGCCAAGGCGCTTAAATAATCATAGCCGTAGCGGTAACTATTGCTGCTGCGGTCCAGGCCGACATGCCAGTTCAGTCCGAGCGCGCTCACATGCAGATTCGGATGATACGACGCTGGGTGGCTGTCGACTACATGGCCAAACTGCAGGTAGAAAGTTCGAGGGTAAAGCTTCTTAGCCAGCGGCTCCCCTGCAATAAACAGGGTGTTCTCCGGCGCGCAGACAAAGCGATCTCGCGGGCGCGCATTGCCCAGTACCACGGCAAAATCCGCGCGACCGCCCTCATCCGGGTTGAAGTCAAAACGGCAGAGCCCCCATCTCAAGCTGCCCTCGGGCGTGAGCAGTTCCATGCCGCCCGGGGCGCAGTCCATGTTTGTACGTACCCGGAGTTCACCTGTGTTCACCCAAGAAACTCCAGTTTGCTTACAGCAGCGCTCAGCCGACCACCGCACTCGCAAACACATCGATCACCGGCTGGATCAGATTGCGCTTGAGCTTCAACGCAGCCTGATTCACCACCAGCCGCGAGCTGATCTCGCTGATGTGCTCGACCGCCACCAGGCCGTTGGCCTTGAGGGTGCCGCCGGTGGAGACGAGGTCGACGATGGCGTCGGACAGGCCGACCAGCGGGGCCAGCTCCATCGAGCCGTACAGCTTGATCAGGTCGATATGCACGCCCTTGGACGCGAAGTGGTCGCGTGCGGCCTTGACGTACTTGGTGGCGACGCGGATGCGTGCGCCCTGCTTCACCTTCCCCGCGTAGTCGTAGCCCTCGCGCACCGCGACCATCATGCGGCACTTGGCGATCTGCAGGTCGAGCGGCTGATACAGGCCGTTGCCGCCGTGCTCGTTGAGCACGTCCTTGCCGGCGATGCCGAGGTCGGCGGCGCCGTATTGCACGTAGGTCGGGACATCGCTGGCGCGCACGATGATGAGGCGCACGTCGGCGCGGTTGGTGCCGATGATGAGCTTGCGCGAGGATTCGGGATTCTCGGACGGAGTGATGCCTGCCGCCGCCAGCAGCGGCAGGGTCTCCTCGAAGATGCGCCCCTTGGAGAGGGCCAGCGTGATGCCTGGATTGCTCATGGTCAATGTCTGTTTCAGTGCACGCGCTTGATGCGCGCGCCCAGCTGGGTGAGCTTTTCCTCGATGCGTTCGTAACCGCGGTCGAGGTGGTAGATGCGCTCGATGGTGGTTTCGCCCGCCGCCACCAGCCCCGCCAGCACCAGACAGGCGGAGGCGCGCAGGTCGGTCGCCATGACGGTGGCGCCGTCGAGCCGCGGCACGCCGCGTACCAGCGCGGTGTGGCCGGATACCTCGATGTTGGCGCCGAGGCGGCGCAGTTCCTGCACGTGCATGAAGCGGTTTTCGAAAATGGTTTCGGTGACGCTGGCCGCGCCCTCGGCGATGGTGTTCATCGCCATGAACTGCGCTTGCATGTCGGTGGGGAACGCCGGGTGCGGAGCGGTGCGCACATCGACCGATTTCAGCTTGCCGTCGGATTCGACTTCGATCCAGTCGTCGCCGGCGCTGACCTTGGCACCCGCCTCGCGCAGCTTGGCGATCACCGCTTCCAGCGTATCGGGCTGGGTGTGGGTGGCGCGCACGCGGCCGCCGGTCATGGCGGCGGCAACCAGAAAGGTGCCGGTCTCGATGCGGTCTGCCATCACCGAATAGTCCGCGCCGTGCAGCGCGTCGACGCCGTGGATGGTGATGACGTCGCTGCCGGCGCCCTCGATTTTGGCGCCCATGGCGATCAGGCAGCGCGCCAGGTCGACCACCTCGGGTTCGCGCGCGGCGTTTTCCAGCACGGTGGTGCCGTCGGCCAGCGCGGCTGCCATCATCAGGTTTTCGGTGCCGGTCACGGTGACCACGTCCATCACGATGCGCGCGCCCTTGAGGCGCTTGCAGCGCGCGTGGATGTAGCCGTGCTCGATCTGGATGTCGGCGCCCATCGCCTGCAGGCCCTTGATGTGCAGGTCGACCGGGCGCGAGCCGATGGCGCAGCCGCCCGGCAGGGACACGCGCGCCTCGCCGAAGCGCGCCAGCGTCGGCCCCAGCACCAGGATGGCGGCGCGCATGGTCTTCACCATTTCGTAGGGCGCCTCCTTGTGCGGGATGGATTCGCCGCACAGAGTGACGCGGTTGCGCTCGTCCAGCGTGACGCGCACGCCCATGTGGCCGAGCAGCGCCAGCATGGTGCTGATGTCCTTGAGGTGCGGGACGTTGCCGAGGCGCAGCGGTTCCGCGGCGAGCAGGCTGGCGGTGAGGATAGGCAGCGCGGCGTTCTTGGCGCCGGAAATGCGTACCTCACCGGCAAGCGGGCTGCCGCCGTGGATCAGCAGCGCGTCCATTCAGCGGGCGGCCCAGTCTTCGGGGGTGTAGGTCTTCACCGACAGCGCGTGGATCTGCGCATGCATGCGCGTGCCGAGCGCATCGTAGACCAGCCGGTGCTGCTGGATCATGTTCTTGCCGGTGAAGGCGGGGCTGACGATCACCGCCTGGAAATGCTGGCCGTCGCCATCCAGTTCGATGTGGTCGCACGGCAGTTTTTCGGTGATCCAGCCTTTGATGTCGTCGGGGGTGACCATGCTTGTTTTGCCTCGCGAGTCTTGCTCAATCTTAGTGTCTGAGTTTGTAGCCGCTTTTCAGCAGCATCAGAGTGAGGGCGGATATTGCCACAAAGCAGGCACCGACGACCAGCAGACCGAGCCAGGGATCGGTGTCGGACTGGCCGACGAAAGCGTAGCGGAAGCCGTCGATCAGGTAGAACACCGGGTTGACGCGCGACACCGCCTGCCAGAAAGGCGGCAGCGAGTGGATCGAATAGAACACGCCGGACAGGAAGGTGAGCGGCAGGATCAGGAAATTCTGGAATGCCGCCAGCTGGTCGTATTTCTCCGCCCAGATGCCCGCCACGATGCCGACCGCACCCATGATGGCACAGGCCAGCAGCGCATACGCCAGCATCCACAGCGGATGCGGCAACTGGAACGGGGCATACCACAGGGTCACCGCCCACACGCCGAGGCCGACGATCAGCCCGCGGATCACCGCCGCGCCCAGGTAGGCGAGGAAGAACTCCAGGTACGACAGCGGCGGCAGCAGCACGAACACGATGTTGCCGGTCATCTTCGACTGGATCAGGCTGGACGAGCTGTTGGAGAACGCGTTCTGCAGCATGCTCATCATCACCAGCCCCGGCACCAGGAAGCTGGTGTAGGAGACGCCGGGATAGACCTCGACATGCGCTTCCAGCACGTGCGAGAAGATCAGCAGGTACAGCAGCGCCGTCACCACCGGGGCAACCACGGTCTGCACCGCCACTTTCCAGAAGCGCAGCAGTTCCTTGTAGAAGAGCGCCGGCAATCCAGTCATGTGCGTTTCATGATGTCGGTGAAGACATCCTCCAGATCGGGCTCCTGCAGATGCATTTCGAGCACGCGCACGCCGGCGCCGCGCAGATCGGCAAGCAGGGTTTCGAGTTCGGCATAGTCGCCGAAATTGACGCGCCAGCCGCCGTCGGCGTCGCGCTGCAGGCGGCCTTGCCAGGCGGCCGGCACGGTTTCGGCGTCGAGCCGCAGCTGCGCGCAATGCTCGTTGGTCAGTTGCAGCAGGTTGCGCGTGGCGTCGAGCGCCACGATGCGGCCGCTCTTCAGCATGGCGATGCGGCCGCACAGCGCCTCGGCCTCTTCCAGGTAGTGCGTGGTCAGCAGGATGGTGTGCCCCTCGCGGTTCAAGCGGCTGATGAACTCCCACAACGAGCGGCGCAGGTCGACGTCCACCCCGGCGGTGGGCTCGTCGAGCACGATGACCGGCGGCTTGTGCACCAGCGCCTGCGCCACCAGCAGGCGGCGCTTCATGCCGCCCGACAGGCTCTGCGTGTTCTTGTCGGCGTGCCGGGCGAGATCGAGATGATGCATGATCTCGTCGATCCAGCCGTCGTTGTCCCTGAGGCCGAAGTAGCCGGACTGGATGCGCAGGGTTTCGCGCACGTTGAAGAAGGGATCGTAGACCAGCTCCTGCGGCACCACGCCGAGGGCGCGGCGGGCCTGGCGATAGTCGCGCACGACGTCGTGGCCCATGATGGCGGCGCGGCCGGAATCGGCACGGGCGAGCCCGGCCAGAATCGAGATCAGCGTAGTCTTGCCCGCTCCGTTGGGCCCCAGCAGGCCGAAAAACTCACCCTGCTGGATATCGAGCGAAACCCCGTCGAGCGCCTGGGTGGTGCGGAAGCGCTTGCGCAGTTCGCTGACACGGATCGCGGGGCTTGGCTGGCTCATGCGGGCAACAGCTCGGCCACCCCATACAGTTCGGCCAGGGTGATAAAGCTGGCGGGCAGGCCGGTGCAAACAAGCGCGCGGCCTGCCTGCCGGGCTTGGCGCATGGCGCTGAAGATGAGCGCAAGGGCTGCCGAATCGGCAGTCTCGACCCCGCTGAAATCCAGCGTATCGACCTGCTGCGCGAGCTGCGGCCGCAACTCGCGCAGCAGGCTGCCGACGCTGTCGACGGTCACCGCGCCGGCGATACGGCAGCGCGTGCCCTCGCACGCGATCATGAGCCGGGGCGCGGCGCCGGTTTGGACGTCCCGCGTTCGGACTGGGCAGCCAGGGTTTTGATCAGGCCGTCGATGCCGTTCTGGCGGATGGTGCTGGAAAAGGACGCGCGATAATTGGTCACCAGGCTGACGCCGTCGATCGCCACATCGTAAACCTTCCAGCCGAAGGCGGTTTTGTACATGCTGTAGTCGATCGGAATGGGCTGCCCGCCCGGCTGGCGAATTTCGGAACGCACGGTCACGTCGGTTTCGTCCGGTTTCATCGCCAGCGGCTTGAATTCGACCGTCTGGTTGGTGAACGCAGTAAGCGAACTGGAATAGGTGCGCACCAGCAGGTTGCGGAACTCGGTCACCAGTTCCTGCTTCTGCTTGGCGGTGGCACGCGGCCAGTGCTTGCCGACGGCCAGCTGGGTCATGCGGTTGAAATCGAAGTTGGGGAGGATCTTGGCTTCGACCAGTTGATACGCCCTGCTCTGGTTGCCGCTCTGGATATCCTTGTCCTGCTTCAGGATCGCGAGGACTTCCTGCGTGGTGGTGCGTGCCAGCACATCGGGCGGCATGTCGGCGGCCAACGCCGGTCCGGTGTTGAATCCCAGCACCAGTGCCAGCAGCGAAAAGAATGTGCGCAACATGTTATAGGTATTCCTGTTCGAGAAAATCGGAGTTGTATGAACCGGGTTAAGGAGTAGACGCCCGCTGCTTACTTGAGTTCACCCGTCAGGCGCGCCAGTTGCGCCACGTTCATGTTGTAGTCGTTGACCGTACGCAAATATTCGGTCTGCGTCAGGACGTAATTCTTGAGCGCATTGGCCACTTTGTCGGCGCTTTCGATCCCGGCCGCAAAATCGGCCAGCGACGCCACCATCCAGCGCCGCGCCGCCGCCGCGCCTTCGCCCAGATCGCGCTGCGCATTGTAGTTGGCCTCGGCATTGGCATAGGCCTCGCCCACTTCGAACGGAATGCCTGCCACGGCAAACGCCTTCTTGTGGTTGAGCGCCTCCAGCTCGGCCTGCGCCTGATTGACGCGGGCGCTGGCGGCGCCGAATACGGTGTCCCATTTCACGCCCACCACCGGGGTCAGGCCGCCGCCATTGAAGGGGTCGTAGAGATAGGGGTTGTCCAGCCGCTCGCGCTGCGAGGCGTAGTTGAACTGCCCGATCACGCCGGCATACACGTCCGGCATGCGGTCGGCTTTTTTGGCGGCCACCAGGGCGCGGCGGGCACGCAGGCCGGCTTCGAGCTGCTGCATTTCGGGGCGCTCCTGCAAGGCGCGCGCCTGGAACTCGGCCAGATCGACGCGCGGGAAGGCAACCGGCTCGATACGTTCGTCGGCCACCTTCAGGTCGGCCTTCAACCCGGCACCGGTCAGCACCTTGAGGCCGTCGAGGCTGATTTTCTCGATGGCGCGCGACTGGTACACATACTTGGCCAGCAAGCCTTTGGCTGCTTGCAGCGCATACAGGTCAGACTGCTTGGCCTCGCCGGTTTCCTCCTTGAGATCACGCTCGACCGAGGTGATGGCCCGATCCAGCCGGCCCTGCATGTCTTCCAGGAAAACCCGGATATCGCGCGCGGTCAGATAGCCGAAATAGGCGCGCTTGGTGTCGTAGACCGTGTCGCCGCGCGTTTGCTTGAGTTCGCCGCGCTTGAGATCGATATTGCCGCGCGCGGCCTCGCCGTAATGCTCGATCTTGCCGAAGGTATAGAGCGGCTTGATCAGCGCGAAATCCAGGTGCGTCCAGTCGGAAATGCCTTCGATCCTGTCGCCGTCGGTACGGAGCGGACCGGGAACATAGCTGCCGCCCTGGTAGAAGCCGCCCTCGGCTTCCGGTGCCAGGCCGATGAAGGCGTTGGCGCTGATCCGCCAGCCGGCGTTGCCCTGTACTTCCTGCAGCATGCCGCGCGCGGCTTCGACCACCTGTTCGCGCTCCTTGATGCGGGGATCGGCCGCCAGGCTCATTTCCACCGCCTGCTGCAGGTTGATGGTGTCCGCCTGTCCTGGCTGGGCGGCCAGCAACAGGCCAGCCGCCAGCAGGGTACGGGTGAGTGCGTTGATTTTCATTGGGGCGCTCCTTCTTGAGCCTTGCCGTACAAAAAGTGGCCGATCAGATTTTCCAGCACCACGGCGTCCTGCGTGATGAGAATCCGGTCCTTGTCCTTCAGCTTCGCGCTGTCGCCGCCGGCCTCCAGGCCGATGTATTGCTCGCCCAGGAGACCCGAGGTCATGATGGCGGCAATGGTGTCCTTGGGGAAAGCATAGCGCTTGTCCAGACGAAGGGTAACGGCCGCTTCGTAGGTTTCATTGTCGAAACGAATATCCGCCACCCGGCCCACCACCACCCCGGCGCTCTTGACCGGCGCGCGCGGCTTGAGTCCGCCGATGTTCTCGAAGCGGGCGACGACTTCGTAGCTGTCCGACGTGTTTACGGCGCTCATGCTGCCTACCTTGAGCGCCAGGAACAGCAGCGCGGCGATGCCCGCGATGACGAATAATCCCACCCAGAGATCGAGTACGGTCTTGTTCATTGTCAGTTGATTCCCCGGAACATGAATGCGGTCAAAACGAAATCCAGCGCCAGCACGGCCAGGCTGGAAGTCACCACGGTACGCGTGGTGGCGCCCGACACGCCTTCGGCGGTCGGCGGCGCATCGTAGCCCTCGAACAGCGCGATGGTGGTGATGGCGACGCCGAACACCACGCTCTTGATGACGCCGTTGAGGATGTCCTGCTCGAAATCGACCGCGCTTTGCATCTGCGACCAGAACGAACCTTCGTCCACCCCGATCAGCTGCACGCCGACCAGATAGCCGCCGAAAATCCCCATCGCGGAGAACAGCGCCGCCAGCAGCGGCATCGAAATCACCCCCGCCCAGAAGCGCGGCGCCACCACGCGGGCGATCGGATCGACCGCCATCATTTCCATCGCCGACAGCTGCTCGGTCGCCTTCATCAGGCCGATCTCCGCGGTGATGGCCGATCCGGCGCGGCTGGCGAACAGCAAGGCGGCCACCACCGGCCCCAGTTCGCGCACCAGCGAGAGCGCCACCAGAACGCCCAGCGCCTCTTCCGAGCCGTAGGTCTGCAGCGTCTCGTAGCCCTGCAGGCCGAGCACCATGCCGACGAACAGTCCCGACACCAGGATGATGATGAGCGAGAGCACGCCGGTAAAGTACATCTCGCGGACGGTCAAGCCGAAGCGGCGGAATGCGGTGCCCGAGTGCAGCAGCATCGTCAGGAAGAAGCGGGCCGCGAAGCCGATGCGCCAGACGCCTTGTATCGTGCGATTGCCCAGGTTTTCGATCGATCGTTTGAGCACTTTATCCTCCCAGCCGCAAGTCGACGGCATAGGACGGCGCCGGGTAATGGAACGGGACCGGGCCGTCGGCTTCGCCGTGCACGAACTGGTGCACGAATGGAAGATCGGAAGCGCGGATATCGTCTGCCGAACCCTCGGCAACGATCACGCCTTCCGAAACGAAATAAACGTAATCGACGATTTTCAGCGACTCCTGCACGTCGTGGGTCACCACCAGCGAGGTCAGTCCCAGCGTATCGGTCAGGCGGCGGATCAGGTTGCCGGTCACGCCGAGCGAAATGGGATCGAGCCCGGCAAACGGCTCATCGTACATCACCAGCATGGGCTCCAGCGCAATCGCGCGCGCCAGCGCCACCCGCCGTGCCATCCCGCCCGACAGTTCGGCCGGCATCAACTGCGCGGCGCCGCGCAGGCCGACGGCATGCAGCTTCATCAACACCAGGTCGCGGATGGCGTCTTCCGGCAGGTCGGTGTGCTCGCGCAGCTGGAAGGCCACATTGTCGAACACCGACATGTCGGTGAACAGCGCGCCGAACTGGAACAGCATGCCCATCTTGCGGCGCAGACGGTACAGGCTGGCCGGATCGAGTTCACCCACCGACTCGCCGGCTACGCGCACCGTCCCCTGGCCGGGCTTGACCTGCCCGCCAATCAGGCGCAAAAGCGTTGTTTTGCCGCAACCACTGCTGCCCATGATGGCGATGACCTGCCCCCGTTTGGCGGTCAGGTTGATCCCCTTCAGAACCTGCCGGGCACCGTAACCAAATGCGACGTCTTCGATTTCGACCAGATTGTCGTGTTGCAAGAAAGCGAGCCTGTAGTTTCATTCGGGCTGCTATTTTACCGAAGAGCGGCCGTCCCACGGCCATGATGCAGACGCTTTGCGCTTATTCAGTAGCCCATCACCTGCCTCAGGGTGTTGGCCTGTTGCAGCAAACCGAGATCGCCGCTGCGGCTGAGCACAAACAGGGGCTCGCCGCTCGCCGCCTGCCGCGCGATGCGTTGCGCCAGCAGGCGCAGGTCCGGCGTCTCGTCCAGCCACCAGACATGGCGCGCCTCCCAGGCCGGCGTGGCCAGCAACACCCGTTCCCGGGCGGGTTGGGCCGGCGTCGCATCTGCTGGCTCCAGCACGAAATAAAACGTCGCGCGGGTATCGTTCAGCCATTGCTCCCAGCTTGTTTCGGAGGCCGCCTGCCAGACGGATGCCGGCAGATAAACCGCCTGGAATTGAGTGTTGTAATAAGACAACATCCAGTCATCCGGCAGGCCGTCCGGATAGAACGCGTTGCGCCATGCGGGATGCTGCCAGCCCACGGCACCGACCAGGACAAGGGGGGTGGACGTCATGCTGAGGTCAGTGCGTCCAGCGCTTCAGGCACGCCGCCAGGTGGTGCCGCCCGGCCCGTCTTCCAGCACGATGCCGGCGGCCGCCAGGGTATCGCGGACGCGGTCGGACTCGGCAAAATCTTTCGCCTTGCGCGCCGCCTGCCGCGCAGCGATCAGGGCTTCGATCTCCGCCTCGCCGATGCCGCCGCCGGCCGCCCCCGCCTGCAGGAAGTCCGCGGTGTCGCGCTGCAACAGCCCCAGCACCCCGCCCAGGCGGCGCAGCGTCCGCGCCGCGGCGGCATCGCCGCGATTCGCCTCGCCCGCCAGCTCGAACAGCACCGCCAGCGCCTCGGGGGTATTGAAGTCGTCGTCCATCGCCGCCCGGAAGCGCAGCGCCGCAGGCTGGCTCCAGTCGGGCGCGGCCACCTCCGGCGGCGCATTTTTCAGCGCGGTATACAGGCGCGTCAGCGCGCCCTTGGCGTCGTCGAGGTGGGCATCCGAATAATTCAGCGGGCTGCGGTAATGCGCGCGCAGGATGAAGAAGCGCACCACTTCGGCGTCGTATTTTTCCAGCACCTCGCGGATGGTGAAGAAATTGCCCAGCGATTTGGACATCTTTTCGTTGTCCACCCGCACGAAGCCGTTGTGCATCCAGTAGTTCACGAAGGTGCAGCCGTTCGCCCCTTCCGACTGGGCGATTTCGTTTTCATGATGCGGAAATTGCAAATCCTGGCCGCCGCCGTGGATGTCGAAATGGCGGCCGAGCAGGTCGGCGCTCATCGCCGAGCATTCGATGTGCCATCCCGGACGCCCCGGCCCCCACGGCGACTCCCACGCCGGTTCGCCCGGCTTGGCGGCTTTCCACAGCACGAAATCCATCGGGTCGCGCTTGTTGGGATCGACCTCCACGCGCTCGCCCGCACGCAGCTCGTCGAGGCTCTTGCCGGACAGGCGGCCGTAAGCGGGGAAGGCCCGCACGCTGTAATAGACGTCGCCATTGGGCGCCGGATAGGCCAGGCCGCCGCGGATCAATTGTTCGATCAGCGCCAGCATCTGCGCCACGTAGGCGGTGGCGCGCGGCTCATGGTCGGGCGGCAGCACGCCGAGCGCGCGTTCGTCCTCGTGCATCGCGGCGATGAAGCGCGCGGTCAACGCGGCGGGCGTTTCATCGTTTTCCTGCGCGCGCTTGATGATCTTGTCGTCGATGTCGGTGATGTTCCGCACGTACTCGACCCGATAGCCGCTGGCGCGCAGCCAGCGCGTCGCCATATCGAACACCACGAATACCCGTGCGTGCCCGAGGTGGCACAGATCGTAGACGGTCATGCCGCAGACGTACATGCGGACTACGCCCGGGGTGAGCGGGACAAATTCTTCCTTGGTGCGCGTAAGGGAATTGGTGATATGCAACATGATGCGAACGGCTACGAACGGAAGGGTGACATGCGGGATTCAAGCGGCACGCCGACTGTCTCAGCCGGGACGATGTTGTTAGAATGCCCGCTCGACCAAGATGATCCGAGCATATCACATGGCCCTGCCACGTTTACTGACCGCCGTTGCCGCCTGCGCCGTCCTCGCCGGCACGCCGGCGCTGGCCGATGAAATCCAGGAGATCAACCTGCAGTTCCGCACCGGCGACCTGGGCGGCGCGCTCGATCACGCCAACCGCTATCTGGCCCAGCACCCCGGGGACGCCCGCGCACGCTTTCTGAAAGGGCTGATCCTCGCCGATCAGGGCAAGACCAACGATGCCATCGAGCTGTTTAGCGGCCTGACCGAGGACCATCCGGAACTGCCCGAGCCCTACAACAACCTGGCCGTGCTGTATGCCTCGCAAACCCGGTACGAGGCCGCCAGGAACGCGCTGGAAACGGCGGTCCGCACTCATCCGAACTACGCCACCGGGCACGAGAATCTCGGCGACGTCTACGCTAAGATGGCTGCGATTGCCTATGGCAAGGCGCTGGCGCTGGACAGCAGGAACGCGACCGTCCAGACCAAGCTCACGCTGATCCAGAACATGCTCGGGGAACAGGCACGCCGGCAAGCAGCGGCCAAACCCGTTCCCGGTGCCAGCCAGCCCACCCCGGCCAGATAAAGATCACACCCGCCCCGGCGCCGCGAAAACGGCCGCCGGGAAACCATCCGCAACCTCTCTTCAAGGACACCCATGGTCAAGCTGCACACCAATCACGGCACCATCACCCTCGAGCTCGATGCCGAGAAAGCACCCAAGACGGTCGAAAACTTCCTGCAATACGTGCGCGACGGTTTCTTCGACGGCACGATTTTCCACCGCGTGATCGACGGCTTCATGATCCAGGGCGGCGGTTTCGAACCCGGCATGACGCAAAAGCCGACGCGCGCCGCGATTGAAAACGAAGCCTCCAACGGCCTCAAGAACGAAACCTACACGATCGCCATGGCGCGCACGCCCGATCCCAATTCGGCCACCGCGCAGTTCTTCATCAACGTCGCCAACAACAGCTTCCTCAACTTCACCGCACCGACCCCGCAGGGCTACGGCTACGCCGTGTTCGGCAAGGTGGTCGAAGGCATGGACGTGGTCGACAAGATCAGGAAAGTGAAAACCGGCAGCCGCGCCGGGCACCAGGACGTGCCGCTGGAAGACGTCGTCATCAGCCAGGCCGAAATCGCCTGACCGGACCGGTGAGCCCAACCTCGTCGTTAAAAACGGGCCGCACCTTCTTTGTCGCCGACCTGCATCTAACCGACGAACGCCCGGTCGCCACCGGGCGTTTTTTTCGCTTTCTGGATGAGGACGCCGCGGGCGCGGATGCCCTCTACATCCTGGGCGACCTGTTCGAGGCCTGGATCGGCGACGACCACGACGAACGGGTCGCCCGCGACACGGCGCAGCGGCTCAAGGCCCTGGCCGCTGCGGGCACGCCGGTGTACTTCATGCACGGCAACCGCGACTTCATGCTGGCCAGGCGCTACGCTGCGCTGTCCGGCATGACGCTGCTCGCCGACCCCACCCGGATCGATCTGTACGGCGTGCCGACACTGCTGATGCACGGCGACACCCTGTGCACCGACGACACGGCTTACCAGGCCTTTCGCCGCCGGGTGCGGCATCCGCTGACGCTGGCGTTGTTGCGGCATCTGCCGCCGGGCTGGCGCCGCCGCCTGGCGCGCCGGGCGCGGGCAGGCAGCGAATCGGCCAAGGCCGGCAAGCCGGCCGCGATCATGGATGTGAATGCCGATGCCGTGGTGCGGGTGCTGCGCGAACAGCGGATCTGCCGTTTGATCCACGGCCACACGCATCGTCCGGCGCGGCACGTCCATGCGGTCGATGGCAGCGACTGCGAGCGTTGGGTGGTGCCGGATTGGTATGCCCGCTGGGGCTATGTGGTGTGCGACGCCGCCGGCTGCGCGCTCAGGACGGAAGATCTATGACGGCGCGTTGATCGTCGCCATGCCGTCCGGCACGCTGAACAGTTCAGGCCGCAGCGGCTGCCGGGTTTCGCTTTCGAGCTGCCGCGTGCGGCCGGTGAACTCGCGCTCCTCCAGCGGCAGGCCGAGCGCGAGCGTGGCGCCCGATTCCCACACCTGATTCGCCAGATCGCAGTCGCGCTGCATCTCGGGCGGCGAATCCTTCCAGACGCGGTATTGCGTGGCGGCCAGGATGGATTTCAACTCGGCCATCGCACGTGCCGCATCCGGCGCGGCACGCGGGGCGGCCACGCCTTCGCTGCACACCACCCCTTTCACCGCGAGGCTGAAACGCCGGGTGCCGCGCGCGGCCTTGCGGGTATCGAGCCGCGGCTTCCAGCCAGCGGGTTTGGGCGGCAGCGTGCCGGGCGTGAACACCATTGCCAGCCTGCTTTCGCGCATGACGTTGATGACCAGGCGCTGGCGCCGATCGAGCAGGACGAAGTCGTCGTCGTCCTCGCCGCCGTCCATGCGCATGAAGTCCCGCGTGACCAAGATGCGCGTCGGATAAGGCGGATCGCCCGGATCCTGATCGACATAGCGCAGCGCAATCATGGTTTGGCGCGGCGCGCCCATGTCGGCCGCATGGGCGGCGCCCATTGCGGACAGCCCCGTGCCGAACAGACACAGCAGCAGCCACTTCATTCCGCCAGCCCGCGCGCGAGATCGGCCTGGATGTCGGCCACCGATTCGAGCCCCGCCGCGATGCGCACCAGCCCGTCGCCGATACCTGCCGCCGCGCGCTGCTCCGGCGTCATGCGGCTGTGCGTGGTGGTCGCCGGGTGGGTGATGGTGGTCTTGGCGTCGCCGAGGTTGGCGGTGATCGACAGCATACGGGTCGCGTCGATCAGCTTCCATGCCGCCGGCTGGCCGCCCTTCAGATCGAACGCGACGATGCCGCCGCCGGTTTTCTGCTGCGCCATCGCCAGCCGATGCTGCGGATGCGACGGCAGGCCGGGATACAGCACGCGCGCGACCTGCGGCTGCGCTTCCAGCCACTGCGCCAGCGCCAGCGCGTTCTTCGAATGCGCCTCCATGCGCAGCGACAGCGTCTCCATGCCCTTCAGGATCACCCAGGCGTTGAACGCGGACAGCGTCGGGCCGGCGGTGCGTAGGAAGGTGTAGACGCCCTCCATCAGCGCCTGGCTCCCGAGCACCGCGCCGCCCAGCACCCTGCCCTGGCCGTCGAGATACTTGGTGGCGGAATGAATCACGATGTCGGCGCCGAGTTCGAGCGGCTTCTGCAGCGCCGGCGAGCAGAAGCAGTTGTCGACCGCGAGCCAGGCACCGGCCTCGTGCGCGATGGCGGCGAGCGCGCGGATGTCGCTCACCTCGGTGAGCGGATTGGACGGCGACTCGACGAAGAACAGCCTGGTGTTCGGCTTGGCCGCCGCGCGCCACTCCGCCGGATCGGTCGGCGACACGTAGGTGGTCTCGATGCCGAAGCGGCCGAGGATGTTGGAGAACAGCTGCACGGTCGAGCCGAAGATCGAGCGCGAGGCGACGACGTGCTCGCCCGCCTTCATCAGCCCCATCACCGTCGCCAGGATCGCCGCCATGCCGGAGGCGAATGCGACGCAGCGCTCGGCGCCTTCGAGCGCGGCCAGCCGCGCTTCCATCATCTGCACCGTGGGATTGGTGAAGCGCGCGTAGATCGGGCCGGGCTGCTCGCCCTTGAAGCGCGCCGCAGCTTCGGCCGCGCTGCCGAACACGAAACTGGAGGTGAGGAACATCGCCTCCGAGTGCTCGTTGAACTGGCTGCGCACCGTTCCGGCGCGCACCGCCAGGGTTTCAAGATCGTATTCGTTGCCCATGCGTGTCAGCTTCCGGACGCAAGATTGAGGTCGAGCTGCTGGGTGGACAGGGCCGACGGCGGCGGAGTTTCGCCGTTGCGCACGGCCTCGACGTAATTCAGGTACTCCGGCGTGACGTCGCCGGTGATGTAGCGGCCGTCGAAGCACGAGGTGTCGAAGTCGAGAATCGCCGGGTTGCCGGCACGGACCACTTCCACCATGGCGTCGAGGTCCTGATAGATCAGCGCATCGCAGCCGATCTCGCGCGCGATTTCAGCGTCGGTGCGGCCATTGGCGATCAGTTCGTCGCGCGTCGGCATGTCGATGCCGTAGACGTTGGAGAAGCGCACCGGCGGCGAGGCCGAGGCGAAATACACCTGCGCCGCGCCGGCGTCGCGCGCCATCTGCACGATCTCGCGGCTGGTGGTGCCGCGCACGATGGAGTCGTCGACCAGCAGCACGTTCCTGCCCTTGAATTCCTCGGCGATGGCGTTGAGCTTCTGGCGCACCGATTTCTTGCGCAGCGCCTGCCCCGGCATGATGAAGGTGCGGCCGATGTAGCGGTTCTTGATGAAGCCCTCGCGGTACGGCACGTCGAGGTGGTTCGCCAGTTGCAGCGCCGAGGGGCGGCTGGTGTCGGGAATCGGGATCACCACGTCGATTTTCAGATGGGCGAAATCGCGCTTGATCTTTTCGGCCAGCGAGACGCCCATGGCCAGACGCGTGTTGTAGACCGAAACGCCATCCATCACCGAATCCGGGCGCGCGAGGTAGACGTATTCGAAGATGCAGGGATTGAGCACCGCACGGTCGCTGCA
Organism: Thiobacillus sp. 65-1059; assembly: GCA_001897675.1. Classification (GTDB taxonomy): domain Bacteria; phylum Pseudomonadota; class Gammaproteobacteria; order Burkholderiales; family Thiobacillaceae; genus Thiobacillus. Next base: position 27,034 of record MKUE01000112.1, on the reverse strand, counting down.
CTGGCGGCTGTGCAGCTTGCGCTGGTAGTCGACGAACACCGCCTCGCCCGGCGCCACGTCGCGCAGCAGGCGGAAGCCCAGGGTGTCGATCGCCACACTTTCCGAGGCGACGATGTACTCGTGCGGCGTGACCTGCTCGTTGACGCCGATCACCAGCGGACGGATGCCGTGCGGGTCGCGGAACGCCAGGAGGCCGTAGCCGGCGATGAAGGCCACCACCGCATAGGCGCCCTTGCAGCGCGCATGCACACCTGCCACTGCGCCGAAAATCGTATCCAGGTTGAGTTGCCGCCCCGAAGCGCGCACCTGCAATTCGTGCGCCAGCACGTTCAGTAGCACTTCGGAATCCGAATTGGTGTTGACGTGGCGCAGGTCGGAACGGAACAAGGCTTCCTTCAGCTCGTGGGTGTTGGTGAGATTGCCGTTGTGCCCCAGTACGATGCCGTACGGCGAATTCACGTAGAACGGCTGCGATTCGGCCGACGACGAGGCGCTGCCGGCGGTGGGATAGCGCACATGCGCCACCCCCATGTCACCCAGCAGGTTGCGCATGTCGCGGGTGCGGAACACGTCGCGCGCCAGTCCCTGCCCCTTGTGCATGTGAAAGCGGCTTTCCTCCGCCGTCACGATGCCGGCCGCGTCCTGGCCGCGATGCTGCAGCACCATCAGCCCGTCATATAGAAGCTGATTGGCCGACGAATTGGAAACGACTCCGATTACCCCGCACATACCGTGCACCCATCCATGAAATTATTCGAAACGAACGTACTTCGCCACGTCGGCCGGCAGCAGCGGCAAGGCGCGCTGCGCCATCGCCTGCAGGCTGCCCGACAGCATGGCCTGCTTCCAGAAATCGGTGCGCGGCAGCGAGGTCAGTCCGGCCGCCAGCGTCAGGCCCATCAGGATCACCAGCCCCTTGACCAGCCCCAGCACGCCGCCCAGCACCTTGTCGGCGCTGCCCAGTCCGGCCGCCCTGACCAGCGAGGCCAGGGCATGTCCCAACAGCAGCACGCCGATCAGCACCACCAGAAAAATCACAGCAAAGCCTGCGAAATAGCGAATACCCGGATTTTCAACCGCGATCGGCAGCATCGGCGCCACCATCAGCGCGCCCCACTTGCCGAGCACGAACGCCAGGATCCAGGCCGCCAGCGAAAACAGCGTATCCACCATGCCGCGCATCAGCCCGCGCACCACGGTCAGGGCCAGCACCAGCAGCACGACGAGGTCGAGCATGCTCATTTTGCAAGCACCTGTCCGGCCATGCCGTTTTCGGCCAGTTTCACCGCAGCCGCCACCGCGGCTTCGCGCGAGGCATAGGGGCCCACGCGCACGCGCGTCAAGGCCCCCACCTTGTCCGTGTAGGCCGGCAAGCCGGCGCTGGCTGCACGCGCCTTGAGCGCACCGGCCTTGGCAGAATCGGACAGCGCGGCAAGCTGCACCACGAAAGCCTCGCCGGTTGCGGCGGGCCTGGCCTGCGGCGCAGGCGTCGCTGCGGGTTTGGCAACCGCCTGGGGCGCGGGCCTGGACGGTTCCGGCCGGGAGGCAGGCTTGGCTACTTCGGGTTTGAGCGGTTCGGGTCCGGGCGCAGGTTCGGCAGGCGCCGCCTGGGGCGGGGTGGGTTGCCTCGTCTCCGGCAGCGGGAGAGACGGCGCCGCCACGGCAGCTGCCTGCTCCGCCGGTTCCGCCTCGGCGGACGGATTCGGCTCATCGCGCAGCGCTGCGGCGGGCGACACCGCCATCTTCACCGCCAGCGAACTGGCAGGCGGCGGCTCGTCTTCCAGCAACAGCGGCAGCACGATCACCGCCAGCAAGGTCAGTGCAACCGCGCCGATCAGGCGGCGCCGGGCGCGGCGTTTGAGGTCATTTTCACTGCTGGGTGGCGGCATGGTCGAGCACGGCGGCAACGGTATAGAACGAACCGAAGACGAGAATTCTATCACCTTCGCACGCCGCGCTTCGCGCCTCCGCAAGCGCCGCGTTCACGTCCCGCTGCACCTTGACCGGGGCATGGCCTGCGTGCGTGCGCAGGACGGCTGCCAGCGCCTCGGCATCGCGTGCGCGCGGCGAAGCGGGCATGCACGCCCACCATGCATCGATCTCGCCGGACAATGCGGCGAACACGCCTGCCGCATCCTTGTCCGCCAGCATGCCCACCACCGCCAGCGTGCGTCCGGGCACCGGCCGGTCGCGCAAGGCGGCGGCCAGCGCCCGCGCCGCTTCCGGGTTGTGCGCCACGTCGAGAATGACCTCCGGGGCATGGGCAATGCACTGAAATCGCCCCGCCACCCGCGCCATGGCAAGCCCCTGGCGTATCGCCGTCTCGCTCACCGGCAGGCGGGGGGACAAGGCCTCCAGCGCCGCCAGCGCACCGGCCGCATTGCGCAGCTGATAGGCGCCCGCCATCGCGGGCAGGGGCAAGTCGGTCCAGGTATGCGCCTGCCCCCGATAGATCCAGTGGTCCGCCTCGCGCTGCGCGGCAAAGTCGCGGCCCGCGCAGCGCAGGTCGGCGCCGAGGTGCCGGGCGTGCTCGAGCAGGCTGGCGGGCGGTTCAGGGTCGGCGCAGATGGCGGGGCGGCCGGCGCGGTATATGCCGGCTTTCTCGAAACCGATCTTTTCGCGGGTGTCGCCCAGATAATCCATGTGGTCGAGGTCGACGCTGGTGACGATCGCCGCATCGGCGTCGAACGCATTCACGGCGTCGAGACGCCCGCCGAGGCCGACTTCGAGGATGGCCACGTCGACGCCGGCATCGATGAACTGCAGCATCGCGCCGAGGGTGCCGAATTCGAAATAGGTCAGCGAAATGTCGCCGCGCGCAGCATCGATCCTTTCAAAGGCGGCGACCAGTTCGGCGTCGCCCGCCTCCCTGCCGGCAATCCGCACCCGCTCGCTGTAGCGCAGCAGATGCGGCGAGGTGTAAAGGCCGGTCTTGTAGCCGGCGGTGCGGAGTATGGCTTCGAGATAGGCGCAGGTGGAACCCTTGCCGTTGGTGCCGCCGACGACGACGAGCGGAAAGGCGGCCTCCAGCCCGAGCGCGTCCTTGACGCGGCGCACCCGCTCCAGGCCAAGCTCGATGCTGCTGGGATGCAGATGTTCCAGCCGCGCCAGCCAGTCGGCCAGCGAAAGCCCCGGACGCGTCGGCACGCCCTAGGCGGCAAGCACAGGCCGCCCCATCATCATCGCCAGCGTGGCGGCGAGTTCGTCGCGCATCTGGCGGCGATCGATGATGCGGTCGATGGCGCCCTTCTCCTGCAGGAACTCGGCGCGCTGAAAGCCTTCCGGCAGCGTCTCGCGCACCGTCTGCTCGATCACGCGCGGACCGGCAAAGCCGATCAGCGCATTCGGTTCGGCCACGATGAGGTCGCCCAGCATGGCAAAACTCGCCGACACGCCGCCCATGGTGGGGTCGGTCAGCACCGAGATGAAGGGCAGGCGGTGGCGCGAGAGCTGGGTCAGCGCAGCCGAGGTCTTCGCCATCTGCATCAAGGAAAACAGGCCTTCCTGCATGCGCGCGCCGCCGCTGGCGGAAAAGCAGACGAAGGCCGAGTTCGATTCGATCGCCGCTTCCACGCCGAGCACAAAACGCTCGCCCACCACCGAGCCCATCGAACCGCCCATGAACTTGAATTCGAACGCCGCCGCCACCACCGGCACTGCCTTGACGCTGCCGCCCAGCACCACCAGCGCATCGGTTTCCGAAGTTCCGGCCTGGGCATCCTTCAGACGGTCGGGGTATTTCTTGCTGTCCTTGAACTTCAGCGGGTCGAGCGGCGTCACCTGGGCGCCGATCTCGTGCTGCCCCTCGGCATCCAGCAGCATCGCCAGCCGCTGCCGCGCGCCGATACGGTGATGGTGGCCGCATTTGGGGCACACCTCCAGATTGCTTTCGAGGTCGGCGCGGTACAGCACTTCGTTGCATGCCGGACACTTGGACCACAGCCCCTCGGGCATGGATTTCTTGTCGGCCAGCGCACGCCGCTTGATTTTCGGCGGCAAAATTTTCTGGAACCAGCTCATCGTTTTCTCCGCTTGCCTATTTCGACGCCGCGTCGACGCCGCGGCGCAAGTCCTGCACCAGATGTTTCACCCGGCTGATCACCTCGTTTTCGGGTGCCGTCTCAATCTCGTGCACGATGCGGCTGCCCACCACCACGGCATCGGCAATGCGCGCCACCGCCTCGGCGGTCGCCGCGTCGCGGATGCCGAACCCCACCCCCACCGGCAGGCTGCAATGCGCGCGAACCATGGCAAGCTTGCGCGCCACCTCCTCGGTATCGAGACTGGCCGAGCCGGTCACCCCCTTCAGCGACACGTAATAGATGAAGCCGCCGGCAACCGCCGTCACCTGCTCCACCCGGGACTCCGGCGTGGTCGGCGACAGCAGGAAAATCGGATCGATGCCGTGCGCCTTGAACACATCGGCCACCCCGTGCGACTCTTCCGGCGGAATGTCCACCGTCAGCACGCCGTCCACGCCGGCCGCCTGGGCGGCCTGTGCAAAGGCCTCGTAACCCATGCGCTCGACCGGATTGGCATAGCCCATCAGCACCACCGGCGTGGTTGCGTTGGTCTTGCGGAATTCCGCCGTCATCGCCAGCACGTCCTTCAGCCCGACCTTGTTCGCCAGCGCCCGCTCGGAGGCGCGCTGGATCACCGGCCCGTCGGCCATCGGGTCGGAAAACGGCACCCCCAGTTCGATGATGTCCACCCCGGCTTCCACCAGCGCGTGCATCAACGGCACCGTCAGGCCCTTGCCGGGGTCGCCGGCCGTGATGAAAGGGATCAGGGCTTTCCTGTTTTGCGCCTTGAGCGCGGTAAAAGTCTGGCCGATGCGGCTCATGGTTGGTTCTTCTGAAAAAAGCGGTTCGATTGGATGGCGGCAGGCCTACAGGGTGAGCCCCGCCGCCTTCGCCACCGTGTTGATGTCCTTGTCGCCACGGCCGGACAGGTTGACCAGGATGATCTGATCCTTCTTCATCGTCGGCGCGAGCTTTTTGGCATGGGCCACGGCATGGCTGGATTCGAGCGCGGGGATGATGCCCTCGAAGCGGCACAGGTCGTGGAAGGCGGCCATGGCCTCGTCGTCATTGACCGGGACGTATTCGGCGCGGCCGGCGTCCTTCAGGTAGCTGTGCTCGGGGCCGACGCCGGGGTAGTCGAGGCCGGCGGAGACCGAATGGGTTTCGATGATCTGGCCGTTCTCGTCCTGCATCAGATAGCTGCGGAAGCCGTGCAGCACGCCGGGGGTGCCGGCATTCAGCGGTGCGGCATGCTTTCCGCTGGCGAGGCCGGAGCCGCCCGCCTCCACCCCGATCAGGCGCACGCCTTCGAACGGAATGTAGGGATGGAAGATGCCGATCGCATTGGAGCCGCCGCCGACGCAGGCAATCACCGCATCCGGCTGGCGCCCCGCCAGCTCCGGCATCTGCACGACGCACTCGCGGCCGATCACGCACTGGAAATCGCGTACCAGCATGGGATAGGGATGCGGGCCGGCGGCGGTGCCGAGAATGTAAAAAGTGGATTCGATGTTGGTCACCCAGTCGCGCATCGCCTCGTTCAGCGCATCCTTCAGCGTCCTGGAGCCGGAAGCCACCGGCACCACGGTGGCGCCCAAAAGCTTCATGCGGAAGACGTTGGGCGACTGCCGGGCGACGTCCTCGGCGCCCATGTAGACGACGCACTCCATGCCGTAGCGCGCGGCCACGGTGGCCGAGGCGACGCCGTGCTGGCCGGCGCCGGTCTCGGCGATGACGCGCTTCTTGCCCATGCGCCGCGCCAGCAGCGCCTGGCCGATGGTGTTGTTGATCTTGTGCGCGCCGGTGTGGTTGAGGTCCTCGCGCTTGAGGTAGATCTGCGCGCCGCCATAGGCTTCCGACAGGCGCCTGGCATGGTAGACCGGGCTGGGGCGGCCGACGTAGTGCTTGAGCTCGTATTCGAATTCGGCCAGGAAAGCGGGATCGTTGCGCGCGCGGTCGTATTCGACGCGCAGTTCGTCCAGCGCCGCCATCAGGGTTTCGGCGACGAAAATGCCGCCATAGGGGCCGAAGTGGCCGCGGGAATCGGGGAGATCAGTCAGCTTCATGATGCTTCTTTCGCTTTCGCAATGAATCGCGCAATCTTGTGCGCGTCCTTGATGCCTTTTTCCGCCTCGACGCCGGAAGACACATCCACCGCCCAGGGCCGCACGCGGCGGACCGCTTCGGCGACGTTGTCCGGCGTGAGCCCGCCAGAAAGAACAATCGGTCGGGACAGGTGCGGCGGGATCAGGCTCCAGTCGAATCGCTCTCCGGTGCCGCCCGGCACGCCCGCCACATAGGCGTCCAGCAGTAAACCGCGGGCGGCATCGAAGTCAGCCGCGCATTCTAGCAAATCCGTGTCCCGATTGACGCGCACCGCCTTGATCCAGGGGCGGCCGTAGCGCATGCAGTCGGCCGGCGTCTCGTCGCCGTGAAATTGCAGCAGGTCGAGCGGCACCGCACGCAAGACCCGCTCGATGAATGCGGGTTCGGCATTGACGAACAGCCCGACGCTCTGCACGAACGGCGGCAGCGCGCGCACCAGCATGGCGGCGGAATCGATCGCGAGGTGGCGCGGGCTCTTCTCGTAGAACACGAAGCCCAGTGCGTCCGCCCCGGCGTCGCAGGCGGCATGCAGATCCTGCAAGCGGGTGATGCCGCAGATTTTTACGCGAACAGCCATCGTTCGGAGCTTTCCGGCAAGGCAAAGTGCGCAGGATACCGGATGTGGGTGAGGTACAGCCCGGCGGCGTCGAAGGTGGGCGCGGCACGGGTGCGGTCGCGGCCGTCGAGGATCTCGCGCATCCACCCGGGCGGCTGGCTGCCGGCACCGATCTGGACGAGGCAGCCCATGAGATTGCGCACCATGTGGTGCAGAAAGCCGTTGGCGCGGAAGTCGCATAAAAGATAATCGCCGCGCCGCTCGATGTGCACCAGCCGCAGCTCCTTGACCGGCGATTTGGCCTGGCATTCGGCGGCGCGAAACGCTGAAAAATCATGCTGTCCGATCAGGCTTGCCGCAGCCAGGTTCATCGCGGCCGCATCCAGCGGCCGGTGATGCCAGCCAACCAGCCCGTGCTCGAGGCCGGGCCGCACCGGGTGGTTCAGCAGCACATAGCGGTAGCCGCGCTGGCTGGCGGCAAAGCGCGCGTGGAAGTCCTCGCCAACTTCGCGCGCCCACAGCACCGCCACACCGCTGGGCAGATGGCTGTTGACGCCGCGCACCCAGGCAGTCAGCGGGCGCCTGGCTGCGGTATCGAAATGCGCCACCTGGAACGCGGCGTGCACCCCGGTATCGGTGCGCCCGGCCGCGGTGACGCCGATCCTTTCGCCGGCGATGGCGGACACCGCGGCTTCCAGCACATCCTGCACGCCGCAACCCTGCGGCTGCGACTGCCAGCCGCAAAAGCCGATACCGCGGTATTCCAGACCCAGCACGATTCTCATATCACCCCGGCCTCATGCCAGCACGATCAACACCCCAAGCAAGCCCGCGAGTATGACGGCGCTGTCCCGGCTTTGCCAGCGTTCGGCCTGCAAGGTGTAGGTGGCGGGCGTCGCATCGTCGGGCAGCGGCGCACGCAGCGCATCCAGCCAGCGTGCCGGTTTCGGCGCATGCTCGACATAATCCAGGGTCAGACCCAGCCGCACCGCAAAGCCACGGCGGTCAAAGCCCAGCCAGGCCAGCGGCCGGGTCAGCACATACAGTCCGTAGATCAGGCGGGGGCGGGACGTATACGCCAGCAGCGCCGCCAGCCCTGCCAGCATCAGCGCCAGCCGCCCCACCCGCAATACGCCTTGCTGCACTCCTTCCGCGCTGGGGCTGCCCCATCCCAGCGCCGGCCACAAGGCCATCCCCGGCAGAGTATAGGCATACGTGAGCAGCAGCACCGCCATCAGCCAGCGGGTGCGGCGCAGCAGGCGCAGCAATTGCCGGCGGACAGGCGCAAACAGAAAGGCCGTCGCAGTGGCGACGGCCAGAATGATCAGCGGGGCCAGTGGGGCACGCTCCACCGCCACCGCCCACCCGCACCACAGCAGGATGCGGGCAGCCGGGTGCAGGGATTTAACCAAGCTCGCTCAGCATGCCTTTGGCATCGGTCTTCTGTTTGTCGTTGCCCTCGGCCAGCACTTCGTTGAGGATTTCGCGCGCACCTTCCTTGTCGCCCATTTCCACATAGGCACGGGCAAGATCGAGCTTGGTGCCGACCTCGTCGAGTTCGAGTTCATTGCCGCCGGCATCGCCCAAATCGAGATCGAGGCCGCTGAAGTCGAATTTGCTGTCCTGGCCGCCGTCTTCCTCAAGGCCGAGATCGAGTTTCAGCTCTTCGTCGGCGGTGGCAGGCAGATCCAGTTCCGGCAGCTCGAAATCGAGACCCTGGGCATCCAGTTCCGGGTAACCCGTTTCGGCCATTGCGGCTGTCTCGGGCGGGGTGTCGAAATTGAGCACGTGTCCCGCGGACTCGAACTCCAGGGGTGCGTCTGCCGCCACGGCTTCGAGCGCAGGCTGGGGCTCGGGTTCGATATCGGCCGGGGCGGCGGACTGCACGGCCGCCTCGGGTTCAGGCGCCGGTTCGTCCGGGAACGCCACCGCGCCGCCGGCGACCGCCGCGGTGGCGGCCACCGTTGCCGCCGCCGCGGCGCCCGACTGAATGCCGCCATACAGCGGGTTGGTCGGGTCGATACTGCGCCCCAATTCACAGGCCTTGTCCCACAACGGGCTGGGCTTGCTACCCAGTGCGGCATAGAGCTCGCCGGCGACCGCTTCGAACGTCGCGAGGTTGCGGCGGGCCGCGTAGATTTCCAGTAACTTGACGCGGATCTCGTGGCGGTCCGGATTTTTGCCGATGGCTTCCTTGAGAATTTCCTCGGCCTGGGCGTCGCGGCCGTAGGCCATGTACACCTCGGCTTCGGCGATCGGGTCGACGTCATGCGTATCGATGGTGCCCAGGCCCGCCTGGCTGAAGTCGGTCAGGAAGGAGGTGTCGCCGGTATTGACGCTGCCCCCCGACGCCGCGCCGATGACGGTATTGGGGCGCACGTCGCCGCCGCTCATGATGCTGTCTTCCAGGGTGCTATTGCCGGACTTGCGCCGGCGATTGCCGCTCGCCACCATCCACCACAGCACGCCCCCCAGCCCGAGCGCGGCAAGACCGCCGCCCCAATACATCGGGTCGGCAAGCAGGGGGTCGTACCAGTTTGCGGCAGGCTCGGGGCTGGCCGCAGGCGCTGCGACGGCCGGGGCGGCCGGCTTGGGTGCGGGCTTGGCCGCCGCCGGTGCGGGCACCGTCGCAGTGGGCGTCTCGCTTTGCGCCTTTTCCTGCATTTCGACCAGCTTCTGCATGTCCTGGATCTGCTTTTCCAGTACGGCCACGCGCTGCCCCGATTCCTGCAGCGCCTTGTCGCGTGCGGTCGCATCCTCTTCCTGGGCGCGCAATTTTTCCTGCAGGGCACGGGTTTCGTCGGCCTTGCCGGCGGCCGCCGCCGGTGCGAGTTTGGACAGCTTGAGGACGTCCTTCTGGGCTTCGGGTGCCGGTTTGGCGCGGTCTTCCACCTGGGGGGTAATCTTGCCGCTGCTGGCCTGCCCCGGCTCCGCTTTGGCCTCGGGGGCAGCGCTCGCAATCCCAGCCAGTTTCTGCCGGTAGGCACGCCAGTCATCGGCCTGCAATTTGAGTTCGCGCACCGCTTCCTTCTGCGGAATGGCAGCCACTTTTTCAGCCGGCGGCACGGCCAGTGTCGTGCCGGCTTTCAGGCGATTCATGTTGCCGTTGAAAGCCTCGGTATTCTCGCGGTAGAGGCCCAGCAGGGTCTGCTCCAGGCTCACTCCTCCCGGGCGCACCTGGCTGGCGATGCCGACCAGGGTATCGCCCCGCTTCACCGTCACGCGGTCGGGGGCAGCAGGCTGCGGCTTGCTTGCGCTCGCCGGGGGCGGCGTTTTGTCGGCTGCCGGCGCCGGCATGGCCTGGCTTTGCGGGACCGGGGCAGGCACGGGCTTGGCAACGGGCGTCTGGGCCGGGGCGACGGCCGCCGGAGCCACTGCTTGTGTGCCGCCCACGCCGGGCGGATCGAGCAGCATGGTGTATTCGCGCACCAGCCGCCCCGAGGCCCAGTTCACCTCGATCAGCATGTCGATGAAGGGATCGTTCACCGGACGGGTGGTAGTCACTTTCAGCACGGCCTTGCCATTGGGCTTTTTCTCGACCGCAAAGCGCAGGGAAGACAATACCGGGGCGAATTCGACGCGTGCATCGCGAAATGCCTGGTCGGAAGCGAGACTGGCCGACAGGCTGTCGAGTTCGGCCTTGTCGGCTGCGAGGAGTTCGATCTCCGCCGCCAGAGGCTGCCCCAACGCCGAGGTGACCGACAGCTTGCCCAACCCGGCTGCATGCGTCATCAGCGGCACGGCAATCAAGCCTGCGGCCACCAGCTGGGTGGTGAAGCGCTTCAATTTCATCCCGTTTCTCCCTATTCGCCCCTGCGCGGGGCTGTTGAATCCTTGACGCCACTATTGACGGCTCGGCAGGTCGCAATCTTTAGTGCAACAATCGCACCAGCCCTGGCCTTGCCGCCAGGCAGACCTGGAGCGTTCAGGCCTGCAGCAGGATTCGCAGCATGCGGCGCAAGGGCTCCGCGGCCCCCCACAGCAGCTGGTCGCCGACGGTGAACGCGGCGAGGTACTGCGGGCCCATGTTGAGCTTGCGCATGCGGCCGATCGGCACGCTCAGCGTGCCGGTCACCGCCGCCGGGGTAAGTTCGCGCATGGTGATCTCGCGGTCGTTCGGCACCACCTTCACCCACTGGTTGTGCGCGGCGATCAGGCTATGGATGTCGGCCAGCGGCACATCTTTCGTCAGCTTGATGGTCAAAGCCTGGGAATGGCAGCGCATCGCGCCGACGCGCACGCAGAGGCCGTCGATGGGGATAGGATTGTCGCTGCGGCGCATGATCTTGTTGGCTTCGACCTGGGCCTTCCACTCCTCCTTGGACTGGCCGGACTCGAGCGCGACGTCGATCCACGGGATCAGGTTGCCCGCCAAAGGCACCGGCCAGGCGTCGACCGGATAGCGGTCGGAGCGGATGAAGTCGGCCACCTTGCGGTCGATTTCGAGGATCGCCGACGCCGGGTCGCCGATCAGGTCGGTGACTTCGGCGTGCACCGCGCCCATCTGCTGGATCAGTTCGCGCATGTTGCGCGCGCCAGCGCCGGAAGCGGCCTGATAGGTCATCGGCGACACCCACTCGACCAGGCCGGCATCGAACAGCCCGCCCATCGCCATCAGCATCAGCGACACCGTGCAGTTGCCGCCGACGTAGGTCTTGACGCCGTTGGCGATGCCGTCCTGGATGACATGCTTGTTGACCGGATCGAGGATGATGATGGCCTCGTCCTTCATCCTGAGCGTCGAGGCGGCGTCGATCCAGTAGCCGTTCCAGCCCGCCGCGCGCAGCTTCGGGTAGATCTCTTTCGTGTAGTCGCCGCCCTGGCAGGTGATGATGGTGTCGCAGGCGCGCAGCTCGTCGATGCTGCTGGCGTCCTTCAGTGGCGGCACTTCGCGTCCGATGTCGGGTCCCTTGCCGCCGACGTTGGAGGTAGTGAAGAACACCGGTTCGATATGGTCGAAATCGCGTTCTTCCTTCATGCGCCCCATGAGCACGGAGCCCACCATGCCGCGCCAGCCGATCAAGCCTACTTTCATCATTTTAAAATTCTCCTAAAAACCAGTTGTCCGCGAAGAACGCGAAGGGCCACGAAGTGTCTTGGGTTCTATTCGCGTTTCTTCGCGTCCTTCGCGGATCAAAGCTTTTACAGGGCGCCCACCACCGCATCGCCCATCTCGCTGCACGACACCTTCCGCGTGCCCTCGGTCCAGATGTCGCCAGTGCGCAGGCCCTGTGCGATCACCCGCTTCACCGCGTTCTCGATACGGTCGGCGGTCGCCAGATCGGCGAAGGTATAGCGGTACATCATCGCCACCGACAGGATGGTCGCCAGCGGATTCGCCAGATTCCTGCCCGCGATGTCGGGGGCGGAGCCGTGGATCGGCTCGTACATACCCTTGTTGTGTTCGTCCAGCGAGGCCGACGGCAGCATGCCGATCGAGCCCGACAGCATCGATGCGGCGTCGGACAGGATGTCGCCGAAGATGTTGCCGGTGACCATGGTGTCGAACTGCTTGGGCGCGCGGATCAGCTGCATCGCCGCGTTGTCGACGTACATGTGCGAGAGCTCGACCTCGGGGTAGTCCTTCGACACCTCGATCATCACCTCCTTCCACAGCTCGGAGCATTCCAGCACGTTGGCCTTCTCCACCGAGCACAGGCGCCGAGAGCGCTTCATCGCGATGCCGAACGCGACGTGCGCGACGCGGCGCACCTCGGATTCGGAATACAGCATGGTGTTGAAGCCGACGCGCTCGCTGCCCCCGGTTGGGCTTGGCCTGACTTCGATGCCGCGCGGCTGGCCGAAATACACGTCGCCGGTCAGCTCGCGCACGATCATGATGTCGAGCCCGGACACGACTTCGGGCTTCAGCGACGACGCGCCCGCCAGTTCCGGATACAGCAGTGCCGGGCGCAGGTTGGCGAACAGATTGAGTTCCTTGCGGATGCGCAACAGGCCGCGCTCGGGGCGCAGCGGGCGGTCGAGCATGTCGTACTGCGGGCCGCCGACGGCGCCGAGCAGCACCGCGTCGGCTTCGCGTGCGAGCTTCAGGGTGGCCTCCGGCAGCGGGTCGCCCGCCGCATCGTAGCCGGCACCGCCGATCGGTGCGGTTTCCATTTCGATTTTCGCGCCATCGGCGCGCAATGCGTCGAGAACCTTTACCGCCTGGGCGACGATTTCCGGACCGATGCCGTCACCCGGCAAGACAGCTAGTTTCATTTCAACTCCGTAAGGAGTGAGGTGTTAGGCGTTAGGCGTAAAACCGGCAGGACATCCCGCCTCACCCCTCACGCCTCTCGCCTCACTTATTCATGCAAACAACCAAGGCGCTTCGACCTTGCGTCGCTCTTCGTATGCCTTGATCTTGTCGGCCTGCAACAAGGTCAGCCCGATATCGTCCAAGCCGTTCAGCAGACGGTGCTTGCGCCCGCCGTCGACTTCGAATGCCAGCACTTCGCCACCCGGCGTGGTCACGGTCTGCTTGCCGAGATCGACCTTCAGGCGGTAGCCCTCGGATGCCTCGCATTCGCCGAACAGCCGGTCAACCACCGCGGCGTCGAGCACGATGGGCAGAATGCCGTTCTTGAAGCAGTTGTTGTAGAAGATGTCGGCGTAGGACGGCGCGATGATGGCGCGGATGCCGTAGTCTTCCAGTGCCCACGGCGCATGCTCGCGGCTCGATCCGCAGCCGAAGTTGTCGCGCGCCAGCAGCACCGAAGCACCCGCATAACGCGGGAAATTCAGCACGAACTCCGGGTTCGGCTTGCGCGTGGCGGGATCCATACCCGGCTCGCCGTGATCGAGATAACGCCATTCGTCGAACAGGTTGGGACCGAAGCCGGCGCGTTTGATCGACTTCAAAAACTGCTTGGGAATGATGGCGTCGGTATCGACGTTGGCGCGGTCGAGCGGCACCACCAGCCCGTCGTGAACAGTGAAAGCGTGCATTTACTTGGTCGACTTCTGAATCGCGTCGCCGGCCTTCTCGATATCCTGGCCCACGCCGCGAACGGTGTTGCAGCCCGCCAGTACCAGGGCTGCGGCAATCAAAACGGCGATCATCGGTTTCATGATGTTTTCTCCTTACAGTTTACGTACATCGATAAAGTGGCCGGCACAGGCCGCCGCGGCAGCCATCGCCGGACTGACCAGATGGGTCCTGCCGCCCTGCCCCTGGCGCCCCTCGAAGTTGCGGTTGGAAGTCGAGGCGCAGCGCTCGCCCGGCTCCAGCCGGTCGGCGTTCATCGCCAGGCACATCGAGCAGCCCGGCTCGCGCCACTCGAACCCTGCTTCGACGAAGATCTTGTCCAGGCCCTCGGTCTCGGCCTGCTGCTTGACCAGGCCGGAGCCCGGCACCACCATCGCCAGCTTGACGTTGGGGGCGACCTTGCGGCCGCTGGCCACGCCGGCGGCCTCGCGCAGATCCTCGATCCGCGAGTTGGTGCAGGAGCCGATAAAGACCTTGTCCACCGGGATCTCGGCAATCGGCGTGCCGGCTGCGAGGCCCATGTATTCGAGGGCGCGCATCCAGTCGTGACGTTTGACCTCGCTCGGCGCATCGGCCGGATCCGGCACGCGGCCGTTGATGGTCGTCACCATCTCGGGCGAGGTGCCCCAGGTGACCTGCGGCTCGATCGTCGCCGCATCGAGTTCGACCACGCGGTCGAATACCGCGTCGGCGTCCGAATGCAGCGTGTTCCACCACGCCTCCGCCTTGGCCCACGCCGCGCCCGTGGGCGAATAGGGGCGGTCCTTGACGTAGTCGATCGTGGTCTGGTCGACCGCCACCATGCCGGCGCGCGCGCCCGCCTCGATCGCCATGTTGCACAGGGTCATGCGGCCTTCCATCGTCAGCGCACGGATCGCCGAGCCGCCGAATTCCAGCGCATAGCCGGTGCCGCCGGCGGTGCCGATTTCGCCGATGACCGCGAGCGCGATGTCCTTCGCCGTCACGCCATTGCCCAGTGTGCCTTCGACCTTCACCAGCATGGTCTTCGACGGCTTCTGCCACAGGCATTGCGTGGCCAGCACGTGCTCGACCTCGGAGGTGCCGATGCCGAACGCCAGCGCGCCGAACGCGCCATGGGTGGAGGTATGCGAATCGCCGCACACCACGGTCATGCCGGGCAGGGTCAGGCCTTCTTCGGGGCCGATGACATGAACGATGCCCTGGCGGATGTCGTCCATTTTGAATTCGGTGATGCCGAACTCGGCGCAGTTGGCGTCGAGCGTCTCCACCTGCAGGCGCGAGACCGGATCGGCGATGCCCTGGCTGCGGTCGGTGGTCGGCACGTTGTGGTCGGGCACGGCAATCGCCGCATCGGCGCGGCGCGGCGTGCGGTGGGCGAGCTTCAGCCCCTCGAACGCCTGCGGGCTGGTGACTTCGTGCACCAGGTGGCGGTCGATGTAGAGCAGCGCGGTGCCGTCGGCTTCGACGTGCACGACGTGGGCGTCCCACAATTTCTGGAATAAGGTCTGGCCGGGCATGGGAAGGGCAAATTACGTAAAGCCCAATTATTTCATAGCTGGGCGCCGACGGGCACGGATTCTGTTTTTCCCCACGCCGCATACACCGCCCAGGCCAGCGCCGCGCTCGCGGCAGCCAGGGTGAAAGTCCACGCCGGGCCCAGCGTGTCCCAGGTCAGGCCGCTGACCAGCCCGCCGACGGTACCGCCGATGCCGTAGGACAGGCTGGTGTAGAGCGCCTGCCCGCGCGCCTGGTGACGTCCGCGGAAATGCTGGTGGATCAGCGCCACCGCCGCCGCGTGAAAGGTGCCGAAAGTGAAGGCGTGCAGCGTCTGCGCGCCCCACACCAGCCAGGCCAACTCCACTCCCCAGGCGATCACCAGGAAGCGCAGCACCGCCAGCGCGAAGCTCGCCAGAATCAGCTTGCGCGGCGTCACCCGCGCAAAAATACGCGGAATGACGAGAAAAACCCCGATTTCGCACAGCACGCCGAGCGCCCACAGCCAGCCCACGGTTGATTTGCCGTAGCCGTGGTCGACCAGATAGATCGAATAGAAGGTGTAATACGGCCCGTGCGTCACCGCCATCAGCAGACAGGCGGCCAGCAGCGACGCCACCTCCGGCCGCTTCAGCACGGTCCAGACCGGGATATGATCGCCGGCATGCGGCAGGATCTCGGCCTCGGGGATCACCCGCGCGAACGCGACGATGCCCAGCATCACCGCCAGCACGGCCCACGGCAGCCAGCCGATCGACACATGATCGAAGGCATGGCCCAGCCCCACCACCATCACGATGAAGCCGACCGAGCCCCACAGGCGGATGCGGCCGTAGGCGTCGCTGCGCTCGCCCAGATGCGACAGCGTCATCGCCTCGACCAGCGGCAGCGACGCGCTCCAGAAGAAACTGAGCGCCGCCATCACCGCAAACAGCCACCAGAAACCGTTGCCGGCGAACACCCCGGCGAACACCAGCACGCTGCCGATCGCCGCAATCTGCACGATCGCCGTGCGGCGGCCGGTGCGGTCGGCGATATGCCCCCATATGTTGGGCGCAAAAATCCGCATCACCTGCAGCAGCGACATCAGCACGCCGATCTGGAAGGCGTTGAACGCCAGCGACTGCAGATACAGCCCCCAGAACGGCGACATCGCGCCGACGAAAGCGAAATAAAAGAAATAGAAACCGGACAGACGCCAGTAGGGAACGGCACTCATGCGGCCGGATTATCCCTGAGGCAGGCACCGTTTCCGCGTCCGTCATTCGGTCCGGAGACGAATAAAAGTGCCGTGCGGGCGGATCACCCCATGCCGGACGGCGAATCGCGCGAGGGGATGCGCGCGATCCACGCCATCAGGATCAGGCCACCGGCTCCCATGGCCAGCTTCACCGGCCAGCCCGGCACGAAAAACCCGATGGAGGCCGCGAAGCTCAGCGCGATCAGCCCCAGCGCAATGCGCTTGGCGCGATACGGGATGCTGCGATGCTCGCGCCATTCGCGAATCAGCGGCCCGAACTGCGGGTGATTCAGCAGCCAGTTGAAAATACGGCGGGACGAGCGCGCGAAGCAGGCGGCCGCCAGCAGCAGGAAGGGCGTAGTCGGCAGCACCGGCAGGAACAGCCCGAGAACACCCGACAAAAGGAATAGCGCGCCCAGGCCGGCAAATACCAGGCGAACCGGAATGGGATGGCGGTGATGGCCGCCCCCGTCTGTCTGTCTGGTCAAACCGATTCCCCCTGAACCCGCTGCCGCATCCCCGGCCCCGAATGCCCTGCACGACTCCGCCGCGCAGGCCGTGCCCTCGCACCGGGCCGCGGCTACTTCAGCACGAACGTCAGCTTCATCCGCACGCTGTATCCGGCGACCTTGCCTTTTTTCACCTTCACGCTCTGATCCATCACCCAGGCGCCGGTGATGTTTTCCAGCGACTCGGCTGCCTTTGCGACGCCCAGCTTGATCGCGTCGTCAAATCCCTTTTCGGAACTCGCCGTGACTTCGATGGTTTTTGCGATACTCATGATGTCCCCTTCTGGTTGAACAAGCCGTCCGAAATCTCAGACTATCAACTTGCACAGGGAATCCAACTACAAAATCGGCCATGCCGCATCAAGCCGCGCCTGCTGCCATTATTTCATGCCGGAGCGCAGCCTGACCGGCTCGCCCGCCACCGCGAACACGCCGTTGCCGCGGTGGTGCAGCGTCTGCGGATTCTTGACGGCCGTATCGACCCACGCCTTCAGCACTTCCAGAATGAAGAAATTGTAGGCATTCACCAGCCGGGTATCGGCCACCCGGCATTCCAGGCTGGCATAGCATTCCGCAATCAGCGGCGCCTGCACCTGCGAAGCCGGGACGGCAGTGAGGCCGTACTTGGCGAACTTGTCGACGCTGCGGCCGGAGCAGTTGCCGATGCCCACCACTTGCTTCGCCAGCGCCAGCGTCGGAATGTTGACCACGCATTCACGGGTCGCCTTCAAGGTATCGAACGAGGCGTTGCGGCCGCTGATCACGCAGCCCAGAAGCGGCGGCTCGAATTCCATCATGGTGTGCCACGACATCGTCATGATGTTGGCCTGGCCCTTGCGGGCGGTCGCCACCAGCACCACCGGCCCCGGCTCCAGCAGGCCGTAGACCTTGGCCAGGGGATACGCGCGTTTCGCCATGTCGGCACCTCTTTCACGGGATCGCCTAGGCCTGCAGCATAGTCGGCATCGCGCGTTCCGGCGCGGGCGGAACCGCGCCGACCGCCGCACCGAACCAAAGCGCGACGCCCATGTCCATCCAGTCCGCCTTAAGCAAGGAGACAAACGTGCGCCTTTCCCCGTTCAACCCCACGCCGATGCGGCGACATAGCCGGACCACACCCAGCGTCCTCGTCGGGCTGTTGTTTGCGCTCGCCTTGCCTCCGGGCCTGGCTGCCGCCGCAGCGGAGGCGCCCTGGGGCCGCGCCCAGGCAGTGGAGCAGGCCTACGCCAAGCAGAAAGTCGTTTACGACGTCCACGTCAACAGTGAAGCCGCGGTGCGCTCGGTGATCAGCCGCGCGGTATTGCTGGCCGACTTCAATGGTTCCGACCCGTTCGACAGCAAGATCGTGATCATGCTGCACGGCAACGAAATTCCCTTCTTCGCGATCAAGAACCATGCGAAATACCGCGAACTGATGCAGCGCGCCGAGGGCGCCTCGCTCACCGGCGTAATCGAATTCCGCATGTGCCGTCTGGCAGCGGAAATGCACGGCTTCCAGCCCGAGGACATTCACGGCTTCGTCACCCTGGTGCCGATGGCGGATGCCGAGATCGTGCGCCTGCAGCAAGAGGGCTACGCCTACATGCGCTGAAACCGGCCAGACGGCAGGCGCGCCTTGTATCCGCGCTGAGCCTGGCCTAGATTTAAGTACTCCCTCCGAAAGCATCCAAGGAGATGACCATGCTGCACGATTCAACCGACATCAACCGGCTGATCCAGAAGCCGATGACCGATCCCGATTTCCCCCATGCCCCGCTGGACTGGACCCGCAACGAAGCGGCAAAAATCGCGCGCGACGAGGGGCTCGAATTGGCCGAGGACCACTGGGATACCATTCGCGCCCTGCAGAACTACTATGCCCACCACGAAGACGACGCCGTCGTCAATCTGCGCGACCTGCACGATGCGCTGGATGAATGCTTCCACCAGAAAGGCGGCCTGAAATACCTGTACACGCTGTTCCCGGGCGGGCCCATTGCACAGAGTTGCCGCCTTGCCGGGCTGAAAGCGCCCTTCATGGCCACCGACCGCAGCTTCGGCAGCGTCGCTTAACAAACCCGAACGGCGGTTCTCCCATCCCTGCTCCCCCGGCAAATGCCGGGGGAGTCCGTCGCCACCGCATGTTCCGCACCCCCAGATCCCATCCTGCCAGGTCGGCAAGGGTAGCCGACGCACCGCTGTTCCGGTTAAAGCCGGCGGCTACACCTGCCGCTCCCCGGCGCGCCCGATCGGCGCGAACGCGCTTGATCAAAGACACGAATGCCCACATACTCGCGCAAAGGCGGTTGAGTCTCTTCACCCGGTCCTTTGCCCGACTTCAAACGCCAGGTATCGAAACCCTCTGTGGCTGCTCCGACCGATTCTCGCCTGATCGAACTGCACGCGCTGCAACTCGACGACGCGCGCGCCCTGCTGGAGCACGACGCGAAAAGCAGCCGGCAGGAAGCCGGCGAGTCGCCCACCGCCTATTTGCAACGCGTGCTCGATGGTCTGTGCGAGCTCTCGCTCAAAGACCCGCTTACGGGGCTGGGCAATCGCCGGCATTTCCGCTCGGTGCTCGAACGCTCGATCGAAGCGGTCGCACGTTCCGGCGACTCGGTATTGCTGCTGCTGCTGGACATCGACCACTTCAAGACCATCAACGACACCCACGGCCATCTGGCCGGCGATCAGGTGCTGCAGTCCATAGCAGGCTGCCTGGCAGGCTGCGTGCGCCCGATGGACACCGTCGCCCGCTACGGCGGCGAAGAGTTTGCGGTAATCCTGCCCAACTGCCGGCCGCTTTTCGGGCGTGCCGTCGCCGAGCGGATTCGCCAAACCGTTGAATCGCTCCCGATCGCCGTGGCACCGCTGCTCAGCGTCCAGGTCACGCTCAGCATCGGCGGCGCCTACGCACCGGAATGGGTGCGTTCCACCGCCGACCTGTGGCTCGAACGCGCCGACCAGCAGCTCTACCGCGCCAAGTTCGAGGGACGCAACCGGATCAGTCTGGAACAGCCGCAGGAACTGTCGGTCAGCGCCGAAGAGAAAGGCCTGCTGTTCGGCCAGCTCGGCCTGGATGAGGCGGCCGCAACCGGAATGGCCTCGGACGTCTCTCACGATGCCCAGGGCAATGTCACGAACAGAGTAAACGCATGAACGATGTCCTGTCCCCTCCAGCCGGAAACCGCGAGACGCCCCCGATTCCCCTGAAACCCCTGGGCAAGGTGCTCGCCGTCACCAGCGGCAAGGGCGGCGTCGGCAAGACCTTTGTCTCGGCCAACCTCGCCGCCGCACTCGCCAAACGCGGCCACAAGGTGCTGGTGCTCGACGCCGATCTCGGGCTGGCCAATCTCGACGTGGTGCTCAACCTCTACCCCAAGATCACGCTGCACGACGTGTTCACCGGCAAGGCCAAGCTGGAAGAGGCCATCCTGCAGGCGCCAGGCGGCTTTTCCGTGCTGCTGGCAGGCTCCGGCATGGTCGAGTATTCACGGCTGACGCCCGAGGTGCGCAACGAATTTTTGCGCATCGTGAGCGGCCTGGTGCCGCATTACGACGTCGTGCTGCTGGATACCGGCGCAGGGATTTCGGACGTCGTCCTGTTCGCCGTTTCACTGGCGTCCGAAGTATTGATGGTCGCCACCCCCGAGCCGACCTCGCTCACCGATGCCTATGCCACGATCAAGGTGCTGGTGGGGCAGCAGCAGCGGCAAACCGTGCGCGTGATCGTCAACCAGGCCGTCCGCCCGGGTGCCGGCCAGGCCATCACGAATCAGTTGCAACAGGTGCTCGACCGCTTCGTCGTCACCGAGCCCGGCCATCCTGTCCGCCTGATCCACATGGGCGACATCCCGCTCGATCCCGAAGTGCGCCAGGCCGTGATGCGCCGCCAGTTGCTGATGCAAACCACCCCCGGCTGCCCCGCCGGGGTGGCGATTGCGCAGCTCGCATGCAAGCTGGAACACAACGTGATCCCCTGCCCGGCGTAGCATCCGCATTCGCCGGCGCGCTGCGCGTCCAACCTTGGCTTAGCGAGCAAGCCCGTCAATCCGCCCCGTAGCGCGCAGGCATCGCCAGCCGTCAAGCGGCGCCATTCTCCCCTCGGCTTTGCATGCCGGCGGGCCTTGCCCCAACCAGCGCCATCACCCTGTGCGGCTCCATGCGCAGCAGCGCCGCGATCTCGCGGTAATCGTCAGGTAGCGCGGCGTCGTCCCAGCCGTGGGCGGAATGCCGCGCCAGGTTGGCCGCCAGCGTCACGTTGCGCACCCTGGCCGAGTGCGCCTGCGCCGGATCCATCAGGTTCAGCAGCAATTCAGGCAAGCGCCACTCGATCGTCAGCGCGCGCTGCAAATCCACGCCGGCGAACCCCAGCACCTGCTTCTGTACCTCCGCACTGCGCAGGGAGGGGTCGGCATCCTGCCGTCTGCCGATTTCCAGCATCTGTCGCGGGTTGAAACACCACATCAGCATTTCGGCGACATGAGCAAGCAATGCCGACACCCGCACTTCTTCCGCATGCAGATCGTGCAGCCGCAGTGCCCAATCGAAGGCATAGTGCGCGGCGCGTTGCGCGCGCCGAACGGTTTGCAGCAGTTGCACCAGCGCATCGAGACGATCGTGCAGCATCTCTTCCACGACCGGCGCCGGCGGCACCCCGCGGAAAAACGTGTCCAAGCCCATCATGAGCAGCGCCTGCTTCACGTCGACCAGTTCGTATTGCTGGTTGCGATGCTTGTGCGACTGCATGTAGCGCAGCAGCTTGACCGTCATCAGCGGATCGTCGGTCACCACATCGGCCATGCTGCGGGCAGTGAGCAGTGCATCGTCGGCGCGCAGGCGCTGCAGTTCGCGGGCGGTTTGTCTCAGCACGGGAATGTCCGTGCGCCCCAAAAAGGCGAGCCAGTCCGCCATACTTTCCGGTTGCCGTGTCATCTCCCCTCCCCGACGGCGCGAAACGGACCCTTGCCGGCGAAGGCGCTGCAGAAATCCGCACAGCCGGCCGATGAAAGCACCTCATTCCCCTCACGAAAGCGATCCGTAGCCCCTCCTGTTTTAACGGCCTGCCTGGCCTCGCCTTGAGCGATTCCGAATACCGGTTCGAAGCCGACGTTTCCGGATTGCTGGGCTATAAAGAATCATTCGCCTTTTGCGACGTCCGGCCGGATTGGGCCGGGGCAATTCGGGCGAACGACAGGAGGTTGTCATGGAACGCAAATACATCGACTGCCGGGAATATCCGAGCGAAATGAACTGCACGGTCATGATTTCCGCAGACGGCGAAGCCGAACTTCTGGAAGCGGCTGTTCAGCATGCCGCCGCAGTGCACCACGAGCGGGACACACCGGAATTGCGCAACCAGATACGCGCACTGATCAAGACCATGCCCACCGCCAAGGCGGCATGATCCCGCGCTCAAGGCACAAATAGGCACAAAGGCAAACGGGGGCTCGGGCTGCCGGTTTTTCCCGGCGTGACCCGCAGCCCCCGGCCCTGCCGGTTCAGCGTTCGAACACCAGGCTTTCCGCGCTGGCCCCCATCTCCATCAAGGCGCCGTTGACCGCCTCCATGAACGGCGGCGGGCCGCAGACATAAAAGCGCTGCTTGAAGTCTCCGATTCTTTCCTCCAGGAAAGCGCGGTCGACGCGACGGTGCTCATAGCCGGGTGCGGCGGCGCCGGTACACAGCAGAATGCAGCGCTCCCCCAGCAAATGACGCAGTTCTTTTTCGCAGATCACGTCACGCGGGGTCTTGTTGGAGAACATCAAGGTCTGGCCGTCAAGCTCTCCCTTGCGCGCCAATTCGCGCAGGATGGCGAGGAAAGGCGTGATGCCGGCGCCGCCGGCAATGAAAACCCCGGGGCCTTGGTAGCTGATGGTGCCGAACGGTTCTGACATCAGCAGTTCGGCGCCCGGCTCCAACCGGTGGAGCGCCTGGGTCACGCCCGCGTGGCCGGGGTAGGCCTTGATGGTGAATTCCAGCACCCGGTCATCGGCCAGTCCGGTGGGCGTGAAAGGGCGGCCTTGCTCGCGCAGACCGGGCCGGTCGATCGCCAGTTCCACGCCCTGACCGGGGACGATGGCAACACCCGCAGGCTTGCTGACGATGAAGCGCTTCACGTCGTGGGTAACGAACTGACTCATAAGCAGGTTGACGCTGTGGCTCATCGCCCTTCCCTCCCCTGAAAAAACGAGCGCCGCGCAGCACGCGCACCCCGCGTGCATCCTTCATGTTGGCGATACGCGAATCAACTCCGGCCATCGTCCGCTCGGCCGGGATGCCTGGCACGATTCAATACTGATCGGCCAGCCAGTCGTCCAGCAGGGTGCAGGCCTCCTGCCTGGGGACGGAGGAATCCCTGCCCTGCAACGGGGTGTAGCAGACGTACTGGTTGCCGTCGCTATCCGTCAGGTTGCGCAGCGGGATGTCGCCCACGGTTTCAAAGCCACGCGCATCCATCATGATGAATTGGTAGTCGTCCCCTATGCTGACCTCCAGCCTGCCGCCGTTGCCTTCGCCATACTTTTCCCACCAGGTATCGGGGTTGGCGCCGTCGTAAAAGGGTGTCGTCGCCCCCAGCCTGCTGTTCCGATGCCAGGCCATGATGGTCGGGTCTTTCATCTGATTGTCCTTGGCGGCGTCCTTGGCAAGCAGGCTGGCGGCCTGGAAGCCGGGGTCGGGGCCGTGATAGTCGATATGTACGTTTCTCATGATGCGATCCTTTCGAGTGATCGGGAATTGCGCCGGACAGCCGGAAACAGCGCACGATCAATGTTATTTGTAGGCCAATACCAGACAAAAACAATCAGGTATTCAGCGCCGTGCCGGCTGGCGTTACGCGCGACCCCTGCCCGCAGGACCAGGCCGCAAATCCGAGTGCGGTCAGATGCGGTCAGAAGGGCCGCCAGAACAGAATCCGAAAATGCGGGTCGAACCTGACAGACAAGGCGCATCCGCGGTGGATGGGCCGACATTCATTCTGTCTTCGCCGCATTTTCATGATTTCCGCAAACCTGCCCGCCGCCTTGCCCGGGCCTCATGCCATCCCTTCCGGGCACAGGGAATTGCGGCGGAGAAAGATGATAGGCTCAGCCACGGGCGGCGTTTTCCGTTCCCTCCGTTCAAGGCCGGAAAACGCAATGGTTTGCTGGAAGCCGGGGATTGTGCGCGACCGGACGGACGCCTGCAGCGCACGGCAATGAAAAAGGAGACACGAGCATGAAAATACAACTGACAGGAATTGCCATCGCGGCGGCCGTTGCCATGCTGCCGGTACAACCGGTCATTGCGGAGACGTTCGCTCCTTACGGCACGGCCAAGGTCGACATGCACAAGATGCCGGTTACCAATACGGTATTCGACGTCAATTACGAGGACCCGCAGAAACTGAACATCCTTTACAACTTCGTCAAAAACACCAAGAAAGAAACCCGCGGCGAGGTGGTGGTGGTGACGCACGGGCCGGAGTTGCGTGCGTTCGCCAAGGAAAACTACGAAAAATATCAGGGCATCGTGGACAAGATGGCGGAGCTGGCGAAGGAGGGCGTGGCGTTCAAGATGTGCAACAACGCCATGAAGGCGGCCGGGTTCAGCGCCGAAGACATGCACGGCTTCATTACCGTGGTGCCGGCAGGCTTCGCCGAATTGGTCTACTGGCAGGGCAAGGGCTACGAATACATCAACCCACTGCCGCTCTCGGTGAAGGACGTCCGCTATATCGATCAGCCCCAGCTGAAAAAATGACCCCGCCACGATAGCGGCCGGCATCTGGCGGGAAACGCCAGATGCCTTTGCTCGAGCCTGATCGTACCCCCTCTTCGTGCCGGCCTTTCCCGGGCACCTCCCGCAAGGCCTGCCCGCCCAAAGCCTTGCCGTCCGGATCGATTTTCAGGCAGGCACGCAGGCCGTCGCCGAACGCCGGTCGCTGCGTCCCACGCGACGCCGTGTGCGCCCGGAAATGCCGGGCGGTTTTCCCGCGGCCCATCATCGGGCGGCGGAGTTCGACCGCGCCCTCCCGAATGGCAGCCCCCCGGAAGCAGGGTCTGCTGGCCTGCAGGCTGCCGAACCACACCCGCTTTACGGGCACCCGAACGCCATGCGGCAAGCGATCCACAGCGCGCTGTTTTGATATGATCCGCAACCAGGCTTGCACGATCGTGGTCTCGCGTTGAGGGTCGCCGGTCGCCTTGAGAAGAGGGGACGCGGCAGGCTCCGCCGTTCAGGAAGACACTCTGCTCCTGCAGGAAATTTCGCGACAACCACCGCAATAAGCGCAACTATTCGAAGGAGAATCCAATGCACATCAAGACCCTGCCCGCCCTCATCGCCCTTGGCCTGGCCAGCGCCGCGCCGCACGCGCACGCCATGGACGATCGCCTGTACATCGCCCCCTCGCTGAGCTACACCTTCGCCGACAGCGACCGCCGCTCCGACGACGGCTGGGGGGGCGGCCTGGCCCTGGGCAAGCCCATCAATCCGGACTGGAACCTGGAACTGGCGCTGACCGGCAGTTCTCTCGACCGTGACGCCGGCGGCCACTACAAGCTGTGGGGGCTGGGCGTGGATGGCCTGTATTTCTTCGACCGCGATGCCGGCTTCGCCCCCTACGCGGTTGTTGGCCTGGGTGCGCTGCGCACCGACATTGCCGGCCGCGACGACACCGGCCTGATGGCCAATGCCGGCCTCGGCGTCATGAAGCAGCTGAGCGAAAACGTCGCTTTGCGCGCCGATGCCCGCTACCGCTGGGACGACAACAGCACCGACGCCTTCAACAAAAACGGCTTCGGCGACTGGCTGATCAACGTCGGCCTGAACATCGCCCTGGGCAAGAAGGCGCAGCCTGCGCCCGCGCCGCAACCCGCGCCGGCGCCCCAACTGGAGCCCTCGCCGCAACCGGCACCGGCACCGGCGGCACAAGTGGAGCCCAAGCCGCAGCCCGCGCCCGAGCCGGCGGCACAAGCGGAACCCGTGCCGGTTGCCCCGGTGCTCAAGACAAAGCCGGCGGTCGAACTGGACAAGGCGCAGGCCGGCGACGTGATCGTCATCCTCGAAGGCGTGAACTTCGAATTCGACTCCGCCAAACTGCGTCCGGACGCCATCGAAATCCTGGCCGAGGCCACCACCGTGCTCAACCACCGCAAGGACATCAACGTGGACGTCGTCGGCCATACCTGCAACATCGGTACCGACCAATACAACCAGAGCCTGTCCGAGCGCCGCGCCAAGTCCGTATACGACTATCTCGTCTCTCACGGCATCGCTGCCGAGCGGCTCACCTCCAAGGGCATGGGCGAGACTCAGCCCGCCTTCAGCAACGCCTCCCGCGAAGGCCGCGCCAAGAACCGCCGCGTCGAACTGCACGTGAAGTAAGCGCGCGCCGCCGCGCCGACAGAAAGCCGCCCCGAGGGGGCGGCTTTCTGTTTCACCGCGCCATCGGGCTTTGCCCGCAAACCCGGCCGTTTCCTGCGCAAGCTGTTTTTGCTGGGTGAAGTCGGCCGGGTCGGGTATCGTCTCCATACGACCACCGAAAGGAGCCAAAGCTTGAAGCCGAACTATCAGTACGAAAAGCGACAAAGGGAACTGGAAAAGAAGAAAAAGAAGGCCGAAAAGGAGTTGAAGAAAGCAGCGTCGGCGGGGGCGCCGCCGGCTACGGAAGACACTGCCGTCCCGCCGGAAAACAAGTGAAGCGGGACGGCGCCTGGCCATGCATTGCGCGGGCTCCCGGGCCAGGCGGGGTTCGTTGACGGCATAAGGCGATTGGCCGATGATTCCCTAATCGGGCTTGCCTGTCCGAAATTCAGCGATCGTTCAAAAAAAAGGGAGACTGCCGTGCCGCAAACCAAGTTCCTGCTCGACGAATCCGAGATTC
Source organism: Thiobacillus sp. 65-1059 (assembly GCA_001897675.1). Taxonomy (GTDB): domain Bacteria; phylum Pseudomonadota; class Gammaproteobacteria; order Burkholderiales; family Thiobacillaceae; genus Thiobacillus. Next base: position 290 of record MKUE01000112.1, on the reverse strand, counting down.
CCACCCACTGGTACAACGTCGTCGCCGACATGCCCAACCGGCCGGCTCCGCCGCTCGGTCCGGACGGCAAGCCGATCGGTCCCGAGGCGCTGACGGCGATCTTTCCGATGAGCCTGATCGAGCAGGAAATGTCGGCCGAGCGGTGGATTCCGATCCCCGACAAGGTGCGCGAAATCTATCAGCTGTGGCGTCCCTCGCCGCTGTTCCGCGCCCACCGCCTGGAAGCGGCGCTCGGCACCCCGGCGAAGATCTACTACAAGTACGAAGGCGTCTCCCCGGCCGGCTCGCAC
>MKUE01000111.1 GCA_001897675.1 Thiobacillus sp. 65-1059 | reverse complement strand
TGCCACACCATCTTGTTGGACGACGAGGTGCCGTTGGTGACGAAGAACAGGTGGTCGCAGTTGAAAATCCGCGCGGCGTTGCGCTCGGATGCTGCAACCGGGCCGGTATGGTCGAGCAGTTGCCCGAGTTCGTCTACCGCATTGCAGACGTCGGCGCGCAGCAGGTTCTCGCCGAAGAACTGGTGGAACATCTGGCCGATCGGCGACTTCAGAAACGCCACGCCGCCCGAGTGGCCGGGACAGTGCCAGGAGTACGAGCCATCCGCCGCGTAATGGGTCAGCGCGCGGAAAAACGGCGGCACCAGCGAGTCGAGATAGGCCCGCGCTTCGCGCAGGATATAGCGCGCAAGGAACTCCGGCGTGTCTTCCAGCATGTGGATGAAGCCATTGAGTTCACGCAGAATGTCGTTCGGGATATGGCGCGCAGTGCGGGTTTCGCCATGCAGGAAGATCGGGATCTCGGCGTTGCGGAAACGTACTTCCTCGACAAACGCACGCAGCTTCTGCAGCGCCGTCTGCGCATCCTCGGCTGTGCCCGCGAGTTCTTCGTCGTCGATCGACAGCACGAATGCCGAGGCGCGCGCCTGCTGCTGGGCGAACGAAGTCAGATCGCCATAGTTGGTGACGCCCAGCACCTCCATGCCTTCCTTCTCGATCGCCTCGGCGAGCGCACGGATACCGAGCCCCGAAGCATTTTCGGAACGGAAGTCTTCATCGATGATGACAACGGGAAAACGGAAGCGCATGGCCTGCTCCAGAGGGAAGCCGTTGGGATGGGCGGATTAAAAAACGCGGATTATACGAATCCCCGGCGTCCCGGGGATTAAATTTTCGGCAGGGTCACGCCGACCTGGCCCTGGTATTTGCCGCCACGGTCCTTGTACGAGGTCTCGCACTCCTCGTCGGATTCGAGGAACAGCATCTGCGCCACGCCTTCGTTGGCGTAGATGCGCGCGGGCAGGGGCGTGGTGTTGGAGAATTCCAGCGTCACGTGGCCTTCCCACTCGGGCTCCAGCGGGGTCACGTTGACGATGATGCCGCAGCGCGCGTAGGTGCTCTTGCCGAGGCAGATAGTCAGCACGCTGCGCGGAATGCGGAAATATTCCACGGTGCGCGCCAGCGCAAAGGAATTCGGCGGGATGATGCAGGAATCGCCCTTGACCTCGACGAAGGAGTTCGGATCGAAGGCCTTGGGGTCGACGATGGTGGTGTTGATGTCGGTGAACAGCTTGAATTCGTCGGCGCATCGCACGTCGTAGCCGTAGCTCGACGTGCCGTACGACACGATGGATCGGCCAGCGGCCTGTTTGATCTGCCCCGGCTCGAACGGTTCGATCATGCCATGCTCAGCCGCCATGCGGCGGATCCAGCGGTCGGACTTGATGCTCATCAGGTATTGGAAATGACGATGTTGGGGAACTTGGCGGAGTGGTCCACCGCGGTTTCGCCAATCTTAACAGCAACCCGGCGCGCGATCTGCTTGTAGATTTCGGTCACGCGGCCGTTCGGGTCGGACACCACCGACGGCTTGCCGGAATCGGCATCGGCACGGATGCTGCCGTCGAGCGGCAGCGCGCCGAGGAATTCGACGTTGTAGTCCTTGCACATGCGCTCGCCGCCGCCTTCGCCGAAGATACGCTCCTCGTGGCCGCAATTCGAGCAGATGTGCAGGCTCATGTTCTCGACCACGCCGATGATCGGAATGCCGACCTTCTCGAACATCTTCAGTCCCTTGCGCGCGTCGATCAGCGCGATGTCCTGCGGCGTGGTGACGATCACCGCGCCGGTCACCGGCACGCGCTGCGCCAGCGTCAGCTGGATGTCGC
>MKUE01000110.1 GCA_001897675.1 Thiobacillus sp. 65-1059 | reverse complement strand
CCGGCGCAGTGGCTCACCTATCTCAACCCGCTGCGCTACTTCCTGGTCATCATCCGCGACATCTTCCTCAAGGGCAGCGGCTGGGACATCCTGTGGCCGCAGTTCGCCGCGCTGGCAGTGCTGGGCACCGCGCTTCTGACCATGAGTTCGCTGCGTTTCAAGAAAAGGATGGCCTGACATGAACAATCTACGCAATCGTCTGGCGCGGGCTGCCGCGCACGCATCGACGCCTTGCATCCTGCAATGCGGCGGCCGCCGATTCACTGCCGGCGGCCCCGCCTCGGGCGGCGTAATACGCTCCCGGCGCGCCCATGCGGTCGCGGCACGCGCGCCCGCAAATTTCGAAATCAGTGAAACACGGGACATGGAAATCAAGAAATGAGCGAACGCAGGCAACGACTATCGGCGGAAGAACGCCAGGAAGAAATCATCAAGGCCGCCGTGGAGCTTGTCGGCGAGCAGAGCGTGGACAAGGTGACGACGCAGGACATGGCCAGGGCCGTGGGCGTGACGCAAGGTGCGATTTTCCGTCATTTCCCAACCAAGGACATGATCTGGCTGGGGGTCATCCACTGGGTGCGCGGCCGCCTGATGGGCGTGCTGGATATGGCGGCCGATCAGGGCAGCGATCCGCTCGATTCGCTGGAGAAAATGTTTTATGCCCATCTGGGCTTCGTCGACAAGGTGCCGGCGATTCCGAAGCTGATATTCACCGACCAGCTGCTGAAGAAAAACCCCAGGATCAAGGAGCTGATACGCAGCATTCTGGCGGACTACGAGGCCAGGGTGAGCGGTCTCCTGGCCCGGGCCAAGGCACAGCATCTTGTCCGCGCCGATCTGGACGAGCATGGCGCCGCCGTGATGTTCACCGGCATCATCCAGGGCCTGGTGCTGCGCGTTTCCGTCATCGAAGCGCGAAAATCGCTGACTTCAGAGGGAAAGCTGGTGTTCCCCATTTTTCTTCACGGCATCGGCGCCACGCGTGCGGACGATGCGAATCCGGATTAAGGCGGAACATGCCGCGCGGGACGGCAGGCGGCGAGGTGTCCGGACCCGTGGGTTTCCTTCGGCGCGGGAATCGGCGCGCAGCGGAAAGGAGCGGGCGTCGCGCCGGTGTAATATCGAAGCCTCTGCCTGACCCCGCGGGGCCGACGCTACGCGGCATTCCATCATGAAGCTGACTTTTCTCGGCGCGGCGCGCGAGGTGACCGGCTCCAGCTATCTGCTGGAAGCCGACGGCGTGCGCTTTCTGGTCGATTGCGGCATGTTCCAGGGAGGGCGCGAGACGCGCGAGAAAAACCGCCGCGCCTTCAGTTTCGACCCGGCCACGATCGATTTCGTCATCCTCACCCACGCCCATATCGACCATTCGGGATTGCTGCCGCGGCTGGTCGCGCTCGGCTTCCGCGGCGCGATCCACGCCACCCGCGCCACCTGCGACCTGCTCGCGGTGATGCTGCCCGATTCGGCGCACATCCAGGAAAAGGAGGCCGAGTACGCCAACCTCAACCGCTTCCGCCAGGGCATGGCCAAGCGCGATGCCGCGCGCGGATTGCCGCCGCGCGACACCGCCCCGCTGTACACGGTGGCGCAGGCGCAGGCCTCGCTGAAGCGCCTCAATGCGGTCGATTACGATCTGGAAATCGCACCGCATCCGCAGGTGCGCTGCACCTTCCGCGATGCCGGCCACATCCTCGGCTCGGCGATCGTCGAGGTGTGGGTGGGCGAAGGCGCGCGCCGCCGCAAAATCGTCTTCTCCGGCGACCTCGGCCAGCCCGCGCGGCCGCTGCTGCGCGACCCCGCGCCGATCTTCGAGGCCGATTACCTGCTGGTCGAGTCGACCTACGGCGACCGCGACCACAAGAGCATGGAGGCGACGCAGGACGAACTGGTGGAGGCGATCAACGACACCATCGAAAGAAAAGGCGGCAACGTCATCATTCCCGCTTTCGCGGTGGGGCGCACCCAGGACATGCTCTACCTGCTGGCCGACCTGACGCGGCAGGCGCGTATTCCCAAGCTTTCCGTGTTCGTCGACTCGCCGATGGCCACCGCCGCCACCGAGATCACCTTCAGGCACATGGAACTGCTCGATGCCGAAACCCATGCGCTGATGGGTCGGCACGGCGGCGCGGCGCATTTTCGCAAGCTCGAATTCGTCGAGGACGTGGAAGAGTCGAAGGCGCTCGACCGCATCGCGGGGGGCGCCGTCATCATCTCCGCCAGCGGCATGTGCGAGGCCGGCCGCATCAAATTCCACCTGCGCGCCAATCTGCCGCGCCGCGATTCGACCGTCCTCATCACCGGCTTCCAGGCCGCCGGCACTTTCGGCCGCCGCCTGGTCGACGGCGCCAAACGGGTGCGCCTGCTGGGCGAGGACATTCCGGTGCGCGCCGACCTCTACACCCTGGGCGGGCTGTCGGCGCATGCCGACCGCAGCGCGCTGCTCGCCTGGCTGGGGCATTTCCGAAACAAGCCGCGCCAGGTGTTCGTGGTGCACGGCGAGGAAACCGTGGCGACCGGCTTCGCCGCCGATTTGCAGAGGCAGTTCGGCTGGGATGCGCAGGCGCCGCTGCCGGGGCACAGCGTGGTTCTCGACTGAGCGCCGGGTGCGGACGAGACCGGCGAAACCTGCGTGCGGCGGAATTCCGCTGGCCTTGCTGTGCGCGGGCTTGCTGGGGAGCGCGCAGGCCGCTCCGATTGCCGACTGGGAAGGCTGCAGCGCGATTGCGGCGGATGCCGAGCGGCTGGCGTGCTACGACCGGCTGGCCGGGCGGCCGCCGCCCGCGGTCGAACTGCACGCCGCCCCGGAGCCTGTCGCGGCCCCCTCCGCGCCGGCGGAACCCCGGCTGCTTTCGGCGCTGTCGCGCCATTGGGAACTCGACGACGCAGCCAAGCGGGGCGCCTTTCTGTTCCGCCCGCATCGGCCCAATTATTTTTTGCCGCTCAAGGTCAGCAACTCGCCCAACAACGCCTCGTTTCCGGCAATGCCCGGGCAGGCCGATCTCAGGCCCGATCCCGTCGAGACCGAATTGCAGCTGAGCTTCAAGATCAAGGGCATGCAGGGCGTGTTCGGCCACGACAATGTCGACCTGTGGTTCGGCTACACCGCCACCTCGTTCTGGCAGGCCTACAACGGCAGCATGTCCTCGCCGTTCCGCGAGAACAACTACGAACCCGAGGCGATGCTGGTGTTCCGCACCGATTACGATCTGGCCGGTTTTCGCTGGCGCTTCCTCAGCCTCGGGCTGGTGCATCAGTCGAACGGCCGCGGCGCGGCGCTGTCGCGCAGCTGGAACCGGGTATATGCGCAGTTCGGATTCGAGCGCGGCAGCCTGGCCTTGCTGGTCCGCCCCTGGTACCGGATTCCGGAACGCGACAGCGGCGACAATCCCGACATCGAGGACTACCTCGGGCACGGCGATCTGCTGGCGGTCTATAGCAAAGGGCGCAATACGTATTCGCTGCTGCTGCGCAGCAATTTCGGCACGCCGGACCATCGCGGCGCGCTGAAGCTGAACTGGAGTTTTCCGCTGTACGGACGCTTGAGGGGCTACGTGCAGTATTTCAACGGCTATGGCGAATCGCTGATCGATTACAACCACAGCCAGCAGTCGCTCGGCCTCGGCGTCAGCCTGACCGGCGGCATGTAGGCGCGCTCACGGCGCCTTGGTCAGCGCCTGCTCCAGCAGCTGCTGCACATACTTTGCCGGGATCGCGTAGCTGATCCCGCTCGGCGCTGTGAGCGCGGCCTCTTTCGCCCCCTTCACGTACACCGAGTTGACCACCCCCAGCACCTCGCCGGTTTCCGGGTGCCACACCGGGCTGCCGCTGTTGCCGGGGTAGGCGATGGCGTCGAGCTCGAACACCTCGTAGGGCTGCTGCGCCTGTTTGAGCGCGCGCGCGTTCAGCTGCGAGGCGCTCTGCACCGGCGTGAAAATGGGAATGACGGCGGCGAGCCCGGCGCGGTGGGTGGAGGGGTTGAGCCCCAGCACCGAGCCGATCGGATAACCGGTGAAATACAGCTGCCAGCCTTCGCGCACGCTGTCCGAGTCGCCCAGCCTCAACGCGGGCAGCGGATCGCCGGCAATTTTCAGCAGGGCCAGATCGCGCGCGCGGTCGGTGGCGATCAGCTGCGCGGTGCGCACCGCCATCTGACGGTCGCGCCCGACGAAGATGGCATGGGTTTCCTTTTTCTCGCTGTCCAGCTGTCTGAGAAAGATGTGCGCGCACGACACCACGTAGCGCCCGTCGAGCACCGCAAAGCCGGTGCCCTGCAGGTTGGCGCGCGGGCTGCCGCTGGGATTGAAGGTGCCGACGCCGACCACGCCCGGCTTCACTGCGAGCAATGTGTCCGCCACGTCGGCGTGGGCGGGCAGCGCGGCAAACAGGGCCAGCAACGCCCAACTGGTATGCCGCTTGCTGGCGAAGTGGCCAGTCGGCCGCTGGCGGTGGCCTAGGAGCGTCGCGCAAATTCGATACAATCCGGGCGGCAGGAAAAACTTTCTATTCATAGGGGAATCCAAGCATGAGCGTCGTTGCGGTTGTCGGGCTGGGCTATGTGGGGCTGCCGCTGGCGGTGGAATTCGGCAAGAAGATGACCACCATCGGCTATGACCTTTCGGTTGAAAAAATCGAGCATTACCGTCGATTCTGCGACCCCACCGGCGAAGTGTCGACGGACGACCTCAAGGCCGCCACGCAATTGAAGGTGACCACCGACCCGGCCGACCTGGCGCAGGCCGACTTCATCGTCGTCGCCGTGCCGACCCCGGTCGACGCGGCGCACATCCCCGATTTCTCGCCGCTGGTCGGGTCGAGCACCACGGTCGGCAAGCACATGAAAAAGGGCGCCACCGTCATCTATGAATCCACAGTCTACCCCGGCGCCACCGAAGAGGTCTGCATCCCGATCCTGGAAAAGAACTCGGGCATGACATGGCGGCAGGATTTTCACGTCGGCTATTCGCCCGAGCGCGTCAATCCCGGCGACAAGGAACGCACCATCACCAGGATCGTGAAAGTGGTGTCCGGCGACGATGCCGCCACCCTGGACAAGGTGGCCGAACTGTACGGCAGCGTCATCACCGCCGGTGTGCATCGCGCGAGCAGCATCAAGGTGGCCGAGGCCGCCAAGGTGATCGAGAACACCCAGCGCGACCTCAACATCGCGCTGATGAACGAACTCTCGCTGATCTTCCACCGCCTCGGCATCGACACCCTGGAGGTGTTGAAGGCGGCCGGCACCAAGTGGAACTTCCTGCCCTTCCGCCCGGGCCTGGTCGGCGGCCACTGCATCGGCGTCGATCCCTACTACCTCACCCACAAGGCCGACATGCTCGGCTACCACCCGCAGGTGATCCTCGCCGGGCGCCGCATCAACGACGGCATGGGCGCCTACGTGGCACAGGAAACGGTGAAGAAGATGATCGCCAACGGGGTGCAGGTGAAGGGCGCCAGGGTCAACGTGCTGGGCCTCACCTTCAAGGAAAACTGCCCCGACCTGCGCAACTCCAAGGTGGTCGACGTGATCCGCGAACTGCAGTCGTTCGGCTGCGACGTGCATGTGCACGACCCGCTCGGCGAAACCCGCGAAGCCGAGCACGAATACGGCATCAGCCTCACCGCGTGGGACGATCTCCCGCAATGCGATGCCATCGTCGCGGCGGTGTCGCATAGTGCCTACCTGGAAAAACCGTTCGCCGAACTGACGGCCAGGCTTAACAAGGGCGGCGCGTTCACCGACGTCAAGTCGGCCTACGACCCGGCTGCGGTGGAAGCCGCGGGCTTCGCGCTCTGGAGGCTGTAATGGCCGCGTTCGACGCGCTGAAGACGCAGCTTCGCGCCGAGCCGAAAACCTGGCTCGTCACCGGCGCCGCCGGCTTCATCGGCTGCAACCTGGTCGAAGCCCTGCTGCTGCTCGACCAGCGCGTCGTCGGGCTGGACAACTTCGCCACCGGCCACGAAAAGAATCTGGCGCAGGTGCAGGCTGGCGTCGGTCCCGAACGCTGGGCGAATTTCAGCTTCAAGCGCGGCGACATCCGCGATCTCATCACCTGCCATACGGTGTGCAAGGGCGTCGATTACGTGCTGCACCAGGCCGCGCTCGGCTCGGTGCCGCGCTCGCTGGAAGATCCGCTGTCGACCCATGCCGCCAACAACACCGGCTTCCTCAACATGCTGGTGGCGGCGCGCGACGCTGGGGTCAAGCGCTTCATCTACGCGGCGTCCTCCTCCACCTACGGCGACCATCCCGGCCTGCCCAAGGTCGAGGACGTCATCGGCAAGCCACTGTCGCCGTATGCGGTGACCAAGCTGGTGAACGAACTGTATGCCGACGTGTTCGGCCGCTGCTACGGCATGCAATCGATCGGCCTGCGCTACTTCAACATCTTCGGCCGGCGCCAGGATCCCGACGGCGCCTACGCCGCGGTGGTGCCGAAGTGGGTGGCGAGCATGATCCACAACGAGCCGGTGTACATCAACGGCGACGGCGAAACCAGCCGCGACTTCTGCTACATCGACAACGTCATCCAGGCCAACCTGCTCGCCGCCACCAGCACGCACGCGGACGCAGCCAACCAGGTCTACAACGTCGCCGTCGGCGACCGCACCACGCTGAATCAATTGTTTGAAGCCATCCACGCCCTGCTCGCGCCGAAATTTCCGCATCTGGCCGGATTCAAGCCCGTCTACCGCGATTTCCGCGCCGGCGACGTGCGCCATTCGCTGGCCGACATTTCCAAGGCCCGCGCGCGGCTCGGCTATGCGCCGACGCATCGCATCGGCGAAGGCCTGGCCGAGGCGATGGACTGGTATGTGCAGGATCTGGGATAGGCGTGCGAACGGCCGCAAGGCCGTTCAGCAGGTTGGCGCGCAGCGGTATTTCTACATCCGCATGTGCAGTTCGACCAGATCGATATAGCCGCAGGCCACGCGCGCGCCCGAATTGCCGGCGGGATCGGAGAAGTCGTCTTCCTTGGCATGGATGACGATGCTGCGCTCGCCGATCGAGTTTTTGCCCATCAGGGTGATGGTCAGGCCGTGCGCCATCACGTCGACGTCGGCCACGCCCTCGGCATTGGCGACGATGTTGCCGAGGTCGCCGGGATGGCGTTCCTTGTCGGTGGGGGCGCCGTGGCGACCGCCGGTGGGGGCGAAATGGCCGCCCGCGCTCATGCCGTCGGGGGAGTCGCAATTGCCGTTGGTGTGGATGTGGAAACCGTGCTTGCCGGGGGTCAGTCCGCTTACCCGTCCTTCGATGTGCACGCCCTTGCCGGGCATTTCGTGGAAGGTGAGCTTGCCCTCGACGGCGCTGCCGGACTTGGCTTCCAGTTCCGCGATCGCGGTGAGGTTGCCGTGTGCATGCTGCGCCAGGGCATTCAACGGCACGGCCGGCATGGCCGCCGCCAGGACCAGGGCAGCGAGCCGGGCGATGCCGGACGCAGGCTTGTTAAGGTGATGCATGGTCTTCTCCCTTCGAATAATTTGAGATGGATTCAAGAATACTCCGTCTGCAAACCGGGCGGATCGGCTCATTCCCGTTACATTGCTACCATTCGGCATGAGCCGTATCTACGCCGTGTCCGGCTCGGCGCGGCGGCCCGTTCGGCGCCGGCCCGGACGGGCCGGCGAGGATGAAATAAAAACCGCAGTCCTCTGGATAAATCCGCTCCGCCGCCGATTCCTCTAGCGGGGGCGGCAACGCGGTCCCCGCTTGCTCACCGGGCTGTGGCCCGGTCTCGTGTCTAAAACAAGAAACAGCATGTCGAATGTGAACCCGAAAATGTCAAACCTTGACGACGACCTGACGGCGGGCGGCGATGTCAGGCAAAGCGCGCTGAATGTCCTGCTGCGGCGCATGCGCGTCGAAAGCGATTTTCCCGCCCTGTCCGAGTCCATCGGCGCCATCAACCGCATCGCCTCTTCGGACAGGGAGGGGGTCGGCGCGCTATCCAACAATATCCTCAAGGATTTTGCGCTGACCAACAAGCTGCTGCGGCTGGCCAACGTGGCGTTCTACAACCAGGTCGGCGGGGGGGCGATCAGCACCATCTCGCGCGCGGTGGTGATTCTCGGTTTCGATGCGGTGCGCTCGATCGCCCTGAGCCTGATCCTGTTCGACAACCTGGAGAACAAGGCGCACGCGCAGCAGCTGAAGGAGGAATTCGTCAAGGTGCTGTACGCCGGCATGCTGGCGCGCGAGATGGCGGACAAGGCGCAGGTGAAGGATGTGGAGGAGGCGTTTATCGGCGCCATGCTGCACAACCTGGGGCGCATGCTGGCGATGTTTTACTTCCCGGCGGAGACGGTGGCGATCCGGCAGCGGGTCGAGGCCGAGGGCTACAGCGATGCCCGGGCCTCGACCGAGGTGCTGGGGGTGTCGTTCGAGAATCTGGGGATGGGCATAGCCAGGAGCTGGGGCTTTCCGGATCAGCTGGTGCAGAGCATGAAAAAACTGCCGGCAGGAACGCTTAAGCCATGCGCGAGCAATACCGACCGGCTGCGCGTGCTGGCGAGCTTTTCCAATGAATTGTGCGAGGTCATCCTCAGCACGCCGGATGACGATCGCGGCAAGGCCCTGGCCAAACTCATGGCGCGTTTTTCCGCCGCCTTGCCGGTGACGGAGAAACAGCTTTCCGGGGTGATGGAAAAATCCATGCAGGACATTGCCCAGTTCGCCCTGGCGGTGAACGTGAACCTGAAGCACAGCGCTTTCGCGCAGCAAGCGTCGAAATGGGCCGGTGCGGCGGCGCCGACCGCGCCGCCGGCCGCGCCGGAAGCGGACGCCGGCGCGCCGCGGAGCGGCGTGTCCGCCATCGAGCCCGAACTGGGCAGCAGCGTGCTTCACGAATACGCCCCGATTCTCGATGCGGCGCCGGGCGGAGATGGCGTCAAGCCGCAGCGCAGCAGCGAGGAAATTCAGTCCGTCCTCACCTCGGGCCTGCAGGACGTCGGCAATTCGCTGATCGACGACACGATTTCAATCAACGATATTTTGCGCATGATCCTCGAGGCCATGTATAGCGGCATGGGTTTCGCGCATGTGGTGCTGTGCATCAAGGATGGCCGCCACAACACCCTGCGCGGGAAATTCGGTTTCGGCGACGACGTGCAGAAGCTGATCAAGGCATTCGATTTCTCCCTGGCGGGGCAGCCGGATGTGTTTCTCGTCGCGCTCCAGAACAATGCCGACATCCTCATCACCGATATCGACGATCCTAAAATCGCGACGCGGATTCCGGCGTGGTACCGGCAGAGCGTGCCGGCGCGCACGTTCGTGCTGTTCCCGATCATCGTGAAAGGCAAGCCGATCGGCCTGATCTACGCCGACCAGCCCGATCCCGGCGGCATCACGATTCCGGAGAAAGAGTTGGCCCTGCTCAAGTCGCTGCGCAACCAGGCGGTGCTGGCCATCAGGCAGTCGCTGTAAGCATCGCGTGCCCGGGCCGGGAACGAAAGCGACCCGGGTCGCCGGGATTTTATTCACAGCAAGGAGACGACCATGAATCGTGTACCCGCCTTGTTCCTTTGCGCGCTGCTGCTCGGCAGCGCCGCTTCGGCCGGCGACGTAACTTACCGCAAGGATATCCGCCCGCTGTGGGAGCAGAAGTGCATGGCCTGTCACGGCGAAGGCTCCCCCTATCTGGCCGAATTCGACGAAAACAAGGACAGGTACAAGGAACTCAACCGCGGCCCGCGCATGGATACCTACGCCAACCTGGTGGCCTTCGTCGGCTGGCCGGACAGCGGCGCCCTGATGCGCCGCCTGGACGATGGAAGCAACACCAGGGACGGCGAGCCCGGGAACATGTATCGGAACCTGGGTGACGATGAAGTGGAGCGGCAGAAAAATCTGGCCTTGTTCAAGGCCTGGGTCGGCGAGAAGGGCTGGGTGCTGAAGCACTTCGACGAGCTTACCCGGAAAGAGCTTGGCAGGATGCGGGTCGCCGAATAGGCTGCGACGCCCCTGCCGCCGCGGGGCGCAAGACCGCACCGCGGAATTCGGCATAATGGCGGGATGCCGTCTGTCCGAATCGCCTTCCGCTGTTTCACCGGCCTGCTGTTTGCAGGCCTTGTTGTTTCTGCCGCTGCCGCCGAACTGCCCGCCGCTTTCACCGGCGCGCTGAAGCAGGCCGCCATCCCGCTCGACCATGTGGCGGTGGTGGTGCAGCCGCTGCAGGCGGCGCAACCCGTGCTCAGCCACAATGCCGATGCGGCGCTGAATCCGGCTTCGGTGATGAAGCTGGTGACGGGCTTCGCAGCACTCGACCGGCTGGGTCCGGAATACGTGTGGACGACCGATGTCTGGGCGGACGGCCCCATCGTGGACGGCGTGTTGACGGGCGATCTCGTCGTCAAGGGATACGGCGATCCGACCCTGACGCTGGAGCGCATGTGGCTGCTGCAGCGCGAACTGCGCGCACGCGGCGTGCGCCACATCCGCGGCAATCTGGTGCTCGACCTCAGCCACTTCGACCTGCCGGCGACGGATCCCGGCGCGTTCGACGGCGAGCCGCTGGCCTTGTACAACGCCGCGCCGGGGCCGCTGGCGGCCAACTTCAACGCGACGACGCTGCGCCTGAAGCCGGGCGAGCGCGACGTGTCTATCGTGCCGGACATCGCTTTGCCGGGCGTGACGCTGATCTCGCAGCTGGCACTGGAGGAGCGGGCGGCATGCAATGGCTGGAAGGACGCGATCGCGCCATCGGTTGCCGCGAGCGAGCGCCCCACGCTGGTGCTGCGCGGGCAATACGCGCGCGGCTGCGGCGAGCAGACCTTGTCGCTGAACCTGTTCGAGCCGGCGGCCACGTTCGATTTCATTTTCCGCGGCCTGTGGGCGGAAGCCGGTGGCACGCTGAGCGGCGCGACGGTGCCGGGCCTGCCGCCCGCCGCGGCGCCGCTGCTGAGGTTCGCCTCGGAGCCGCTGGCCGATGCGCTCACCCGCCTGAACAAGCATTCCAATAATCTGATGGCGCGCAACCTGTTCCTGACGCTGGGCGCGGAAGTCCATGGCGCGCCCGCGACGCTGGACAAGGGGGCGCGGGCGGTGCGCGAAATTCTGGAGCGGCAGGGGGTCGCGACCACCAAGCTGGTGCTGGAAAACGGCGCCGGCCTGTCGCGCATCGAGCGCATCAGCGCCGGCGCGCTGAACCAGCTGTTGCGCGCAGCCAGCCGCAGCCCGCTGTCCGCCGAATTCGAGTCGTCGCTGCCGATCGTCGCCGTCGACGGCACGCTGAAGCATCGCTTCAACGGCAGTTCGCTCGCCGGCAGCGCGCACCTGAAAACCGGCACCCTGCGCGACGTCAGCGCCTTGGCCGGCTACGTGTTTACCGCCGGCGGCGGGCGCGTCAGCTTCGTGATGCTGGTCAACCACGCCAATGCGCGCCGCAGCGAAGCAGCGCAACGCGCGCTGCTGGAGTGGGTGCAATCCGGCGAGGCTGAGCGATGACTCCCGGCTGCCGCGCGATGGGGCTGTTTCTGGTGCTGCTGGCGCTGTTCCAGTCGTTGCCGGTGGCCGTGGATGCCTGGCAGGCGCGACAGTGGCCGGACACGGCGGCGGAATGGCTGCGGCTGTCGCTGTTGCCGGGCGCGCTGTGGCTGTATCTGCGCTACTTCAGCATCCTGGGCTGTCGCCGGTGCGGAGACGACGATGGACTTCGATAAGGTGCCCGAGTGGGTGAGATGGCTGGCGCAGGATGCCGACGGTGCCTGGTGGGGGTATGAGGCCGAGCCCAACAAGCAGGATTACGGCTGGTACGAGAACGAAGTGGGGCGCATCGTGCGGCTGGGGCAGGCTGCGCCGCCGGACGACTGGGAAGCGACGCTCACCGCCTGGCCGTCCGAGCGCGGCTGACCGCTGCGCCCGCCAGATTCAGGGCGCTGCAGGCGCGCCTAGCTGCAGCTGCCCGTCCTTCACCGGAATGCGCGGGCCGGGCTGGCGATCCATGCGCACCTGGCCTTCTTCCTTGCCCAGACGGTAGCGCACGTCATAGGCCACGGTTTTGGCGCGCGTATCGTAGACGGTCTTGCAGCGCGTTTCGGTACGGCTGGTCGTGTCTTTTTCCTGCATTCCCTTCTGTACCTGGTGGCCGGCGTAGCCGCCGGCGGCGGCACCGGCGACGGTGGCGACCGTGCGCCCCTTGCCGCCGCCTATCTGGCTGCCGAGGAGGCCGCCTGCGACCGCGCCGATCGCGGTGCCGGCGATGCGGTTGGGGTCCTTGAGCGGCGCCTGTTCGTTGACAACCACGTCGTGGCAAACCTGGCGCGGCGTTTTGGTGGTTTCGGTGACCGGCTCGACCGCCAGCACCTCGGCAAATTCCGGCTTCGGGTTGAGAACCTTGTACCCGGCCACCCCACCAATCGCGGTGACGGCAACGGCGCCGGCTATCACGCCGGCCAGCATGGATTTATTCATGATCTCTCTCCCGAAGACTGAAATGGCGCCACGAGGCATGCTTCAAATCATAGCTCATGGCGCGGCAATCCCCGCCGCCGCAAGGCGGCGTCATGCGGACTGCAGCAGGTCGATCCTGAAGCGGGCCTCGTAGGGCGGGACGTTGCATTCGATGACGTCCGAGGGGGCGACGTCGAGGCGCACGCCGACGATGTCCGTGCGCACCGGCAGCTTCGCGGCGCCGCGGTCCACCAGCACCACGGTGCGGATTTCCTCCGGCTGCTTGCCGGCAAGGTATTCCACCGCGCGCAGCATGGAATGGCCGCGATACATGACGTCGTCCACCACCAGCACCGTGTAGCCGGCAAGGTCGAGTGCCGCGTGCGTCGGGTTCTCGGTCAGCGGGGTATCCGGGTGCAGCAGCGTGAGATCGTCGGCGTAGCGTTCGATCTTGAGATCCAGCCGCACGCAGTCGGCCAGGCCCCAGGTTTCGCGTAGCCGCGCGTGCAGGCGGTCGGCCAGCGGCGCGCCGCGCCGCAGGATGCCGACGACCGCGACGCGCGTGCGTCCGGTCAGCAGGCCGGCCGCCTGGCGCGCCATGTCGGCGACGATGGCGTCGAGCTGCTCGGGCGTGTAGAGGCAGGTGCGCCGGCCGGCGGGCTTCTCGCTCATGCGCGCTACAGTCCGAGATCGCTCCACATCGCGTCGACGCGCGCCTTCACCGCCGCGTCCATCACGATCGGCGTGCCCCATTCGCGCGTCGTCTCGCCCGGCCACTTGTTGGTGGCGTCGATGCCCATCTTGCTGCCCAGGCCCGACACGGGACTCGCGAAATCGAGATAGTCGATCGGCGTGTTCTCCACCAGCAGCGTGTCGCGCGCCGGATCGACGCGGGTGGTCAGCGCCCACATGACTTCCTTCCAGTCGCGCACGTCGACGTCGTCGTCGGTGACGAGGATGAACTTGGTGTACATGAACTGGCGCAGGAAGCTCCACACGCCGAACATCACGCGCTTGGCGTGGCCGGGGTAGGCCTTCTTCATCGACACCACCGCCATGCGGTAGGAGCAGCCTTCCGGCGGCAGGTAGAAGTCGACGATCTCGGGGAACTGCTTCTGCAGCAGCGGCACGAACACCTCGTTCAGCGCCACGCCGAGAATCGCCGGCTCGTCGGGCGGCTTGCCGGTGTAGGTGCTGTGGTAGATCGGGTCGCGCCGCATGGTGATGCGCTCGACGGTGAACACCGGGAAGGTCTCCTGCTCGTTGTAGTAGCCGGTGTGGTCGCCGTAGGGGCCTTCCAGCGCGGTCTCGCCGGGATGGATCACGCCTTCCAGCACGATCTCGGCGGACGCCGGCACCTGCAGCTCGCTGCCGAGGCATTGCACCACCTCGGTCTTGGCGCCGCGCAGGAGGCCGGCGAACTGGTATTCGGAGAGCGAGTCCGGCACCGGGGTGACCGCGCCGAGGATGGTCGCCGGGTCGGCGCCGAGCGCGACGGCGACCGGAAACGGCTCGCCCGGATGCGCCTGCTGATGCTCGCGGAAATCCAGCGCGCCGCCGCGGTGCGCCAGCCAGCGCATGATGAGCTTGTTCGGGGCGA
This sequence comes from Thiobacillus sp. 65-1059, assembly GCA_001897675.1. Lineage (GTDB taxonomy): Bacteria > Pseudomonadota > Gammaproteobacteria > Burkholderiales > Thiobacillaceae > Thiobacillus. Next base: position 63,613 of record MKUE01000110.1, on the reverse strand, counting down.
TCAGCTGCTGGCGGTAGATGCCGAGGTTCTGCCGCTTCTTGTGGGGGCCGCGGGTGACGGTCAGCCCCCAGGTGACGAGCGGCGCCACGTCGCCCGGCCAGCAGTGCTGGATCGGCAGGCGCGCCAGATCGACGTCGGCGCCTTCCCACACGATTTCCTGGCACGGCGCGCTCTTCACTTCCTTCGGCGCCATGTTGAGCACCTGTTTCAGCACCGGCCATTTGTCCCAGGCGTCGCGCAGCCCTTTCGGCGGTTCGGGCTCTTTGAGATAGGCCAGCAGCTGGCCGACTTCGCGCAGCCGCGCCGGATCGTCCTCACCCATCCCCAGCGCCACCCGCTTGACCGTGCCGAACAGGTTCGCCAGCACCGGCATCGTGCCGCCCCTGGGCTTCTCGAACAGCAGCGCCGGACCGCCGGCGCGCAGCACGCGGTCGGCGATTTCGGTCATTTCGAACTTGGGGTCGACTTCGACGGCGATGCGTTTCAGTTCGCCCATTGTTTCGAGTTGCGCGATGAAGTCGCGCAGGTCGCGATAGATCATGGGCGGCCGCTCACGGCGCGCTGCCGGGCCGCGCACGCGGCGAACGCGGGCAGAGGCATCAGTTGATATGTTCGAACAGGGTGACGACCTTGGCCACGCCCGAGGTGGTGCGTGCGATTTCGGTGGCAATGTCGGCTTCGCCGCGGGTCACTAGTCCCATCAGGTAGACGGTGCCAGCCTCGGTGACGACCTTGATCTTGGTGCCGGGCACGCGTTCGTCGCGCAGCAGGCGGGTTTTGACGCTGCCGGTGACGGCGGTGTCGTTGGTGCGCGAGGTCAGCGAAATGACGCCCGAGACGCTGAGTTCGTTGAATACCGTGCGCACGTCGGGAACGCCCTTGACGACCTCGGCGGCGCGCGCGCGGATGGATTCGTCCGGCACCTGGCCGGTCAGCAGCACCTGGCGGTTGTAGCTGGTGGCGGAAATCCGCCCGGTGTTTTCCGGAATGGCTTCGCGCAGGCGGTTCATTGCGCGCAATTCGATTTCCTGGTCGGCGACGAAGACGCCGGTGGTGCGGCGGTCGGTGGCGGCCGCCGCACCGGTGGCGGCGCCGCCCACGACGACGGCCGCGCAGCCGCCCAGTTGCACCAGCGCCGCACCCAGCAGCGCGCCATATATCAGTTTGTTCATTCCTCGACTCCTAGTAAAACGCTGTCCACCGCATCGCACAGGCAATGGATGGACAGCAGATGGATTTCCTGAATGCGCGCCGTGGATTCTGCAGGCACGCACAGGAAGACGTCGTCGTCCTGCATTTGTTCCGCCAGGCCGCCGCCGCTGCGGCCGGTCAAGGCGATGACCGGCATGCTGCGCGTACGCGCGGCGGCCAGCGCCTGCAATACGCTGGGCGAGTTGCCGCTGGCCGAGACCGCCAGCAGCAGGTCGCCCGGCTGCCCCAGCGCTTTCACCTGCCGCGCAAACACCTGATCGTAGGCGCAGTCGTTGGCGACCGACGTCAAGGTCGACGTGTCGGCGGTGAGCGCAATCGCCGCCAGCCCCGGGCGCTCCTGTTCGAAACGGTTGATCATCGCGGCAGCGAAACGCTGCGCAATCGCCGCCGAACCGCCATTGCCGCAGGCGAGGATTTTCCCGCCCTGGGCGAGGCAATGCACCATGTGGCGTGCGGCCTGTTCGATCGCCGGCGCAAGCGTCGCGGCAGCCTCCCGCGCGGTCTGCGCCGAGGCCTGGAAATGGCCGAGAATTCTGTCGTGTAAAGGCATGGTCGGCTGGAATTATCCCACATCGTCGAATGCGTTCATGATCCACTCGGGCGGGGCGCCGCCTGACAGCGCCACCACGTCGAAGCGGCACGGCGGCAGCGTTTTCAGCGCGGCCAGGTACTGCCGCGCAGCGGCGAGCAGTTTGCGCTGCTTGTTCGCCGTGACGCTGGCGGCCGCCCCGCCGAAGTCGGCGCGGCTGCGCAGCCGCACTTCGACGAACACCAGCGTGGCGCCATCCTGCATGACGAGATCGATTTCGCCGAAGCGGCAGCGCCAGTTGCGTGCCAGCAGCTTCAGTCCATGCGTTTGCAGGAAGGCTTCGGCACGCGCTTCGGCGGATTGCCCGAGCAGGGATTTCAACATCTGCGACAATGGCGGCACATGAACGAAACGTCCCATCATACCCCCCTGCTGCCCGCGCTTTATGTGGTCGCCACGCCCATCGGCAACCTTGGCGACATCACCCTGCGGGCGCTCGACATCCTGCAGCGCGTGGACCGCGTGGCGGCGGAGGACACCCGTGTGTCCGGCCAGCTACTGGCGCATTTCAATATCGCCAAGCCGCTGGTTTCGGTCCGCGAACACAACGAGCGCGCAGCCGCCGACAAGGTGGCCGCATGGATTGCGGGCGGCGATGCGGTCGCCTATGTGTCGGATGCCGGCACGCCGGCGGTGTCCGATCCCGGCGCGCGGCTGGTGGCGGCGGTGCGCGCGGCGGGGCTGAGGGTCGTGCCGATCCCCGGCGCCGCCGCGGTGACCGCGGCGCTGTCGGCCGCCGGGGTGGAGTCGGGGTCGTGGCTGTTCCATGGATTCCTGCCGCCCAAGGCCGGGGCGCGCCGTGCGCAACTGCAAACCCTGGCGGCGCTGCCGTGCGCACTGGTGTTTTACGAGGCACCGCACCGCATCGAGGAAACGCTGGCCGACATGGCCGCGGTGCTGGACGCTGGCCGGCTGGCGACGCTGGCGCGCGAGCTGACCAAGAAATTCGAGAGCATCGTCACCCTGCCGCTGGCCGAGGCGCCCGCCTGGCTCGCCGCCGATCCCAACCACGTGCGCGGCGAATTCGTCGTCGTCGTGCACCCGCCGGCGGCCGCCGCCGCGATGGTCGATGCGGAAGCGCTGCGCGTGCTCGACATCCTGCAGGGCGCGCTGCCGCCCACGCTCGCCGCCAAGCTCGCCGCGCAGATCACCGGACGCAGCAAGGCCGAACTCTATAAAATGGCGCTGGCACTGAAGCCGCACGAGCAGGACAAAGCATGACCGACATCCTCACGATCACCCGCCCCGACGACTGGCACATCCACTTCCGCGACGGCGCCGCCATGCAGAGCGTGCTGCCCGACACCGCGCGCGTATTCGGCCGCGCCATCGCCATGCCCAACCTGAGGCCGCCGGTGGTCAGCGTGGCCGATGCCGCCGCCTACCGCGAGCGCTTGCTGGCCGCAGCACACGGGACGTCATTCGAGCCGCTGATGACGCTCTATCTCACCGACAACACGACGCCGGATGAAGTCCGCCGCGCACGGGCAAGCGGCTTCCTCCATGCGGTGAAGTATTATCCGGCCGGCGCGACCACCAATTCCGATTCCGGCGTCACCGAGCTGCCCCGCGCCTACAAGGCGATCGCCGCGATGGAGGAAGCCGGCATGCCGCTCCTGCTGCACGGCGAGGTGGTCGATCCCGAGGTCGACGTGTTCGACCGCGAGGCGGTGTTCATCGAGCGCCATCTGATTCCCCTGCTGCGCGATTTCCCCAAGCTGAAAGTCGTGCTCGAGCACATCACCACCCGCCAGGCCGCCGAGTTCGTCGCCGCCGCGCCGGCCACCGTCGCGGCCACCGTCACCGTGCACCACCTGCTGTACAACCGCAACGCCATGTTCAAGGGCGGCATCCGCCCGCACCTGTACTGCCTGCCGGTGCTGAAGCGCGAACAGCACCGCCAGGCGCTGGTTGCCGCGGCCACCTCCGGCAATCCCAGCTTCTTCCTCGGCACCGACTCCGCGCCGCATGCGGTGGGCGCCAAGGAAAGCGCCTGCGGCTGCGCCGGCATCTATACCGCGCATGCCGCCATCGAACTGTACGCCGAAGCGTTCGAGGACGCCGGCGCGCTCGACAAGCTCGAAGCCTTCGCCAGTTTCCACGGCGCCGACTTCTACGGCCTGCCGCGCAATACCGGCACCATCACGCTCAGGCGCGAAAACTGGGACGCCCCGGCCCGCCTCAAGCTGGGCAGCGAAAGCCTGGTGCCGCTGCGCGCGGGCGAGGCCATCCGCTGGCGCGTCGCCGCATAAAAAACCGGGCACCACCCCGGCCCCGTGAAATGCAGCCGTCTTCTCGCGAGGGCTCTGCTGATGGGAGGCGGTCGGCCGGCTCGTCTGCGGGTGAGCAAATCAGCAGCCTCGGTCCAGCTAAGGCTTTATAATCCCGACGGGAAAGCCGATCAGACAACCGCTGCCATGCAAGTGGGAGAGGAAAGTCCGGGCTCCACAGAGCAGGATGCCGGCTAACGGCCGGACGCCGCGAGGCGAGGAACAGGGCCACAGAGACGAGCGTATTAAGTTACGGTGAAACGCGGTAACCTCCATCCGGAGCAACACCAAATAGGCAGGCGATGAAGCGGCTCGCTGAGTCTGCGGGTAGGTGGCTGGAGCCGGTCAGCAATGGCCGGCCTAGAGGAATGGTTGTCCACGACAGAACCCGGCTTATCGGTCGACTTTCCCACTTTTCATGCAATTCAATTACTTAGCGTTTTGTCCTCGAAGTAATGACAAAACAAGCTGCTAAGCATCGGTTTTTCCAGAAACTTATCCACAACCCAAAACCACCCCTAAGTCATTGAGGCATAGGGGTTTTTTTGCGTTCCTTGGCTTGACCCCCCCAAAACTATCCCCTATAGTGGGTGCAAGTGGTGATTGGTGGGAAGTTGTGGGAGAATGCGCCCGTCCAAACACGGCCAAAATTCAATAACGGGGGGAGCATGTTTCGGGGGGTCGCAACAGTCTGTCTGGACAGCAAGAACCGGCTCGTGGTGCCGGCGCGCTATCGCGACGCCCTTCTGGTGAACGGCGGCGGGCGCGTGGTGATCACCGCCGACCCCGGCCAGTGCCTGCTGCTCTACCCCCTGCCCGAATGGGAGCCGATCGAGAAGAAGCTCAACGGCCTGTCCGACTTCAATCCCCGCACCCGCAGCCTCAAACAGCTGCTCGTCGGCTATGCGCACGATATGGACATGGACGGTGCCGGCCGCGTGCTGCTGCCGCCGATGCTGCGCAAATTCGCCGAGCTGGACAAGAACGTGGTGATGGTGGGCCAGGGCAGCAAGGTGGAGTTGTGGAACGAGTCGCGCTGGGAGGCCCAGGTGGCCCAGGCGCTGACCTTCAGCGACGACGCGCTGCCGCCCGAACTGGAGGGGTTCACGTTGTGATTGAGCCCGCCCATGTGCCGGTGCTGGCACAGGAGGCGGTGGCGGCGCTGGGGATCAAGCCCGATGGCGTGTACGTCGACGCCACCTTCGGCCGTGGCGGCCACAGCCGGCTGATCCTGGCGCAGCTGGGGCCGGCCGGGCGCCTGATCGCGCTGGACCGCGACCCCGACGCCATCCGTGCCGGCGCGGCCCTGCGGGATGCGCGGCTGACCCTGGTGCAGCGTGCGTTTTCGCGCTTGGGTGCCGTGCTGGACGAGCTGGGCGTGGCGCAGGTGGACGGGATTTTGCTGGATATCGGGGTGTCGTCGCCGCAGCTCGACGACGCCGCGCGCGGATTCAGCTTCCGCTTCGACGCGCCGCTCGACATGCGCATGGACCCGGGCAGCGGGATGTCGGCGGCGGACTGGCTGGCGACGGCGGCAGAGGGAGAGATCAGTGAAGTCATCCGCACCTACGGGGAAGAGCGGTTTGCTAAATCGATTGCGCGCGCGCTTGTTGCGGCGCGGCAAACAGAGGCCATCCGCAGCACCGGGCAGCTGGCGAATCTCATCGCCGCAGCGGTCAGGCGGCGCGAACCGGGGCAGCATCCGGCGACCCGCAGCTTCCAGGCTATTCGGATTTATCTCAACCGCGAACTGGAAGAGCTGAGCGCCGTGCTGCCGCAATGCGTGGACAGGCTGCGGCCCGGCGGACGGCTCGCGGTGATCAGCTTTCATTCGCTGGAAGATCGCATCGTCAAACGCTTCATGCGCGACGAGGCGCAGGGGGAACAGGCGCCGCGCCGCCTGCCGATCCCGGCTGCGATGCTGAAACCGGGCCGCCTGCAGCGGGTGGGCCGTGCCCAGCACGCGACCGCCGCCGAGGTGGAGGCCAATCCGCGGGCACGCAGTGCCGTGTTGCGGGTGGCGGAACGCATGGGCGGGGTGGCATGAGCCGTCTCGATATCGTCCTGGCGCTGGTGCTGGTGGCGTGCGCGCTGGCCGTGATCCAGGCGCAGCACCGTGCGCGTACCTATTTTGTGGAACTGGAACGCTTGAAAAAAGAGGCGCGCGTGCTCGACGAGCAGTGGGGGAAACTGCAGCTGGAGCAGAGCACCTGGGCCAATCCGGCGCGGGTGGACGCGCTCGCGCGCACCCAGCTCGGCCTGGTGGCGCCGCCGCCGGAACGGGTGCGCGTCGAAACGCTGGTGGGCGCACCATGAATTACCATTCGCGCAAGCTGCTCAAGCTCAACCTCGCGCCTTGGCGCATGGCGACCGTGGGCGGACTGCTGCTCACCGGGCTGGTGCTGGTGGCGGGACGCGCGCTTTATTTGCAGGGTTTGAACACCGACTATCTGCAGGGCAAGGGCGACGCGGTGGCCAACCGCAACCTCACCCTGCCCGCGCACCGCGGCCAGGTGTCCGACCGTCACGGTCAGCTGCTGGCGATCAGCACGCCGGTCGAGTCGCTGTGGGCGCGCCCGGCCGAGCTCCGGCTGACGGTCGATCAGCACGCGCACCTGGCCAGGGTGCTGGGCCTGTCGGCGCCCGCGCTGGCGGAGAAGCTGACGCGCAAGACGCGCGGTGAATTCAGCGTGCAGCGCCCGGTCACGCCGGAACAGGCGGTCAAGATCGCCGCCATGGGGGTGCCCGGCCTGCACCTGCGGCGCGAATTCCGTCGTTACTACCCGGCGGGCGAAGTGGCCGCGCATGTGGTGGGCTTCACCAATGTGGACGACCTCGGGCAGGAGGGCGTTGAACGCGCCTATCAGGACTGGCTGGCGGGGCGCGCGGGCGAACGCCAGATTCTGCGCGACCGCCGCGGCAACACCATCCGCGATCTGGCGCCGATCAAGACCGCGCAAATGGGCGGCAATCTGGCGCTGGCGCTCGATCTCAAGATTCAATACCTGGCGCACCGCGAACTCGCCGCCGCCATCGCCACCCACAAGGCCAAGGGCGGCAGCGTGGTGGTGCTCGACGCCAAGACCGGCGAAATTCTCGCGCTGGCCAACCAGCCGATCTTCAATCCCAACAACCGCCGCAATTACCAGCCGGGGCCGATGCGCAACCGTGCGGTGATCGACACCTTCGAGCCCGGCTCCACCATCAAGCCGTTCGTCGCGGCGGCGGTGCTGGAGCGCGGCCTGTTCCACCCGGACAGCGTGATCGACACGCCGCAAACCTGGCGCGTCGGCACCAAGCTGGTGCGCGACGAGCATCCGCGCCCGCAGATGACGGTGACCGAGATCATCCAGAAATCGAGCAACGTCGGCGCAGCCAAAATGGCGATGATGCTGACGCCGCAGCAATACTGGGCGGTATTGCACCGCGCCGGCTTCGGCCAGCTGCCGGGCTCGGGCTTTCCCGGCGAAACCGCCGGCCGGCTGCGCGACGCCGGCACCTGGAAGCCGGTCGAGCACGCCACCATGGCCTATGGCTACGGCCTCTCGGTGAGCCTGCTGCAGTTGACCCGCGCCTACATGGCATTCGCCAACGATGGCGAAGTGATGCCGCTGTCGTTCCTGAAGCGCGAGCCGCAGGAAACCGTCGGCGAGCGGGTGTTCTCCGCCGAGGTGGCGCGCGAAGTGCGCGCCATGATGGAAACAGTCACCCAGGAGGGGGGCACCGGGACGCGCACCCGGGTGCCGGGTTATCGCGTGGCGGGCAAGACCGGTACCGCGCACAAGATCGTCGACGGCCGCTACGCGCCCGACCGTTACCTGTCTTCCTTCGTCGGCATGGCGCCGGCCTCCAATCCGCGCCTCATCGTCGGCGTGGCAATCGACGAGCCGTCCGGCGGCACGTATTACGGCGGCAGCGTGGCCGGCCCGGTGTTCGCCCAGGTCATGGCAGCCAGCTTGCGTCAGCTGGCATTGCCGCCCGACGCTCCGGAAACCGCGACGCGGATGACGCAGAGCGCGCCCGTGGCGGTGCGGGCGGGCGGGGGCGCGTGATGGCAGGAACCCTCAAGGACACGGGCCGCACAAAGGGCGCAGGCGCCAAGCCCGCCCCGGCTTCGCCCGCGTCCCGGGCAATCCGGGAATCGGTGCCGCACATCCTGGAACGGCTCGGCATCGCGGCCGACGCGCTCGTCAACGACAGCCGCAAGGCCGTGCCAGGCACGGTGTTCGCCGCCTATCCAGGCGAAACCCGCGATGGCCGCGACTTCATTGCGCAGGCGGTGGCGCAGCGCGTCGATGGCGTGCTGTGGGAGGCCGACCACTACCAGTGGGACCCCGCGCTCGCCATCCCCAATGCGGGCGTGCCCAACCTGAAGACCCGTATCGGCGAAATCGCCGCCCACATCTATGGCGAGCCTTCACGCGCACTGCATATGGTCGGCGTCACCGGCACCAACGGCAAAACCTCGGTGGCGCACTGGGTGGCGCAGGCATTGTCGCAGTTGGGGCGGAAAACCGCCGTCATCGGCACCGTCGGCAATGGCTTTCCCCCTGTCGGAGACCAGCCCGGCGCGCTCACGCCGGCGCTCAACACCACGCCCGACGCCGTCGAATTGCAGCAGCGCCTTGCGCTCTACCGGCAGCAAGGCGCGGCGGGGTGCGCGATGGAGGTGTCGTCGCACGGCCTCGCGCAAGGGCGGATCAATGGCACCCGCTTCAACGTTGCGGTGCTGACCAACCTGTCGCGCGACCATCTCGACTACCACGGCGACATGGGCAGCTATGCCGATGCCAAGGCGCGCCTGTTCAACTGGCCGGGACTGCAGTGGGCCGTATTGAATGTCGACGATGCCTTCGGCCGGCAGCTGGAAAGCGAAACGCGGCCGTCGCGCGTCGCCGGCTACGGATTCCAGCGCGGTGCCGTGGTGGGAGAAAAGCTGCGCCTGTCGCAAAGCGGCCTGCATCTGCGCGTGCACACCGACTGGGGCGATGCCGAACTCGACGTGCCGCTGCTGGGCCGCTTCAACGCCGCCAACCTGCTGGCCGCGCTCGCCGCCCTGCTGGTGTCGGAGGTGAAGCTGGACGACGCCTGCCGGGCGCTGGCGCACATCGCGCCGCCGCCGGGGCGGATGCAGGCGTTCGGCGGCAACGCGCATCCGCTGGTGGTGGTGGATTACGCCCACACCCCCGATGCGCTGGAAAAGGTGCTGGCCACCCTGCGCGAAATCGTCGGCGGCGGCCGCGTCATCTGCGTCTTCGGCTGCGGCGGCAACCGCGACAAGGGCAAGCGTCCATTGATGGGGCAGGCGGCCACCCACGGCGCGGACGAGGTCTGGGTCACCAGCGACAACCCGCGCAACGAAGATCCACGCCACATCATCGACGACATCCTCGCCGGCACGAGCGGCAAGCCGCACGTCGAGGCGGATCGCGCGCGCGCCATCTTCGAGGCTATCGGCGGTGCGCATCAGGGCGACGTGGTGCTGATCGCCGGCAAGGGCCACGAGGACTACCAGGAAACGGGCGGCGAACGGCTGCCGTTCTCCGATGTCGCGGTGGCGAAGAAGGCGCTGGAGGCATGGACATGAGCATGATGCGTTTGTCCGAGGCCGCGGCCATGCTCGAGGTGCCGTTTGCCGGCGCGGACGCCGAGGTGCTGCGCGTCTCCACCGACAGTCGGGCGATCCAGCCGGGCGACCTCTTCATCGCCTTGCGCGGCGAAAGGTTCGACGGCGGCGCCTTCGCTGCGCAGGCGCTGCAGCAAGGCGCCGCCGGCGTGGTGCTCGACCGCGCGCAGGCGCCGGAAATCGCAACGGCCATCCGCGTCGACGACACCCGCCTCGCCCTTGGCAAACTGGCCGCCGCCTGGCGCGCACGTTTCAGGCTGCCGGTGGTGGCGATCACCGGCAGCAACGGCAAAACCACCGTCAAGGAAATGCTGGCGGCGATCCTGCGGGCGGAAGCGGGGTCGGATGCGGCGGTGCTCAATACCGAAGGCAACCTCAACAACGACATCGGGCTGCCGCTGATGCTGCTGCGCCTGCGCGAGACGCACCAGTTCGCGGTGCTCGAAATGGGCATGAACCACGCCGGCGAAATCGATTATCTGACGCATCTGGCGCGGCCGGACGTGGCGGTGCTCAACAACGCGCTCGCGGCGCATATCGGCTTGCTCGGATCGCTTGAGAATATTGCGCGCGCCAAGGGCGAAATCTTCGCCGGCCTGACCGATGCGGGCATCGCGGTGTTCAACGCCGACAGCGCGTATGCCGGAATGTGGCGCGAACTCAATGCGCGCCGCTGCATGCTGGATTTCGGCCTGACCCCGGCGGCGGCGATCCATGGCCGCTATCGGCCCGGCGGATTCGGCTCGATGTTGACCATCGTCTTGCCGAATGCCGAGCTCGAGGTGGAACTGCAGGTGCCGGGCGAGCACAACGCGATGAACGCGCTTGCCGCCGCCGCCGCCGCCTTCGCGCTCGACGTCAGCCACCGCAGCATCGTCGCCGGCCTGGCCGGCTTCGGCGGCGTCAAGGGCCGTCTGCAAAGAACGGCCGCGCTGCATGGCAGCACCTTCATCGACGACACCTACAACGCCAACCCCGATTCGGTCAGGGCCGCGCTGGCGGTGCTGGCGCAGCAGCCCGGCAGGAAGCTGCTGGTGCTGGGCGACATGGGCGAACTCGGCAGCGACGCCGCGGCGATGCATGCGCAAATCGGCCTTGCCGCGCGCGCCGCAGGGGTGGACAGGCTGCTGGCGCTGGGCGAGTTGACGAAAGAAACCGCTGTCGCATTCGGCGCCGGCGCGATGCACTTCGAACGCATCCAGGAATTGCTTGCCGAACTCGAAAACGAGCTTGCGCCCGACACCACGGTGCTGGTGAAGGGGTCGCGCTTCATGCAGATGGAGCGCGTGGTCAAAAGCTTTACGGAAGCGCCCGACGGCCAGACGGCTGGGGCATTGATGTCCCCCGCGCGGGGGCAAGGACACTGACATGCTGCTTTGGCTATTCCAACAACTCGGCCAGGATATCCGTGCCTTCAACGTCTTCAATTACCTGACGCTGCGCGCGGTGCTGGCCACGCTCACCGCGCTGACGATTTCCTTCATCGTCGGGCCGGCGGTGATCCGCAAGCTCACCGCGCTGAAGATCGGCCAGTCGGTGCGCAGCGACGGCCCGCAGACGCACCTGGTCAAGGCCGGCACGCCGACCATGGGCGGCGCGCTGATCCTGGTCTCGGTCGCCGTCACCACGCTGCTGTGGGCGGACCTGTCGAACGACTACGTGTGGGTGGCATTGCTCACCCTGCTCGGCTTCGGCGTCATCGGCTGGGTCGACGACTGGCGCAAGGTGGTCGAAAAGAACTCGCGCGGCCTGCCTTCGCGCTGGAAGTATTTCTGGCAGTCGGTGATCGGCCTCGCGGTCGCGGCCTACCTGTGGCAAACCGCCAGCCTGCCGGCGCACACCGAACTCATCATTCCCTTCCTCAAGCACGCCACCCTGGCGTTGCCGGCGGCGGCTTTCATCGCCCTTACCTACTTCGTCATCGTCGGCGCCAGCAACGCGGTCAACCTCACCGACGGCCTCGACGGCCTGGCGATCCTGCCGACCGTGATGGTGGCCGGCGCGCTGGCGATCTTCGCCTACGTCGCCGGCAACGCGGTGTTCTCCAAATACCTCGGCGTACCGTTCGTGCCGGGCGCCGGCGAACTGGCGATCTTCTGCGCCGCGATGGCGGGGGCGGGACTCGCCTTCCTGTGGTTCAACGCCTACCCGGCCGAAGTCTTCATGGGCGACGTCGGCGCGCTGGCGCTGGGGGCGGCGCTCGGCGTGGTCGCGGTCATCGTGCGCCAGGAAATCATCCTCTTCATCATGTGCGGCGTGTTCGTGGCGGAAACCCTGTCGGTGATGGTGCAGGTCGCCTCGTTCAAGCTCACCGGCAAGCGCGTGTTCCGCATGGCGCCGATCCACCATCACTACGAGCTCAAGGGCTGGAAGGAAAACCAGGTGGTGGTGCGTTTCTGGATCATCAGCATGATGCTGGTGCTGATTGGCCTTTCGAGTCTGAAACTGAGATGAGCGCAACCAGGATGAAACGCACTACGGGAAGGTTTGGGGGAGACTCACGTGCTGGCGCAGCCGGCACGTTATGGCGACACCAGAACCTGCCCGTGCGTTTCTGGATCATCAGCATGATGCTGGTGTTGATCGGCCTGTCGAGCCTGAAACTGAGATGAACTACGACAGCCTGCAACTCGCCGGCAAGCAGGTCCTGGTGCTCGGCCTCGGCGACACCGGCCTGTCGTGCGCGCGCTGGCTGGCGGCGCGCGGCGCAGCGGTGAGCGTGGCCGACAGCCGCGCAGCGCCGCCGCATGCCGCACAGCTGGCCGAGCTGCTGCCGCAGGTTCCGCTGTATACCGGCGCATTTGACGATGCGCGGCTGCAGGCAGCCGAGTTGCTGGTGGTGAGCCCCGGCGTGCCGCTGGCCGATCCGGCGGTCGCCCGCGCCATCGCCGCAGGCGTCGAGGCGGTGGGCGACGTCGAACTGTTCGCCCGCGCCATCCATGCGCTCAACGCCCAGCGCGCCGAGTCTCCCAATTCAAGTGGCCCGATGCGGATGCTCGCGATTACCGGCAGCAATGGCAAAAGCACCGTCACCGCGATGTGCGGCGACATGTGCCGCATGGCCGGACTGTCCACCTGCGTGGCGGGCAACATCGGCCTGCCGGTGCTGGATGCGCTGGCCGAAATCGAACAGGGACTGGCGCCCGCGCCGCAGGTGTGGGTTCTGGAGCTGTCCAGCTTCCAGCTGGAAACGACCACCAGCCTCAACGCCGACGCCGCTACCGTGCTCAACCTGTCGGAAGACCACATGGACCGCTATCCCGACATGGAAGCCTACGCGGCGGCCAAGGCGCGGATTTTCAGCGGCGACGGCGTGCAGGTGCTGAACCGCGACGATGCGCGCAGCCTCGCCATGGCCCGGCCCGGCCGTTCCGTGGTCAGCTTCGGCCTCGACCGCTGTCCGCGCGGCGAGCAGTTCGGCCTCTGCGAAGACGAGCTTTGCCTCGGCGGCGACATGCTGCTGCCCTTGTCCGCGCTGCCGGTGGCCGGCCTGCATAATGCCGCCAACGCGCTGGCGGCGCTGGCGCTGACCCGCGCGCTGGGCCTGCCGATGGAGGCGCTGCTGCGCGGCCTGGTGCATTTCAAGGGCTTGCCGCACCGGGTGGAAAAGATCGCGGAAATCGACGGCGTGACCTGGTACGACGATTCCAAAGGCACCAATGTCGGCGCGACCGAGGCCGCGCTCTACGGCATGGGCCGTCGCCGCGCGGTGGTGATCCTGGGCGGTGACGGCAAGGGGCAGGACTTCGGCCCGCTCAAGGCCGCCGTCGAAGCCAACGCCCGCGCGGTGCTGCTGATCGGCCGCGACGCGCCGCTGATCGCCGCCGCGCTTACCGGCTGCGGCATCGATAGCCACAAAGTCGAAAGCATGGCCGATGCTGTCGCGCAGGCGCATCGCCTGGCGCAGCCCGGCGATGCCGTGCTGCTGTCGCCCGCCTGCGCCAGCTTCGACATGTTCCGCAACTACACCCATCGTGCCGAAGTGTTCATCGACGCCGTGAAAAAACTGGCGGCAGAAAGGGCAGCGGGCTGATGCTCTACACCGCGCGCGCGCCCAAGCCCAGTGCCGAACTCGACTTCAGCCTGCTGTGGCTGGCGCTCGGCCTGCTGGCGCTCGGCCTGGTGATGGTGTATTCCGCGTCCATCGCGATCGCCGAGGCGGCCAGGTACACCGGCCACAACGGCGAATTTTATTTGCTGCGGCAGGGCATCTTCATCGCGCTCGGCGTCGGCGTCGGCATGGCCGCGTTCCAGGTGCCGATGCGGGTGTGGCAGCAGGCGGCGCCCTATCTCTTCCTCGCCGGCCTGCTGCTGCTGGTGGTGGTGCTGATCCCCGGCGTCGGCCGCGAAGTCAACGGCAGCCGCCGCTGGATTCCGCTCGGCTTCGCCAACCTGCAGCCGTCCGAACTGATGAAGTTTCTCGCCGTGCTGTACGCCGCCGACTACACCACGCGCAAGGCCGCCTTCATGCACGATTTCAAGAAGGGCTTCCTGCCGATGGCGGCGGTGATGATGCTGGCCGGCGCGCTGCTGCTGCGCGAACCGGACTTCGGCGCTTTCGTCGTCATCATCTCCATCGCCATGGGCATCCTCTTCCTCGGCGGCCTCAACTGGAAAGTCTTCGCCGGGCTGGTGGTGGTGCTGCTGGTCGGTTTCGTCATCCTGATCCTGACCTCGCCCTATCGGCTGCAGCGCGTGCTCGGCTTCATGGACCCGTTCGCCGATCCGTATGGAAAAGGCTACCAGCTGTCGCATGCGCTGATCGCCTTCGGCCGCGGCGAATGGCTGGGGCTGGGGCTGGGCGGCAGCATCGAAAAGCTGTTCTATCTGCCGGAAGCGCATACCGATTTCCTGCTCGCCGTCATCGCCGAGGAGTTCGGCTTCGTCGGCGTGGCGGTGGTGATCGGACTGTTCGCCTGGCTCATCGTCAAGGCCTTCCTGATCGGCCATCGCGCGGCCCAGCTCGAACGCAATTATTGCGCCTTGGTGGCGCAGGGCATCGGCATCTGGCTCGGCGTGCAGGCGCTCATCAACATGGGGGTGAACGTCGGCCTGCTGCCGACCAAGGGGCTGACCCTGCCCTTCCTGTCGTTCGGCGGCAGCGGCATCGTCGCCAACTGCCTGGCGATCGCGGTGCTGCTGCGCATCGACTGGGAGCACCGCCAGATGATGCGGGGGAAAACCTTCTGATGGCGGCCGCCAACCGCACCCTCATGGTCATGGCCGGCGGCACCGGCGGCCACGTCTACCCCGCGCTGGCGGTGGCCGACGCGCTGCGCGCGCGCGGCTGGGAGGTGTTCTGGCTCGGCACCAGGAACGGCCTCGAAGCGCGCGTGGTGCCGCAGGCGGGCATCGACATGGTGTGGGTGTCGATGGGCGGGGTGCGCGGCAAGGGCGTGCTGAAGAAGCTGCTGCTGCCGGCCATGCTGCTGGTCGCGTTCTGGCAAAGCCTGCGCGCCATCCTGCGGCGCAGGCCCGACGTCGTGCTGGGCATGGGCGGCTACACCGCTTTTCCCGGCGGCATGATGGCGAGCCTTCTCAACAGGCCGCTGGTGATCCACGAACAGAATTCGGTCGGCGGGCTGACCAACCGCGTGCTGGCCTGCCTGGCCGACCGCGTGCTGACCGCTTTCCCGAACGTATTCACGCACGAGAACGACAAGCCCATTCCGTGCCGCCGCGTGGCGGCGGAATGGGTGGGCAATCCGGTGCGCGCCGACATTGCCGCCGTGCCGGCGGACGCCCGCGCCGCCCGCAGCGGTCCGCTGCGCCTGCTGGTGGTGGGCGGCAGCCTCGGCGCGCAGGCCCTGAACGAACGGGTGCCGCAGGCGCTGGCGCTGCTGCCCGCCGGACAGCGCCCGCGGGTGGTGCACCAGTCCGGCCGCCAGCACCTCGATGCGCTGCGCGCCCACTACGCCGCCGCCGGGGTGGAGGCCGAGGTGCGCGACTATATCGAGGACATGGCCGCCGCCTACCGCGACTGCGATTTCGCCATCTGCCGCGCCGGCGCGATGACGGTGGCGGAACTCGCCTGCGCCGGCGTGCCCGCGCTGCTGGTGCCTTTCCCGTTCGCGGTGGACGACCACCAGACCGGCAATGCCGAGTTTCTCTCCGGCGCCGGCGCGGCCTGGCTGGTGCAGCAGAAAGAGCTGAGCGCGGAAAAGCTCGCCGCGCTGATCGGCGGCCTCGATCGCGCCACGCTCGCCGCGATGTCGGACAAGGCGCGCATGCTGGCGAAACCCGACGCGACCCGGCAGGTCGCGGATATTTGTGAAGAATTGGCGAGGGGTGAGGCGTGAGGCGTGAGGCGCGGAGGGTCGGAGTGCGGAATGCGTCATATCTGATTGGGACGGGCTATGGGACAGGCGCCTGCGCCAAACCCCGCGCGTCGTCCGCCTCACGCCTCACGCCTCACACCTCGCCTGCGTACCGGAGGTGCGCGGCATGAGACACGCCGTCAAGCACCTCCACTTTGTCGGCATGGTCGCTGCGAGCAGGGAGCAGGGTTCCCGCTTGCGGGATGCGACCGGCCGCGAGCGGCGCCAGGTGCCGACCTGCCGGCTGTCGCAGTGGGGGAGGCCGCAATGAGACACGCCGTCAAGCACATCCACTTTGTCGGCATCGGCGGCGTCGGCATGAGCGGCATCGCCGAAGTGCTGCTCAACCTGGGCTACGCGGTGTCCGGCTCGGATCTGGCCGACAACGCCGTGACGCAGCGGCTGGCGAAACTGGGTGCGCGCATCCAGCGCGGCCACGCGGCCGAAAATATTGCCGAAGCCGATGCGGTCGTCACCTCGACTGCGGTGCAGGACAGCAATCCCGAGGTGATCGCCGCGCGCGAAAAGAAGATTCCCATCGTGCCGCGTGCGCTGATGCTGGCCGAACTGATGCGGCTGCGGCAGGGCATCGCGGTCGCCGGCACCCATGGCAAGACCACCACCACCAGCCTGGTCGCCAGCATCCTCGGCGAAGCCGGGATGGACCCGACCTACGTCATCGGCGGCAAGCTCACCGCCGCCGGCACCAATGCGCGGCTCGGCAAGGGCGATTTCCTGGTGGCCGAGGCCGACGAATCCGACGCCTCCTTCCTCTACCTGACGCCGGTGATTGCCATCGTCACCAACATCGACGCCGATCACATGGACACCTATGGCCATGACTTCGAGCGGCTGAAACAGGCCTTCGTCGACTTCTGCCAGCGCCTGCCTTTCTACGGCATGGCGGTGCTGTGCATCGACGATCCGCAGGTGCGCGAAATCCTGCCGCGCATCAGCAAGCCGATCACCACCTACGGCTTCGCCGAGGCGGCGCAGGTGCGCGCGGTCGATGCGCGCTTCGAGCACGGCCGCATGCATTTCACCGTCAAGCGCGAAGGCATGGCCGACCTCGGCGTGGTGCTCAACCATCCCGGCATGCACAACGTATTGAATGCCCTGGCGGCGATTGCGGTGGCGACCGAAATCGGCGCCGACGACGCCGCCATCGTCAAGGCGCTGGCCGAATTCCACGGCGTCGGCCGGCGCTTCCAGCGCTACGGCGAGCAGGCCGCCAAGGACGGCGGCAGGTACTGCCTGGTCGACGACTACGGCCACCACCCGGTGGAAATGGCGGCGACGCTCGCCGCCGCGCGCGGCGCCTTCCCCGGGCGGCGGCTGGTGCTGGTGTTCCAGCCGCACCGTTTCACGCGCACCCGCGACTGTTTCGAGGACTTCGTGAAGGTGCTGTCGGAAACCGACGTGCTGGTGCTGACCGAAGTCTATCCCGCGGGCGAGGCGCCGATCGTCGCAGCGGATGGCCGCGCGCTGGCGCGCGCGGTGCGCGTGGCCGGCAAGGTCGAGCCGGTATTCGTGGAAAACGTCGCCGAGGTGCCTGCCGCGGTGCGCGATCTGGCGCGGGCGGACGACGTGGTGCTGGTGATGGGCGCCGGCAGTATCGGCCAGGTGGCGCCGATCCTGGGAGGGAAGCATGCGGCATGACTATCGCATGAGCGAGATCGACATGGCGGGCGGCGCCGCGCCGGTGCTGCGCGGGCGCTTCCTCTACAACGAGCCGATGAAGAAACACGTGTCGTGGCGCGCCGGCGGCGCCGCGCAGCGCGCCTACATCCCGGCCGACCTCGACGACCTGGTCTGGCTGGTGCGTTCGGTGCCCGCACACGAGGACATCCACATGGTCGGGCTGGGCAGCAATCTGCTGGTGCGCGACGGCGGCGTGAAGGGGGTGGTGATCCTGCTGCACGGCGTGCTGAAAAAACTTGCGCTTGAAAGCCGCACGCAGGGCTTCCCGCCTGCGCCCGGGGGGGGCGACACGGCGCTGGTGTATGCCCAGGCGGGGGTCGCCTCGCCCAAGCTGGCGCGCTTTGCCGCCAACCACGACCTGGTCGGTGGCGAGTTCTGGGCCGGCATTCCCGGCACCGTCGGCGGCGCGATTGCAATGAATGCCGGCTGCTATGGCAGCGAAACCTGGGACAAGCTGGTGCAGGTGCTGACGCTCGACCGCCAGGGGCAGTTGAACGAGCGGCGGCCGGACGAATACGTCACCGGCTACCGCCATGTGGCGTTGAAGCACGCGCAGCAGGAATGGTTCATCGGCGGCTGGTTCCGGCTGGCCCGCGGCGACGGCGCCGCCTCGCGCGAAACGATCAAGGCTTTGCTGAAACAGCGCATCGCCTCGCAGCCCTTGAACCTGCCCAACGCCGGCTCGGTGTTCCGCAACCCGCCGGACGATTATGCGGCGCGGCTGGTCGAGCGCTGCGGGCTCAAGGGCTTCCGCATCGGCGATGCGCAGGTGTCGGAGAAGCACGCCAATTTCATCGTCAACCTGGGCCACGCCACGGCGACCGACATCGAGCGTTTGATCGAGCATGTGGAAGACAGCGTGGAGGCGCGCACCAATGTGCGGCTGATCCGCGAAGTGCGAATTATTGGAGAACGGCAGTGAGCAAGTTTGGAAAAGTCGCGGTGATGCTGGGCGGCACGTCCGCCGAGCGGCCGGTGTCGCTCAACAGCGGCGCCGCGGTGCTGGCGGCGCTGACGCGGCAGGGGGTCGACGCGCATCCGTTCGACCCGGCGACCCGCAATCTCGGCGACTTGATCGGCGGCGAATTCGACCGCGTCTTCATCGCGCTGCACGGGCGCTACGGCGAAGACGGCTGCATGCAGGGCGCACTCGAGCTGCTGAACATTCCCTATACCGGCAGCGGCGTGATGGCTTCGGCCGTCGGCATGGACAAGTGGCGCACCAAGCTGTTGTGGCGCGCCGCCGGCCTGCCGACGGCCGACTGGGAGATGCTTGCCGCCGCCAGCGATTTCGCCGCAGTGGAGGAGAAGCTCGGCCTGCCGATTTTCGTCAAGCCCGCCCACGAGGGCTCCAGCATCGGCATGAGCAAGGTGACCGAGGCCGGCACGCTGGCGGCCGCGTATGAAGCCGCCGCCGAACACGACGCGCTGGTGCTGGCGGAAAAGTTCGTCGACGGCGCCGAGTTCACCGTCGGCATCCTCGGCGACAGCGCCTTGCCGCTGATCCGCCTGGAGCCCGCCCAGGACCGCTCCTTCTACGATTTCGAGGCCAAGTATCTGCGCAACGACACCCGCTATCACTGCCCCGCGGGGCTGCCCGATGCGCAGGAAGCGGCATTGCGGAAGCTGGCGCTGGAAGCCTTCCGCCTGGTCGACGGGCGCGGCTGGGGACGGGTCGATCTGATGCTGGACCGCATCGGCAATCCCTACCTGCTGGAAGTGAACACCTCGCCCGGCATGACCGACCACAGCCTGGTGCCGATGGCCGCGCGCGCGGCGGGGCTGGATTTCGATGCGCTGTGCCTGAAAATTCTGGAGCAGACGCTGGCATGAGCGCATCGCCCGAACTTGCCGCCCACCCGCTGTCGCAGGTCGCCCGCGTGCTGACCTGGGGCGCGCTCGGCCTGCTGGCCTATGGCGCGGTCAGCTGGGTGGCGGCGCAGCCGTGGTTTGCCCTGCGCAACATCGAGGTGAAAACCCCGGCGACGCACGTGACCGAAGCGCAGATCCGGCTGGTGGCCGAACGCCAGGTGCGCGGCACGTTCTTTACCGTCGATCTCGAGCGCGTGCGCAGCAGCCTGGAAAAACTGCCCTGGGTGCGCGAGGCGCGGGTGGAACGCCGCTGGCCCGACACCCTGGTGGTGTCGCTGGTCGAGTATGTGCCGCTGGCGCGCTGGAACGACAATGCGCTGGTGAACGCGGACGGCGAGGTATTCGTGGCGGCGGCGGCGGGCAGCCTGCCGCGCCTGTCCGGCCCCGACGACAGCAGCGCCGAGGTGGTCGCCGCCTACCGCCGCCATCAGGCGACGCTCGCCCCGCTCGGCATGAGCATAGCCGAGCTGCGCCTGTCGCCGCGCCGGGCCTGGCGCATGCGGCTGGACAATGGCATGTCCCTGGCGCTGGGGCGGTTGCAGACCGAGGCGCGGCTGGCGCGCTTCGCCGCCCTGTATCCACGCCTGTTCGGCGCACAGCCGGCGCTGCAGGGCGCCGCTGCGGCCGCCCCGGACGCCGCGGCCGCAGCATCCCTTGCGCCCGTCACCGTCGATCTGCGCTACAGCGACGGGTTTGCCGTGCGCATGCCGGACGGCGCGTCCCCCTTCAAATCGAGTAAAACATGAGCAAGCCAAGAGACCCCAAAAACCTGGTTGTCGGCCTCGACATCGGCACCTCCAAGATCGTCTGCATCGTCGCCGAGATCAACGACGAGGGCATGCTGGAGATCATCGGTATGGGTACGAGTCCGTCGCGCGGGCTGCGCCGCGGCGTGGTGGTGAACATCGAGGCCACCGTCAACGCCATCCAGCGCGCGCTGGAAGAGGCGGAGCTGATGGCCGACTGCAAGATCCGCGAGGTCTACACGGGGATCGCCGGCAGCCACATCAAGAGCTTCAACTCGCATGGCATGTTCGCCATCAAGGACAAGGAAATCAGTCAGATGGACGTCGACCGCGTGGTGGAGACCGCGCGCGCGGTGAACATCCCGACCGACCAGCAGATCCTGCACACCATCCCGCAGGAATTCATCGTCGACGGCCAGGAAGACGTGCGCGATCCGCTCGGCATGAGCGCGGTGCGCCTGGAAGTGAAGGTGCACATCGTCACCGGCGCGGTGTCGGCGGCGCAGAACATCATCAAGTGCGTGCGCCGCTGCGGGCTCGAGGTCGGCGACCTGGTGCTGCAGCCGCTCGCCTCCGCGATGGCGGTGCTGACCGAGGACGAGAAGGAACTCGGCGTCTGCCTGGTGGACATCGGCGGCGGCACCACCGACATCGCCGTGTTCACCAACGGCGCGATCCGCCACACCGCGGTGATTCCGGTGGCGGGCGACCAGGTCAACAACGACATCGCGGTGGCGCTGCGCACGCCGCCGAAAGAAGCCGAGGACATCAAGATCCAGTACGGCTGCGCGCTCAGGCAGCTGGCCGACGCGCGCGACATGATCGAAGTGCCGGGCATCGGCGACCGCCCGCCGCGCACGCTGTCGCGGCAGACGCTGGCCGAATTCATCGAGCCGCGCATGGAAGAGCTGTACTCGCTGGTGCAGGCCGAATTGCGCCGCAGCGGCTTCGAGGAACTGTTGTCGTCCGGCATCGTCATCACCGGCGGCTCGGCGGGCATGCAGGGCATGGTCGAACTCGGCGAGGAAGTCTTCCACATGCCGGTACGCATGGGCTGGCCGCGCTACGAGGGCGGGCTGGCGGACGTCATGCGCAACCCGCGCTACGCCACCTGCATGGGCCTCTTGATGGCCGGGCTGGAAGCGCGCGGACGCGATGCGCCGAAACTGTCCGGCAACAATTTCAAGGACATATTCGAACGCATGAAAAGCTGGTTCAAGGGGAATTTCTGACGCCGCTGCGCTGCGATTGAACGCAGCGACGTCGAAACGGGATTTGACGGTGGTGCCACGGGTGGCAGACGCGTCAAAGGATTTTTGAGTGTGGTTTTGATTCGGGAAAAAAGAGGAGAGCAAGATGTTTGAACTGATGGACGTGGATACCCAGGATGCGGTGATCAAGGTGATTGGCGTGGGCGGCTGCGGCGGCAATGCGGTCGACCACATGATCAGCTCGGGCTTGAGCGGCGTGGAATTCATCGCCGTCAACACCGACGCGCAGGCGCTGAAGCGCAACCAGGCCAAGCTGCAACTGCAACTCGGCAACAACGTGACCAAGGGCCTCGGCGCCGGCGCCAACCCCGACGTCGGCCGCGAGGCCGCGCTGGAAGACCGCGAACGCATCGCCGAGCTGATCGACGGTGCCGACATGCTGTTCATCACCGCCGGCATGGGCGGCGGCACCGGCACCGGCGCCGCGCCGGTGGTGGCCGAGGTCGCCAAGGAGCTCGGCATTCTCACCGTGGCGGTGGTGACCAAGCCCTTCATGTTCGAAGGCAAGCGCGTGCGTGCCGCCAACGCCGGCATCGAAGCGCTGGCGCGCCACGTCGATTCGCTGATCATCATCCCCAACGAAAAGCTGATGCAGGTGCTGGGCGACGATGTCTCCATGCTGGACGCCTTCAAGGCCGCCAACAACGTGCTGCACGGCGCGGTCGGCGGCATCGCCGAAGTCATCAACTGCCCCGGCCTGGTCAACGTCGACTTTGCCGACGTGCGCACCGTGATGAGCGAAATGGGCATGGCGATGATGGGCTCGGCCCAGGCCAGCGGCGACAATCGCGCCCGCATCGCCGCCGAGCAGGCCGTCGCCAGCCCGCTGCTGGAAGACGTCAACCTGGCCGGTGCGCGCGGCGTGCTGGTCAACATCACCGCATCCTCCACCGTGAAGATGCGCGAGATCCACGAGGTGATGGACACCATCAAGAGCTTCACCGCCGAGGAAGCCACGGTCATCGTCGGCCAGGTGCTCGACGACGGCATGGAAGACAGCCTGCGCGTCACCATGGTCGCCACCGGCCTCGGCAACCCCGTTGCCCGCCAGCATGCGAAGCCGATGCAGATCATCCGCACCGGCACCGACGATGCCCCGATGATGGCGAGCGGCAGCGAAGAGCTGCCCAGCGTGATGACCAGCCGCCGCAGCCGCACCATCCAGGCGATGACCGATTCCGGCATCGACACCCTGGACATTCCGGCTTTCCTGCGCCGCCAGGCCGACTGAGCCGGTGCAACGGCGATGCATCTCCTTGCCCGGGTTCCGTCCGCGGACGGAACCCGGGCAAACCGCTGCCTGCCTGCCCGAGCGGTTAAAATGACAAAATGATCAAGCAACGCACCCTGAAAACGCCGGTCAAGGCGACCGGCGTCGGCCTGCATTCCGGCATCAAGGTCGAGATGACCCTGCGCCCGGCCGGCCCCGACAGCGGCATCGTGTTCCGGCGCATGGATCTCGATCCGCCCGTCGAGCTCAAGGCCGACCCCTATCTCGTCACCGACACCCGGCTGTGCTCGATGCTCGAATCCGGTCACGCCAAGGTATCCACCGTCGAGCATCTGATGTCCGCGCTCGCGGGGCTGGGCATCGACAACCTGCTGGTCGACCTCACCGGCCCCGAAATTCCCATCATGGACGGCTCCTCGGCGCCGTTCGTGTTCCTGCTGCAATCCGCCGGCATCGTCGAACAGGACGCCGCCAAGCGCTACGTGCGCATCACCCGGCCGATCGAAGTGCGCGACGGCGACAAGTGGGCGCGCTTCGTCCCGCACAACGGCTTCAAGGTCGAGTTCACCATCGACTTCAAGCACCCGGTGTTCGACAGGAGCGGCAAGACCGTCAGCATCGACTTTGCCGACACCGCCTATACGAAAGAGGTCGCGCGCGCCCGCACCTTCGGCTTCATGCACGAGGTCGAGGCCCTGCGCAACAGTGGCCTGGCACTGGGCGGCTCGCTCGACAACGCCATCGTCATGGACGAATTCCGCGTGCTGAACCAGGACGGCCTGCGCTACGACGACGAGTTCGTCAAACACAAGGTGCTCGACGCCATCGGTGACCTCTATCTGCTGGGCCACCCCGTGATCGGCGCCTTCGAAGCCTACAAGTCCGGCCACGCGCTCAACAACGCCCTGCTGCGCGAACTGCTGCAGCACCAGGAAGCCTGGGAATACGTCAGCTTCGAGCGTGACGAGGACGTCCCCCTCGCCTTCCTGCGCCTGCACCCCCTCACCGCATGATCTTCGTCCGCCTGCTGCTCGTCGCCCTGCTGATTGTGGTGGTGGCGCTCGGACTGGCGTGGCTGTTCACCGGCAATCGCAAATACCTGCGCAGCCTCGGCCGCGTGCTGCGCTTCTCTGTTGTAGTCGGCTTCGTTGTCGCACTGGTTTTTGTGGTGGAGCGACTGGTATTGCGCTGAATCCATGGCGGGGGCGCCTTCATGCAAGGCAGGGCGTTCCCCGCCTCGCCACCGCGCTCCCGGCATAATCGGTGAACCGACCCCCGCTTCGGCGGGGGTTCTTGTTTTCGACCGCGTCCGGTATGTTGATGAAATACCCCCTACGTGAAACCCGCCATGTCGCTTGCCCTGCCCGTTGAGTTCCAGACCCTGCTAGACAGTGGGCGTGCCCTGATTGGCGACCTTGGGTTCTGGTGGGAAATCGGGGTGCTGTTGCTGGCGGCGGCGGGGCGTTGCTGGTGCACCGCACGCTGAGCCAGAGCCTGGTGGCGCGCGCGGAAGATGGCGCGGAATACACGGTCCGGCATCTGGCGCTGAAGACGTTGCAGCGCATCCTGTTCCCCATCAGCATGTTGCTGGGGGTGCTGGCAGGGCGGGCGCTGCTGCTGCACTTCGGCTATACGGTGAATCTGCTCAATCTCGCAGTACCCCTGCTGGTTTCGCTGGCCACGATCCGCATTCTCATCTATTTCCTGCGTAAGACCTTCCGTCCGGGGCCGGCGGTCAAGGCCTGGGAAAACCTCATTGCCACGTCGGTCTGGCTCGTCGTTGCGCTGCATCTGCTGGGCTGGCTGCCCGCCGTGCTGGAAGGCCTGGATGGCATGGCCATGAAGGTGGGCAGCAGCCGGATTTCGGCGCTTGCGACCATCAAGCTGCTGCTGGCCGTGGCGCTGTTATGGCTGCTGGCGCAGTGGCTGGGCCGCGTCATCGAGAACCGCATCAACCGCACCGAGTTCGCCAACGCCGGCATGCAGGTGGCGCTGGTCAAGCTCAGCAAGTTCGTGCTGCTGGTACTGGTCTTCCTGCTGGCGCTGGATGCGGTGGGGATCGATCTCACCGCGCTGACGGTGTTCGGCGGCGCGCTGGGCGTGGGCCTGGGCTTCGGCCTGCAGCGCATCGCCAGCAACTTCATCAGCGGTTTCATCGTGCTGTTCGACCGCTCGATCCGGCCGGGCGACGTCATCACCATCGACAACAAGCTCGGCTGGGTGCAGGAACTGCACGCCCGCTACGTGGTGGTGCAGGACCGCGACGGGGTCGAGCGGCTGATTCCCAACGAGATGTTGATCACCAACGAGGTGATCAACTGGAGCTACAGCAACCGCAACGTGCGCCTGAAGATCCCGGTCTCGATCAGCTACGACAACGATCCGGAACAGGCGCTGGCCCTGCTGGCCGAAGCCGCGCGGGCCAACCCGCGGGTGCTCGCCGACCCGGTGCCGACGACCCGGCTGATGGCCTTCGGCGACAGCGGAATTCAACTGGAGCTGCGGGTGTGGATCCAGGATCCCGAGGCCGGCCTGGGGAGCGTGCGCTCGGACATCAACCTGGCGATCTGGCGCGCCTTCAAGGACGCCGGCATCGTCATTCCCTATCCCCAGCGCGACCTGCATATCCGCAGCGGGCTGGCGGCATTGACGCCATGATGCGGCATCGTCAGGTGGCGTGAGCCGGACGAGCGCTGCATCCGTTCTCACGCCGTTAGAATCGGGCCCGGTCAGACAGCGCTTGATCGAAGCGTCGCCGCTAGTGCGAGATTGCCGGAGAAATCCCTTCCAATTGTTCTGCTGCCGGCTTGGTTTTTTCGGCAGCAGTTGCGGTTTTCGCCTGCTTTTCGAGCGCTGCCGCCAGTTCTTCGGGGGTGCGTCCATACAGGCAGTTTTCTTCGTGATGCTGGTCCCGCGTCTGTGCAAGGCTGCCGGAAAAGCGCGGATCCTGTGGGCGTTCATGACTATTCATGAACAAGGCCACATCCCAGGCTTCCTGGTCGCTCAGCGTGCCGCCGAGCCCATAGGGCATGTTGGCCTGGATAAAGCCCGCGGCCGTGTCCACGCGATGCATACCGGCGCCCCAGTTGAACGAATCATTGCCCCACAAAGGCGGGAACGCATACTCGCCGCGTGCTTGGATGCCCTCGCCGTTGGCGCCATGGCATATCGCGCAATTGTTCTCGTAGACGGCTCGTCCGCGCGCCACGTCGGGTTTCTGCGCCGGTTTCGCCACCTTCAGATAACCTTGTCCCGGCATTTTGACGCCGGTCGGCGCACCCTTGGCGAGCCAGTAATGGTAGGTCACCAGAGCGGTCATTTCCTTGCTGTCCAGGGCGGGCGGCTTGCCATTCATGCTGTAAAGGAAACAGCCCTGGATGCGGCTTTGAATGGTGTCGATCTGGCCCGTTTTTTGGCGGTAGGCGGGATAGAGGACATAAGCCGCCCATAGCGGGGCGGAATCGGCTTTGCGTCCGTTGTCCAGGTGGCAGTTGGCGCAGTTCATGCCGTTGCCGACAAAATCCTTGGCGTATTGCTGGGTATTCACAAAAATATTCTTGCCCAGCAAGACCGCTTCGCCGAATTCGTTTTCTGGAATGTCGCTTTCGGCCGGCGGGGCGAATCGGGCCGGGGCAACGGCAACGGGAGCGGGAGCGGTTGCCGCAGGCGCGGCCACGGTGGCCGCCGGGGGCGGCGGCTTGTCACACCCGCTGACCATGCCGCCCAGGGCGAGCACACACAACAAATACCCGATGGATTGATTCATTTCCCTTCTCCCGGGGTGCCGATCGTTGCCAGGTAGTCGGCAACTGCACGGATTTCGTCATCGGTGAGCTTTTCCGCAACCGTCTTCATCAGCGTCTGCGGATCATTGGTCCGGGCGCCGGTTTTCCAGGCCTGCAATTGACTCACCGTATAGGCGGCGTGTTGTCCCGCGATCGGCGGGAATGCCGGCGCGACGCCGAGGCCGTCAACCGCATGGCATTTGAAGCAGGGCGGCACGTCCCGGTCCCAGGCGCCGTTGATCGCCAGCTGCTTGCCGCGCGCAATGACAGCGGGATCCGCCGGGGCGGCTGCGGCTTTCGGGCGCGCCTGGCCCGCATAATGGCGCGCGCTGGCTTCGATATCCTCGGCGCTCATCGCCATCGCAATGGGGCTCATGACTGGATTGGCGCGGGTGCCGGCCTTGAAGTCGGCGATCTGCTTGGCGAAGTGCGCGGGCGGCAGTTGCGCCAGCACCGGGAACCCGGCCTGGGCATTGCCGGCGCCATCCACACCGTGGCAGCTTGCACAGGCAATTGCCGCCCCTTTGCCTTGGGTGACGATGGCAGGAGGGGCGGCCGCAGCGATTGAAGCTGCCATGACCATGGTCCCCATGAATATGAGGCGGGTGGTTGATCGCATCTTGCGCTCCAGGGAAATTCAGTAGAAAGCCAGGCAAACTGGCTGGCATGCACCCCAGTATAGGCGGTGATGCCAAAGTCACCATCAGTCGTGCCGGTGATGGCGCAGCAGCTGGTCCAGGGCCTCCTTCAGCGGCCCATCTTCAATCTCCGTGTTCAGGTGCGCGAGTTCGTCCAGCGCGGCGGGCGGCAGCCCGTGTTTTTCGACCGGGTGGGCGTAGCGCGCAAGCAGTTCCGGGTTGACGCTGATCCGCACCGCCGTCACCGCGATTTCGCGCTTGCCGAGGCTGGCCATCAGCGCGTCGGTCTGCTGGCGCAGTCTGCTGGCGACGGCGCCGCTGTCGCAGGCGAGGCTCAACAGGCCGTTTTCCAGCTGCATGACGCGGACGTGCCCGGCCAGCGCGGCGGGCAGGGCGCGCTCGAGCGCCGCCTGGGTGCTGAGCAGGGCGCGGGCGCGCACCGCGAGGCCGTGCGGCAGCTGGCTGGCGAGCAGGTCGGCGAGGCTGGCGGCGCTCATGGGCGTGCCACGCGGGCGTCGCAGGAAGCCTGCGCCGCTGTCTTGAAGGCGTCACGGGAAGCCCGTTCCGCTATGTTAAAATTCAACGATTTACCGCGTCCTGCGGGCATTTCGGATTCCTCATGCTGCAATCCATTTTCAAGAAAGTCTTCGGCAGCCGCAACGACCGGCTGGTCAAACAATACCTGCAAAAGGTGAAAGCGATCAACGCGCTGGAACCGGCGATGGAGAAATTGTCCGACGCCGAGCTGGCCGGCAAGACCGCCGAGTTCAAGTCGCGCCTGGAAAACGGCGAGACGCTCGACAAGCTGCTGCCGGAGGCCTTCGCCGTGGTGCGCGAAGCGTCGAAGCGGGTGCTCGGCATGCGCCACTTCGACGTGCAGATGGTCGGCGGCATGGTGCTGCACGACGGCAAGATCGCCGAGATGCGCACCGGCGAAGGCAAGACGCTGATGGCGACGCTGCCGGCCTATCTGAATGCGCTGGCGGGCAAGGGCGTGCACGTGGTGACGGTGAACGACTACCTGGCCAGCCGCGATGCCGGATGGATGGGCCGGCTGTACGGCTTCCTCGGGCTGACCACCGGGGTCAACCTGTCGCAGATGCCGCATGCCGAGAAGCAGGCCGCCTACGCCGCCGACATCACCTACGGCACCAACAACGAATACGGTTTCGACTACCTGCGCGACAACATGGTCTACCAGGCGGGCGAGAAGGTGCAGCGCCCGCTCGCCTACGGCATCATCGACGAGGTCGACTCGATCCTGATCGACGAGGCGCGCACCCCGCTGATCATCTCCGGGCAATCGGAGGAGAACACCGCGCTGTACCAGCAGGTCAATCTGGTGCCGCCGCGGCTGACGCGGCAGAAGGACGAGGAATCCGCAGGCGACTACTCGGTCGACGAGAAATCGCGCCAGGTGCTGCTGTCCGAAGCGGGCCACGAAAAGGTCGAGGCAATCCTCACCGAGATGGGCCTGCTGCAGCCCGGCGGCAGCCTCTACGACGCCGCCAACATCATGCTGATGCACCATGTGTATGCCGCGCTGCGCGCGTACGCGCTGTTCTTCAGGGACCAGCACTACGTGGTGCAGAACGGCGAGGTGGTCATCGTCGACGAATTCACCGGCCGCTTGATGAGCGGCCGCCGCTGGTCGGAAGGCCTGCACCAGGCGGTCGAGGCGAAGGAGGGCGTGGCGATCCAGAAGGAGAACCAGACGCTCGCCTCGATCACCTTCCAGAACTACTTCCGCATGTACCAGAAGCTGTCCGGCATGACCGGCACCGCGGATACCGAAGCCTTCGAATTCCAGAGCATCTACGGACTCGAGACCGTGGTCATCCCGACCCATCGGCCGATGGTCCGCAAGGACGAGCACGACCAGGTCTACCGCACCGCCAAGGAACGCGACCAGGCGGTGATCAACGACATCCGCGCGCGCAATGCCGCCGGCCAGCCGGTGCTGGTCGGCACCACCTCCATCGAAGCGAACGAACACCTGTCGGCCGAACTGACCAGGGCCGGCCTGCCGCACAACGTGCTGAACGCCAAGCAGCACGCGCGCGAAGCCGAGGTGATCGCGCAGGCCGGCCTGCCGGGCGGCATCACCATCGCCACCAACATGGCGGGCCGCGGCACCGACATCGTGCTGGGCGGCAGCATCCAGAAGGAGATCGACGCCGTCAATCAGGACCCGGCCTTGTCCGACAGCGACAAGGCCGGCCGCGTCGATGCGCTCAAGGCCGACTGGCAGCAACGCCACGAAGCCGTGCTGGCGGCCGGCGGGCTGCACATCATCGGCACCGAACGCCACGAATCGCGCCGCGTCGACAACCAGTTGCGCGGCCGTTCCGGGCGCCAGGGCGACCCCGGCTCCAGCCGCTTCTTCCTGTCGCTGGAAGACCCGCTCTTGCGCATCTTCGCTTCCGACCGCGTGGCCGCCATCATGGACCGCCTGAAAATGCCCGAGGGCGAGGCGATCGAGCATCCGTGGGTGACGCGTGCGATCGAAAACGCGCAGCGCAAGGTCGAGCAGCGCAACTTCGACATCCGCAAACAGCTGCTCGAATACGACGACGTCTCCAACGACCAGCGCCGCGTGATCTACGAGCAGCGCAACGAACTGCTGGCGAGCGAAGACATCGGCGACACCATCCGCGCCATGCGCGACGACGTGCTGGACGACGCCATCAACCTGTACATCGCCCCCGGCAGCATGGACGAGCAGTGGGACGTGGCGGGGCTGGAAAAATCGCTGGCGGCGCAGTTCTCGCTCGATCTGCCGCTCACGCAATGGCTGGACGAGGACAAGGCGCTCAACGAGGAAGGCCTGCGCAAGAAGATCATGGACGCCGCCGATGCGGCCTATCGGGAGAAGGAAGCGCTGGTCGGCGCCGACGGCCTGCGCCAGTTCGAGCGCGCGGTGATGCTGCAAAGCCTCGACAGCCACTGGCGCGATCACCTGTCGGCGCTGGATCATCTGCGCCAGGGCATCCACCTGCGCGGCTACGCGCAGAAGCAGCCCAAGCAGGAATACAAGCGCGAAGCGTTCGAGCTGTTCTCCGCCATGCTCACCGCGATCAAGGCCGAGGTCACGCAGATCACCACCACGGTGCAGATTCGCGCGCCCGAGGACGTGCAGGCGGTCGAGCTCGAAGAGCCGTCCAATGTGCAATACCAGCACGCCGGCTACGACGAGGCGCAGGACTTTGCGGCGGCCGAAGCCGCTGCGGCGGGCCCGGCCGATGCCTACCCCAAGGTCGGCCGCAACGATCCCTGCCCGTGCGGTTCGGGCAAGAAGTACAAGCAGTGCCACGGCAAATTGAGTTGAGGAGCGGCCATGCCTTACTACGTGTTCCGCATGGGAATGTTCAAAGTGCTGGAAAAACAGGGCGAATGGGCGACCTTCAAGGAGGCCCGCGCCCACGTCAACGAACTGCGCAAGACGCTCGATCCCAAGTCCGGCGACAAGTACAAGATGATCTTCGCGGAGAACGAGATCGCCGCGCAGGAAACGCTCACTGCCGAGCGCGAACTGGACAAGACCCTGTCCGGCGACGACTGGTAAAACCGTTCAACCTGGCTTTGTGTGGCGACGCCTCATGGCTGAATACGACGAAAGCGCTTACAAGCTGGCCCGCAAGGCCTATATCGAGCACAGCTGCCCGTTCGAGCGCGCGCTGCTGTCGCGCTGCGCCGACTGCAGCCGCTCGCGCAGGCTCAACCTGGCCGAACGCGAAGCGATCGCCTGCGGCGACCCGGCGGTGCGCGAACACTGCCTGGCGTTCTACCGGGCGCTGCACGAGAATGCGCAGTTCGCGCTGAAGATCAATCCCGCCGCGCCATGGCCGTTCGGCAAGGAAATCCGCGCCCAGTGCGGCGGCGTGCGCGGATTGGCCGGCGCGATGGGCGGGGCGGCGGACGCAACCACCGACATCGCCGCCACCGTGCTGCAGGGCCAGCAGCGGTTTGGCGGCAGCGCCGATTTTCCCTACTCCGAGATCATGCGCGCCGTGGCGCATTACGAGCCGCGCAAACGGCGTTCCTGATCGCGAGAAGCCGGATCGGGAACCTGAGCGGGATACTGCGGTCTCTCAACTGAATTGATTTTTGACTACACTGCCGGCGTGCCTACCCGATTCCCCCGATTTTTGCTGATCCTGCTGATGCTGGCTGTGCCGCTGCAGACGTTTGCGTCCGCCGCCATGCTGGATTGCCTGGTTGCGCCGCCTCCGGCCGCGGCGGCGCAGATGGCCGACGCGGCGATGGCGGATTGCCATGAGCAGGAGCAACAGCCGGGCAGCCCCTCGGCATCCCCCGACTGCGCGCACTGCGCAGCCTGCGCCCTGGCTTCGGCACTGCCGATTCCGGCTGCCGACGCCGCCTCGCCGGCGCCTGCCGCGCACCGCTACACCCCCCATCCCGCCGTAGCGTTCGGCGCTTTCGTTCCCGACGGCCCCGAGCGACCGCCCCGCCCCGGCCTCACCTGAATCCCGTGCCGGGCAAGGGCACGTTTCATCGATTCTGACCGTGGCGCGTGCCGCGTGTGTGAGGTTCATCATGTTGAAGGCTTTTTTTCGCCATGCGGCGCCGCCGGCGCGCGCAGGTTTTTTCTGGGCGTCCGCGCTGTGGACGTGCGCATGGAGTCCGTTGACGCCGGCGGCTTATGCCGCTGAGGCCGCGCCGCCGGAAGCGGCGGTGGCTCCCTTCCGGCACTATCAGGGCTGGCGCGACGAGCCGTTGCAAGACTGGCGCGCGGCCAGCGACCGCGTCGGCGCAATCGGCGGCTGGCGCACCTATCTGCGCGAATCGCAGCAGCAAAACGACGACGCGGAGCATACCGGCCATGGACATTAGGAAGACGGCCATGAGGACGCTTCCTCGGCCCCCGCGCGCGCGCTCCCTTGCCGTGCTGTCTGCGGCATTGCTGCTGGGAGGCTGTGCGAGCTTGTCTCCGGACGGCGGGTTTGAGGCGATTCAATCCGCCGCCCGGTCGTACCTCCAGAAAGATGTCGTCTGGTCGCGCGACGAGGCCGCCCGCCCGCACATCCAGTCGCGTATCGACGCCCTGCTGGCGCAGCCGCTTTCGGCCGACGATGCGGTGCAGATTGCGCTCCTTAACAATCCCGGCCTGCAGGCGGCATTCAACACGCTGGGAATTGCCGAGGCCGACCGGGTGGCGGCGCAGCGTCTGCCGAACCCGGGGATTTCCATCGGCCGGCTGACGCGCGGCAGCGAGGTGGAATGGGAACGCAGCCTGCACCTCAATCTGGCGCGGCTGCTGACGCTGCCGATGCGCGCGGGAATCGAGCAGCGCCTGTTCGAGCAGACCCGGCGCATGCTGGTGCTCGACGTGCTGCGTCTGGCGGCCGACACGCGCCGCGCCTATTACACCGCGGTGGCGGCCACCCAGACTGCACAATACCGGCAGCAGGCCATGGACGCCGCCGACGCCGGCGCCGAACTGGCGCGCCGCATGGCGCAAGTGGGCAACTGGAGCCGCCTGAAGCAGGCGCGCGAGCAATCGTTCTATGCCGACGCCGCACTGGCGGTGGCGCGCGGCGAGCAGGCCAAGCTGCAAACCCGCGAGCGCCTGATCCGGCTGATGGGCCTGCCGAATGCGGACAAGCTGCAGTTGCCGCCGCGTCTGCCGGATCTGCCCGCGGCCTTGCCGGCCCTGCCCGATGTCGAGCAGCAGGCGATGGCGTCGCGCCTGGATCTGCAGATGACCCGGCTGCAGGCCGAGGCGCTGGCGAAAAACCTCGGGCTGACCCGCCGTACGCGTTTCGTCAACGTGCTGGAACTCGGTGTCGTCAATAACGGTTCGAACGAGGAACCGCAGCAACGCGGCTATGAGATCAGCTTCGAGCTGCCGCTGTTCGACTGGGGGCAGACGCGGGTGGCGGCGGCCGAATCGCGCTACCGGCAGGCGCTTGAGCGCGCGCGCGAGAGCGCGATCAACGCGCGTTCCGAGGTGCGCGAAGCCTATGCCATGCAGCATAGCCAGTACGCCGTCGCGCGGCATCTGCGCGACGAGGTGGTGCCGCTGAAAAAACGCATTTCCGACGAAAATCTGCTGCGCTACAACGGCATGCTGATCGGCGTGTTCGAGCTGCTGGCCGACGCCCGTTCGCAGATTGCCGCGGTCAACGCCGCCATCGACGCCCAGCGCGACTTCTGGCTGGCCGAGGCGGACTTGCGGATGGCGCTGCTCGGCACGCCCGGCAAAACCGCCGCGCCTACCTCTGTCTCCTCTGCCCCCGCCGCGGCGGGCGGGCATTGAAAGGATTTCCCATGACTTCAAGACGTGATTTTTTCAAGCTCACCGGCGCGGCCGCCGCCGGCGTCGGCGCCGCTTCAGTCAGCAGCGTGGCGATGGCGGCGCTTCCCGAAATTGTCAGCATGGACAAACCCGATACCCAGCCGCCGCTGCTGCCGCCGACGGGGCGGCCCTACAACCCGGTGGTGACGCTCAACGGCTGGACGCTGCCATGGCGGATGAAGGACGGGGTGAAGGAATTCCATCTCGTCGCCGAACCGGTGGTGCGCGAAATCGCTCCCGGCATGAAGGCGCATCTGTGGGGCTACAACGGCCAGAGCCCCGGCCCCACCATCGAAGTGGTGGAGGGCGATCGCGTGCGCATTTTCGTCACCAACCGCCTGCCCGAGCACACCACCGTCCACTGGCACGGCCAGCGCCTGCCCAGCGGCATGGACGGCATCGGCGGGCTGACGCAGCCGCCGATCCGGCCGGGCAAGACCTTTGTCTATGAATTCGTCGCGCGCCGCCCGGGCACCTTCATGTATCACCCGCATGCCGACGAAATGACGCAGCTGGCAATGGGCATGATGGGATTCTGGGTGACGCACCCCAGGGGGCGGCACCCGCTGATCGAAACCGTCGACCGCGATTTCTGCTTTCTGCTCAATGCCTACGACATCGAGCCGGGCAGCGCCACGCCGCAGGTCAACACCATGCTCGATTTCAACCTGTGGACCTGGAACAGCCGCGCCTTTCCGGGCATCGACAGCCTGAATGTGCGCTTGAACGACCGCGTGCGCATCCGCATCGGCAACCTCACCATGACCAACCACCCGATCCATCTGCACGGGGTGGAGTTCGAGGTCACCGGCACCGACGGCGGTCCGACGCCCAAAGGTTCGCGCTGGCCGGAGGTGACCACCGACATCGCGGTGGGGCAGATGCGCCAGATCGATTTCCTGGCCACGGAAGAGGGCGACTGGGCGTTTCACTGCCACAAGAGCCATCACACCATGAATGCGATGGGCCATGCGGTGCCGACCATGATCGGGGTCGATCACACCGGCATCGCCGGCAAGATCAACAAGCTCATCCCGGACTACATGGTGATGGGCGAACGCGGCATGGCCGACATGGCCGAAATGGACATGCCGCTGCCCGACAACACCCTGCCGATGATGACCGGGCAGGGGCCGTTCGGCCCGCTGGAGATGGGCGGCATGTTCACGGTGATGAAGGTGCGGCGCGAACAGCCGCGCGGCGATTATTCCGATCCCGGCTGGTACCGGCATCCGGCCGGCGCGCAGGCGCATGAATACGGCGGCGAGCTGGCCGCGCCGGTACGCGCGCCGCAAGCCGCTTCGCCGCCGGGCGCGCCGGGCGATGTCGAGGTGACGGTGCGCAAACCCGCCGGCCATGCCGGCCACTGAACGAAAGGAGACGGCATGAACGCCACCACTGTCGTGGATCGTCCTGACGGCGGCCCAGCCGGTGCGCACCATTGCCCTCGCCATGGCCGATGCCATGCACGGCACCCTCACCGTCGCTCCCATGAAAGGAACCGAAAAATGAAGAAGCTGATTCCATTGCTTGCCGCACTGGCGATCGCGCCGCCGCTCTATGCCGATACCCACGCCCCGTCCGCCGCCGCGGCCAGCGCGATGAGCGATGGCGTGGTGCGCAAGATCGATGCGGCCAACGGCAAGATCACCCTCAAGCACGGCCCGCTCGCCAACCTCGCCATGCCCGCCATGACCATGGTGTTCCGGGTGCAGCCTCCCGCGCTGCTGGACGCCGTCAAAGTGGGCGACACGGTGAAATTCCATGTCGAGAAAGTCGACGGCGTCTATACCGTGACGGCGATCCAGCCCGTGCAGTAGCGTTGGGAGGCGGGGTCTTTTGTACTAGATTGAAAATCGATGCTTCCGGATGCGCTCAGGCTTGAGTGAGGGAGCATTTTCCCCGTTGCACAGGAGACTGCGATGAAACACCTATCGATCTTGGCCATTTCCCTGTTCGTTGCGCTGGGCGTTCCCGTGCCGGTCGTCGCCGACTCCCACATGCAGGCACGCGAACGCGTTTACGGTTCCGAAATAATGACGCAGCAGGAGCGCACCGAGTATCGCGACCGCATGCGCGCGCTGAAAACCGAGCAGGAGCGCGAAGCCTTCCGCCAGGAGCACCACCAGAAAATGCAGGAGCGCGCCAAGGCGCAGGGCAAGCGCTTGCCCGACATGCCGCCCGCAGGCCGTGGTCCCGGCATGGGTCCGGGGGGCGGCAAGGGAATGGGCCCCGGCGGGCGGGGCGGCTACGGCTACTGAACCGGCGGCACGCCGCCGGGGGTAGCGTTTCAGGCCGGGCCCGATGCGCCGCCGAAGCGGAGCGTGGCGGCCAGTCCGTGGCCGCCGTCCGCGCGCGGCAGCCCGTCGCCCAGTTCGAGTTGCGCATGCGATAGCGCGGCGATGCGCGCGACGATGGACAGGCCCAGTCCGCAGCCATCGCCCTCGATCTCGCCGCGCACAAAACGCGCGCTCAGCTGCGATCGCAAAGACGCTGCGACGCCGGGGCCATTGTCGGCGACGGTGATTGCGCAAGCCGACCCGCTGCGGACGAGGCGCACCTCGATGCGGGCTCCCTCGCCCGCATAGCGCAGGGCATTGTCCACCAGGTTGCGTACCGCGACCTGCAGCCATGCTGCCGTCACCGCGACCGTGCAGCCGGGCGCCGCATCGACCACCAGGGTTTGCCCCCGGCGCTGCGCCTGCGGCAGCAGTTCGGCGCACACGGCGGCGACGACCTCGGCAGCGTCCAGCAGCGGCGGCGCGCTGCCCTGGCTGGCAGGGTCGACGCGCGCCAGCGTCAGCAATTGCTCGACCAGATGGGTCATCCGGTCGACGCCTGCGATCACCTGCGCCAGCGCGTGCTGGCGGCTGTCGGCGGCTTGCGCGCGCAGCGCCACCTGGGCCTGTACCTTCAAGGCCGCCAGCGGCGTGCGCAGTTCGTGGGCGGCATCCGCAGTGAAGCGGCGCTCGTTTTCGAAGGCCTCGGTGACGCGCCGGATCAGCGCATTGAGCGCGGCGCGCAGCGGCGCGATTTCGCTCGGCAAGGCGGCCGACTCGTCGAGCGGCGCCAGTGCCTGGGCGTCGAGCGCGCCGACCTGCCGCGCCAAGCCGTCCACCGGCCGCAGCGAGCGGCCCACCCCCCACCATACCGCGAGCGCCATCAGCGGCAGCGCCAGCGTGGCGGGCAGCAGCAGCGACAAGCCCATCTCGCGCGCCAGCCCCTCGCGGGCGGCATGGGCCTCGCCGACCACGACCCGGTATTCGGCGTCGTCATCCTGCACCGCATAAAGACGCCAGTGCGCGCCGAGGTGCCGATGTTCGCTGAAGCCTGCCGTTATTCCCGTTTCGAATCCGCTGTGGCCGGGCGATGTCACGAGGCGTCGCGTCTCGCCGTCCTCGCTGAGCCACACTTCGAAGGCGATCGGCACCGGGTAGCGATGGCCGTGTTTGCGCAGTTCTTTCACGAAATGTTCGACTTCGCCGCCCGCCACGATCGCCAGCAGGGTATCGGCAAGCTGCGTCAGCTGGGCGTCGAGCATTTCGTCAGCTTCGTGGTGCGCCCGCTGGTAGACCGCGAGCGCGGCCAGCAGCCAGACGACCGCCACTGCGCCGGTCAGCAGCCACACCAGGCGGCGGCGCAGGGAATAGGGTGCCGGCGGGTTCATGCGGCGGGCGGGCGCGCCGACGCCGTGTAGCCGACGCCGCGCACGGTGCGGATCAGATCGTTGCCGAGTTTGCGCCGCAGATGATGGATGTGGACTTCCAGCGCATTGCTGTCGACCGCGTCGTTCCAGGTATAGAGCTGCTCTTCCAGTGTGCGCCGGGTCAGCACCCGGTCGGCGTTTTCCAGCAGCACATGCAGCAGATCGAATTCGCGCGCGGTCAGCTCGACCGCTTCGCCCGCGCGCGTCACCGTGCGCGCCGCCGGATTCAGCTCGACGTCGCCGAGGCTGAGCACCGGTTCCGGGCGGCCATGGGCGCGCCGCACCAGTGCGCGCAAGCGGGCGCTGATCTCGTCGAGGTCGAACGGCTTCAGCACGTAATCGTCGGCGCCCAGGTCGAGCCCGCGCACCTTGTCTTCCAACTGGTCGCGCGCGGTGAGTATCAGCACCGGCGTCGCATCGTGGCGCCCGCGCAGCCATTGCAGCACCGACAGACCGTCGCGTTTCGGCAGGCCCAGGTCGAGCACCACGGCGGCAAAGGTTTCGGCGCCCAGCGCGGCCACCGCCGCCTCGCCGTCGCGCAGCCAGTCGACGGCGTAGCCCGCCTGGGTCAGCCCGGCCTGCAGGCCGTCGCCCAGCATCCGGTCGTCTTCCACCAACAATATGCGCATCGCCAGGTTTTGCCCTTCGGGTTCATTTCGGAATTCTGACCGAGTCGTCGTCGAACACGCCCTGTTCCGCCTGCCGGTGGCAGGCCGCGCAGTTGGCGGCGGATCCCACCGATTTGCGCGACCATGCCGCACGCGGCACCTCGTCGTGCTTGCGCACGAACCAGCGGGATTCGGTGATGCGCAGCGGCGCGTCCTGCGCGTCCATGCGCTGCATCACCTTGCGCCCGATGCGGCTGCTGCCGGCATCGGCGGCGTTGATCTCCAGGAACCGCAGGATATCAGCCTGCGTCGCCGGATCAAGGCTGGCGTCCTCGCCGAAGTGCTGGCCGAGTCCGCCCATCACGCGCTGCCATGATGCCTTCGGCAGGAACGCCGGTGCGTAGGCGATATGGCAACTCGCGCATTCCTGCTGCCAGGCCTTGTGGGTCAGGCGCGGCAGGGCGTCGCCGCCGCCGTCGCCGTGGGCCTCGCCCGAGGGCAGCGAAAACGCCAGCAGGCTGAACGTGCCGACCGCCGCCAGCACACCGATTCCACGCAATAGATAGTTCATGCTCGCTCCTTTATTGAACCTGGCTCAGCCAGGCGATGAAATCGCCCTTTTCGCGGGCGCTGCATTCGCGCTGCAATACGTCGCCGCAGTTGCGGCGAAACCATTTTTCGACCTTGGCCGCATCGGTGAAGCGCTCGGGATTGGCCGCCGGCGCCAGCGGCTCGATGCGCTTGCCGACGCGGCTGCGGCCGGGCTGTTGCGGGTTGGCGGTGTGGCAGCTGGCGCAGCTCGCCGTCTGCGCATTGCGTCCGGGATGCTCGGCGCGATACAGCGCTGCGCCGCGGGCGGCGGACAGGGCCGCAACCGGGATGCCCGCCGCCTGGGCATAGTGCGCCATCAGGCTGGCCGGGGTGTCGGCCGCCGAGGCGGCCGACACCATGCCGAGCGCCGCCACTGCGCCGCAGAAAAGACGCTTAATCATGCTGCACCTCATTTTCCGCATCGAGATATTGCTTGCCGGTGAACATGCTCTGCGCCACCCGTTCGCCACGCCACTGGTGGAATACCAGCGCCGCCATGTGCAGGCCGATAAAGCCGAGCAGCAAGACGAAGCCGGCTTCGTGCGGATCGCCCAGCACGTCTTCCAGCCAGCCGGCATTGCCCAGCCAGGCGGCCAGCGGGCCAGCCTGGAATTCGCTGGCGGCGAGCCCCAGTCCGGTGACGACCATCAGCGCCATCACGCCATAGGCAAACAGATAGCCCAGGCTGGCGATCGGGTCGTGCCCGCTGCGATGGGCGCTCGGCAGGCGCAGGTTTCTGAGGCTGTCCTTCCATACGGCGGGGTGCCACAGATCGCGCCAGCGCGCGCTGGCCGGCCCGACCAGCCCCCACAGCAGGCGTGTCAGCAAGCCGGCCGCCAGCACGTAGCCGCTGACAATATGCAGATTCCACAGCGTGTCCTCATAAGGGCCGTGTTCGAACAGCTCGGCCAGCTGGCTGGTGGCGATGAGCGCCAGGATGGAGAGCGCGATGGCCCAGTGCAGCAGCCGCAGCAGCGGGTCGTATACCCGGCGGGCTTGAATCGTGGTTGGATGCGACATGGTGACCTCCTGCTGTCATGCGATGAGGCCACTGTAGGCGGGCTTTCTTAGGGGAGCCTTAAGCTGTCGTCACGGTGCCGGGCGCAACTCCGTTTCCGGCCTGGCAGCCGCCATGGTACGAAATCGCGAATTGAACTGCGGGGAATCCCCGATTAAGCTGGCGCATGGCCGCGACTTAAGGCTGGCTTAAGCTGCGGTGCGCAGGATGCAGCCATGATCCTGCGGAAGGAATCCCGCGGATTCCGAAAACGTTCCCATTGTTTACAGGCCCGATTCCCCCGTTCACCGTGACCCGCCGATTGCCCCGCTTTTTGATGCTCTGGTTCGTCATCGCCTTGCAGGCGATGGCGCCGTTCATCCATGCCCACGCGGGCGCGGTTCAGCCAGGGAGCGGCTATGCGGGCCACGGCGGGTTCCTGCATGTGCATCAGAAGGCGCCGGCCGATGTGCCCTACCATGCGATTGCAGCCGATGAGCACGGTGCGGAAATTGCGGTGGCGCAGGGCATGCGGCTGCGCCATGCGGTGCCGGACGCAGTTGCCGCGGTGCAGCCGGCCGCACCGTGGCAACTGCTGCCGGCTGCCGCGGCGGCAAGCCCCCGCGCAGGCTTGCCCGCGCCGCCCCCGTTGCGTCTTGCACCGCTTCCCCATACGCTTCCCCATGCTTTAGCGCCGCCATTCGTTTGATCGCCCTTTCGGCGCGTCTGCTGCTGCGCGCCTGCCTTTTTTTCATGGAGATCAAACATGGCCACTGGTTTTTTTGCCACCCCTATCCTCGTCGTGGCGCTGTTGGGCGCCACCCCCGCTTTTGCCGCCGACGTCCTGCCTCTGACCGCCGCGCAGAAGAAAAATCTCGGCATTGCCACCGTGGCCGCGGCCACCCAAAACGCCAGCCCGGCGCTCACCTATGCGGCGCGGGTGACGCTGCCACCGGCCAGCGTGCGCGTGATCGCGGCGGCAGGTGCCGGACTGGTCACGCAGCTCCATGTACAGCCAGGCGATAGCGTCAAGCGCGGGGCGCCGCTGGTCACCCTGTCGATGCCGGGGCTCGCCGACGCACAGAATGCGCTGACGCAGGCGCGGCTGAGAGCGCAGCTCGCTGCCGGCAATGCCGCGCGCGATGAAAAGCTGTTCAGCGAAGGCCTGATCGCCGAATCGCGCCTGCGTGCCGCGCGTGCCGAGGCACAGTCGGCACGCGCGTCGCAAGCGGCCGCGCAAACCGCGTTGTCGCTGCTGGGAGCCGGCAAGGTATCCGGCAGCATGCTTACGCTGACGGCGCCGATCGCCGGCGTGGTGACGGAGAGCGCGGCCGAGCCTGGCCAGCGGGTGGATGCGGGAGTGGCGCTCGCCAAGCTGGCCGACCTGTCGAAGCTGGCGCTGGAGATTCCGCTGTCGACCGCGCAGGCGCGGCAGGTTGCCGTCGGCCAGACGGTCAGCGTGGTGGGCAGCAATGCCGGCGGGCGCATCATCGCGCTGCTGCCGCAGCTGAATGCCGCGCAGAGCGTGCTTGCGCGCGCCAGTCTGGCTGATCCGCAAAAACTGCTGCGCCCCGGCCAGTCGGTGCAGGCGGCGATTGCCGGCACCCAGGCGGCGCAGAGCCTGAGCGTGCCCGCCGCCGCCCTGGTATGGCAAAACGCGCAGCCGCATGTGTTCGTCGAAACCGCGCAGGGCTTCCAGCCGACGCCGGTGCGGCTGCTGCGCCAGAACGCCAGCCAGGCGGAAGTCGGCGGGCTGGCCGCGGGCAGCCGCGTTGCCGTCAAGGGCGTGGCGGCGCTCAAGGCGCAATGGTTGGGGGAATAAGCCATGCTCAACATCCTGACCGAATTCGCGCTGGCGCGGCGCTGGCTGATGCTCGTCCTCGCACTGGCGCTGGCGGGGCTGGGCGTACGCGCCTTCCACCTGCTGCCGATCGATGCCTTTCCCGACGTTTCCACCACCCAGGTCAAGCTGATTCTGAAGGCGCCCGGCATGACCCCGCAAGAAGTGGAAGCGCGCATCACCCAGCCGGTTGAAACCGAGCTCCTGGGGATTCCGCACCAGACCATTCTGCGCAGCCTGTCGAAGAACGCGCTGGTCGACATCACCGTCGATTTCGAGGAGGGCACCGACATCTACTGGGCGCGTCAGCAGGTGGCGGAACGCTTCGCCAATGTGAAGGGCGACCTGCCGGCCAACGTGTCGGGCGGACTGGCGCCGATTTCCACCCCGTTGTCGGAACTCTTCATGTTCACCATCGAAGGGCCGTTGACGCTGGCGGAAAAACGCACCCTGCTCGACTGGACGATCCGCCCGCAGCTGCGCGCATTGCCGGGGGTGGCCGACGTCAACGCGCTGGGCGGCCACGTCGCCACTTTTGCCGTGAGCCCCGATTCCGCCGCATTGACCGCGCGCGGGGTGACGCTCGACGAATTGCGCACGGCGCTGGAAACCAATACCCGCAACAACGGCGCCGGGCGCGTCAACGAGGGCGAGGAGACCTGGGTGGTGCGCGTCAGCGGCGGCATCGGTTCGCTGGACGACCTGCGCCATATCGGCGTCAAGACCGTCGCCGGCGTGGTCGTCACCGTAGGCGACGTCGCGCGCGTGGAAATGGATGCGCTGACCCGCTACGGCGCGGTGACGCAAAACGGCCAGGGCGAAGCGGTGGAAGGCCTGGTGATCGGCCTGAAGGGCGTGAACGCGGGCGAGCTCATCAAGAACGTCAAGGCCAAACTCGCCGAGATTCAGGCCACCTTGCCCGCGGGCGTGAGCGTTTCGCCGTTTTACGACCGCGCGCAACTGGTCGACCGCGCCGTCGGCACCGTGAGCAAGGCCCTGCTGGAGGCGGCGGTGCTGGTGGTGATCCTGCTGCTGCTGTTCCTCGGCAACCTGCGCGCCGCCATCGTGGTGGCGCTGATCCTGCCCTTGTCGGTGCTGGCCACCTTTGTGCTGATGCGCCAGTTCGGCCTGTCGGCCAATTTGATGAGCCTGGGCGGGCTGGCGATCGCGATCGGCCTGCTGGTCGACGCCGCGGTGGTGGTGGTGGAAAACATCGTCGCGCACCTGGCGCACGATCCGGAAAACACCGAAATCAGGCCGGTCCAGCGCGTGCTGTGGGCGGTGCAGGAAGTCGCCAGCCCGGTGGCGTCGGGCATCGCCATCATCGCCATCGTCTTTCTGCCGCTGCTGACGCTGGAAGGGCTGGAGGGCAAGCTGTTCAGGCCGGTTGCGCTGACCATCGTGTTTGCGCTGGCGGCTTCCCTGCTGCTGGCGCTTACCGTGATCCCGGTGCTGGCCTCGTGGCTGCTGAAGCAGACCGCCCACGAAGCCCCGTGGCTGCTGCGCAAGGCGCAGGCTATCTATGTTCCCTTGCTCGACCGCGCGCTGGCACGCCCGAAAATCGTTTAC
Organism: Thiobacillus sp. 65-1059; assembly: GCA_001897675.1. Lineage (GTDB taxonomy): Bacteria > Pseudomonadota > Gammaproteobacteria > Burkholderiales > Thiobacillaceae > Thiobacillus. Next base: position 20,725 of record MKUE01000110.1, on the reverse strand, counting down.
GCCACCGCCGGCGTGCTGATGCTGGCGGCGGCCGGGGTGTATCCGCTGATCGGCAAGACCTTCATGCCGGTGATGGATGAGGGCGACATTCTGGTGCAGCTGGAAAAGCTGCCGTCGATCAGCCTGGAAGAGTCGGTTGCGCAGGATCTGCGGGTGCAGCAGGCGCTGCTGAAGAACGTGCCGGAGATCCGGCGCATCGTCGCCCGCGTCGGTGCCGACGAACTCGGGCTGGATCCGATGAGCCTCAACGACACCGATTCGTTTCTGGTGCTGAAGCCGATAGCCGAATGGCGCAAGCCGGACAAGGAATGGCTGACCGAGGAAATCCGCAAGGTGGTCGAAGGTTTTCCCGGCATCGCCCACAACTTCACCCAGCCGATCGACATGCGGGTGTCGGAGATGCTCACCGGTTCGCGCGGCGACGTCGCGATCAAGATTTTCGGCCCCGACCTTGCCACGCTCAACCGGCTGGCGGGCGAGATTTTCAGGGTGGTCGAGAAAGTCTCCGGCGCATCCGATGTGTACACCCAGCAGAACGAGGGGGTGCAGTATCTGCAGGCGGAAATCGACCGCGACGCCGCCGGCCGTTTCGGCCTCAGTGCCGACGACATCGCCGCCTTGCTGCGCACCCAGCTGGAAGGCGAAGTCATCGGCGTGGTCCAGCAGGAGGGGCGGCGCGTACCGCTGCAATTGCGCGGGCCGCCGGGCTTGCGCGAGTCGCCGGATGCCTTGCAGGCGATCCGCCTGGTGCTGGGGGACGGCCGCGAAATCAGCCTCGATCAGGTGGCGCATCTCAAGCGCACCAACGGTCCGGTGGCGGTGAAGCGGGAGAACGCGGCGCGCTTTACAGTGGTGCAGACCAACGTCGCCGGGCGCGACCTGGTCAGCTTCGTCACCGACGCCCAGGCCGCCGTCGCTGCGCAGGTCAAGCTGCCTGCCGGCTATCACCTGGCCTGGGGCGGCCAGTTCGAAAACCAGCAGCGCGCCGCGCAACGCCTGATGATCGTGGTGCCGGTGGCGCTGCTGCTGATCGGCTTTCTGTTGTACGTCACTTTCGGCGACCTGCGCCAGGCGCTGCTGGTGATGATGAACGTGCCGCTGGCGCTGATCGGCGGCATTTTCGCGCTGGCAGCATCGGGCGAATATCTGTCGGTGCCCGCTTCGGTCGGCTTCATCGCCTTGCTGGGGATCGCGGTGTTGAACGGCGTGGTGCTGGTCAGCTACTTCAACCAGCTGCGCGCCGAGGGTCTGAAGGGCGACGCCATCGTCCGCGACGGTGCGCTGCGCCGGCTGCGCCCGGTGCTGATGACCGCCAGCATTGCCGCTTTCGGCCTGGTGCCCTTGCTGTTCGCCAGCGGGCCCGGCTCCGAAATCCAGCGGCCTCTCGCCATCGTCGTCATCGGCGGCCTGGTCAGCGCCACCTTGCTGACGCTGGTGATGCTGCCGCTCTTGTATCGCCAATTCATTCTGAAAGGAGCGCGCGCATGAATGCCGTGCACAAACTGACCCTCGCACTCGCGCTGGCGTTCGCAGCCAATGCGCGCGCCGATTATCTGCCCGACCCGGCGGCGGCGGAAGCGGCCCTGTGGGCCTCGCCCATGGTGGCCCAGGCGCGCGGCGAACTGGCCGCGCAGGCACTGCGCGGGCAGAGTCTGCAGCGCGGGCGCGAAGAATGGCTGGTGGGGACGGACCTGGCGCAGCGCCGTGTCCAGACGACGCCGCGCGACAACCAGGCCGAGTGGGGGGTGGCGCTGTCGCGTCCATTGCGGCTGCCCGCCCGCGCCGCCGCCGACCGCGCCCTGGCCGGCGCCCTCACCGCGCATGCCGAAGCGAACCTGGGCGAAGCGCTGCATGAAAGCGGGCGGCAACTGCTCGCGTTATGGTTCGACTGGCTGGGTGTCGCCAGTCAGTCGCAGCTCTGGCAGGCGCAGCTTCAGCTCGCCGAACAGCAGCTCGCGGTCGTGAATGCGCGGATTCGTCTGGGCGAGTCGCCGCGCGCCGAGCGCGTCAATGCCGAAGCGGCGCTGGCGCAGGTCCGCCTGCAGCAGCAGCAGGCGAGCGCGCGCGAGCAGCAGGCGCGCAGCCGCCTGTTGGCGCAATATCCCGCGCTGCCGGTCGCGGCGGACGGCGCCTTGCCGCTGCCGCTGCCGCCTGCCGGGACGGCGGAGGACTACGTCGTCGCCGTGCTGGCGCACAACCACGAGCTCACGCGCGCGCGCCGCCAGGCCGAGGTGCTGCAGGCCGAGGCGCGCAAGCTGGCGCAGCACCGCAGCGCCGATCCCAGCGTCGGCGTGTTCTACAAAAACGAGGCCGGCGGCAACGAACACGTGCTGGGACTGAATCTCGGACTGACCCTGCCGGGCGCGGCCCGGCGTTTCGATCAGCAGGCTGCCGAGCAGTTGAGCGCTGCCGCGCAGGATGCCGTCATCCGGCTGGAGCAGCGGTTACGCCAGGAGGCACGCGCCGATTTCGAAGCGGCGGCGGCGCAGGCTGCCAACTGGCAGCAGGCCGACCGTGCCGCGCAGGCGCTGGATGAAGCGGAACGGCTGGCGGCGCGCGCTTACAGCCTGGGCGAAGGCAGCCTCGATCAGGTGCTGCTCAATCGCCGGCTGGCGCTGGAAGGGCGCCTGCAGGCGCAGCAGACGCAATTGAGCGCGCTGGCCATCGATGCCCGGATGAAGCTGGACGCGCATCGGCTGTGGCCGCTGGACGTGGATGCGGACGCGACCCACGCGCATCCGTAACTGGCGAAGAAGTCGCTCAGGGGGCAGCCGCGGGCGCGGCCGTGTTGCGGCTCATATGCCGCGCCTCTTCCTGCATGGCCGCGATCTGCTCGGGTTTCAGCTGCCATACCAGGCTGTCGCGCGCCTTGGCGGCAGCGTCCACGCCCTGCGCAGCGGCGAGGTTGAACCACAGGTAGGCGCGCGCCTTGTCGACCGCGGTGCCGGTACCGTAGCGGTAGAGTTCGCCCAGGCTGTATTGCGCCTTGGCGTAGCCGCGCTGCGCCGGCTTTTCGAGCCAACCGAAAGCCGCGCGATAATCCTGCACCACGCCGCGCCCTTCCAACAGCGCAAGGCCGTATTGATATTGCGCCTCGGCCAGGCCCTGTCGGGCTGCCAGGGCAAACCACTTGGCGGCTTCCTTGTCGTTCTGGATCACCCCGTCGCCCTCGGCGTAGCGCAGCCCCAGCTGCAATTGCGCTTCGGCATCGCCCTGCGCGGCACGGGTGTGCGGCAGTCTATCGGGTGCTTGCGCTGCCGGTATGGCGGCAGTGTGCTGATCGAGGGCGAACCAGGCGGTCACGCCGACCAGCGCGCCGACGCTCGCCAGCAGCAACAAGGGCTTGAGCGGATTGAACACCCAGAAGCGATGGCGGCAGTCGCGGCAGCGTAGCGGGGTGTGCAGCAGCATGCGGCGCACCCCGTCGTGGGCGTGCAGCGCCGCGCTGCGGACTTGCTCGCTCCCGCACTTTGGGCAGACGAGCGGCATGATGAGGTTTAGCGCGACTGCGCGGCGAGGTGATCCACCGCGGCCTTGACGTCGGTGTCTGCCAGCGCCGGGTTGCCGCCTCGGGCCGGCATTGCGCCCTTGCCTTGCAAGGCGGAGGCATAGAGGGTGTCCAGGCCCTGTGCCAGGCGTGGGCCCCAGGCGGCAGCATCGCCGGCTTTCGGTGCGCCAGCCACGCCCTTGTCGTGGCAGAAAGCGCACGCCTGGCGATAAACCTGCTGGCCGTGCGCGGGGTCGGGCTTGGCGGCGCTGGCCGCGGCCTCGTCGGCAGGCGCCGGTTGGGCGCGGTCGGCTGCATCGGGTTGGGCTGCCGCAGGCTTGCTCGGCGCAGCGGGCCGGGGCGCCGGGGCGGCTGCGGGCTGTGGCGCAGGCGTGGCTTCAGCTACCGCGGTCGCTTCCGGCCTGGGCGCCGCCGCGGCCTGCAGCGCAGGCGGCGTTTCGACGGGCTGGGCCACAGGCGCCGGTTCGGCCTGCGGGAGTTGCGGCACGACGGCCTCTTCGGCTTGGCCGCAGGCAAGCAGCACAGCCGCCGCCGACGCGATCAGGAAAACCGTGGTTTTCATCGAACTGTACGCCGCTTGTCCGGATGGCCCCGTCACGCCTTAGAGCTTGCCGCCGGCCTCGACGAACAGGTAAGCCACCGCATTCGTCAGATCGGCTTCCGACAGGCTGGCGTTGCCGCCCTTGGCGGGCATGCCGCGAATGCCGTTCAGCGCATGGCTGTACAGCGTCGCATAGCCTTGAGCCACGCGCGCATCCCAGGCCGCCTTGTCGCCCAGCTTGGGCGCGCCGGCTACGCCGCTCGCGTGACAGGCCACGCAATTGGCTTCGTAGACGAGCTTGCCTTTGGCCGGGTCGGGTTTGCCGGCCGCAGCGGGTGCGGCCGGCGCGCCCGCTTCCGGCGCCTTGAAGCTGGCGCCTGCCGAGTTGGCCATGTAGGCCACCGCGCGCGCCACTTCCGTGTCGGACAGGTCGCCGCCGCCGCGCGGGGGCATCTGGCGAATGCCTTCGATGGCATGCTTGACCAGGGTGTCGTAGCCCTGGCCGAGGCGGCCGCTCCAGTCGCCCTTGTTTTCGAACTTGGGCGCGCCCAGTGCGCCGGCGGCGTGGCACGCGGCGCACACGGCATCGTAGACTTCCTGGGCGGATTTTTCGACCTTGGGGGCGCTGGCGTCGAGCGCGGCCAGCTGCGCGACCGGCTTGATGCGCGCGAGGGTGGCTTTCTGGGCGGCATCGCTCGTGGTGTCCGGCTTGTGGTTGTCCTGGATGCCGAGCACCAGCATCACGATCAGGAAAATCGCCAGCAGGGGCGCGAACAGTCCGGCGACAACGGAAATGATGACTTCCTGCGGGGTGGCTTGGGTCATCTTGGCGTGCGAATCGGCCATGAAATTATCCTTAGTGGGGGTGGCATCGAAAGCCGCGATTATAAGGAAAGCAGCCCCGACAGGAAAGGGCGGGCCCCCGGCGGATGGACGGCGCGCGGCAAACCGGCTATGCTTCGCCGACTTTGCGCCCGTAGCTCAGCTGGATAGAGTACTGCCCTCCGAAGGCAGGGGTCGTGCGTTCGAATCGCGCCGGGCGCGCCAGTTTTCAGGTCACCATCGGTTTCAGCCCTTGCCTTGCCGGGGTTTTATCTCTGCATCGCGGGTTTACACTTGGGGCCAAATTCATTTCGAGCGCTTCAATCATGGCCATTCCCACTCCTACCGACATCAAGCTCCACCAGGCTTCGCGCAAGCTTGAAATCGCGTTTACCGACGGTGCGCGGTTCGAGCTGCCGTTCGAGTTCCTGCGCGTCTACTCGCCGTCCGCCGAAGTGCGCGGCCACGGCCCCGGCCAGGAGGTGCTGCAGGTCGGCAAGCGCGACGTGCTGATCAACGCCGCCGAGCCGGTCGGCCTCTACGGCATCAATTTCTTTTTTTCCGACGGCCACGACACCGGGATTTATTCCTGGGAATATCTCCACGACCTCGGCACCAATCAGGCCGCGCTGTGGGACGAGTACCTCAGGCGCATGGAGGCCGCCGGCGCCTCGCGCGACCCCGGCATCGCCAAAATGTTCGAGCAGCGTCCCAGGGGCAAGTAAGCCGCGATGCGCGTCCGCCGTGCCTTGCCCAGCGCGCCCTCCGGGGCGCGTTTTGTTTGGGCGCTGCCCGCATGACGCTCGCTGCCGCCGTTGCCGAAGCGATCGCTGCCGCCAGCGGCACGCCGTTCGCGGCGGGCGCGCTGAGCCCGATAGGCGGCGGCGACATCAACCAGGCCTTCGGCATGAGCGACGGTGCGCGCCGCTATTTCGTCAAGGCGAATCGGGCGCAGCGCCTGCCGATGTTCGAGGCCGAGGCGGCTGCGCTGCATGCGCTCGCCGCTGCGCAGGGGGTACGGGTGCCGCAGCCGCTGTGCACGGGCGCGGCGGCGGGCCAGGCCTTTCTGGTGCTGGAGTATCTCGACCTGCGCGGCAACGGCGATGCCGCCTGCCTGGGTGAACGGCTGGCGCTGCAGCATCGCGTGCCGCAATCCCAATTCGGCTGGGCGCACGACAACTGGATCGGCAGCACGCCGCAGCGCAATGGCTGGGCGCGCGACTGGATCGCGTTCTGGCGCGACGAACGGCTCGGCTTCCAGTTGCGGCTGGCCGCGCAGAACGGCTACGGCGGCGCGCTGCAGCGCGACGGCGAGGTGCTGCTGGACGAGCTGGACGCTTTCTTCGACGGTTATGCGCCGGCGCCTTCGCTGCTGCACGGCGATCTGTGGGGCGGCAACCACGGCTACCTCGCCGATGGAGCACCGGTGATTTTCGATCCGGCGAGCTATGTCGGCGACCGCGAATGCGACCTCGCGATGAGCGAACTGTTCGGCGGTTTCGCAGCGGATTTTTACGCCGCCTATCGTGCGGCCTGGCCGCTCGACCCGGGTTATGCGGTGCGCAAGACGCTCTACAACCTTTACCACATCCTCAACCACGCCAACCTGTTCGGCGGCGGCTATGCGGCGCAAGCCGCGCGCATGGCCGCCCAGCTGCTGGCGCAGATTCGATAGGCTTTCCATGTTGCAGCGTCTGCTCGTTCTGCTTCTCGCGCTCGGCCTCGCCGCCTGTTCCGGCCTGCCGCCGAACGCCGTCGCCCCCAGGGTGAGCGTCGCCGAAATCGACGTCAAGAGCCTCGGCCTGTTCGAGCAGCGCTTCGACGTGGGCTTGCGGATCAGCAATCCGAACGACTTCGATCTGAAGATCGAGGCGCTGGATTTCGAGCTGGAGGTGAACGGGCGTCCGTTTGCGCGGGGGCTGGCGCGCGTGCCGACGCTGATTGCGGCGACGTCCGGCACGCTGTTGCGGGTGGACGCGGTCGTGCAGTCGAAGCACCTGATCCAGCAGATCAAGACCCTGCCGCCGGAATCGCTGAAGCACGGGGTGCCCTACCGCATCAAGGGCCGCGTCAAAACCGACCGCTCGCCCAGCTGGCTGCCGTTCGACCGTGCGGGCGTGGTCGGCGGCGACGCGAAAAGCCCCGGGGACGGCGCAATCTGACCGCCCGCGCGCGGCTCAGCCCGCCAATGCCCGCAGGACGGGCACGTCCAAGCCGAACTCGTCCGCGTGCCCGATTGCGCGTGCCAGCCGCGCCGACGCCGAACGTCCGGTACAGCTGTGATCGGGGTCGCCGTCGAAGGCTTCCAGCATGCCGGCGATGAGCTTGTCGCGGTCGTGTCTGACGGAGCTGAGCGCCTCCTGGATGTCCATCACCTCGTTTGCCACCTGGCGCGCGAACGCCTCGTGCTGCGTCCACAGCTGCGATACCGTGCCGCCGGTTTTCAAGCCCGCGATATTGGTGGTGAGGATGTAGACGTTCTTCCGCACCAGCTCGAACAGCAGCGCGTCGCCGGGCGCGACTTCGCGGCACGGCAGGTCGATGGCGGCGAGCGCGCGGCACAGCAGCGCGGCGCCCGGGCCGGCCACGGGCGAGGCGATCAGCGGCTTGGCGTCGATGCCCTTCTTTTTCTCGAACCACACCGAGATCACCGTGGGGTCCACGTAGCCGTGCGCTTGCCAGTCGCGCGGCAGCAGCTCGTTCTGGATCAGCGCGACGCGCGGTTTCCAGGCCACGGGCAGGGCCGTCAGCACGCCGTGCAGGTCGTTCTCGGCCACCGCCACCAGCACCAGCTCCGGCGCGGGGTGGGCCTGCGCCAGCGTCGCCATGTCGTCGCCGCGGTTGAGCGGGACGACTGTGCGCCCGGCGCGCAGCAGGCCGCCGGCGAACACGCGGCCGAGCTGGCCGAGGCCGATGACGACGACTTCGCTCATTCGAGGCCCTTCGAATGCAGGTACTCGTCGTAGCCGCCCATGTAGAACTCGACGCCCTCGGGGGTGATTTCGAGGATGCGCGTGGCCAGACTCGAGACGAACTGGCGGTCGTGCGAAACGAAGATCAGCGTGCCCTTGAACAGATCCAGCGCGAGGTTGAGCGACTCGATCGATTCCATGTCCATGTGGTTGGTCGGCTCGTCCATCACCAGCACGTTGTGGCGGCCGAGCATCAGCTTGCCGTACAGCATGCGGCCCTTTTCGCCGCCGGACAGCACGCGCACCGATTTCTTCACGTCGTCGCCGGAGAACAAGAGCCGCCCGAGGATGCCGCGCAGCACCTGTTCGTCGTCGCCCGGCTGGGTCCACTGGTGCATCCAGTCGGTGAGGTTCTTGTCCATGTCGAAGTCGGCGACGTGGTCCTGCGAGAAGTAGCCGACGTTGGCGTTCTCACTCCAGCGCACCTCGCCGAACTGCGGCGTCAGTTCGCCCATCAGGAGCTTCATCAGGGTGGATTTGCCGACCCCGTTGCCGCCGATGACGGCCATCTTTTCGCCGGCTTCCAGCGAGAAGCCGAGATTGCTGAACAGCGGCGTGTCGTCGTAGCCGAACTTGAGGTTCTCGACCTCGAGCGCGCGGCGGTGCAGCGCCTTCTCCGGCTCGAAGCGGATGTAGGGGTTCTGCCGCGAACTCGGCTTGAAGTCCTCGATCTTGATCTTGTCGATCATCTTCAGGCGGCTGGTGGCCTGGCGCGCCTTCGACTTATTGGCCGAGAAGCGGCGCACGAATTCCTGCAGTTCGGCGACCTTGTCCTTGGCCTTGGCGTTGGCACTGGCCTGGCGTTCCTTGGCCTGGGTCGAGGCCAGCATGTAGTCGTCGTAGTTGCCCGGGTAGACCTTGATGGTGCCGAAGTCGAGGTCGGCCATGTGGGTGCAGACCTGGTTCAGGAAGTGGCGGTCGTGCGAGATGACGATGATGGTGGCGTTGCTCTCGTTCAGCACGTTTTCCAGCCAGCGGATGGTGTTGATGTCGAGGTTGTTGGTCGGTTCGTCGAGCAGCAGGATGTCGGGGTTGGAGAACAACGCCTGCGTCAGCAGCACGCGCAGCTTGAAGCCGGGCGCGATCTGGCTCATGGTGCCGTTGTGCTGTTCGGTGGGGATGCCGACGCCGAGCAGCAGTTCGCCGGCGCGCGCCTCGGCGTCGTAGCCGCCCATCTCGCCGAACCGGGCTTCCAGTTCGGCGGCGTGCAGGTAGTCTTCCTCGCTCGCCTCCGGGTTCATGTAGATGGCGTCCTTTTCCCGCATCACCTGCCACATCTCGGCGTGGCCCTGCAGCACCACGTCGAGCACGCGCTGGTCCTCGTAGCCGAACTGGTCCTGGCGCAGCCAGGCCATGCGCTCGCCGGGGTCGAGCGAGACATTGCCCGAAGTGGGCTCGAGTTCGCCGGCGAGGATTTTCATGAAGGTCGACTTGCCGCAGCCGTTGGCGCCGATCAGGCCATAGCGGTTGCCGTCGCCGAACTTGACGTTGACGTTCTCGAACAGGGGTTTGGCTGCGAATTGCAGGGTGATGCTGGAAGCGGTGAGCACGGCGGATTCCCGGAAATGCTTGAAAAACGGGGAATTTTAACAGTTTTTGACTTGTGCCCCGCTCACGTCGGCCGGTCCGGCAAGGCGCAGGCCGCTATCCGGCGATTCAGTGTAGGGTGTTCAGATAGGCAATGACGTCGGCCCGGTCTTTCGCGTCTGCCAGGCCGTGGTAGCGCATCTTGTCGCCGGGCACCACCTGTTCGGGATGCGCAATATAGGCATCGAGCTTGTCGGGACCCCAGGCAAAGTTGCTTTGCTTCATCGGCGCTGAATAAACGTAATCTGCAATGCTGCCCGCCTTGCGGCCGACGACGGCGAACAGCGACGGGCCCATCTTGTTATGGCCTTCCAGGACGCTGTGGCATACGGCGCATTCCTGTGCAAAGGTGTCCGCCCCGCGTTTTGGGTCGCCGGCTGCATGTGCAGCCGGGCTGATGCCGGACAGCCCGGCGAGTGTCAGGCAGACGAAAAAAACTGCCGAAAGAGACTGGCGGGAACGCATGGTGATGTCCTCTTGTAAGTTCAGAATGATGTCCAGGCAAACAGATAGGTGGTGTCGTTATCGCCGGCGTGACTGCCTGTGCCATCGAATTTGGTGTACATCGTGTATTGCAGGCCCAGCCGTACATTCACCCAGGGCGCACCCCACGAGGTTTCCTTCCCGAATGGCGTCCAGTCGGCCTGCAGGAGGTAGCCGGCAGAATCCGGGGCGCCCGAGATGTCGTACAGGGTGGCGTCGTGGCTTCCATTGATCGTGAAATGACCGGCGGTCATTCCCCAGGTCTGGTTGTAGTAATACGAGGCATTGACCTGGAACTCGTTGAGCGATCCTTTCCGATTGCTTGCCTCGCCGACGGCAAAGGACGCGTTGCGCGTTTGCCGCTCGTGGGTATAACGGGCATTGATCGTGCCGATGTGGCGACGCGTACCCAGGAACTGGTAAGACGCGTCCGCGCCGATATCGTTGTATCTATCCGAGGGGCCGCCATTGCGGTCGGGTTGCAAGGCGGCATTCAGTCCGAACAGGCCGAGCGACCAGTTCTGTTTCCGGAGATCGTTGAAGAAGCCCAGACGCCAGTAAGTCGCGGGCGAGCTCAGCACGCCCCCGTCGTCGGGAATGCCAATCGCATTGAGCGCGGAGGCGGAGAGGGTGCGGTATGCGCCCACCTCGGCATACACCGAGTCGTTCCAGAAACCATAGGCGGACAAGCCGGCCACATGCCCGGCCAGGCCGCCATTGATCAGCGGTGCTGCGGCGGGCGTCGGCGCCAGATCCGACGAGGTGTACGGGAATCCCCAGGCAGGCAGGGTGTTGAACGGATCCTGGATGCTGGGATTGTTGTTGAGCGAAACGCCCACCGTCGCGTCCTTGCCGGCGAGCGTCAGCGTGTGTGCGTAGCGTGCATCGACGTTGTCGAGCGAACTCACGCGATCGACACCGGAATACGTGGCCTGAATGAAAGTCCCCATCTGGCCGACCAGCTTGCCCGCAAGAAAAATCGATGCCTCGTCCAGCGTGCCATTGTCGTTCGTTCCGTAATGCGGTGCCGCGCCGCCGGCCTGGTCCTGGCGGGTGTGTGTCCAGGAGCCCCGAAGCATGGCCGAAAGCGGGATGTGCCCGGGCTTGCCGTCGCTGTCGCTGTAGCCGCCCAGCTTGAAGCGGATGCCGTAGGGCGTGAGTTGCGGGCCGAATCCGCCGACGTGACAGGCGATGCAATCCTGCCCGGTCTGTCGGGCATAGCTGGGCAAGGCATGCGCCGGCATTGCGACCGTGCCCAGCAACAGCAGCGCAAACGGGACGCCCCGCCCTTGATTGAGAACGTGCGCCTGCTTGTACCCGAAACGGGATTCTGCTCGCATGGGTTTCTCCTGGTCGACTTGTTAGATATAGACGCCAGGGAGGCCCTGTCCACCACGAAAGTGGACGTGGGATGGAAAGGCGGGCGGGGGCGCGCCGGAATGGCGCGGCTCCCTGGGAAAGTCAACGCATAAGCGCCGTCAGCCCGGGGCCTCGGCGCAGGCGGCGCCCTGCAATGCCGGATGGCCGGCGACCGGGCGGTCGAGGTGATAGCCCTGCACCAGATCGACGCCGAACCGGCGCAGCAGGGCGAGCGTCTGGCTGTCCTCGACGTATTCCGCGACGACCGACTTGCCGAGCCCGAGGGCGACGCTGACCATGGCCTGCACGAACACCTGGTTGTCGGGGTCGGCGGGCAGGTCGCGGATGAAAATGCCGTCGATCTTGATGGTGTCGACATGCAGATGCTTGAGGTAGGCGAAGGAGGCGAAGCCGACCCCGAAGTCGTCGAGACTGACGCCGCAGCCGAACTGGCGCATCGCTTCGATCATGCGCTGGGCGTCGTGCAGGTCGGAAACCGCGGCGGTTTCGGTGATTTCGATGATCAGGCGGCCGGGGTTGACGCCGGCCAGCCGCAGCTCGTCGCCGATGTATTGCGGCAGGCCGGGCTCGGACAGCGAACGTCCCGACAGATTGATGGCGATGGCGGGAACGCCCGGGTTGTGCGACAGCGTGCGCAGCACCTCGTGGATCACCCAGCGGTCGATGTCGAGGATGCGGCCGCTTTTTTCGGCCAGCTGGATGAAATGCGCCGGCATGATGAGCTGCTCGGGATTGCGCTCGTCGACCATGCGAATCAGCGCCTCCAGGTGCGACAGCGTGCCGTCGTCCGTCCGGTAGACGCCCTGGAAATGCAACTGGAACAGGCCCTTGTCGAGCGCGTTGCTGATGCGTTCGCCCCACGACAGGCGGCTGCGCATTTCGCTGTCGGCCTCGCGGTCAGCGCGAAATACGCGCCAGGTATTCTTGCCGGCATCCTTGGCCTGGTACATGGCGATGTCGGCCCGCGCGACCAGGTCGTCGGCATCGGTAGCGTGCTCGGGATAGTAGGCAATGCCGAGGCTGGTGGTAAGCCGCAGGTTCTGCCCGTCGAAACGGAAAGGAATCTGCGACACCGCGCGCACCACGCGCTCGGCCAGCGCCTCGGCCTCGTTGCCTTCCACCGCCGGGATCAGGATGGCGAATTCGTCGCCGCCCAGCCGCGCCAGAATCTCGTTGCGCCGCACCAGGGCGCTGATTTCGCCAGCCACCCGGATCAGCAGCGCATCGCCGGCACGGTGGCCATAGCTGTCGTTGATGGTTTTGAATTCGTCGAGGTCGAAAAACATCACCGCGCACTGCATGTGGTGGCGGTCGCTTTCCAGCATGGTGCGCGCCAGTTCCTGCTGGAAGCGGTGGCGGTTGTAGAGCCCGGTGAGGGCGTCGCGTTCGGCCAGATACACCAGCTGTTCGGCGGTCTGGCGTTCGCGGGTGATGTCCTCGTAAATCCACAGGTGGCCGATGAAGCGGCCTTCGCGGTCGCGCACCGGGTAGTCGAGTTCGGTGATGACGCGGCCGTCGGTCATCTGGATTTCATAGCTGTCGGACAGCTCGCGCGTTTCCAGCACCGACAGCAGGTGGCGCGAAAAGTGATCGGGGCGCGCCAGCACCGAGGCGGATTTGGCCAGCACTTCGTGCACCGGCAGGCCGATCAGGGCGGTCTCTTCCCCGATCATCCACATGCGGCTGAACGCGGGGTTGTGGTAGATCACGCGGTTGTCGGCGGCGACGAACAGAATGCCGAGGTTCATCGCCGACAGCAGCGAAACCAGGCGGGCGCGTTCCTGCTCGGTTTCCTCCAGATACTTGCCCTGCAGGCTTTCCGCCATCCGCAGTTCATTGATGGCCTGGCGCAGGTTGGCCTCGGTCGCCTTGAGGTCGTCGATGCTGTGGATGCTGGCGCGGATGCCCTGGTAAACGCCGCTGTAATCGTGAATCGGCTGCCAGTTCACCACCGCCCAGAAATGGCCGCCATCCTTGCGGCATACCCGTAGCGCATAGCCCTGGCCGGAGGTGCCGCGCAAGGCCTGGCGCAGCTGGAATTCGGCTGCGGCACGGTCTTCCGGATGGATGACGTCGGCCGGGAAGTCCATCTGTTGTCCCATGCATTCGGCGACGCTGTGGCCGATCATGCGCTCGACCGACGGGTTGATCCAGAGCAGCCGGCCTTCGGGCGACAGCCAGAATTCCAGGTCGTGGGTGTAGTCGGCGATCGCATGAAAGCGGGCTTCGTTTTCGCGTGCGCGGTCGATATTGAAGCGGACCGATTCGGCCATGCGGTTGAACGTGCCGATCAGCTGGCCGATTTCATCGGCTCCTTCGCCAGCCAGCTTGACGTCGAGGTCGCCTTGCGCCATGCGCTTGCTGGCACGGGTCAGCGCTTCGAAACGGCGCACCACGCCGCCGGTCGACAAGGCCAGCAGGATGCCCGTCAGCAGCAAGGCCGCAGCCGCGATGGAAAGGCTTTGCCGCACGTAGCGGCTGCGCGCCTCGTGAATGAAGTCGCCCGACAGGACCAGGGCGATTTCGCCATAGCGCTGGCCGGAAAGCTCGATCGGCTGCAGCAGCCGGAAATCGGCTTCGGTGCCGTCGGTTCCGGCCTGATGCACGATGCGCTTGTTGTTGTCGCGCACCGCGATCATTTTCAGGCCATCGTCGCGCTGCAGGGTTTCGATGAAGTCGCGCACGCTGGCGTCATCCTGGTGCGACAAAGGCGCAAGCAGGGCCGCGGCAAGGTTTTCCCCGACTTCCCGCACGCGGTACTCGGCCTGCTGCTGCAACTCCTGGCGGGTGAGCTGGACGCCGTTGGCGATCAGAAAGGCCAGCATCGCGGCTTCCACCCCCAGCGCGGCGAGGGTGAGTTTGTAGCGCAACGAGAGCCGCCCGAACCATGCCTTCATCGGCTTGCCCGCAATATTTCCTACGCCCGCAGGGCATAGGGGCGGAAAGCGCGCAATTCGCTGCCATCCACGGCGGCGAAGCCGCCGTAGCCGCCGTGCTGCATGAAGGCGGCCCCTTCGGGCGTGGCGGCGAAATCGAGCAAGGCCTGGCGTATGGCCGTCGCCTCGCGGTCGCGCAGACGCGGGTGGGTCAGGTACATCAGGCTTGAGAGAGGCGGGGTTTTGGCGAGCACGCGCAATTGCTGGCGCACCTCGGGCGGCAGCAGCAAGTAAGGATGCATGCCCAGCATGGCGGCGTCGGCGCGCCCATTGAGCACCTGCATCGCGGCATTGAAGTGGGTGCCCGCATCCACGGTGCGGTAATCGGTGTCGTGCCGCAGTCCGTCGGCGGCCAACTCCGCCTGCACCGCCAATACGGCCACGGCAATGGCGTCGGCGGTGGCGATGGTGCGGCCGCGCAGCTCATCCGGCGTCTGGAATCCCGAAGCCTCTTTGACCACAAGCAGGCCCTGCGTGGGGCGGACGTACTTCAGCAACGGCCGGTAGCCGGCATCCTGGCGTGCCAGCCAGGCCAGGTGCGGTGCCGTCAGCAGCATGTCATATTCGCCCTGGCGGGTGCGTTCGACGAAGGTTTTGAAGTCACGCGCGCTGTACACGACGATGCGGCGCTGCAGGTGCCGCTCCAGCGCGTTGGCGAGCGGGCGGTAGATTTCGACGGTTTGCTTCGCCGTCATGTTGGGAAAGACGCCGAATACCAGCGGCCGATCCGCGCTGGCGGCGGCGTGGCCGGCAGCGGCCAGCAGCAGGGCGGCGAGCCAGATCCGGAAGCCACTGAAACGGCCGGACCGCATGCCGGCGGCATGGAACGGTGCATGGCGGGCGCGGCAGGGCCATCCCGGACGCTGGGCATATAGACGCAAGGCCTCTTTCCTTTTCTACAGGGTTTTTTGCAGAACCTTGGATTTCCGCTTGTAGTTGTATAGCGTTTGCTTGCGCTTGGGCAGATGGTCGGGGCTGCTGTCGATGAAGCCGCGTTCCTCGAACCAGTGTTCAGTGCGGGTGGTCAGGACAAAAAGCCGCTCGAAGCCGGCTTTTTTGCCGTTTTTCTCGGCTTCTGCCAGCAACCGGTCGCCAAATCCGCGTCCGCGAAATTCCCTGGATACCGCCAGGCAAGCCAGTTCGGCGGCCTGCTCCTCAGGGAAGGGATAAAGCGCCGCGCAGCCGGCGATGACGCCGTCGGATTCGAGCACCAGGAAGCGCTCGATTTCCATTTCCAGCAGTTCGCGCGAACGCCGCACCAGGATGCCTTCGCGTTCCAGCGGCTCGAGCAGGCCGAGAATGCCGCCGACGTCATCGATGGTGGCGGGCCGCAGGGTTTCCAGCGGTGCCGGCGTGATCAGCGTGCCCACGCCGTCGCGGGTGAACAGTTCGGACAGCAGGGCGCCGTCGCGGTGGCGGCTGATGAAGTGTGCCCGCTTGACGCCCTGGGTGCAGGCGGCGATGGCGCAGGGCAGGTAGTAGGTGATGTCTTCCGGCAGCGCGTGCGCTTTTTCCAGCACCTGGCGCGCCTCGTTCACGGTGAGGGCGTTGTGGATCGCCCGTTCCGTGTCCGGCAGATGCGGCCTTGCAAGTCCTTTCGGGCTTTCAGCGTCGGCATCGTCTTGCGGCACTCCCTCGGTGTCGATCAGAAAGATCAGCTTGTCCGCAGCCAGTTCGACGGCGGCTTGCGTGGCCACGTCTTCCAGGCTGAGGTTGAAAATTTCGCCGGTCGGCGAGTAGCCGATGGGGGAGAGCAGCACGATATCGTGCTGGTCGAGGCGGCGCCGGATCGCGGCGGCGTCGATCTTGCGCACTTCGCCGGTGTGCAGCAGGTCGACGCCGTCGCGCACGCCCAGCGGCTGCGCGGTGACGAAATTGCCCGAGGCCACCCGGATGTCGGCGCCCGCCATCGGTGTGTTGGCCAATCCCAGCGACAGCAGCGCCTCGATCTCCACCCGCACCGTGCCGGCGGCCTCCTTGACGCAAGCCAGCGCGGCGTCGTCGGTGACGCGCAGTCCATTCACGTAGCGGATCGCAGTGCCGTTCTCGGTCAGCCGTGCTTCCACCTGCGGCCGCACGCCGTGGATCAGCACCAGCCGCACGCCCAGGCTGTTCAGCAGGTTGACGTCATGCGCCAGTTGCACGAAACCCCCGTCCGCCACCAGTTCGCCGCCAAAGGCGATGACGAAGGTCTTGCCGCGAAAACCGTGAATGTAGGGGGCGGCGGAGCGGAACCAGTGGACGAAATCGGCGGTGTCTTTCAACGGCTTGACCTGAACGGGGTTGATTAACGCGAAGGATACAGAAAACCTCCATGCGGCGCAGGGCGGCAACGCCCACGAGAATAAACGGAATATATCGCTTAATCTTTACGTCATATGAAAACGGGGCGCATGTTCGCACCGCAACCCATCTTCCGCTGGAGATCGACACATGAAACGCATGAATACGCTGGGTGCCCTGCTGGGCGGGGCTTTGCTGATGGGCGCGCTGGCGCTGCCCGCCGCCGCTCTGGCCGCCGACAAGTCGAAAATGGTGATCCAGGTCAGCGAAAACGACCCCGCCACCTGGAATCTGGCGCTCAACAACGCCAGGAATATCCAGAAGGACATGGGCAAGGACAGCGTCGAACTCGAAATCGTGGCGTTTGGCCCCGGCATCAACATGCTGAAAGCCGAGTCCGAAGTGGCCAACCGCATCAGCGAGACGGTCGATTCCGGGGTGTCGGTGGTGGCGTGCCAGAACACCATGCGCAATCAGAAGCTCGACAAGGAGGATATGCATGCCAAGGTGGGCTATGTTTCCTCGGGCGTGGTGGAAATCATGCAGCGCCAGAAGCAGGGCTACACTTACCTGCGTCCCTGATCGGCCCCCTCGCCGGGCATAAAATCCGGGCAACCGGCCCGGATTTTTACGCCCGCTGCGCGCCTAGAAATCGCCCCATAGCGTCTGCATCGCGGCCAGCGCGGCGAGCGCGGCCGTCTCGGTGCGCAGCACGCGCGGCCCCAGGCGGACGGCGACCGCTCCGGCTGCCAGGAGTGCGGCGACCTCGTCGCTTTCGAACCCGCCTTCGGGGCCGGCGACCAGGCAGTCTTGCGCCGCCGGCGGCGGCAGGTCGGCCAGCCGCGCCTCGGCCAACGGCGATAAAAACAGCAGGCGCCCGCCCGTGCGCTGGCCGAGCCAGTTGGCCAGCGTCAGCGGCGCGGCCACTGCCGGAACCCGGTTGCGTCCGCATTGTTCGCAGGCGCTGGCCACTACGCCCTGCCAGTGTGCGACGCGCTTGTCGGCGCGTTCGGCCGTCAGCTTGACCACGCTGCGCTTGGCGGCGATCGGCTGGATTGCCGTCACGCCCAGCTCCACCGCTTTCTGCAGCGTGTAGTCCATGCGTTCGCCGCTCGAAATGCCCTGCGCCAGCATCACGCGCAAGCGCGATTCGCGCTCGACGTCGGCAAAGCCGGTGACGCTGACCGCGACTTCGTCTTTCTGGATGCGTTCGATGCGGGCGGCGTATTCGCCGCCCTGTCCGTTGAACAGGGTGACGGCATCGCCCACCGCCAGCCGCAGCGCCCGCGCGGCATGGCGCGCGGGGCCCGGCGGCAGGCCGAAACGGGCACCCGGGGCGAGCGGCTGGTCGAGATGGAAACGCGGGGCGGACATATTGGTATTATGCCGGGATTGTCGAGCGATCTTGCGGAGAGCATCTTGGTTTCCCTCACCACCCCCGTGTGCGATTTTGGCCGCAAAGCGCCTGGCTTCAGCCTGCCCGGCGTAGACGGAAAAGTATGGACGCTGGCCGATGCGATGGGGCCGAACGGCCTGCTGGTGATGTTCATCTGCAACCACTGCCCGTATGTGAAGGCGATCCGTCCGCGGCTGGTGCGCGACCTGGCCGAGCTCCGCCAGCACGGCATCCACGCCATCGCCATCATGTCGAACGACCCGGCCGAATATCCCGAGGATTCCTTCGGCAACATGAAAAAGGTGGCGGCGGAATTCGATTTCCCCTTTCCCTACGTGATCGACGAAACGCAGCAGGTGGCGAAAGCTTACGGGGCGGTGTGCACGCCGGACTTTTTCGGCTTCAACCGCGATTTCGAATTGCAGTACCGCGGACGCTTCGATGAGTCGCGCAAGGAAACCGCGCCCGAGGGCGTGCGCCGCGACCTGTTCGAGGCGATGAAGGAAATCGCCGCCACCGGGCGCGGCCCCGCCGGGCAGATTCCCAGCATGGGCTGCTCGATCAAATGGAAGGGGGAATGAGATGGTCGACCGTCGCCAGCATTGGGAAACCGTTTACCGCAACAAGGCGGCCGACCAGGTCAGCTGGTTCCAGCTGCATGCCGCTTCATCGCTGCGCCTGATCGCGGGCTGTGCGGGCCGCGATGCCGAGATCATCGATGTGGGCGGCGGCGCTTCGGTGCTGGTGGACGATCTGCTCGACGCCGGTTACCGCCATCTGACCGTGCTCGATCTGGCTGAGCCGGCGCTGGCCGCCAGCCGCGCGCGTCTCGGTGCGCGTGCGCAGCCGGTGCAGTGGATTGCCGGCGACGTCACCCGGGCCGAATTGCCGGCCGCGCGCTACGACGTCTGGCACGATCGCGCGGTATTCCATTTCCTGACCGATCCGGCCGACCGCGCACGTTATGTCGCGCAGGTTCTGAAGAGCGTGAAGCCCGGCGGGCATGTCATCGTCGCCGCCTTCGGCCCCGGCGGGCCGTTGCAGTGCTCGGGGCTCGACGTGATGCGCTACGCCCCCGATGCGCTGCATGCCGAGTTCGGCATGCCTTTCCGGCTGCTCGGGCACGAAACCGAAATCCACCACACCCCCGCGGGACAGGAGCAGGAATTTGTTTACTGTTATTGCCTGCGTACCTGATCGTGCTTGACCAGATCCAGGCCTTGGTAAGGCGGGTTGCGCAGAGCGAAGTCACGCCGCGTTTCCTCAAGGTGGCGCACAGCCACAAGCGGGACGGCAGCCTGTTCACCGAAGCCGATGTGGCGACGCAGGCCGCGCTGGAAGCGGCGCTGCCGCATATCAGGGACGTGCCGGTGCTGGGCGAGGAAATGACCGAGCAGCAGCAGCGCGACGCCTGGGAGGCCGGCCGCGACGGCCTGTGGTGCGTCGACCCGATCGACGGCACCTCCAACTTCGTCGCCGGGGTGCCCTACTTCGCCGTGTCGGTGGCCTATCTCTACAAGGGCGAGCGTCAGTTCGGCGTGGTGTACGATCCGGTCGCCGACGAGATGTTCACCGCCGAACGCGGACGCGGCGCGCACCTCAACGGCATCCCGCTGCCCTTGCGCACCCCCGCCACCGAACTGCGGCGCGCGCTCGCCGGAGTCGAAATGAAACGCATCGACCGCGAGTTGGCCGGCCGGCTCGCGGCGTGGCCGCCGTATGCCTCGCAGCGCAATTTCGGCGCATCCACTCTGGACTGGTGCTACACCGCGGCCGGACGTTTCGACGTTTATGTCCACGGCGGGCAGAAGCTGTGGGATTACGCCGCCGGCGCGCTGATTCTGGAAGAGGCGGGCGGGCGGCTGGCCAGCCTGTCGGGCAGCTTCGATATCGCCAACGTGTGGGAGCGGTCGGTGGTGGCTTCGGCCAGTCCGGAACTGTTCGAGCTGTGGCGCGACTGGTTGAAAGCCGCCGGCGCATAAGCAGCCCCATCGAACCAATAAAAAGATTTTTACAGTACGACCCTGAGTCAGCGCTTGAGCTTCGGTGTTTAAGCTCTTGTCGTAAAATCCCTTTTTCCCGGTTTCGACGCGGCTTGCGAAAGCCCGCCCTGCTGACGGATAATCAAGGTTTTTGCATATTCTGCCCAAGCTGTCGCTGCACGGCTTTTCCGGGCATGGAAATGCGGCAGTTTTTACTTAGCTGAAGGGAACGCAATGCCAACCCGTAACGACCTGGCCAATGCCATCCGCGCGCTTGCGATGGATGCAGTCGAAAAAGCCAAATCCGGCCATCCCGGCGCCCCCATGGGCATGGCGGAAATCGCCGAAACGCTGTGGAACCACCACCTGCGCCACAACCCGACCAACCCCAAGTGGGCGGATCGCGACCGCTTCGTGCTGTCGAACGGCCACGGCTCGATGCTGATCTATGCCTTGCTGCACCTGACCGGCTACGACCTGTCGATGGACGACCTGAAGCAGTTCCGCCAGCTGCATTCCAAGACCCCGGGCCACCCCGAGTACGGCTACGCCCCCGGCGTCGAGACCACCACCGGCCCGCTCGGTCAGGGCATCACTAATGCCGTCGGCATGGCGATGGCGGAGAAGATCCTCGCCGCCGAATTCAACAAGCCCGGCCACGCCATCGTCGACCACCACACCTACGTGTTCATGGGCGACGGCTGCATGATGGAGGGTATCTCGCACGAAGCCTGCGCGCTGGCCGGCACCTGGAAGCTGAACAAGCTGATCGCCTTCTGGGACGACAACGGCATCTCGATCGACGGCCACATCGAACACTGGTACACCGACGACA
>MKUE01000109.1 GCA_001897675.1 Thiobacillus sp. 65-1059 | reverse complement strand
GCGATCGACCTGATCGACGAGGCGGCCGCGCGCATCAAGATGGAAATCGACTCCAAGCCGGAGGTGATGGACAAGCTCGACCGCCGCATCATCCAGCTGAAGATCGAGCGCGAGGCGGTGAAACGCGAGACCGACGAGGCCTCGCAAAAGCGCCTGGCGCTGCTCGAGGAAGAGATCGAGAAGCTCGGCCGCGAATACGCCGACCTCGAAGAGGTGTGGAAGACCGAGAAGGCGCACGTGCAGGGCAGCGCCCACATCAAGGAAGAGATCGATCATCTCCGCGGCGAAATGGCCGAACTGCAGCGTAAGGGCCAGTACGACAAGCTCGCGGAGATTCAGTACGGCAAGCTGCCGCAGCTCGAAGCGCAGCTGAAGACGGCTGAAGCCAGCGGCGAGAAGCCCGCGTTCAAGCTCCTGCGCACCGAAGTCGGCGCCGAGGAAATCGCCGAGGTGGTGTCGCGCGCCACCGGCATCCCGGTGGCCAAGATGCTGCAGGGCGAGCGCGACAAGCTGCTGCACATGGAAGACAAGCTGCACGGCCGCGTGGTGGGGCAGGACGAGGCCGTGCGCGTCGTCTCCGACGCCATCCGCCGCTCGCGCGCCGGGCTGTCCGATCCCAACCGGCCGCTCGGCTCCTTCCTGTTCCTCGGCCCCACCGGCGTCGGCAAGACCGAACTGTGCAAGACGCTCGCCGAATACCTGTTCGATTCCGCCGACCACATGATCCGCATCGACATGAGCGAATTCATGGAGAAGCACTCGGTCGCGCGCCTCATCGGCGCGCCGCCCGGCTACGTCGGCTACGAGGAAGGCGGCTACCTGACCGAGGCGGTGCGCCGCAAGCCCTATTCCGTCATCCTGATGGACGAGGTGGAAAAGGCGCACCCGGACGTCTTCAACGTGCTGCTGCAGGTGCTCGACGACGGCCGCCTGACCGACGGCCAGGGCCGCACCGTCGACTTCCGCAACACCGTGATCGTGATGACGTCCAACCTCGGCAGCCAGATGATCCAGCAGATG
>MKUE01000108.1 GCA_001897675.1 Thiobacillus sp. 65-1059 | reverse complement strand
CCGCCGCGAGAAGCGGTAGGTGTAGTGGTTGGCGAAAGTGGTGTCGCGGATGAATAGCGCGTCGAACTCGGGCAGCCTGGCAAGATCGTTGCGGGTGAGGTATTCCACCTGCAAGCCAAGCTCCGCTGCGGCTTTTTCGAAATGCCGCATGGCGCGGGCATTGGACGGTGGTTCCGGATTGCCGGGGTGGTGCAGGATGGCGAGGTCGAAACGCGGTTGCGGGCGCTTGTGCATGCGCCGCCGATGGCCCATGAAATACGCCGTGGCGGCCTCCACCACGAAGTCGTGATGCGGCGGCGGGATGTCGCTGGCGGCAATGGCGCGTACGCTGCGCAGGCGCCATTGCCCGCGCTGGCGCTCGAAATGGGCGCGCAGCAAGGGCGCCTGCAGCAAGCCGAAGAGTTGATGGCTGAGCGCATCGTAGCGGCTCGCCATGTTGCGGCCGAAGTAGATGCTGAGCTCGAATGCGTCCGCTTTGATCGGCGCCAGCGATTTCTTCACCAGTTCGTCCAGACCCTCGGTGAGCAGTCTCACCAGGTTCTGCGATTTCAAGTCCTCCATCGTGCCCACCCTGGGCAGCGGCTTGTGGCCGCGGGCCTCGGCCAGCAACGAGACGTAGTAGCCCAGGCTCTGGTAGCGATAGGAGCGGCACAGATTGAATACCTTGGCGGAACGTTCCTCGCCATAGGCAGGATCGGTCAGGTAGGCGCGGGACGAAACGACGCTCACGCCTGCGATGTCGAGCGGCCAGTCGTGCGGAGCGTCGACGACGATGAGGATGCTCACGGCGCCGCCCGGGGCGGGTAAACCAGCAGCAGATTGGCATCGTGGGTGACGATGCCCAGCAGCACCGCGCCGATGACGCGATCGATGCTGAGCCAGTATGCGTGCGACGGACCGTAGGGATGGCGCCCGTAGGGATCGGCCACCAGCAGGTTGCGCTTTTTCCGGTCATAGCCCGCGATCACGACGAAATGGCCGGCAGGCAGGCCGCGCAGGTCGTCGGGGTCG
>MKUE01000107.1 GCA_001897675.1 Thiobacillus sp. 65-1059 | reverse complement strand
GCAACAGCAGAATGAACTCGTCGCCGCTCTGGCGGCCCACGGTATCGCCCTGCCGCAACACCCCGCTGATCCGCATCGCGACCTGGCGCAGCAGCGCGTCTCCCGCGTCATGGCCCAGGGTATCGTTGATTTTCTTGAAATCGTCCAGATCCAGATAGGCCACGGCGAGCAGCCGCTGGCCGCGCTGCGCGTGGGAAATCGCCTGCCGCAGGCGGTCCAGGATCAGCGCGCGGTTAGGCAACTCCGTCAGCGCATCGTGGCGGGCCTGATGAAACAATTGATCCTCCTGGCGCTTGCGCTCCGAGATGTCGCGCGCGATCACCAGCACCGAAGCAACCCGGTTTTCCATGTCCCGCTCGGGCACCATGCGCACATGGAAATGGCGCAAACCCATCCGCGGCATTTCAATCCCGCACTCGACGGTCGTCGCCTCGCCGCGTTGGAACACCTCGCGCACACCTTGCTGCCAAACTGCTGCCGCCTCCGCAGGCAGCCCCAGTTCATCCCAGGTCCTGCCCAGACATTCGCCATTTTCCACTCCGATGGCCTGCTCGTTCGCCGGGTTGGCATAGAGGTAACGCAGGTCGCGGTCGAAGCGCACGATCACGTCCGGCGCGTTGTCCACCAGCGCCTGGAATTCCTGCGAATGGCGGCGCAACAGCCTTTCCATTTCCCTGGTCGTGGTGGTGTCGCGCACCACGGCAATGGTTTCGCATTGATCGTCCAGTTCGATCTGCGACAGGCTGACGGAGACCGGGACGTCCTCGCCATCCTTGCGCCGTGCCACCATGTCCGCCTGAACAGCCGTCGATGCCGGCGCCGGATGCGCGGCACAGCGCCCGCGCTGCTCCGCGTAGATGGCGCGCATGTTTTCCGCAACCAGGATTTCCATCGGCTGGCCGATCATCTCTTCGTGCCGGTAACCCAGCATCGTTTCCGCGGTCGAATTCGCCATCGCGATGCGTCCTTCCGCGTCGAGCAGGAATACGGCATCCGGCGCCGCATCGAAAATCATGCGGAAGCGTTGCTCGCTTTTCTGCACCTTCCTCTCGGAAGCGGCCAGTTCGCGATAAGGCTGCAGCACTGCCGCCACGAACACGGCGCGGTAGAGAAAACCGTAGGCTACGATTTTGTAGACGTGGCCGAGGAAATTGAAGCCGTCGTTCACCTCGCTATAGAGCGTGAAATTCAGCTCGCTCAAGGCCATGATGCCGACGGCCGCCAAAAGATGCGGCGCAGCATAGCTGCCGGCCGTCCGGAGCCGGGCAAGAATGGCGAGCGCAGCCGCCAGATGCAGCCCGACGACGAAATACTCGACGCCGATCTTGAACGGCGTCAGCCCCTGTCCCGCAACGAAGGTGGCGGGAAGCCATTCCGCCCGGTACAGCGCGGCCCAATACACTGCGGCGACCCATGCCAGCGCCGCGGCCAGGGCCGCGTAGCGCAAACCGGGGTTCACCGGCACCTGGGGCACGAGCACCGCCGCCAGCAGCGCGACTGCCGCCGTGACGCGCGCCGCAAGCCAGAAATTGATGGCCTTTTCCGCGCCCGACGGCGTAACGAAATGCGGCATGCCCGCATACGACAGCAGATGCGCGGCGTCCAGCAGTCCCACTGCGAGGAACGCCACGGACAGCACCATCGCGAATGCCGGCCCGCGCTCCTTCGCCGCATGCCATCCGACGCCGAAGATCATGGCCGCCACCACCACGGCGAGGATTTCCGTCACGTTATGGAATGCGAGATAGTCCCCGATATGCACCGCCGGCTGCGGCATCATGGCGTGCACGATGCCGAACAGGATCGCCAGGCAGGCGATCGCGAACAGGGCGGTACCCATGCCACCGGCAAGGAATAATTGACGCGCCTGTGCCGGCGCGGTTCGGTGATCAGACACGGATATTCAACCCCGCTTGGCGTTCACGCATATTTCATGATCTCTGCCGGAATCGCCTGCAGCGATGCGCTGCGATCCACCCCGCCCAGTTTCACCGCTTCCTTGGGCATGCCATAGACCACGCAACTGGCCTCGTCCTGCGCCACGGTGGCCGCGCCCGCATCGCGCATTTCCTTGAGGCCGCGCGCGCCGTCATCGCCCATGCCGGTCATGATGACGCCCAGGGCATTCCTGCCCGCGAACTTGGCCACCGAGCGGAACAGCACGTCCACCGACGGCCGGTGGCGGTTGACCACCGGGCCATCCACCACTTCGACGTGATACTGGGAACCGTTGCGCTTGAGCAGCATGTGCCTGCCACCGGGGGCGATCAGCGCCCGCCCGGGCATGACGCGATCGCCGTTCTGCGCCTCGCGCACCTCGATCTGGCACAGGGTGTCGAGCCGGGCCGCGAAGGAGGCGGTGAACTTCTCGGGCATGTGCTGCACGATGACGATCCCGGGCGAGACGCGCGGCAACGCGGTGAGCACCGCTTCCAGCGCCTGGGTACCGCCGGTCGAGGTGCCGATGGCGACGATGCGCTCGGTGGTCTGCGCCATGGCCTGGCTCGCGGCAGGCAGGATCGCGTCGGCATTGAGCTTGGGCATCGCGGCGACAGGCGGCACGGCGCTGTTGATCTTCAGGTTGCGGACATTGGCGTGCGCCGCGGTTTTCACCGCGCGAACCAGGTCCGCGCCGGCGTCTTCCAGCGCCGCGCGCCGGTTGCCGATGCCCGGCTTGGGCACGACCCCGACCGCGCCTGCCGCCAGGGCCTGCATGGCGGTTTCCGATCCCTTCTGCGAAATCGACGAGCAGATCACCACCGGCGTCGGCCGTTCCGCCATGATTTTCCTGAGAAACGTGATGCCATCCATGCGCGGCATTTCGACGTCCAGGACGACCACGTCCGGCCACTGCTTCTTCATCTTCTCCTGGGCGAAAATGGGGTCGGGCGCGACGGCGATCACCTCGATGCCGGCATCGCCGTTGAGCACTTCGGACAGCACCTGCCGCACCACGGCGGAATCGTCCACGACCAGGACTTTTATGCGTGTCGACATAGATCCCTTGCCTTAAGAGCCATTGCAATACTCCACGCCCTTGGGGGCAAACTGGCGCACCCATACGTTGCCCGACCAGATGTCGAACAGCACCGTGCGATGGCCGGTGCCGCCCAGATCCTCCGACGCCGGGCGCAGCCCATGGTGCTTCAGCAGATGCCGCCCGGCCTCGGCATTCTTGATCCCGATGTGGCTTTGCCCGACATCGACCTGCCGCTGGAACATGTTTCCCCCGCCGAACAATTTGACCTCGTAGTCCTCAAGCGCCGTGCCGTTCCTGCGAATCTCCTCGAACAGGAGCCCGAGCGCCTCGTCCGCGTATTTGCCGTCCGCCAGTCGCGTTTCCCGCCCTTGCCGGCTCGGCAGCATGTAGTGGCACATGCCGCCGATCAGCAATTTCGGATGCCACAGCGTGATGGAGACGCAGGAACCCAGGATCGTCCGGATGCGGACATCCCGATCCCCGAAGTAGAACTCGCCGGGGTTGAGGAAGATTTCGATGACGTGGGGCGGCTTGCGCATGGGGGATGTCGCCGGCCTATTTTCTGTATACCGACGGCCGCACGGCACTCAGCACGTCGGTCACGCCGTTGAGGCTTTCCGAGTGGCCGATGATCAGGTAGCCACCCGGCTTGAGCGTGGCGGCGATGCGCTCGACCACCCGCGCCTTGGTGTCGGTATTGAAGTAGATCATCACATTGCGCAGGAAAACCACGTCGAACTCGCCCAGCTGCGGCAGGGTTTCGTTGAGGTTGATCTGCCGGAAACTCACGCGCGCGCGCAGGCGCTTGTCGACGAGGAAACGGCCTTCCTGCGAGCCCACGCCCTTGAGGCAGTATTCCTGCAGGTAGCGCTGGGGAATATGGCGGGCGCGCTCCATCGCATACAGCCCGCTGCGCGCACGCTCCAGCACGCGCGTGCTGATGTCGGAAGCGACGATTTCCCATGGCGCCTCGCCCAGTTGGTCGGCCAGCACCATCGCCAGGGTGAAGGGCTCCTCGCCGCTCGAGCAGGCCGCGCTCCACACGCGGAACGGCGAGCCGGGGCGCCGCTCGGCGAGGATGCGCTGCTGCAGGAACTCGAAGTGCTTGGGCTCGCGGAAGAAATAGGTTTCGTTGGTGGTGAGCAGGTCCAGCGCGGTCTGCAATTCCGCCGGCTCCTTGCCGCTGGTCAGCAGGTGCAGATAGTCGCGGTAGGAGTCGAGCGAATAATGCTTCAGCCGCTTCGCAAGGCGCCCGCATACCAGCGCCTTTTTCGCCGGGGAAAGGCTGATCCCGGCGAGCCGGTAGATCAGCCGCTGGAACTCACCGAACTCCTGATCGGACAGCGTGGACGCCTGCATGCTCCGCTCCCTCCCGGTTCAGCCCGTTCGGCATGAAACTTCCACCCAGGTCTTGTTTGATCCCGATCATCCCGCCGCAGCCCCGTTCGCGGATTCCATGCCCTGCGCATTCGCCTGCTCCAGCAATGCCAGATCGTCGATCGACAGCACATTGCCCACGTTCAGGATGATCACGAACTTGCTGTCCACCTTGCCCATGCCGCGGATGAAGTCGGTGCGGATCTTCGCGCCGAAGGCCGGCGGCGGTTCGATCTGGTCCTGCGGTATTTCCAGCACCTCGTTCACCGCATCCACCACCACGCCCACCACCTGCGTCTCCTGATCGGACGCCACTTCGATGATGACGATGCAGGTGCGGCGGGTGAGTTCCGTGCTCTTGCGGCCGAAGCGCGTGGAGAGGTCCACCACCGGCACCACGCTGCCGCGCAGGTTGATCACCCCGCGGATGTAGTCCGGCATCATGGGCACCTCGGTGAGGTTGCCGTACTCGATGATTTCCTTGATGGCGAGGATGCCGATGGCGAACGTCTCGCCCCCCAGCATGAAGGTCAGGTACTGCTGCTGATCCTGCGGCG
>MKUE01000106.1 GCA_001897675.1 Thiobacillus sp. 65-1059 | reverse complement strand
TGGCGCGCTTCCTCGCGCAGGCGGGTTCCCTCGCAGGCCGGGCAGGGCTTGTTGTTCTGGTATTTGGCGAGCTCCTCGCGCACCGCCATCGAGTCGGACTCGTGGTAGCGCCGCTCCATGTTGGCGAGCACGCCCTCGAACGGATAACTCTTGGTGGTGTAGCCGCCGCGCGGCGCCAGCGTCTGGAAGGCGATCGCCTCGCGGCCAGAGCCATTGAGGATCACGTCCTGGATGCGCGGCGGCAGCGATTCCCACGGCGTGTCGAGTTCGAAGCCGTAATGCATCGCCAGGCTTTGCAGCATCATGTAGAAGAACTGGTTGCGCTTGTCCCAGCCCTTGATGGCGCCGCTGGCGAGCGACAGATGCGGGAAGGCGACCACGCGCGCCGGGTCGAAGAAGGTGATCTGGCCGAGGCCGTCGCAGGTGGCGCACGCGCCCATCGGGTTGTTGAACGAGAACAGGCGCGGCTCCAGCTCGGGCAGCGCGTAGCTGCACACCGGGCAGGCGAATTTGGCGGAGAAGAGGTGCTCCTCGCCGCCATCCATCTCCACCGCCAGCGCGCGCCCCTCGGCGTGGCGCAGCGCCGTCTCGAAGCTTTCGGCGAGGCGCTGCTTGGCGTCAGCACGCACCTTCAATCGGTCGACCACCACCTCGATGGTGTGCTTCTTGTTCTTGTCGAGCTTGGGCACCGCGTCGATCTCGTGCACCTTGCCGTCGACCCGCACCCGCACGAAGCCCTGCGCGCGCAGCTCGGCGAACAGTTCGAGGTTCTCGCCCTTCCTGCCCACCACCAGCGGCGCCAGGATCATCAGCCGGGTGTCCTCCGGCAGCGCCAGCACCGCATCGACCATCTGCGACACCGTCTGCGCCGCCAGCGTGATGCCATGCTCCGGGCACTGCGGGTCGCCGACCCGCGCGTACAGCAGGCGCAGGTAGTCGTGGATCTCGGTGACGGTGCCGACGGTCGAGCGCGGGTTGTGGCTGGTGGCCTTCTGCTCGATCGAGATCGCCGGGGAGAGGC
>MKUE01000105.1 GCA_001897675.1 Thiobacillus sp. 65-1059 | reverse complement strand
AGCCGCGCGAAGATGCCGAGCACCTTGATCTGGCGCTGCGCGCCCATCCATTCGAAGTCGCGCCAGAATTCGCCGAAGTCCTCGCGCACCGGCAGGCGGGCCGCGCGCGCCTTTTCCCAGTAGCGGATCACCCAGTCGAGCTGCATCTCCTCGTCCCACTGGACGTAGGCGTCGCGATAGATCGAGGCGAGGTCGTAGGTGATGGGGCCGTACACCGCATCCTGGAAGTCGAGGATGCCGGGGCTGGGGTCGGAGACCATCAGGTTGCGCGAATGCCAGTCGCGGTGCACGTACACCTGCGGCTGCGCCAGGTTGTTGACGAGCAGGCGCTCGAACACGGTATCGAGGATGGCCTTCTGTTCGTCCTTCATGGCGACGCCGAGATGTTTCGCCACATACCACTCAGGGAACAGCATCAGCTCGCGCGTCAGCAGCGCGCGGTCGTATTCCGCCAGCACGCCCGGGCGGCTCGCCTGCTGGATGCGGACCAGCGCGTCGTTCGACGCCAGATACAGCTCGTTCGCCACGCCCTGATTGAGCTCGGCTTCATTCAAGGCCGACAGATAGGTGGTATTGCCCAGATCGGTCAGAAGCAGAAACCCCTGTTGCAGGTCCTGCGCCAGCACCTGCGGCACATGCACCCCGGCCTCGTCGAACAGCCTGGCGACGGCGATAAAGGGGCGGCAATCCTCGTGCGCCGGCGGCGCGTCCATCACGATATAATCGCGGCCTTTGGCAGTCACGCGAAAATAACGGCGAAAGCTGGCGTCCGCCGACGCCGGGGCGATATCGAGCGAGCCGCCCCCCAGCTGTCGGGCGGCCCAGTCCTGTATTGCTTGCAAACGTTCCACAGCCACACTGCTCCGAATAACGAACTTCCGGATTTTACATCGCTTGTCCACCCTGCCCGGCTTTGCGCTTGTCGTGTTGTTGCTGACCGCCGCTTCTGCGGCAGCGAACGGACTCGCGCTGAAAAAAGACGTCGAGCTCGCCGGCTCGGCTGCGGCAGGCAAGGCGGGGCCGCTGTTCGTGACGGCCGACCGCATCGAATCGACCGCCGCCAACGTCATCGAAGCCAGCGGCCGCGTGGAAGCCCGCCAGGCCGGGCAGAACTTCTTCGCCAACTGGCTGCGCTACGACACCACGCTGAGCCTGGTGGAAGCGCGCGGCCAGGTGCGGCTGGAGCAGGCCGCGCTGCAGGTGGCTGGCGACGCCCTCAAGCTCAACCTCAACGACTACAGCGGCGGGCTCACCCAGCCGGTATACCGGTTTCCGTCGCAGCAGGGACGCGGCGGCGCCGACCACATCGAGTTCATCGACGAAAACCACTTCAAG
The DNA here is from genome assembly GCA_001897675.1 of Thiobacillus sp. 65-1059. Lineage (GTDB taxonomy): Bacteria > Pseudomonadota > Gammaproteobacteria > Burkholderiales > Thiobacillaceae > Thiobacillus. The sequence continues at coordinate 81,707 of MKUE01000105.1, read as the reverse complement.
CTGCAGGACGCCACCTATACCACCTGTCCGACGGGCAACGACGACTGGTTCCTCAAGGTGAGCGATCTCGACATCGACAGGACCCGCAACGTGGGCACGGCGCGCCACGCTTCCCTGCGCTTTCTCGGCGTGCCCATCCTGTATACGCCGTGGGCGGATTTCCCGCTCAGCGATGCACGCAAGACCGGCGTGCTGGCGCCCACTTTCGGCACCACCGAGCGCAGCGGCCTCGACATCCTGGTGCCGTATTACCTCAACCTCGCGCCGAACTACGACGCGACGCTGTATCCGCGCCTGCTGTCCAAGCGGGGCATTCAGCTGGGCGGAGAATTCCGTTATCTGCTGAACGACATGCACGGCGAGAACCGCCTCGAATACCTGCCCAACGACAATGAAGCCAATCGTTCGCGCTGGAGCGTCGCACTCAACAACACCTACCGTCTGAGCGCGAACACCCAGGCCGGCATGCTGTTCAATCAAACATCCGACGACGATTATTTTCGCGACCTGTCCAATCTGATTTCCATTACTTCGCTCAGCCACCTCAACCGCGAAGCCTGGGTGACGACGCAGCATGCCGCCTGGAACGCCGAGCTGCGCGCACAAAGCTTCCAGACCCTGCAGGATTCCACAGCCACACCCATAGCCGAGCCGTATGCGCGGCTGCCCCAGGCGCGCCTGGGCGTGCTCCAGACGTTCGGCCGCGGGCTGGAATTCCGGCTGGACAGTGAAGCCACACGCTTCGCCCATTCCGACCCGGCCAAAACCGAAGGCACGCGCGTACTGGCCTACCCCACGCTGCGCCTGCCGCTCTCCAACTCGTTCGGCTTCCTCACCCCGCAGGTCGGCTGGCACAGCAGCTATTACGCGCTGGACGACGACGCCCTGACCAAGCAGCGCATCACCCGCAACGTGCCCATCTTCAGCCTCGATTCCGGTGTCGCCTTCGACCGCCCGTTCCGCTTCGCCGGCCAGGATTACGAGCAGACGCTCGAACCGCGCGCCTACTACGTCTACGCACCCTACCGCAATCAGGACGCGATCCCGGTGTTCGACACCGCGCTGCAGGATTTCAGCTACGCGCAGATGTTCACCGAGAACCAGTTCATCGGCGGCGACCGCGTCAACGACGCCAACCAGCTGACGCTCGCCGTCACCAGCCGTTTCACCGAGGCCGCGAGCGGCCTGGAACGCCTGCAGTTCACGCTCGGCCAGCGCTATTACTTCAGCACGCAGCAGGTCAGGCTGCCCGGCGCGACGTTGCGCACCAGCAACGCCACCGACCTGCTCGCCGCCGTCAGCGGACAGATCACGCGCGACTGGCGCATCGACACCGCCTGGCAGTACGACACCCAGAACGGCACCACCATCCGCCAGAACCTCGGCGCCTCCTACCGCCCCGGCCCCGGCCGTTCGTTGAACTTCGGCTACCGCTTCATCGACCAAACCACCGAGCAGGTCGATCTGTCCGCGCAATGGCCGCTGGCCAGGCGCTGGTACGGCATGTTCCGCTACAACTATTCGTTCCAGGACGACAAGCTGGTCGAAGGACTGGCGGGGCTTGAATACAATGGTGGCTGCTGGGCGGTGCGCGGCGTGTTCCAGCGCCTGGCCACCAAGGAAAACCAGTCCACCGATGCGTTTTTCATCCAGCTCGAGTTGAGCGGCATGGGGCGCATCGGCGCCAACCCGCTCGACGTATTGAAACAAAGTGTTCCCGGATACAGGCCAAGCAATGAAATTCTTCAAACGCCCTGAATGGCGCCGCCCGCACTGGGCACTGGCGCTGCTGATCGCCGCCTCGACCCTGCTGCCGGCCCACGCCGCGGTGCAGCCGCTCGACCACATCGTTGCCGTCGTCAACGACGAAGTGATCACCCGCCAGGAGCTCGTCAAGCGTTACGGCGAAATCGTGCGCAACCTGTCGCGGCAGAACACCCCGCTGCCGCCGCGCGAGGTGCTGGAAAAACAGCTGCTCGAACGCATGGTCACCGAACTCGCCTTGCAGCAGCACGCCCGCAGTACCGGCGTGCGGGTCGACCCGACGCAGGTCGAACGCGCCCTGCAACGCATCGCCGCGCAGAACAAGCTCGACATGGCCGGCTTGCAGGCCGCGCTGGAAAAGGACGGCCAGAGCCTCGACAGCATGCGCAACACCATCCGCAACGAGCTCCTCATTGCACGCGCCCGCGAACGCGACGTCGACAACCGCATCTCCGTCAGCGACGCCGAGATCGAAGGCTACCTGCAAACCCAGGCACAGCAGGGCGTGGAGACGGAATACAACTTCGCCCACATCCTCGTCACCGTGCCGGAGAATGCCTCGCCCGAGCAGATCCAGGCGCGCCGCGACCGCGCCGAGGACATCCTCGCCCAGCTCGCCAGGGGTGTCGACTTCGCCCAGCTGTCGGCCAGCCATTCCGACGCCCCCAACGCGCTGCAGGGCGGCGCTTTCGGCTGGCGCGCCAGCGGCAAGATGCCGGCTCTGTTCGCCGATGCGCTGAAGCCGCTGCAACCGGGCCAGATCGCCCCGCTGCTGAAAAGCAGCAACGGCTTTCACATCCTCAAGCTCAACGACAAGCGCGGACTGGACGTGGCGCTCAACGTCACGCAGACGCACGCCCGCCACATCCTCATCAAGACCAACGAGCTCACCTCGGAATCGGATGCCCGCAACCGCCTGCTGCAACTGAAGGAGCGCATCGACAACGGCGTGAAATTCGACGAGCTCGCACGCCTGCACTCCGAGGACGCCAGCGCCTCCAAGGGAGGCGACCTCGGCTGGATCAATCCCGGCGACACCGTGCCCGATTTCGAGAAAGCGATGAACGCCCTGCAACCGGGCGAGGTCAGCGCGCCGATCCAGTCGCCCTTCGGCTGGCATCTGATCCAGGTGCTGGAACGCCGCGAGCAGGACGTCACGCAGGAACGCCAGAAACTGCTGGCGCGCCAGGCCATCCGCGAGCGCAAGGCGGAAGAGGCCTTCCAGGACTGGGTGCGGCAGATCCGCGACTCGGCCTACGTCGAACTGCGCCCGCTCGATTGATCCGGGTATCCCGAGGGTGAGCGAAGCCGCGAATCTGCCCGTTCTCGCCCTCACCGCCGGCGAACCCGCCGGAATCGGGCCCGATCTCTGCATCGCGCTGTCGCAGCAGGCGCTGCCATGCCGCCTCTCGGTGCTGGGCGATATCGGAGTGCTGCGCGCGCGCGCCGCCCGGCTCGGCATCGCGCCCGATTTCGTCAGCGGCGACGCCGTTCCCGCGCACCGGCCGGGCCGTCTGCATGTACGCCACATCCCGGCCGCGGCCCCCGTCGCCGCAGGCGCGCTCGACCCCGCCAACAGCGCCCACGTGCTCGCCCTGCTCGACGCCGCCCTCGCCGGCTGCATGGACGGCAGCTATGGCGCCGTCGTCACCGCGCCGGTGCACAAGGGCGTCATCAACGATGCCGGCTTTGCCTTCACCGGCCACACCGAATACCTGGCCGAGCGCAGCGGCGCTAAAAAGGTCGTGATGATGCTCGCCGGCGGCGGCCTGCGCGTCGCGCTCGCCACCACCCACCTGCCTTTGCGCGAGGTGGCCGACGCCATCACGCCGGCGCTGCTCGATGCGGTGATCCGCATCCTGCACGCCGACCTGCAAAGCAAATTCGGCATCGCCCGGCCGCGCATCCTGGTGGCCGGGCTCAATCCGCATGCCGGCGAATCCGGCCACCTCGGGCGCGAGGAAATCGACGTCATCGGACCCGCGCTCGACCGCCTGCGCGGCGAAGGCATCGAGCTCGTCGGCCCGCTGCCCGCCGACACCCTGTTCTCGCGCATCCGCCAGGAGCCGTGCGACGCCGTGCTGGCGATGTATCACGACCAGGGCCTGCCGGTGCTCAAGTACGCCAGCTTCGGCGCCGGCGTGAACGTAACCCTGGGCCTGCCGTTCATCCGCACCTCGGTCGACCACGGCACCGCGCTCGACCTCGCCGGCACGGGGCGCGCGGAAGCGGGCAGCCTGCTGGCAGCGATTGAAATGGCCTTGGAGATGGCGAGCAGCGGCAAACGGTAAGCCGTGAGCGCCAGGGCGTACGCCCGTCCCTTGCATCTTGAAACTTGCCCCTTGAGTCCTGCCCCCTGACATGCACACCCCCCGCAAGCGCTTCGGCCAGAACTTCCTCATCGATGACGGCATCGTCCATGCCATCGTCAACGCCATCCATCCGCAGGCACCGGACACCGTGGTCGAGATCGGTCCCGGCCTCGGCGCGCTGACCCGGCCCCTGCTCGAGCGCCTGCCGCACCTGCACGCCGTCGAACTCGACCGCGACATCGTCGCGCGCCTGCAAAGAACCTGGCCGGCCGAGCGGCTCAGCGTGCACGGCTGCGACGCACTGAAATTCGATTTCAGCGCGCTGGGCCATGATCTGCGCATCGTCGGCAACCTGCCCTACAACATCTCCACGCCGCTGCTGTTCCACTTGATGGGGTTCGCCGAACACATCCGCGACATGACCTTCATGCTGCAGAGGGAAGTCGTCGAACGCATGGTCGCCGCGCCTTCGACCCCCGATTACGGGCGCCTGTCGATCATGCTGCAGCGCCGCTTTCACCTGGAATGGCTGCTCGATGTCCCGCCTGCCGCCTTCAATCCGCCGCCCAAGGTCGATTCCGCGGTCGTCCGCCTGATCCCCAAAACACCGGCCGAAATCGTCCCGCTCGACGAGGCGCTGTTCGCGCGCGTCGTCGCCGCCGCTTTTTCGCAGCGCCGCAAGACCCTGAGGAACACGCTCGGCAGCCTGCTCAAGCCCGGCGACTTCGCCGCGCTCGGCATCGACGCCGGCAGGCGTGCGGAAAATCTCGCCGTCGCCGACTACGAAGCCATCGCCCGGCATCTGGCCGGACAGGACCACCCGGCGTAAAACCCCGCTTACGGCAAGGCAAGACGAGCGAAACGGACCGGCGGCTCAAGCTTGGCGGCCGACATCCGATATTTCCGGCAGCCCCCTCCCCGAAGCTTATGGACACACGCTCTCAGCACCCACCATCGGCCCATCCGCCGGGCCTGGAACCCGAAATCGAGCGGGAGTTGCTGCGCGCCTATATCGACAGCGCCAACGACGGCATTTTTGTCGTCTGCGACGAGATGAAATTCCATGTCGCCAACCCGCTCATGGCCACCTGGCTCGGGATCGGCGAAACCGAGCTCACCGCGCATGGGCGGCGCATGCCGATTACCGAGCTGTTTGGCCTGGCCGAGACCGAGGCCTTGTTCCGCGAGCATTTCCGCGCCGTCCTTGAAGGACAGGCGAGGCGTTTCGAGGCGGAGATCAATCCGCCGCGCGGCGAGCCGCGCTGGGTTGAAATCAGCATGAACCGGGTACGCCTCGATGCCGGCGAACTGGTGATCGGCATCCTGCGCGACGTCACCGAGCGCAGGCTGCTGCAAACCACCTTGCAGCACCATGCCAGCCACGACGACCTGACCGGGCTGGTCAACCGCCGCGAATTCCAGCAACGCCTGCATGCGCTGGTCGGCAGCGTGAAAACCAGGCACGGATCGCATGTCCTGGTCTATCTCGGCCTCGACCAGTTCAAGGTAATCAACGACACCTGCGGCCAGCTGGCCGGCGACGAGCTGCTGCGCCAGCTGGGGCAGCAGCTGCAGCGGCTAGCGAAGCGGCACGACGTGATCGCGCGCCTGGGGGGCGACGAATTCGGGCTGCTGCTGTACGACCAGCCGATCGAAGAAGGCATGTGGGTGGCGGAAGCCTTGCGCGCCGCCGTGGCCGGCTATCGCTTCGTCTGGGATGGGCGCAGCTTCGAGGTGACCGCCAGCGTCGGCCTGTGCGCCATCGGCGCCGACACGGTTTCCGCGGAAGACGTGTTGAGCGCGGCCGATGCGGCCTGTTGCGTTGCCAAGGATCGGGGACGCAACCGCGTGCAGTTGTATTTCGGCGGCACCGCCTGCACCGGCAAGCGCCAGGAAATGCAATGGGTAGCCCGCTTGCAGAAGGCGCTGGACGAAAACCGCTTCCAGTTCTGGCAACAGCGGATTCTCGACCTGAAACGCGCTCCAGGCGGACAGGCCGGACATTTCGAAATACTGCTGCGCCTGATCGACGAGGGCGGCGCGATCGTTGCGCCGGACCGCTTCTTCCCGGCGGCCGAACGCTACGGACTGATGCCTGCCATCGACCGCTGGGTCGTCCAGCACCTGCTGCTGGACGGGCAGCACGGGCGCCTGCAAGCGGAAATGGCGCGCACCTCGGCCACGCATTGCGCCATCAACCTGTCCGGCGCCAGCCTCAACGACGATACCTTCATGGACTTTCTGGAAGACGCGCTGCGCCGCACAGCGCTGGCGGGGGACCGGCTGTGTTTCGAAATCACCGAGACCGTGGCGGTGGCCCATTTCGGGCGCACCCGCGAAGTGATGCAAGCCATCAAGCGGTTCGGCTGCCGGTTCGCACTGGATGATTTCGGCAGCGGCATGTCTTCGTTCAGCTACCTGAAGAACCTGCCGGTGGACTATCTCAAGATCGACGGCGCCCTGGTGCGGCATATCGTCGAGGACGCCGCCGATTTCGCCATGGTCGAGGCCATCCACCGCATCGGCGCCGTGCTCGGCCTGAAGACGATCGCCGAATTCGTCGAGACCGAGGCGGCGCTCGAGCGGCTGCGCGAAATCGGCGTCGACTATGCCCAGGGCTACGCCATCCACCGCCCGCAGCCGCTGTTCGGAGAACCGAGCCCCGCCTGAAGCCGCAGCGGCAACCGCGGCCCCGTTCAGTCCTGCAGGAAGGGATAGTCGGTATACCCCTTCTCTTCCCCGCTGTAGAGGGTTGCGTAGTCGGGCGGATTCAGGGCCGCGCCGCGGCGGAACCGTTCCACCAGATCGGGGTTGGCCAGCAGCAGGCGGCCGAACGCAACCGCATCGGCGGCGCCCGACGTCACCGCAGCCTGCGCGGTTGCGAAGTCGTAGCCGTTGTTGAGGATCAGGTTGCCCGAATACAGCGCACGCAGCCTGTCGTAATCGAATGGCTGCCACTGTTCGCGGGGCGCGCCGCCGGTTCCCTGCAGCACGTCCAGGAAGGCCAGTTGCAGCGGGTTGAGCTGGCCGACAACGTAATCGAACGTCGCCTGCGGATCGTCGTCACCGATGTCGTTGAACGGCGTCACCGGAGACAGCCGCAGGCCGGTACGGTCACTGCCGATTTCCCGGCACACGGCATCCAGCACTTCCAGCAGCAGGCGCGCCCGGTTTTCCTTGCTGCCGCCGTAGGCATCGGTGCGCCGGTTGGTGGACGAGCGCAGGAACTGGTCCAGCAGATAGCCATTGCCGGCATGGATTTCCACGCCGTCGAACCCCGCGTCGATGGCGTTGCGCGCGGCCCGCCCGAAGTCGGCGACCAGGGCGGGGATTTCCGCAAGTTCGAGTGCGCGCGGCGTGACGAAATCCTTCATCTCCTGCCCGGTGAACACCTGGCCGGCCGGACGGATCGCCGACGGTGCGACCGGCAAGGCGCCGCCCGGCTGCAGATCGGGATGCGAAATCCGCCCCACATGCCACAGCTGCAGCGCGATCTTCCCGCCGGCGCCATGCACCGCATCGGTCACCCGCTTCCAGCCCGCGACCTGTTCGGGCGTATGGATGCCGGGCGTGCGGGGATAGCCATGGCCCGCCGCGCAGACCGGCGAAGCCTCGGTCAGGATGAGTCCGGCCGAGGCACGCTGGCGATAGTACTCGACGACCAGCGAGGTCGGCACGTTGCCCGCGCCGGCGCGGTTGCGCGTCAGCGACGACATCACCACGCGGTTGGCAAGTTCGATGGCGCCGAAGCGGGCGGGTGAAAAGAGATCGGTCACGTCGGGATTCCTCTGGATCGAGTTGCAGGCAGGGTTGATGAAACACGTCCAATCTATCTTGGGGCCCGATCCGGGAATGCAAGCTTCGCTGGCGTCGATCGATGGGATAGCCGGGTCGACGGCCCCGATGTTTGAGATAATCAAGGATCGGAAACCGATACTGGCCGTGCGGCCTGAGGAAAACATTCCGGCCCGTCCAGGAAAAGCCCCTGGATAGCCTACACCCCAACCCAGGAATTGAACGATGATCGAGAATCAGGAACGCTTCAACCGAGCGATAGCACTGTTTGATGCCGCCAATGCGGAAGACCCCAATCAGGACGAAGGCCAGCCCAAGGAACTGCTTTACGGCCGTCGCATGTCGGACATGATCGCCCGCTTTGCACCGCAAGCCTCCGAGGTGGCGCAACTGGCCGTGCGCGCCCAGCACATCCAGCGCTGGAAGGTGCCGCGCAGCAGCTATCCGATGAACAAGGAGGGCTATCACGCGTGGCGCACCGGGCTTTACACGTTTCACGCCGATACGGCGGGCGAGCTGATGCGCCAGGCCGGCTACGACGACGCAACCATCGAACGCGTCAAGAAGGCGGTGGGCAAGCGCGGCATCAAGAGCAATCCGGAAACGCAACTGCTGGAAGACATCGCCGATCTTGTCTTCATCGAGCATTACATACTGGCCTTCGCCCAGAGCAAGCCCGACTACGACGAGGCGAAATGGCTGGATATCATCCGCAAGACATGGCAGAAGATGTCGAAGGCCGCCCAGGCCTTCGCACTGTCCGGAAAAATCAAGCTGCCCGAGCCGCTGCTACCGCTGATCACCAAGGCAATCGGCTAGCAAGCGCTGCGGCCAGGGTCCGTTATTCCGCCCATTCCTTCACCCACCCGGCGGTTCCCTTCTGGATGAATTCGATCGGGTAGCCGTCGGGATCTTCGATGAACGCGATCACCGTGGTGCCATGCGACATCGGCCCGGCCGGGCGCAGCACCTTGCCGCCCTTGGCTGCGACGGCGTCGCACGCGGCGTAGGCGTCGTCGACCTCGATGGCGATGTGGCCGTAGCCGCTGCCGGCTTCGTATTTGTCGACGCCCCAGTTGTAGGTCAGCTCAAGCACTGCCGTGCGGTCTTCCGTGTCGTAGCCGACGAAGGCGAGGGTGAATTTTCCGCCCGGGTAATCCTTGCGGCGCAGCAGTTTCATGCCGAGCACGCCGGTGTAGAAATCGATCGAGCGGTCGAGGTCGCCGACGCGCAGCATGGTGTGCAGGATTCGCATGGTTTCAGACCTGAAACAGAGAAGCTCCCATTGTGCGCAACTCGGCGCGCCGCGCAAGCGCGTCCGGACACAGCGCCGCGACCTGCGCCCAGAAGCGCGGCGAATGGTCGAGGTGGACGAGGTGGGCGAGCTCGTGCGCCGCAACGTAGTCGATATGCGCGAGCGGCGCCTGCACCAGCCGCCAGTTGAGGCGGATGTGGCCGTGCCGGGTGCAGCTGCCCCATTGAGTTTGCGCGTCGGACAGGGCAAAACGGCTGGGCCTGCGCCCCAGTTTGCGGGCGATGCGCGCGAGCCGCCAGGCCAGCAGGCGTTCGGCGCGGACTCGCAGCCAGTCGCGGACCAGGGATGCGGCGTCGGCACCGTGCGGCGCATGGATACGCAGCGTGCCGCCATGGCGGCGCACCTCGCTGAACAATGAAGGCCGGATATCGAGTGCAAGGACGCGCCCCAGATAACGCACCTCGTTCGCGGCGGGCGCCCCGGCTTGCGCTGTGCGCGCCTGCATCCGTGCCCAGGCGCGGGCGAGCCAGCCGCGCTGCAGCACGACATAACGCTCGATCTCGGCACGCGGCGTCCAGCTCGGCGCATGAATGCACACTTCGCGCGAAGTCACCGTCAGGCCGAGGGTGCGGCGGCGGCGCGAGCGCTTGAGCGCAAACGGCACCACGATGCCGCCGAGCTGCAGCACCCCGTTATTGGCGTGCGGCAGCAGGGGGCAGCCTCGCCATTTCGGCCTCGATCCAGGCCTCGACCGCGCGGGTGAGTTCGGCCGCGCTTTTGCCGGCCGTTTCGATGGCCGGGCCGATGCTGACGGTGATGGTGCCGGGACGCTTGATGAAGGCATTTTTCGGCCACACTTCGCCCGCATTGTGCGCCACCGGCACGATGGGCGCGCCGCTTTCCGCCGCCAGCCAGCCGCCGCCTATGCCGTAGCGGCCTTTTTCGCCAGGGGCGACGCGCGTGCCTTCGGGAAACACCAGCACCCAGAATCCCTGCGCGATTTTTTCCTTGCCCCGGGCGACGATCTGCTTGAGCGCTTCGCGCCCGGCACCGCGGTCGATGGCGATGGGCGAGAGCATCCGGAATGCCCAGCCAAAAAACGGCACGTTCAGCAGCTCCTGCTTGATGACCGGCGAGAGCGGCGGAAACAGGAACAGAAACGCCACGGTTTCCCACGCCGACTGGTGCTTGGCGAGAATGACTGCAGGCCGGTGCGGCAGGTTCTCAGCCCCCTTCACCACATAGCGGATGCCGAGCACCCAGCGCGCCAGCCAGATCACGCTGTGGTTGTAGCCGGTAATCATCCGGTAACGCGTATGCGCCGAAAACGGAAAGCTGAGCAAGGCAATGGTGCTGAAAAAAACCGTCAGCGCGGTTTGCAGAACCATGAAAACCAGCGAACGGATCAGGTTCATGCCGCCGCCTTGAGCAGGTGGTCGACGGCCTCGCTCAGGTCGGCAAATACCGGCGTGTTCTCGGGCAGGTTGCCCGCCGCCAGGGTTTTTTCGCCCTTGCCGGTTCGCACCAGCAACGGCTGGGCGCCCACGCTGGCCGCCGCCAGCAGGTCGCGCAGCGAATCGCCGATGGCGGGCACGTCCTGCAGATCCTGGCCGTAGCGCGCGGCGATCTCGTTGAACAAGCCCGACTTGGGCTTGCGGCAGCCGCAGTTCGTCTCGGCCGCATGCGGGCAATAAAACACCGCCTCGATGCGCCCGCCCGCCTGCGCCGCCGCCTTGTGCATCTTGGCGTGGATGGCGTTGAGCGTCGCCATCTCGAACAGCCCGCGCGCCAGCCCCGACTGGTTGGTCGCCACCACCACGCGCCAGCCCTCGCGCGTCAGCCGCGCGATCGCTTCCAGGCTGCCGGGAATGGGCTTCCATTCGTCCGGCGACTTGATGAACCGGTCGGAGTCGAAATTGATGACGCCGTCGCGGTCGAGAATGATGAGCTTCATGGCCTGATTCCTGCCGTTCCGAGGCTCCAGTTTACGCCGCCAGGCGCGACAAGTCCGCCACCCGGTTCATGGTCCGGTGCAGCTGGTTCAGCAGCGCCAGCCGGTTGGCCCTGAGCGCGGGATCGTCGGCGTTGACCATCACGTGGTCGAAGAAGGCGTCGACCGGGGCTTTCAGCGCGGCCAGCGCCTGCAGCGAGGCGGTATAGTCGCCCGCCTCGAAGGCCGCGCCGGCATGCGGCGCGATCTCGCCGAGCGCGGCAAACAACGCCGTTTCCGCCGCCTCGACGAAGCGGGATGGATCGGCCGTCGCCCCCACTTCGCCCTCGGCTTTCTTGAGGATATTGCCGACGCGCTTGTTGGCGGCGGCCAGGCTTTCAGACTCGGATAATGCCGCGAACGCACGCACTGCGTTGAGTTGTTTGGGAACCAGCATGACCTGCACGGGGCGCATGGAAATCACCGCATCCACCTCGTTCACGCTGTAGCCCTGGTCTCGCATCATGCCGCTCAGGCGGTCGAACACGAAGGTCTCCGCATCGGTGTGCGCATCGCCCAGCATGCCCTGCGGGAAAGCGGCAAAGGCAATATTGATCAGCTCGAACAGGTTCAGCGGCAGCGACTTGTCGATGAGAATGCGCAGGATGCCAAGCGCATGCCGGCGCAGCGCGAACGGGTCCTTGTCGCCGGTCGGGATCTGCCCGATGCCGAACATCCCCACCAGCGTTTCCAGCTTGTCCGCCAGCGCCACGCAGACGCCGACATCGCTGCGCGGCAGCTCGTCGCCGGCGAAGCGCGGCTTGTAATGGTCCTCGATGGCGAAGGCGATGTCGTCGGCGAGGCCGTCGTGCTGCGCGTAGTAGCGCCCCATGATCCCCTGCAGTTCGGGGAATTCGCCGACCATGTCGGTGAGCAGGTCGGCCTTGGCCAGCAAAGCGGCCTGATCGGCCTTCAGCGCCAGCGCCTCGCCGCCGATCTGCTGGCCGATGGCGCGGGCGATCGCCTGCACCCGCGTCACCCGCTCGCCCTGGGTGCCGAGCTTGTTGTGATACACCACCTTGGCCAGCCCCAGCACGCGCGAATCCAGCGCCTTCTTGCGATCCTGGTCGAAGAAGAACTTGGCGTCGGCGAGACGCGGGCGCACCACCCGCTCGTTGCCGCCGATCACCGCCGATGCGTCGGCGGGCGAGATGTTGGAGACGATGAGGAAGCGGTTGGTCAGCTTGCCCGCCGCATCCAGCAGCGGGAAATACTTCTGGTTCGCCTTCATGGTGAGGATCAGGCATTCCTGCGGCACTTCGAGGAAGGCTTCATCGAACTTGCCGATCAGCACGTTGGGGCGCTCCACCAGCGCGGCGACTTCGTCCAGCAGCGCGGCGTCCTCGACCGGCGCGAGGCCCAGCGGCGCGGCTGCGGCCTGCAACTGGCGGACGATCTCGGCGCGGCGTTCAGCGAAGCCGGCGATCACTGCGCCCTCGTCCCTCAATTGGGCGGCGTAGCTGTCCGCACTTTGAACGGACACCGGGCTGACGCGCGCCTCGAAGCGATGGCCCTGTGTCTCGCGCCCCGCCGCAAGGCCCAGCACCGACACCGGCACGACGCCGGCGCCGTGCAGCGCGACCAGCCCGTGCACCGGGCGCACGAAGTTGACGCTGCTCCAGCCGTCGGCCAGCTGGTACTGCATCACCTTGGGGATCGGCAGCTTCGCCATCGCGGCTTCGATGGCCTTTTGCAGGCCGTCGGCGAGCGCGACACCCGGCGCGATGCTGTCATGGAACAAGGCTTCGTTCTTGCCTTCGCCCTCGCGGCGCAGCTTGGCCGCCGCGGACTCGTCGGCACCGAGTGCAGCGAGCCGTTTCAGCAGCGCAGGCGTCGCCTGGCCGTTGGCATCGAGACCGACGGCGACCGGCATCAGCTTGGTCGACATCGGCTTGTCGGCGGCGCGCGCCAGCACGCCTTCGACGTGCACGCCGAGGCGGCGCGGTGACGCGAAGTTGACGACCGCAGCGTTGGCAGCGGCCAAGCCCTGCGCGACCAGGCTTTCGGCAAGTGCGGATGCGAAGGCTTCGCCCAGCTTCTTCAGCGCCTTGGGCGGCAGTTCTTCGACGAACAGTTCAACCAATAGATTCTGTGCGCTCATGCCGCCGCCTTCTTGTCGAGTTGTACGATGACTTCATCCGCCCATGCCTTGGGCGCCATCGGGAAGCCCAGCCGCGCGCGGCTGTCGAGGTAGCTCTTCGCCACGCTGCGCGCGAGGTTGCGGATGCGCCCGATGTAGGCGGCGCGCTCGGTCACCGAGATGGCGCCGCGCGCGTCGAGCAGGTTGAAGGTGTGCGCGGCCTTCAGCACCTGCTCGTAGGCCGGCAGCGCGAGCTGCGCCGCCATCAGCTCCTGCGCCTTCTTCTCGTGCGCGGCGAACGCGGTGAGCAGGAAGTCGACGTCGCTGTGCTCGAAGTTGTAGGCGCTTTGCTCGACCTCGTTCTGGTGATACACGTCGCGGTAGCTCAGCCCCTCGGTCCACACAAGATCGAACACGCTTTCCACGCCCTGCAGATACATGGCGAGGCGCTCCAGGCCGTAGGTGATTTCGCCGGTGATCGGCTTGCAGTCGATGCCGCCGACCTGCTGGAAATAGGTGAACTGCGTCACCTCCATGCCGTTCAGCCACACCTCCCAGCCCAGCCCCCAGGCACCGAGCGTCGGGTTTTCCCAGTCGTCCTCGACGAAGCGCACGTCGTTCTTTTTCAAGTCAAACCCCAGCGCTTCGAGCGAACCCAGATACAGCTCCAGAATGTCCGCCGGCGCCGGCTTCAGCACCACCTGGAACTGGTAGTAATGCTGCAGCCGGTTGGGGTTGTCGCCGTAGCGGCCGTCCTTGGGCCGGCGGCTCGGCTGCACGTAGGCGGCCTTCCACGGCTCGGGGCCGAGCGCGCGCAGGAAGGTCGCGGTGTGCGAGGTCCCGGCGCCGACTTCCATGTCGTAGGGCTGCAAGAGCGCGCAGCCGCGCTCGGCCCAGTAGCGCTGCAGGGTGAGGATGATGTCCTGAAAGGTGGGTTTCACGGGGAATAAACGGCTTTTCGGGAAAGGCGCATTTTAACGTGGTTGGGATTGGTTTCGTTGCTGGTTGTAATGGGGGATGCCGCTTAACTGCTGACCGTTGGCGGGGGGGTGCCCGGCGAACGGTCAGCAACAAAAGATTGACTTAAGCGCCCGCCGCTTCCAGCGCCTCGATCTCCCCCGACACCTCCAGCCACTCCCCCTCTTCCATCGCCAGCTCGTCAATGACGTGCTGAAGCTGCTTGCCCGTTTCGGTAATCTCCTCGACGGAAAGCGTTTCACCCAAACGGGCTTCGAATGCCGTCTTTTCCGCCTGCAGCGCAGCCATGCTTTTGTCGAGCTTCTCCAGCTTCTGCTTCAGCGACCTGATCCTGCCCGACGACACCGGCTTCTTCGCCGCCACCGGCGCAGGTTCCGCCTTGGCCAAAGGCGCTTCTACCGCCTTGCCGGCCTCCTTCAGGCTTTCGCGCAGACGCTTGCCCTCCTCCAGCAGATAGCGCTGGTAGTCGTCGAGGTCGCCATCGAACGGCTCGACACCGCCGCGGCTGACCAGCCAGAACTCGTCGCACACCGATCGCAGCAGGGCGCGGTCATGGCTGACCAGCATCAGGCTGCCTTCGAATTCGTTCAAGGCCATCGCCAGCGCCTCGCGGGTGGCGAGGTCGAGGTGGTTGGTCGGCTCGTCCAGCAGCAAGAGGTTGGGCCGCTGCCACACGATCATGCACAGCACCAGGCGCGCCTTCTCGCCGCCGCTCATGGTGCCGACGGCCTGCTTGACCATGTCGCCGCTGAAGTTGAAGGTGCCGAGGAAATTGCGCAGGTCCTGCTCGCGGCTGCTGAACTGGCCGGCGCCGCCATTCGCAATGGTGTCGCGGGCGAGGCGGATCATGTGCTCCAGCGGGGTGTCCAGGGGACGCAGCACGTCGAGTTCCTGCTGCGCGAAATAGCCGATGTTGAGGCCCTTGCCTTCGGTCACGGCGCCGGCAACCACCGCGAGGTCACGCGCGATGGTCTTCACCAGCGTCGACTTGCCCTGGCCATTGGCGCCGAGGATGCCGATGCGCTGCCCGGCGAATACGGACTTGCTGACGTGCCGCACGATCACCGTCGGCTCGCTCGCGCCGTCCGCCGGCGGGTAGCCGAAGCTGGCGTCGTCGATGGTCAGCATGGGATTGGGCAGGTTCTGCGGCTCCTTGAACTCGAAGGTGAAGTCCGCGCTCGCCAGCATCGGCGCCAGCTTTTCCATGCGGTCCAGCGCCTTGACCCGGCTTTGCGCCTGCTTGGCCTTGCTGGCCTTGGCCTTGAAACGGTCGATGAATTTCTGCAGGTGGGCGATCTTGTCCTGCTGGCGGGCAAACGCCGCCTGCTGCAGCGCCATCTGTTCGGCGCGCATGTCCTCGAAGGTGCTGTAGTTGCCGCCGTAGCGCGTCAACTGGCCGTTCTCGATGTGGATGGTGACGTTGGTCACGGCGTCGAGAAACTCGCGGTCGTGGCTGATCACCAGCATGGTGCCGGGGTATTTCTTCAGCCAGGCTTCCAGCCATACCAGCGCGTCGAGGTCGAGGTGGTTGGTGGGCTCGTCGAGCAGCAAGAGGTCGGACGGGCACATCAGCGCGCGGGCCAACTGTAATCTCATGCGCCAGCCGCCGGAAAAGCTGTTGACCGGCTGGTTAAGTTCGCGCACCTGGAAGCCCAGGCCGAGGATCAAAGCCTGCGCGCGCGACTGCGCGTCGTGGGCGCCGGCATCGTGCAGCGCCATATAGGCGTGCGCCATGCGCTCACCGTCGTCGCTTGCCTCGGCGGCGGCGACCTCGGCCTGCGCCTCGGCCAGCCGGGTATCGCCGGCGATGACGAAGTCGGTCGCGGACTCGGCAGTCTCCGGCATGTCCTGCGCCACCTGCGCCATGCGCCACTGCGAGGGCATGGAAAAGTCGCCGCGGTCCTCGTGAAGAGTGCCGTTCAAGAGCGCGAACAGGCTGGATTTACCGGCGCCGTTGCGGCCCACCAGGCCGACCTTTTCGCCCGGGTTGATCGACACCGACGCGTTGTCGAGCAGCACCTTGGCACTGCGCCGCAGGCTGAGATTCTTGAGGATGATCATGCAAGAAGACGCGGCACGCAGGATGCGCCCCGCCCAAATCGAAAGCCGGATTCTACCCTGATGCCGTCTTCCCCCCGGCGGGTGTCGACTGTTGGCCGCCTCGACACGGATTGACGATTTTCCGTCAACCGGCGCCATGCCGCCCGCCCGCATGTGCGGAGAATGGTTTGCAACGGCTTGTTTTATTGGCGGTTTCCCGGCCCGCGCCGCGGCATGCCAGGTGGCACAGGCATTGCAGGCATTCAGGCAAACCCTTCACCAAGGAGCGCATCATGAAACTGCAATTCGGCCACAAGCAGTTGGTTCTCGAACTCAGCTCCTCGCCCTTTGCCTGGTTCCACGGCCAGACCGAGCGCATGAGCCTCACCAGCCTGTCGCTGCTGTTCGTGCAGTTTTCCCTGTTTGCCCGGCAGTCGGCCGCCTGATGCAGCTGGGCAAGGCCACCAGCGTAAGCGTCGGCCTGTCGTGCTCGCCGCTGGGGTTTTTCAGCGGCAGCACCCGCCGCATGTCGATGTTCAGCCTGACGCTGCTGTTCATCGAATTCCGGATACTGCGGCGCGCCACCGCACACTTCATCTGACGCCCCGGCGGATTTCCAGCGTCGCCTCCAGGCCGCCCGCCGCACGGTTCTTGAGAGACACGGTCCATCCATTGGTTTCCGCCAGCTGCCGCACGATCGCCAGCCCCAGCCCGGTTCCGCCGGTAGCCTGCGAACGCGATGCCTCGAGCCGGTAAAACGGCCTGAACACTTTTTCCAGCTGATCGTCGGGAATCCCCGCGCCGGCATCGCGCACGATCACCCGCGCCTGTTTGCCGGTGCACTCCAGCGCCAGTTCGACCGGCGTGCCGCCGCCATAACGCTGCGCATTCTGGACCAGGTTGGTGACGATTTGCCGCATTGCGAGCCGGCCGGCCTCGATCTCGCACGGCACGGCGCCCTGCCACGACAGGCCGGCATCGGCCGCGACCTCTTCCAGCAAACCCGCAAGGTCGAAACGCACTTTCATTTCGGCCTGCGTGGTGCGCGCCAGCTCCAGGTAGCCCGTAATCAGCCGGTTCATGTCGGCCAGATCGGCCACCGCGCGGTCGATGCGCGCCGCGCTGGGGGCATCGCGCAGCATTTCCAGGTTGAGCTGAAGCCGCGTCATCGGGGTGCGCAGGTCGTGCGAAATCCCCGCCAGCAAGGTGGTGCGGTTATCCAGCAAGTCGCGCACCTCGGCCGCCATCCGGTTGAAGCGGCGGGCCAGTTCGGCCAGCTCGGCCGGGCCGGTTTCCGGCAAGGGCTCGGGCAGTTCGCCCGCGCCAACCTGGCTGGCCGCCTGCGCCGCGCGCGCCAGCGGCACGGTGAGGCGGCGCACCAGAAACAGGGCGGTCAGCAGGCTGAGAAACGCGCCCACCGCAATCACCGCGATGGCCGCCAGCGGCGGCTTGACGGCATAGCGGTCGGGGAAGAATCCGGCGTGCAGATCGTGTCCGCCCAGCGGAATATCCAGCCACGCCGCCGCCGTCCCCGGCACCCCGCGCAGCACGATGGGGCCGCCCACCCGGCGGCTCAATGCGGCTTCGATCTGCGCGCGGAAGGCGAATTGCGGGGCCTCTGCGGCGGCGGCGGTGGCAGCGGTGGTCAGGCGCAGGCCATGGCGTCGTGCCAGTTCGCGCTCGAACGCGGCACGCGTCGGCGGCGGCAACTCCACCCAGGTCTGCGCCGACAGCACGATCAATCCGGCCAGGTCGTCGGCCGAGCGCTCCGCCACCGGCACGATCAGGGTGCGATACACCACCCAGAACGCCGCCGCCTGGAACACGATGAAAGCGAGCGCCAGCGTCAGCGCGGTGCGGGCGTACAACGAGCGGGCAATAGGCTTCACCCCTTGCCCTGCGGCACGAACAGGTAGCCCTGCCCGCGCTGGGTGCGGATGTAGGCCGGGTTGGCGGGATCGTCCTCGATTTTCTTGCGCAGGCGATTCACCCGCACGTCGATGCTGCGGTCGAACGGGTCGCGCTCGAAGCCGCGCAACTGATCCATCAGCCAGTCGCGCGACAGCGCGCGGCTGGCGTGGGTGACGAAGATTTCCAACAGTTCGTACTCGCCGCCGGTCAGCGGGATTTCGGTGCCGTCACGGCTAAGGGTGCGCGCATCGAGGTTGACGCTGAACGGGCCGAAGCGCACCGCCCTGCCCGTCTCGGCCGGCGCCGGCACGGCCGCACCGCCCTGCCGCCGCAACACCGCGCGGATGCGCGCCAGCAGTTCGCGCGGATTGAACGGCTTGGGCAGGTAATCGTCGGCGCCGACCTCGAGGCCGACGATGCGGTCGATGTCCTCGCCCTTGGCCGACAGCATGATGATGGGCGGAAACCCCGGCTGCGCGCGCAGCCGCCGCGCCACCGACAGACCATCCTCGCCCGGCATCATCCAGTCGAGCACCAGCAGTTCGGGCAGCCGGGCGCCCAGCAGGCGGTCAAGCGAGGCCGCATCCTCCGCCGTCTCGACCGCGTAGCCATGGCTGCTCAGGTATTCGGCCACCAGTTCGCGGATGCCGGGATCGTCGTCGGTGACATAAATGGTGCTTTTTTGCATGCGGCAACTATAGCAGCGGGGATGGCAGGCTATTCCCATCCCGGTTACACACTGTTACAAAATCGCCCTGGCGTGAAACAGTGCGCTTACCTTCCTCAACCAAACTGCGAAGCGTGGCAGCGAAACAACGCGGCCACGGAAATGGAGATCACGATGGACACACGGCAAACCTGGATTATCGGACTGGCTGCACTGGGGCTGGCTCTGGCCATCCCTGTTCACGCGGCACCGGATTACCTGGATGACGCCTACATCGTGGCCCAGCGCGACCGCGGCGACGAAGCGCGCCAGGATCGGCGCGACGCCCGCAAGCCCGATCAGCGCCGCGCGCCGAGACGCGAGGCCGAACGCAACGAACCGCAAGGCTACGGCTACGGCTACGAACGCCGCCAGCAGGAACGTCCCGGGCCGGACAGCCGTCCCCGCGGCCGTCGCTGAATTTGCACTGAACACACTGTTGAACGAGGAGAGTCACGATGAATACACGCCCCCTGAAGCGCACCCAAGCACATAGGCGCGTTCTGCTTGCCGCCCTGCTCGCGGTCAGCGGCGCCGCACAGGCCGGTCACGGCCGCGGCAACGGCGACGGCTTCACCGCCCGCGCCAAAGTCCTGGCCAGCACCCCGGTCTACGACACCATCAACGAGCCGCGCCGCGAATGCTGGACCGAAACCGTCGGCTATGACACGCGCAGCGTCCGCGACGGCAGCAATACGGGAGGCGCCGTGCTCGGCGCCATCGCCGGCGGCCTGCTCGGCGCCACGGCCGGCAAGGGCAACGGCAAGGTCGCCGCCGCCGCGGTCGGCGCAGCCACCGGCGCGGTGGTGGGCGACCGCTGGAACGACGGCGGCAATCGCTACGAATCGCGACCGCGCCAGGTGGAGCGCTGCCGCACCCACGACGACTACCGTCAGGTGATCAGCGGCTACGACGTGCGCTACCGCTTCCAGGATCGCGAATACAGCACCCGCCTGCCTTACGACCCGGGCAACTGGCTGACCCTGAATGTGAGTTTTTCCGTGGCCGAGGATCAGCGCGGCGGGCGCTGGAACAACAGCCGCAACGGCTGGAACGATTGACGCCGCGCTGCGCCTGCCGCCGCATTCCGAGCTTGAAAGGAGTAGAACCATGCTACGTACCCTGCTGATTGCAACCGCCCTCCTGACCGCCTCCGGCGCCAGCTTCGCCCATGGCGGCAAGCATGGCCACGACCGCGTGATAACGGTCGAACCCCGGTTCGTCGTCTCGTTTGGCAGCCCTCATCACGACGGCTTCCGCGTGCTGTACGAGTCCGGCGGCAGCCGCTACTGGACGCACACGCCCTACCATCCCGGCCGCACCATCGTGCTGCCCCCACGCCATCGCGTCCAGCATGTCCACCACTACCGCGATTACCGGTCCGGCCGGGATGGGCACCGCGACTGGGATCGTCGCCGCGACGACTGGCGCCACGACGATCGTTATCGCGAACATCGCGAGCACCGCCGCCGCGACCGCGGCTGAATCGCAACCGGGCCCGGGCTTCCCTGGCCCGGTTTCAATGCCTGGGCGCGGGCTCCGGCCTGCGCACCTGGAGCCGCATGCTGGCGGGGACGTTGCCGGCATGCGCGATGGTTGACCGGCTGCAGCGAGGCGTTTCTCGCGGATCGGCCCTGATTCCGCTGTGTCCGGCTGGAGCGCCGCGCCGACTTGGCATACGATGCCTCCCCCTGTCCGGAACAGTTCCACGCCCATGCCGATCGCCTCCCCCCCGCAGCGCCTGCTCCCTGCTTTCGCCCTCGCCCTGACCCTGATCGTGTTCGCCATGGCGACCCGCATTGTCCTGATGACGCGGCCGGAGGTGAGCATTCCACCGGGCATCGCTTCCTATGTACAGATTTTCGGCTTCGGCCTGCTGTTCGATCTGACGGCGGCCGCGTATTTCGCAGCGCCGGTGGCCCTGCTGCTGGCGCTGATGCCGGACCGCTTCGCGCGCTGGCATGTGATGCGCGCAGCCGGCATGGTGCTGCTGATCGCGCTGACGTTCGTGTTGCTGCTGACCGCGGTGTCGGAATGGTTCTTCTGGGAAGAGTTCGGCGCCCGCTTCAATTTCATTGCCGTCGATTATCTGCTCTATTCGCACGAGGTCATCGGCAACATCCGCGAGAGCTATCCGGTCGGGAAAGTCCTTGCCGGACTCGCGGTCCTGGCGGTGCTGTGGTGGCTGCCTTTCATGCGCCGCATCTATGCCGCAGCCCGCGCGCCCTGGCCCTGGCGTTCCCGTCTGCTCTGGCTCGGCGCCTGGGCGGTCGCCGTGGCGGGGCTGGCCGCTGGCCTCGATGGCGATCTCAAGAACCGCAGCGCCAGCGATCACGTCAACGAACTGGCCGGCAATGGCATCTATTCCTTCTTCGCCGCCAACCGCCGCAACGAGCTGGATTTCGAACGTTTCTATGCCGCGCTGCCGCCGCAGCAGGCTTTCTCCATCGTGCGCCGCACGCTGGCGCAGGACGGCGGCGCGTGGCTAGAGAAACAGCCTGCCGGCGGGGTGGAGCGGCTGATCCCGCCAGCCGCGGCGCCGCAACGCCTCAACGTCGTGCTGATCAGCATCGAAAGCATGGGCGCGGAATTTCTCGGCGCTTATGGCAACCCGCGCGGCCTGACGCCGAACCTGGACCGGCTGGCGCGGGAAGGCCTGTGGTTCTCGAACGTTTACGCCACCGGCAACCGCACCGTGCGCGGCCTGGAGGCGCTGGCACTGGCGTTGCCGCCGACGCCTGGCCAGTCGATCGTGCGGCGCCCCAGGAATGAGGAACTGTTCTCGCTCGGCAGCGTGCTCGAGGACTTCAACTACGAAGTGCGCTTCGCCTACGGCGGCTACGGCTATTTCGACAACATGAACGCCTTCTTCGACCGCAACGACTACCGCACCATCGATCGCACCGACATTCCCGCCGAACGCATTGGTTTCGCCAATATCTGGGGCGTCGCTGACGAGTTCCTGTTCGACCACGTGCTCGACACTCTCGGCCATATCCATCGTTCGGCGCAGCGCGGCGAGGGTTCGCGGCCGTTCTTCGTGCACGTCATGACCACCAGCAACCATCGCCCCTACACTTACCCGGCGGGCCGTATCGACATCCCCTCCGGCAGCGGGCGCGAGGGCGCGGTGAAGTATGCCGACTACGCCATCGGCCATCTGCTCGCCGAGGCGCGCAAGCAGGACTGGTTCGACGACACGCTGTTCGTCGTCACCGCAGACCATGGCGCCAATGCGCGCGGCACGGTGAACATCCCGGTGGACAAGTACCGGATTCCGCTGTTTTTCTATGCGCCCAAGCACCTCAAGCCGCAGCGGGTGGACCGGCTCATGTCGCAGATCGACATTGCGCCCACGCTGCTGGGCATGCTCGGGATGCGCTACTACAGCAAGTTCTTCGGGCGGGATATCCTGCATGCCCCGCCAGCGGGCGACCGCGCCTTCGTCGCCAACTACCAGACGCTGGGCTATCTGAAAAACGGCCGCCTCGCCGTGTTGCAGCCCCGGCGCAAGGCGGAAGTCTTCGCCGTCGATGCGCAGAACCTCCCCGTGGCACCGCGCGCCGACCCGGCGCTGCAGCAGGAAGCGACCGCGTTCTATCAGCATGCGGCGCACGTGTTTCGTCATGGCCTGTATCGCGACGAAGAACAGCTTCCGCCCGCACAGCGAACGCCCGGCATCCCCGCTTCGGCCCAGACCGAGTTGCGGGAGCGGACCGGCAGCCGCTAAGCGCCGGCGCGGTTCCCGAACCCGCCGGGCGGGGACGCCGGCTTATTCGTGGTGGACGACGAACGCGAGTTCGGTGGTGAAGTTGCCGATCCCGCGGTGATTGGTCGGCGTCCAGCCCGCGTCCTTGAGGTGGCGGGTCAGTTCGCGCGTCATGTCCGGGTTGCCGCAGACCATCACCCGGTCCTGCGCGGGGTCCGGCGCGGGCAGGCCGAGACGCTGCGACAGCTCGCCGGATCGGAACAGGTCGCTGCCGCGCTGGGGGGTGGGGAAAGGCTCGCGCGTCACGGTCGGCACGTAATGCAGCTTGGCATCGGCCAGCGCCTCGATCTCGTCGCGGTAGGCCAGTTCGGCCGCCGTGCGCACCGAATGCACCAGCACCACGTGCTCATAGCGCGCATAGAGTTCGGGGTCGCGGATCAGGCTCATGAACGGCGCCAGTCCGGTGCCGCTGGCGAGCATGTACAGCGTGCGCCCGGGCAGCACGTGGTTGAGCGTGAGCGAGCCGGTCGCCTTGCTGTTGACCCACACGCTGTCGCCGGGCCGGATGCGAACCAGCTGGCTGGTCAGCGGGCCGTCCGGCATATGGATGCTGAGGAATTCCAGATAGTCGCGGTCGGGGGTGGAGACGATGGAATAGGCGCGCGCCACCAGCTTACCTTCGCGCTTCAACCCGAGAGTGACGAATTCACCGTTTTCGAACGCGAAATCCTGCGGGCGGCTGAGCGTGAAGCTGAAGGTCCGGTTCGACCATGGGCGCACCGACCGTACCGTTTGTTCGCTGTAGGGCATGATTTTTCCGTGGACTCCTGCTTGCGCCATCAACCCGGCACGGGCACTCAATCCGGCACGCAGGCAAACACCGCTGCGCTCGAGGATATGACGGCGCCTGCGGAGCGCAGTTCCGGCACGCGCCTTGCCATCGTTCGCCCAACCCGTTCAGCCCTTGATGCACACCAGCGGCTTCAGCTTCGCCACCTTGCGCGCCAGCCCGGCGCGATCGGCCGCCTCCACCACGGCGCTGACGTCCTTGTAGGCGCCCGGAGCCTCTTCCGCCACACCGCGCAGCGACGGACTGCGGATCAGGATGCCCCGGCCGGCGAGTTCGTCCACCAGTGTCCGGCCGTGCCACTGACGGGCGGCCTGGTGGCGGCTCATGGCGCGCCCGGCGCCATGGCAGGCGGAACTGAAGGCGCGCGTCACGCCGGTTTCGGTGCCGGCCAGGATGTAGGACGCGGTGCCCATGCTGCCGCCGATCAGCACCGGCTGGCCGATGTCGCGCAGCTCGCCCGGCAGCGCCGGGTGGCCGGGGCCAAAGGCGCGCGTCGCGCCCTTGCGGTGCACATAGAGGCGGCGTGTCTGGCCGCCGACCGTGTGCGTCTCCTGCTTGCAGGTGTTGTGCGACACGTCGTAGATCAGGGTGAGATGGGTTCCCGGCACGATGTCGGCGAACACCTTGCGGGCAAGCTGGGTGATGACCTGGCGATTGGCCAGGGCGCAGTTGACCGCTGCGCGCATGGCGCCGAGGTAGGCCTGGCCGAGGGGAGAAAGGATCGGCGCGCAGGCGAGTTCGCGGTCGGGCAGCTCGATGCCGTGGCCCGGCGCGGCGATCACCATCTGCCTGAGGAATTCGGTGCCGATCTGATGCCCCAGCCCGCGCGAGCCGCAGTGGATGCTGACCACCACCTCGCCCTGGCGCAGGCGGAAACGGTCGGCCGCCTTGCTGTCGTAGATTTCGGCGATTTCCTGCAATTCGAGGTAATGGTTGCCGGAGCCGAGGGTGCCGATTTCGTCGCGCTGGCGGCGCTTGGCGTGCTCGGACACGTTGCCGGGTTCGGCGCCGGCCATGCAGCCGCGCTCCTCGATGCGGTCGAGGTCGGCCTCGCTGCCGTAGCCGCGCTCGACCGCCCAGCGCGCGCCGCCGCGCAGCATCGCGTCCATCTCGCCGGCATCGAGGCGCAATTGGCCGGTGCTGCCGAGCCCCGCCGGAATCCGGGCGAACAGGCGCTCGGCCAGCCGCTGCTTGAGCGGCGCGATATCCGCGGCTTTCAATCCGGTGTGCAGGGTGCGCACGCCGCAGGAAATGTCGAAGCCCACCCCGCCGGCGGAAACCACCCCGCCCGCGTCGGCATCGAACGCCGCCACGCCGCCGATCGGGAAGCCATAGCCCCAGTGCGCGTCGGGCATGGCGTAGGCGGCATCAACAATACCCGGCAGGGTGGCGACGTTGACAAGCTGCGCGAAGACTTTCTCGTCCATTTCGCGCACCAGCGCCTGGTCGGCATAGACCACCGCCGGCACGCGCATTTTCCCGAACGGCGCGACGCGCCATTCGACATCCGACACCTGCTTGAACAGAGCGAGGTTCATTTCACACGTCCACTACGCACTGGGCCAGCCATCGCCCGGATTCGTCCCTCCCCGCTTTCAACTCAGTATAGGTGGCGCCCTTGATCTCGACGGCCGGCTGGTGCTTGTCCGGATCGACCGGCTCGCCCCATGCGGTGGCATGCAGGCCATGCCCGTGCAGACTGACTTCGAAGCGGCTGAACAGCATGCGGCGCGCCGCCATCTCGAGGATCAGCGCGTTCAGCCAGTCGGCCAGCAGCAGTTCTTCGTCCGGCGCCTCGCAGCGGATTTCCACCGCTTCGTCGGGCGCCACGCGGGCCGGGTCGGTCACCACGGCGGTCATCGCCAGTGCTGCCTGTTCGAACGCGGCCGCCAGGGTGGGGCCGACGCCGCGCACCCCCATGTCGGCCTGGTGCGGGAAGTGTTCCCACCGCGGCTCTGCCGCGCGAGCGCGCCAGGCTGTCACCGCCCGCGTCCGTGCCTGAAAGATCGCGTCGCGGATCCGCGCAGGGTCGGCATTGCGCGCCACCTCGGCGGCATCGATGGTCTGCGCCGCCTGCAGCGCCTGCCGCAGATGCCCTGGCGCGGGAAACGCCTTGTCCTCGTAGCCGGGACGGCCGCGGAAATCGCATTCGCAGGCCTGCAGAAACGCCTCGAAACGCTCCGGGCGGCGGAAGGCATCGACGCGTTCCAGCAGTTCGACGACCGTGCCGGGACGCAATTCCAGCGCCCGGTGGACGTTGCCGTGTTCGCGCGCCACCGCGACGGCAAGCTCGCGGCAGTCGACCGGCACGCGGATGCGCTCGCTCAGCGCACGCACCAGGTCTGCGCTCCTGGCTTCGTGGCCATGATGCTTGGGCCAACACTCGGGCGGCGTCGTGCCCTTGCCGAGATCGTGGGTCAATGCCGCGAAGCGCACCGCCAGGCTGAAACCCTGGCGCGCCGCCCAGTCGACCACCCGCATGACATGCACGCCGGTATCGACTTCGGGATGATGCGCGGGCGGCTGCGGCACCCCGAACAGGCGGTCGATTTCGGGGAAGAGGCGGGCCAGCGCGCCGCAGTCGCGCAGCACCTGGAACATGCGCGACGGCTGCGCTTCCATCAGGCCGCGCGCGACTTCCTGCCACACCCGCTCGGGCACCAGCGCATCGACTTCGCCGTTGTCCACCATCCGCCGCATCAGCGCGTTGGTTTCCGGCGCCACGACGAAGCCGGTGAAACGGGCGGCAAAGCGCGCCACCCGCAGGATGCGCACCGGGTCCTCGGCAAACGTCTCGCTCACATGGCGGAAGACGCGCGCGGCCAGATCGTCCTGCCCGCCATGGGGGTCGATCAGCGTGCCGGCCTCGTCCTCGGCCATCGCGTTGATGGTGAGGTCGCGGCGGCGCAGATCCTCTTCCAGGGTGACGTCCGGCGCGGCGTACACCTTGAATCCCTTGTAGCCACGCCCGGATTTGCGCTCGGTGCGCGCCAGGGCGTATTCCTCGTGGGTTTGCGGATGCAGGAAGACGGGGAAATCCTTGCCGACCGGCTGGTAGCCCAGCGCGATCATGTCGTCGGGCGTGGCGCCGACGACGACGTAGTCGCGGTCGGCCAGCGGCAGACCCAGCAACCGATCCCGCACTGCGCCGCCGACGATGTAGGTTTTCATGGCGGCGCGGCGGGCCTAGCGGCGGGCGTTTTCCCGGTACGCGTCGTAGCGCGCGCGCGGCGTGTCGGCCCGCAGGTATTCGGGGGCGATGGCTTCGAGCGCCGCCGGCGGGAACGCGAACGCGGATGGCCAGCCGCCGCTGCAGACGTTGTCCGTCGTCATGGCGTAGTAGTTGTCGCGCGTCATCAGCTTTTTGCCGGGCTTGAATTCGAGCGCCCAGGCCTGGAAATACGACAGCCATTTGCCCAGTGGAACGACGCTGCGCCGCTTGCCGATCACTTCGCCGACATAATTCACCAGTTCCTGCAGGGCGTAGGTCTTGGGACCGCACAAGTCGTAGGTCTGGCCGTAGGTCGCCGGATTGTCGAGGCTGTCGGCATACGCGCGTGCGACGTCCTCGACATGGACCGGGGCGAAGCGCGCCTCCGCGTTGGCGAGCGGCAGCAGCGGAAACGCCTTCAACAGCCCGGCAAACATCGACAGGAAGGAGTCGCCGCGGCCGAAGATCACCGACGGCCGGAAAATCGTGACGTCGAGGCCGTAGCCGTGGATGAACTTGGGGCCGTTCAGATACCAGTTTTCGTGCTCGACATGGTGCCGCCCGGCCTCGCGCACCAGCGCTTCGGCAATGCCCTTGGAACGCTGGTAGGCCGAGCGCGAGTTCGGGTTGGCGCCGAGCGCGCTCATGTGCAGCAGGCGGCGCACACCCGACTCGCCACAGGCGTGGATGATCTTGCGCGGCAGCTCGATGTGGACCTGCTGGAAGTCGCCGCGGCGCGCGCTCGGCAGATCGACGCGGCCGACCTTGCTTTCATGCAGGATGCCGACCAGGTTGATGACGGCGTCCATGCCGCGGAAGTGGCGGATGAGTTCCTGCTGATCGTGCACGTCGGCCTCGACCACCTCCACCGTCGGCAGCAAAATCAGTTCCTTGGCCATTTCGCGGCGGCGGCTCAGCACGCGCACGGCCAGGCCGCGTGCGGCGAGCTGGCTGACGAGATGGGTGCCGACAAAGCCGGACCCGCCGAGGATGCAGATGCGTTCAATCTTCATGATGGGATTCGTTTCAGTATATTTAAGGCGATGCGGATTCTAATCGTCCGCCGGTTCGACTTCCAGCGGGGCGTCCGGATCGGCGGCGGGCATTGCCGGGGTTTTGCGCGGCGGCACCGTGCCCAGCCGCTCTTTCAGCAGCACCGAAGGCTGGCCGAAACGCTCCGCATAATAGATGGCGTTGCTCATCACTTTTTTGACGTAATCGCGGGTTTCGGCAAACGGGATGGACTCGATGTAGACCGCGGCCTCCATCGGCCGGGTGTCGCGCCAGCGCTGCGCACGGCTCGGTCCGGCATTGTAGGCCGCGGTGGCGAGCACCGGCGAACCGTCCAGGCTGGTTTGCACATGCTTCAGGTAGTACGCGCCGAACTGAATGTTTTTCGCCGGATTCTGCATCTCGTTCGGATGAAAGCGCTTGATCCCGAGGCGCTGTGCAATCCAGCGCGCCGTGGCCGGCATGATCTGCATCAGGCCGGATGCGCCGACACTGGAGCGCGCGACGTTGATGAAGCGGCTTTCCTGCCGCATCAGGCCGAACACCCAGGCTTCGTCGATCTGGTTTTCACGCGCGGCCTGCTGCGCCAGTTCGCGGTAGGGGGCGAGAAAACGCAATTCGAAATCGTGCAGTTCGCGGGTGCGCTCGGCGGTGTTGATCGCCCGGTCGTACCACTCCATGCGGCGCGCCAACTCGGCCGCAGCGAGCAGCTGCGCGTCGGAAAATTCGCGGATCGACCAGTTCCATTCCTGCCCGGCATCGCTGCGCAAACCCAGTTCCTGCAAGGCCAGCGCGCGCGCGATACCGGGCTGGCGGGCGACCGCGGCAAGGTCATCGCCGCTCATCTTGGCGTTGTTGACGGGCGGCGCCTGCATCACCGGCCCGAGCTCTTCCTGCGCCAGCTGGCCGTAGTAGTGAAACTCGCGCGACAACTCCAGGAAAACCGGGGTCGCCGCCGCACGCTGACCGCTGGCCTGCAAGGCGCGCGCGCGCCAGTAGCGCCAGATCGGCTGCGTACGGGCGGCCTCGCCCATGCTGTCGATCGCGCGCAGCACCGCCTGCCAGTCTGCCGCGCGCAATGCGGCGCGCGCCCACCATTCGCGCTGGAAATCGTTGGCCGCCATGGCGCCGGCCTGCTGAAACCAGGGCAGCGCGCTTGCCTCGTGGCGGCGCGCAGCCCAGGTGGCAAGGCGCGCCCAGGCGGTGCGCTGCTCCTCCGCGCCAAGGCGCGCCGCCAGCCTGCGCAACGCCTGTTCCGCCTGCCCGGAGCTGCGTTTGGCCAGCTGGTCAAGCGCGTAAAGCGCGATTTCGCGGTCGCCCCGGCGGCTGAAGTCGAGCTTGTCGGCATCGAGCAAACGCGCGGGATCGCGGCTGGCCAGATCGATCAGCGCGGCGGCCGGTCGCTGGGCTTCGGGCAGGGCATTGGCCACGACCCGGGCGACGCTCGGATTGCCGGCTTCCAGCGTCAGCCGCAGGCGGCGCCAGACCTCTTCCTCGCGGATCAGCCCGGCCTCGATCAGCTGCTCGAACAAAGGCGTGCACACCGACGGCATGTCGCGCCCGGTGAACCACAGGGTCACCGCCTCGCGCTGGTGACTGCGATTGCCCTGCGCCGATTCGGCACGGTAGGCATAGCATTGATGCGCGATATCGGGCCTGACGAGGCGCGGGTATTCGGCCAGATACAGCGGCCACGCTGCGCGCGCGCCCAGCGACTTCAGCCAGTCGGCGCGCAGCGCTTCGGCCATGCGGCTGCCCGGATAGCGCGCCAGGAAATCGGCGATGCGCGCATCGTCGGTACGGCTCGTCAGCATCAGGCGCCAGTATTCGACATAAGGCGCCAGCACATGGCCGGCCGGCACGCCGCGTGCGGCATGCTCCAGATTCGCCAGCTTGCGCGCGGCAAACGCCTGCTGCGCCTTCAGCACGGCGGCGTCGCCCGGCGCGGCCCAGGCGGGCGCTGCGGACAAGGCCAGCAGCAGAAAAAACCCGATCCGAATCATGCCGCGAGGGTAACATGCGGCCGCCGCGCGTTGCCTGAGCTGAATTCACCATGGAACGGCCGGGGCGCCGCATTACCCCAAGCGCAGGGCGCGCGCTATAGTGAGGGCTTCGTATTCCCCTTCCAAGGAAACCGCCATGACAGCCAACGTCGGCAATATCGACCGCATCATCCGCATTCTTGCCGGTATCGCCCTCATCGCCTGGGCGCTCATGGGCGGCCCGGCATGGGCCTGGATTGGCGTGCTGCCGCTGGCGACCGGGCTCTTCAGGTTCTGCCCGGCCTACCGCCTGCTCGGCATCAACAGCGGCGGCCTGAAGAAATAAGCCTCAGGCGAGAAACAGTTTGTAGGCCGGGTTGCGGGACTCGTCCCAGTAGCGGTAGCCCAGCCCGTCCAGAAACCTCTGGAAGCCGGGTTTTTCCTTTTCCGGCACCTGGATGCCGACCAGCACGCGGCCGTAGTCGGCACCGTGGTTGCGGTAGTGGAACAGGCTGATGTTCCAGCCGCGGCTCATGCTCTGCAGGAACTGCATCAGCGCGCCGGGACGCTCGGGAAACTCGAATCGGTACAGCACTTCGTTGACGGCTTCGGGCGCGCGACCGCCGACCAGATGGCGGACGTGCAGCTTGGCCATTTCGTTGTCGGTGAGGTCGATCGCCTCCAGGCCGTGGCGCTGCAGCAGTTCGACCACGCGCGCGCTCTCGCCCGCTCCCGGCACCGACAGGCCGACAAACACCCGTGCCACCCTGGGGTCGGAATAGCGGTAGTTGAATTCGGTGATGTTGCGCGCGCCCAGCAGGCCGCAAAAGGTCTTGAAGCTGCCCGGCGTCTCCGGGATGGTGACCGCCAGCACCGCCTCGCGCTTTTCGCCCAGCTCGGCGCGCTCGGCGATGTGGCGCAGGCGGTCGAAGTTCATGTTGGCGCCGGAGGCCACCGCGACCAGCGTTTTACCCTTGAGCTTATCGCCCGCGATCGTCGCTTTCAGCCCGGCGACAGACAGGGCGCCGGCCGGTTCCAGAATCGAGCGGGTGTCTTCGAAGACGTCCTTGATCGCCGCGCAGATGGCGTCGTTGTTGACGCGGATGATTTCGTCGACATACAGCTGCGACAGCCGGAAGGTTTCCTTGCCGACCTTTTTTACCGCCACGCCGTCGGCAAAAATACCCACGCGCGGCAGCGTGATGCGCTTGCTCTTGCACAGCGAGCGCGCCATCGCGTCGGCGTCTTCGGGTTCGACGCCGACGATCCTGATTTCCGGCCGCAGCCGCTTGATGTACGCCGCCATGCCGGCAATCAGGCCGCCGCCGCCGACCGGGATATAGACCGAATGGATCGGGCCGGGATGCTGGCGCAGCAGTTCCATCGCCACCGTGCCCTGCCCGGCGATCACATCGGGGTCGTCATAGGGATGGACGAAGGTGGCCTTGGCCTCCTTGGCAAGCCGGGTGGCGTGATCGCAGGCTTCATCGTAGTTGTCGCCGTGCAGAATCACCTGCGCGCCGCGCGCCGCCACCGCATCGACCTTGATTTTGGGCGTGGTCGCCGGCATCACGATGGTCGCCGTCACGCCAAGTTTTTGCGCCGCCAGCGCCACCCCCTGCGCGTGGTTGCCGGCCGATGCCGCCACCACGCCGCGCGCCAGCTGGGCCTGCGTAAGCTTCGCCATCTTGTTGTAGGCGCCGCGGCACTTGAAAGAAAACACCGGCTGCAGGTCTTCCCGCTTCAACAGGATCCGGTTGTTGAGGCGGTGCGACAGGTTGTGGGCCACCTCGAGCGGCGACTCCACCGACACGTCGTAGACGCGCGAGGTCAGGATGCGTTCGAGGTAATCGACGGGTTGGCTCATGGCGGCGGGTGCGAGGTTTGAAAAAAGGGGGAGATGCCGCTATCTTAGCGGGCTGCGACCAAATGACGAAAACATCATGACACAAGACGAAATGAAGCAAGCCGTGGCGCGTGCCGCGGTGGAGTATGCCCGCGGCGGCATCATCGGGGTGGGGACCGGCTCGACCGCCAACTATTTCATCGACGCGCTGGCCGACGTCAAGGGCCGCATCGACGGCGCGGTGGCCAGCTCGGAAGCGACGGCCGCACGCCTGAAAAGCCACGGCATCCAGGTGCTCGACCTCAACAGCGTCGGCGAACTCGAAATCTACGTCGACGGCGCCGACGAAATCACCGAGCATTTCGCCATGATCAAGGGCGGCGGCGGCGCGCTGACGCGCGAAAAGATCGTCGCCGCATGCAGCAAGCAGTTCATCTGCATTGCCGACGAAAGCAAGCTGGTCGGAGTGCTCGGCAAATTCCCGCTGCCGGTCGAAGTGATCCCGATGGCGCGTTCCTACGTGGCGCGCGAGCTGGTGAAGCTCGGCGGCCAGCCGCGCCTGCGCGAGGGCTTCACCACCGACAACGGCAACCTCATTCTCGACGTGCACGGCATGTCGATCGTCGACCCGGTGTCGCTGGAAGCGGCGCTCAACCACATCGTCGGCGTGGTCACCAACGGCCTGTTTGCGCGGCGCGGCGCGGACGTGCTGCTGCTGGGGACCGAATCCGGCGTCAAGACTTACAAGAAATGACCGCAACGGGGGGATGCGTCACTGCGTTGGCGGCGCCCCGTCCTCCGGCTCCGGCTCCGGCTCCTCGGCGGGCACCCGGTATTTTTCGGTCGCCCACTGCCCCAGGTCGATCATCTTGCAGCGTTCGCTGCAGAACGGCTTCCAGCGGCTCGCCGCCGTCCAGCTGACTGCGGCGCCACAGGTCGGGCAGGTCACGACAGGCGGCTTGGGGGACGGTTTCATAGGGTGCAGAAAGTCAGATCGAAGTCGATCGGCTGATGGGTGCAGGTGCGCATCTGTCCTGCCCCGGCATGCACGAAGCGGATGTTGAGCATGTACTTGTTGGCCGAAATCTCGGGTACGCACGGCAGGGTGTCGATCAGGGTGACACGGATCAGCTGCGGGTTGCGCGATTCCAGCATGCGCTGGTAATGCCCGTGCTCGACGTGCTGCCGCTCGGGCTGACCGCTGTCGCGCAGCAAACCGAGCACGATGTCGACCGCCGCGCGAATCGACGAGAACGGCGCCAGCCAGCGTCGCAGCTGGCCTGCCCGCTCCGCGGCCGGCTGGTGCAGCCAGTGGTGGTAGGACGGCAGATCGAATTCGCACATCCCGCCCGGAATGGCCGCACGCTGTTTGACGGCCATCAGCCAGTCGTCTTCGCGCAGATGCTGGCCCACCTTGCCTGGCAGTTGATACATGCCATGGTGGGCGGCCTCGATCGCCGCCAGCACGCTTTCCAGGGTGCTGTCCTTGACGCGGGGATTGCCGCGCAGCGCCGCCAGCACGGCTTTTTGCCGGTCCAGTTCCTGCAACAGGTCGGATTTGAGGTCGGCGCGCGCCGCCACTTCCGCCATTTCAAACAGCGTCAGCAGGGCCGCATGATGCGCGTGCCGGTCGGACGATGCGGCATAGGCATCGAAGCGATCGAACAAATCTTCCAGCCGCAGCAGGGTGCGGATGCGTTCGCTGAGGGGATATTCGTAATGGATCACGCCGCACGCGTTGGTTTCAATCGGCCGATTGTCGCCGATCCGGATGGAAAATCAAGGCGACGCACTTGCGAGCGTTTGATAACGCCGGTGCAGCGCCGTCACCTGGCTGCGCAACGCCTCGGGCGAAGCCGTGTTGACGATCACATCGTCCGCCGCCGCCAGGCGCTCGGCGCGCCCGGCCTGCGCTGCGAGTATGGCTGTCACCTCGTCATGGGCGAGCCCGCTGCGCGCCATCACCCGCGCCACCTGCAGCTCTTCGGGGCAATCGACCACCAGCACGCGGTTCAGCAGGTCGCGGTAACCGCCGGTTTCCACCAACAGGGGGATCACGATCAGGGCATAGGAGGCGGTGAGTGCCGCGCGCGCCTGCTCCACCGCACGCCGAATGCGCGGGTGCAGAATGGCTTCGAGGCGGCGCCGGTCGCCGGCATCGGCGAAGACGCGCCGACGCAGGGCGGCGCGATCCAGGCCGCCGTCCGCCCGCATCACCGTTTCGCCGAAAGCCGAGCGGATCGCCTCCAGCGCCGCGCCGCCAGGCGCGGTCAGATCGCGGGCAATGACATCCGTATCGATCACCGGCACCCCATGTGCGGCGAAGCAATCGGCAACGGTCGATTTTCCCGAACCGATGCCGCCGGTGAGGCCAACCGTGAACATCAGAATTGCCCGAGGTAGGCCTGCGTCAAGTCCGCGCCGAAGAACAGCGCCACCAGCCCGCCCCCGGCCAGATACGGACCGAACGGAATCGGCACGCGCCGGTCATGCTTCACCAGCACGATCATCGCGATGCCGACCGCCGCACCGACGACGGAGGACAGCAACAGCGTGACCGGCAGCATCTGCCATCCCAGCCAGGCGCCGATGGCCGCCAGCAGCTTGAAATCGCCGTAACCCATCCCGTCCTTGCCGGTGGCGAGCTTGAACAGCCAGTACACCAGCCACAACACCAGATAGCCGGCCATGGCGCCGACGACCGCATCCGGCAGGCTGCTGAAATGCCCGCCCAGATTGAACAGCAGCCCCAGCCACAGCAGCGGCAGGGTGAGACTGTCGGGCAGCAGGGTCGTGTCGAGGTCGATGAAAGCCAGCGCGATCAGCATCCACACCATCAGCAGCGCACCCGCGGTTTGCACGCTCGCGCCCCATTTCCAGGCGACCGCCGCCGACAGCAGCGCGGTAAGCAGTTCCACCAGCGGATAGCGCGCGCCGATCGGCGCGCGGCAGGCCGAGCAGCGGCCGCGCAGCCACAGCCACGACAGCAGCGGAATGTTTTCCAGCGCCGTGATCCGATGGCCGCACTGCGGACAGGCCGAACGCGGCAACCACAGGTTGTAGCGCGGCGCATCGGGCAAGGCCTCGCCGCGCAACTCGGCGCACTGCGCATGCCATTCGGCCTCCATCATTCTGGGCAGCCGGTGGATGGCGACGTTGAGAAAGCTGCCGACCAGCAGGCCGAACAAAAAAACCAGCCCGGTGAACAGGGCTGGCTCGGCATGCAGCAAGGCCATCAGACGACCGAACCCATCTTGAAGATCGGCAGGTACATGGCGATCACCATGCCGCCGATCAGCGTGCCCAGCACCACCATGATGATCGGTTCCATCAGGCTGGACAGCGCTTCGACCGCGTCATCCACTTCGGCCTCGTAGAAATCGGCCACCTTGCCCAGCATGGAATCGAGCGCCCCGGACTCTTCGCCGATGGCGGCCATCTGCAGCACCATATTGGGAAACCGGCCGGAGTTCTGCATCGCCACCGTCAGCGCCGTGCCGGTCGATACTTCGCCACGGATTTTATTGGTCGCCTCGACGAACACCTGGTTGCCCGACGCCCCGCCCACCGATTCCAGCGCCTCGACCAGCGGCACGCCGGCGGCGAACATGGTGGCCAGGGTGCGCGTCCAGCGCGCGATGGTGGCTTTTTCGATCACTGCGCCAAAAATCGGCAATTTGAGCATCAACCGATCCATGAACATCTGCACCTTGCGCGAGCGTTTCCATGCCTGCAGCAAGGCGTAGATGCTGCCGCCGACGGCGCCGAAAATCGCCCACCACCACTGGACGAAGAAATCCGAGATCGCCATCACCACCAGGGTCGGCCCCGGCAGGTCGGCGCCAAAGCTGCTGAACAAGTCCTTGAACGCCGGGATCACGAAAATCATGATCACGGCGGTGATGACAAACGCCACCACGATAATGGAAACGGGGTAGAACAGCGCCGACTTGATCTTGCTCTTGATGGCGAGGATTTTTTCCTTGTAGACCGCCAGCCGTTCGAGCACGCCGTCCAGAATACCCGCCGATTCGCCGGCCCCCACCAGGTTGCAGAACAGCGCATCGAAGTACAGCGGATGGCGACCGAATGCCTGGGTGAGGCTGCTGCCCTTTTCGATGTCCGCCTTGATTTCCAGCAGCAGGCGCTGCATCGATGGATTGGAATGCCCGCGCGCCACGATTTCGAACGATTGCAGCAACGGCACCCCGGCTTTCATCATGGTCGCCAGCTGGCGGGTGAACAGCGTGACATCCTTGTCGGTGATGCGCTTGCTGCCGGAAAACAGGGTGCTCTGCTTCCTGACCTTGGTGACGGTGATTCCCTGCTTGCGCAGCATGGAATTGACCACGGCTTCGCCGCCGGCCTGCAACTGGCCTTTGACTTTCTTGCCGCGCTTGTCCATGCCTTCCCACAGGAAAGTGGCATCCTTGATTGCCTTTGCCGCTGTAGCCATAGAGGGAGTTCCTTAGATATTGGTGACGGCCTCGACCTCTTCCAGCGAGGTGAGGCCGGCTTTCACTTTCAACAACCCGGCCTGGCGCAGGTCGAGCACGCCTTCGCGCCGGGCCTGGTCGGCAATGTCGGTTTCGTCCCCGCCCTTGAGAATGATGCGGGTCATGGCGTCGGTGATCGGCATCACCTGATAGATGCCCAGCCGCCCCTTGTAGCCGGTACCGCCGCAGATATCGCAGCCCACCGGTTTGTAGGGTTTCCAGTTGCCGTCCAGTTGCGCTTCGGTGAAGCCGGCCGCCAGCAGGGCCTCCTGCGGGATATCGACGGGTTGCTTGCACGCGCACAAACGCCGCGCCAGCCGCTGGGCGGTGATCAGGATCACCGAGGAGGCGACGTTGAACGGCGCCACCCCCATGTTCAGCAAACGGGTCAGCGTGCCGGGGGCATCGTTGGTGTGCAGCGTGGACATCACCATGTGGCCGGTTTGCGCAGCCTTGATGGCGATATCGGCCGTTTCCAGATCGCGGATTTCGCCGACCATGATGACGTCGGGGTCCTGCCGCAGGAAGGATTTCAGCGCGGCCGAGAAAGTCAGTCCTGCCTTGTCGTTGACGTTGACCTGGTTGATGCCGGGCAACTGGATTTCCGCCGGATCTTCCGCGGTCGAGATGTTGACGTCGGGCTTGTTGAGAATGTTCAGGCAGGTGTAGAGCGACACCGTCTTGCCGGAACCGGTCGGCCCGGTCACCAGTACCATGCCGTAAGGGCGCTGCACCGCATCCAGCAGGATTTCTTTCTGCCACGGCTCGTAGCCCAGCGCATCCACGCCCAGCTGGGCGCTGGTGGGGTCGAGAATACGCATGACGATTTTTTCGCCATACAGCGTCGGCAGGGTGCTGACCCGGAAATCGATGGCACGGTTTTTCGACAGCACCATTTTCATGCGGCCGTCTTGCGGCACGCGCTTCTCCGAAATATCCAGCCGCGACAGCACCTTGATGCGCGATGCCACCTTGTCCTTGATCGCCATCGGCGGCTGCGCCACCTCGGACAGCACGCCGTCGCGCCGGTAGCGGATACGGTAATACTTTTCGTAAGGCTCGAAATGGATGTCGGATGCGCCCAGATTGATCGCATCGAGCATGATTTTCTGCAGGTAGCGCACCACCGGCGCATCGTCGATTTCGATGCCGCCGGTGTCCTGCTGGGCGGCGGCGCTTTCCTCGTCGGCAAAGTCGAGATTGAGGTCTTCCGCATTCAGCACGGCCAGCGTGCTGTCGGCGGCTTCGCCCGCCTTCTCGATCAGCTTGCCGAGCTTGTCGTCTTCCACCACCACCGGCTCCACCGCCTGCCCGGTCTGGAACTTCACCTCGTCCAGCGCCTGCAGATGGGTGGGGTCGGACGTCGCCACATACAGTTTGTTGCCGCGCTGATACAGCGCGACCACGCGCCGTTTCTGCACTAGCTTGGGATCGAGCAGCCCCTGCGGCAGGCTGTCGGCATCCATGGCATTCAAATCCAGGTAAGGATAGCCAAATGAACCGGCGGCAAATTCGGCTATCTGATCGGCCTTGAAACGCCGTTCCTTGATGAGTTCGGTCACGAACGATTCGCCGGATTGGCTGGCGCTTTTCCACACGCCTTCGGCGTCGCCCTCGGACAGCCAGCCATGGTTGACCATGGCACGCGCCAGCCCGGTTAGATTGTTGGTGTTTGTCACTGCGGCCATAGCTCGGTTCCAGACAAGTCCAGCGTCAAAATATTGCCCGCATCGACGCGCCGAGCCGGCGGCGGATGGGGAATCACAGGCCTTAACGGCGATTTTTCGGCTAAGTTGAGGCGTTTTCAGACGGCACGTCATTCGGCGCCGGCAGGTAGATACGCGCCATTTTCACCACCCGGTCCTGGGTCTGCACGATTTCCACCGGCACGTCGCCCAGCTTGAGGCTCACCCCGGCTTCGGGAATATCCTCGAATTGCTCCAGCAGCAGGCCGTTCAGCGTCTTCGGGCCGTCCAGCGGCAACGACAAGCCCAGCTTGCGGTTCAGATGGCGCAGCAGCACGGTGCCTTCGGCCAGCCAGCAGCCGTCGTCTTCCTGCCGCAGGTAACCCATATCCGATGGCGCCTGGGTGGTGAATTCGCCGACCATTTCTTCCAGCAGATCTTCCAGCGTCACCAGCCCCTGCAGTTCGCCGTATTCGTCGACCACCAGCGCCAGCCGGCGACGGCCGCTCTGGAAATTGCGCAGCTGGGTGAACAAGGGGGTGCCCGCCGGAACGAAGTAAGGCGCTTCCAGGTTTTCCTTCAGCGTCTCGGGATCAAGCTCGTCGCCGGTCAGCGCATGCAGTACCCGGCGCACATGCAGCACGCCGAGCAGATTGTCGGGCGAGCCCTGCTGCACCACCAGCCGCGTGTGATGGCTGGTGGAAATCTGCTGGCGCAGCCGTTCGGGGTCGTCCTCGATGTCGATCGCCTCGATCTGGTTGCGCGGCGTCATCACGTCATCCACCGTGATGTCTTCCAGTTCCAGCAGGTTCATCAGGATCCGGCGGTGCTCGCGCGGCAATCTGCCGGACGATTCCAGCACGATGGTGCGCAGCTCCTGCAGCCCCAGGCTGTTGCCCTGCCCCGGGTCGGGCTGCCTGATGTGCAACAGTTTCAGGATGCCCTGCACGAACAGGTTGACGAACCACACCACCGGGTACGCCAGCGTCAACAGCGGCGTGAGCAGCAGCGTCGCCGGGTAGGCGACGCGTTCGGGAAAGGACGCCCCGACCACCTTCGGCGTGACTTCGCTGAACACCAGAATCAGGAAGGTGAGCAGCAGCGTCGCCACGAACAGCACCATTTCGCCGTCGCCGAACAGGCGAATGGCCAGCACGGCAGACAGCGTGCCCGAGGCGGAATTGACCAGATTGTTGCCCAGCAGGATCACGCCCAGGAGCTTGTCGGTCTGGTCCAGCAGCGCCTGCGCCCGCATCGCGCCGCGCACGCCGGACTCGGCGGCGTGGCGCAGGCGATAGCGGTTGATCGCCATCATCGCCGTCTCGGACGCGGAAAAAAATGCCGAAGTGAGCAGCAGAACGGCAAGCACGGCAAAAAGCGTGCTGGTGGAAATACTATCCAATCAACACCGCCTCAACGCCGGAGCACCACTTCCAGCACGAACTGGGTGCCCAGATAGGCCAGCAGCAGCAGGGTGAAACCGGTGATCGTCCAGATCAGGGCGGTGCGCCCGCGCCAGCCGCGGAAATGCCGCCCCAGCAGCAGGCCGCCGAACACCAGCCATGACAGGATGGCGAACACGGTTTTGTGCGAGAACTGCAAAGCCGTGCCAAACAGCTCTTCCGAAAAAAACACCCCGCTGAACAGCGCCAGGGTCAGCAGCGCAAACCCGACGCCGATGGTCCTGAACAACATGGCCTCCAGCGTCAGCAGGGGCGGCGCGCCGTTTTGCAGCGAGCCGCGATGCAGTTGTTTTTCCAGCATGGTCATCAGCACCGCGTGCAATGCGGCCACGGCCAGCAAGCCATAGGCGAGAAAAGACACCACCAGGTGCGCGCGCAAGGCCAGCGCCTGCGAATTGGGAATGGCGTGGGTGGCGGTGAACAGCGCCATGATCAGCACGGACACTGCCGCCAGCCCGCTGACCCAGGACTGCAGACGCGCCAGCGGCGCACCCTGGCTGGCCAGCCAGTAGGCCAGCGCAGTGAGCCACAAAATCGTCGACAGGGAGTTGCCGAACCCCAGCCGGATGTCGCCCTGCCCCAGCACCGAATGATAAATCAGCGCGCCGTGGGCCAGCAGGGCCAGCGGCAGCAACCGGCGCACCGATACGGCGCGCGGCGTGCGCTGCAGGCGCCAGGCGACCCAGCCGTACAGCGCGCTTACACACAAAGTAACCAGCAATAGCGGGGACATTCGTTAAAATGGAAATGATTCAGCCAGCCCCATTATCCATGCCGTCCATAACGGCAACAAGGAAGCCATGTTAGAAAACCTCAGCGGACGCCTCGCCGGCGTCGTCAAAAGCCTGCGCGGGCAGGCGCGCATCACCGAAGCCAACGTGCAGGATACGCTGCGCCAGGTTCGCCTGGCCCTGCTCGAGGCCGACGTTGCGCTGCCGGTGGTCAAGGACTTCATCGAAGCGGTCAAAACCCGCGCCCTGGGCCAGGAAGTGCTCACCAGCCTATCGCCGGGCCAGGCGCTGATCGGCATCGTCCACGAAGAACTCACCCGCCTGATGGGCGGCGAAAACGCCGAACTGAATCTGGCCGCCACGCCGCCTGCGGTGATCCTGATGGCCGGCCTGCAAGGCTCGGGCAAGACCACCACCAGCGGCAAGCTGGCGCTGCTGCTGAAAAACCGCAAGAAAAAAGTCCTGCTCGCCTCCGCCGACGTCTATCGCCCCGCCGCCATCGACCAGCTGCGGCAACTCGGCAAGCAGCTCGACGTCAGCTTTTTTGAAGCCGGCGACGAACGCGATGCGCTGAGAATCGCACAGGCTGCGCAGGACCATGCGCGCAAGCAGTTCTACGACGTGCTGATCGTCGACACCGCCGGCCGCCTAGCGATCGACGAAGCGATGATGGCCGAGATCAAGTCCCTGCACGCCGCGG
Source organism: Thiobacillus sp. 65-1059 (assembly GCA_001897675.1). Classification (GTDB taxonomy): domain Bacteria; phylum Pseudomonadota; class Gammaproteobacteria; order Burkholderiales; family Thiobacillaceae; genus Thiobacillus. Next base: position 41,192 of record MKUE01000105.1, on the reverse strand, counting down.
TCAAGCCGGTTGAAACCCTGTTCGTGGTCGACGCCATGCAGGGCCAGGACGCGGTCAACGTCGCCCGCGCCTTCAACGAGGCGCTGCCGCTCACCGGCGTGGTGCTGACCAAGCTCGACGGCGACGCCCGCGGCGGCGCGGCGCTGTCGGTGCGCCACATCACCGGCAAGCCGCTCAAGTTCATCGGCGTCGGCGAAAAGCCCACCGGGCTGGAAGCCTTCCACCCCGAACGCATGGCGCAGCGCATCCTCGGCATGGGCGACGTGCTCTCGCTGATCGAGCAGGCACAAGGTTCGGTCGACCTCGCCGAAGCGAAAAAACTCGCCGACAAGGTCAAGAAGGGCAAGGACTTCGACCTCGAAGACTTCAAGACGCAAATCCAGCAGATGCGCAAGATGGGCGGATTGTCCGCGCTGATGGACAAGCTGCCGGGCGCCGGCCAGATGCCGATCCCGGCCGGTGCCGACGACAAGGCCGTCAACCGGGTGGAGGGCATCATCAACAGCATGACCCCGCTGGAGCGCCGCAAACCCGAAATCATCAAGGCCAGCCGCAAGCGCCGCATCGCCGCCGGCGCGGGGGTGCAGGTACAGGAGGTCAACAAGCTGCTGAACCAGTTCGAGCAGGCGCAGAAAATGATGAAAATGATGGGCAAGGGCGGCCTGTCCAAGATGATGCGCGGCATGAAGGGCATGCTGCCCGGAATGCGGTAAAGCCTGCCCACTGGCAAGCCCGTGGTTTTTGAGTATAATTCGCGGTTTTCTCCGTTTACCCGGTGGGTTGAATCATGGTCGTTATTCGTCTTTCGCGCGGCGGCGCCAAAAACCGTCCCTTCTACAACGTCGTGGTGGCCGATTCGCGCTGCCGCCGTGATGGTCGCTTCATCGAGCGCGTCGGCTTCTACAATCCGGTGGCCGCCGCGGGTGCCGAAGCCGTGCGCCTGGACCAGGAACGCATCGGCTATTGGGTGAGCAACGGCGCGCAGATGTCCGACACCGTCGCCCGTCTGGTCAAGCAGAACAAGCCCGCTGCCGCTGCCTGATTTGGCTGAGCAAGAAGCCTGGGGCGGCTGTTCGCTTTGAATAACGACTGGGTCGTTATGGGGCGCATCGCCGCCCCGTTCGGCATCAAGGGCTGGATCAAGGTCCAGCCCTACAGCGAAGACCCGGGCACGCTGATGGATTTCGCGTCCTGGCGCCTCGGGCGCGGCGAGCAGCAGGCGCATTACAGCGTCGAGGCCGTCCAGGACCACGGCAAGGCCCTGGTCGCAAAACTGGCCGGCATCGACGATCGCGACGCGGCCTACGCCCTGCGCGGACAGGAAATCTCGGTGGCGAAACGCGATCTGCCGCCGCCGGAAGAAAACGAGTTCTACTGGTCCGACCTGATCGGCCTGACCGTGGTCAACCGCGAAGGCGCCGAACTAGGCAAGGTCGACAGCCTGATGGAAGGCGGCGCGAACGACCTGCTGGTCGTCAAGGGCGCGCGCGAGCACCTGATTCCGTTCGTGGCGGCCTTTGTCGGCAAGGTGGACCTGGCCGGCGGGACGATCGAGGTGGACTGGGGCGAAGACTACTGATGCGCTTCGACGCGGTCACGCTCTTCCCCGAGATGTTCGATGCCGTGCTGGATTACGGCATCACCCGGCGGGCGCTGGATCGCGGACTGTACCGGTTCAAGGCCTGGAATCCGCGCGATTTCACCGGCGATCCGCACCGCACGGTGGACGACCGCCCTTACGGCGGCGGCCCCGGGATGCTGATGCTGGCCGATCCGCTGGACCGCACGCTGAACGCGGTGCAGCAGGATCTTGGCAGCGAAAATTCGACCCCGTGGGTGGTGCATTTTTCACCCCGCGGCCGCCCGTTGACGCATCGGCGGGTGATGGAACTGAAGGAAAAGCCTGCGCTGGTATTGCTGTGCGGGCGTTATGAGGGCATCGACGAGCGGCTGTTGCAGCGCCGCGTGGACGAGGAACTCTCGCTCGGCGACTTCGTGCTGTCGGGCGGCGAACTCCCCGCGCTCGCACTGATGGACGCCCTCATCCGGCAACTGCCGGGCGCGCTGAACGATGCGGATTCGGCGGCGGAGGACTCCTTCGCCAATGGCCTGCTCGACTGCCCGCACTACACCCGGCCCGAGGTGTGGCAGGGCATGGCGGTGCCGGACGTGTTGAGAAGTGGTAACCACGCCGCGATTGCACAATGGCGGCTGCAGCAAAGCCTGACGATCACGGCAGCGCATCGCCCCGACCTGCTGGCCAGGCGCGTGCTGTCGAAGCAGGAACAGGATATTCTCGCTGCGCACCCCTCCGGTGCGCAGCAGAACGAAGCGGCCCGCTAACCCCGGGCCAATATGAAACGGCGCGACGTCCACCCGCAGCGGTGCACCTCTCACGCCAGAAGCAAGGAAATGTCATGAACATCATCGAGCAACTCGAACAGGAAGAAATCGCGCGCCTGGGCAAAACCATCCCCGTGTTTGCCCCCGGCGACACCGTCGTCGTCCAGGTGAAAGTGAAGGAAGGCACCCGCGAGCGTCTGCAGGCCTACGAAGGCGTGGTCATCGCCAAGCGCAACCGCGGCCTCAACTCCGCCTTCACCGTGCGCAAGATCTCCGCGGGCGAAGGCGTCGAGCGCACTTTCCAGACCTATTCGCCGCTGGTCGCCGGTATCGAAGTCAAGCGCCGCGGCGACGTGCGCCGCGCCAAGCTGTACTACCTGCGCGAGCGTTCCGGCAAATCCGCCCGCATCAAGGAAAAGCTGCCCAGCCGCAAGGCAACTGCCACGGCTGCCGAATAAGCATCCTTCTGCACCAACAAAAATGCCCGCTTCATGCGGGCATTTTTGTTGGTGCTTGCTTGACCTTGCCCGGGCCTGCAAGGCAGAGGGGCTTGACTCCGCGCGCTCCTCGCCTTAAATTAGAACGAACGTTCGTTCTAGTTGGCTCATCATGCCGGAAATCGCCGCTCAGCGCGAAGACACTCGCACCCTGGTTCTGGATGCCGCCCTCCACCTCTTCACCGACAGGGGGTATTTCGCGACTTCGGTACACGACATCAGCCGCACGGCCGGCGTAAGCATCGGCTCGATCTATCACCATTTCGGCGACAAGGAAGGACTGGCCCGTGCGCTGTACGCGACGCTAACCGCCCGCATGCTGCAACTCATCGACGAAATCGAACGTCAGACGGACAGCAGCCATGATCGGGCTCGCGAGCTGGTGACGCGCCTGTTCGAGCTGACCGAGACGCAGCCCCAGGCAATGGCCTTCATGTTGTATGCGCGGCATCGGGAATTCTTGCCCGACGAACCGCCGGTCTGCTCCTCGCGCCCGTTTGCCCGAATGCGCGAGATGCTCAGTCGCGGCATGGCACGCGGGGAAATCCGCCAAATGGATGCCATGGTCGCCTCCACCTGCCTGTTCGGCGGCCCCATCCGGATGATTACCGCGCGCCTGGACGGCATCCTGCCGCATCCCTTGCCGACCTACCTGGACGAAGTATGGGCCTGCGCCTGGCGGGCGGTGGCGGCGTCATGAAACCCGGAAAGGAAACCATTCCCATGTCGGACACCCCCAGCCGGGCGGTCGAAACCTATTGTTTCGGCTGCGTGTACTACCCGCCCAATCTGCCCTCGCATGCTTACGCCACAGCCGATTGGGCCATGCTGAAAGCGCGCACCTGCGCCTTCGAGCACGTTCCCGGCACGGACGATTGCCTGGCCTGCCGCAAGACTAGCTGCAGCCTGGTCGATCTCGACGCCGTCCGCCAAGCCAGCGCCGGCCCGCGCGAATAGCGATCGGCGCGATCCCGCTTCATCCCACGGAGTCCTTCACCCTCATGAAACGCACCCTCATCCGTCTTGCCACCCTGATGCTGCTGGCCTTCAGCGGCTTCGCCCTGGCGTCCCCCATCAACGACAGTCGCGCCCTGCAGGGCGTCGAACAAGGCAAAGGCGTGTTCCTGATCGACTTTGCCGATCCCAAAAAAACCGCGTTCTATCTCGACATCATCAAGGGCACCCATGCCGGCATGCTGCGGCAAGGGGTAAAGCCCGATTTCGTGATCGTCTACATCGGCCCCACGGTCCGCTTCCTGACCACGGCGCCGGATGGCGAACTCGAACTGGAGCACGGCGACAGCCTCCAGGCCATCGCCAGCCACGTCCAGGCACTGAACGACCTCGGCGTCAGGCATGAAGTGTGCGCCGTCGCCACCCGCGTGTTCAATGTGGACAACGCGACGATCCTGCCCGGCATGCAACTGGTGGGCGACGGCTTCATTTCGCTGATCGGCTGGCAAACCCAGGGCTACAAGCTGGTACCGCTGTTCTAGCCAGGGCGCGCGCAAGCCTCGGCTAGAATGGTGTTCATGCATGCCTACGACGCCATTCTTCCTGCCCCGATGTGCCGCCTCGGCGCCGGCTTCACCGGCGACGCGCTGACGCGGCTGGATTTTTTGCCGGCAGACACGCCGGCCTCTGCGCGGCGGGACGGCCGCACCCAGCAGCTGGCCCGCGAACTGGATGCCTACTGGAACGACCCCGCCCACGCCTTCGATTTGCTCTTCGTGCCGCAGGGCACGCCGTTCCAGTTGCGGGTGTGGCACGCACTGCTGGGCATTCCGCCCGGACAGCCGACCACCTATGGCGCACTGGCAAAACGGCTCGGCACCGCCGCACGCGCGGTGGGCCAGGCATGCGGATCTAACCCCCTGCCCATCCTCATCCCCTGCCATCGCGTGGTGGCGGCACACGGCCTGGGCGGCTTCATGCATTCGTCCGGCGGTACGCCGCTGGACGTGAAAACCTGGCTGCTGGCGCATGAGCGGCATACTGATTGAGCGGTTTTGCGATCACCTGTGGCTGGAAGACGGGCTGGCGAACCTGACGCTGGCAGCCTACCGGCGCGACCTGGAAAGCTTTGCCGCCTGGCTGGAGAAGGAACGCGCCCGTGGACTCGATGCCGCCGTGGCGGGCGATCTCGAAGCCTATCTGGCATGGCGTTTCGCCCGCCGCACCCAGCCCCGCAGCGCAGCCCGCTACACCTCGGCGCTGAAGCGGTTTTATCGTTATCTGTTGCGCGAGCGCCTGATCGCCACCGACCCCACGCTCAATCTGGACAGCCCCAAGCTGTCGCGCGCGCTGCCCAGGACACTGACCGAGGCCGATGTGGCGCGTCTGCTCGACAGCACCGCTCCCGACACGCCGCCGGGACTACGCGACCGCGCGATGCTGGAAACCCTGTACGCCACCGGCTTGCGGGTGTCGGAACTGGTGGGGCTGAAGCTGGCCGCGGTCAATCTCGGCGACGGCGTGCTGCGCGTGACCGGCAAGGGCAACAAGGACCGGCTGGTGCCGCTGGGGGAGGAAGCGGTGCTGTGGCTGCGGCGCTATCTGTCGGACGCCCGCCCGCAATTGCAGGGAAAGCAGCTGAGCGATGCGATGTTCATCACCGCGCGTGGCGGCGGCATGACGCGGCAGGCGTTCTGGTACCTCATCAAGCGCCGCGCCCGCCTTGCCGGAATCACGCGCCCGCTGTCGCCACACACGCTGCGCCACGCATTCGCCACCCATCTGCTGAACCACGGCGCCGACCTGCGGGTAGTGCAGATGCTGCTCGGGCACAGCGACATTTCCACCACGCAGATTTACACCCATGTGGCGCGCGAACGGCTGAAGCAGTTGCATGCACAGCATCATCCGCGCGGCTGACCCTCACACCCGCAGGCTCGGGCTCGCCAGATAAAACCACTCCTGCCCCGGCAGCGCGCCGGGGTTGGGAAACACGATGCAGCCATCGCGATCCGCCGTCACCGGCGTGCCGTCGTGGCGCGTGCCGATCGTTTCGCCGGCATGCACGCGGTCGAAACTCGACCAGCCACGTGCAAATGCGTCGCCAGGATGGGCGCGGTCGATGACCCGGTACAGGCGCAACGTTTCGGTGTCCGTCGCCGGCGCCGGATCCCCCGCCGCGGTCAGGCCCAGGTGCGCCAGCGTGTTATGCAGTGCACGATAGGCCACGGCGGGCGCGGCGGGATCGTCGTGCTGGCCGCACTCGAGCGTGAGCGCGATGCCGCCCTGGGCCCGCATGTATTCGGTGGTGCCGACGCCGTAATGCACGTCGGCTTCGCGTGCCGACACCCCCGCCGCTAGGCGGCGCGCGACGCCTGCCGCGTAGGTGTCGAGCCAGCCATCGACGAAGCGACGCACGCCCAGGCGCAATGCCAGCGCCGTTTCCTCGGCCGCGCGCGCAAACGGCTCCAGCGCGCCGTCATTGTCTTGCGGTCCCAGCATCACGAAGGGCTCGCCCGCCGTGTGGAACGAATGCAGGTCGAGCAGCACGTCGTGCTGCGCCAGCAGGGGGCACAGCCAGTTGGCGATGCGGTCCTCGAACTCAAGCGGCGTGTCGGTGGGCGCAAGGTTGCGGTTGAGATTGCGGTCGCCCATGCGCCGCTGGCGGGCATAGGCCAGCGGATTGGTGACCGGCACGAACGTCACGCTGCCCTTGGCAATACCCAGTCGGCCGGACTCGATCTCCGCAATCACCTGGCGGATCGCCTGCGTGCCGCAGGTTTCATTGCCGTGCACCGCACCCAGCACGATCAGGCGCGCACCCGGCGCCAGCCCGGTGAACGAGACGGATTGAAAATGCAGCGATTCGGCTTCACTCATGCGTTCAGGGCCTTGAATAACAACGATATGCTCGACACCAGCAACAGCAAGCCGACCAGCCGCGTCATCTGCGTCTGGCTCAGGCCCACGTGCACGCGTCCGCCCAGATACAACGCACCCAGCACCAGCGGCAGTGCGGCCAAATACGCGGTCCACACCTTGGCCGTCATCAATAGCCCGGCGACCAGAAAGCTGGCGATACGCGTCAGCCCCTCGGTAAAGAACAGCGCCGAAAAAGTCGCGCGCAAATCGCTTTTATCGCGGATGCGGTGGGTCAGGTAAATCACGTACGGTGGCCCGCCGGTGCCGAACAAGGCCCCCACGGTGCCGCCTGTGAGCGCGGCCGGCGCCGCCCAGGCGCGCGAAGCCGGTCTGTCGCCGCGGATGGCGAGCACGCTGCGCACGGCAAAAATGAAGACGAATCCGGCCAGCGCAATCAGCATGGGCTCCGGCGGCAGCTTGACCAGCAGGCTGGTGCCCAGCACCACACCGACGATGCCGAACGGAATCAGGATGCCGATTTCATTCCAATGCACGCGCTTGAAATTAACTCCCCCGATCACGATCGATGCGGTGAAATCCAGCAGCAGGATCAAAGGCACGACAAACTGCAACGGCAGAAACAGCGCCAGCAAGGGCACCGCAATCAGCCCCGAGCCGAAGCCGGTGATGCCGCGGATGAGATACGCCGCCAGCAGGATGGCCGCCATCGCGGCCATGTGCTCCAGGCTCACAGGCGCATACCGCGCTCGATGGTGATGCCGAGTTCCTTGATCCCCGGCACGATGGCGAATTTGGTCACCGACACCTTCACCCACGGCGCGCCGAATTCATCGCGCACGATGGCGGCGACGTGCTCGGCGACCGATTCGACCAGGGTGATGGGTTGCGGCGCGTTGTGCAGGTATTCCTTCACCCGCCGGGCCACCGCACCGTAGTCGATGGTGTCGGCCACGTTGTCGGTGCCGCCGGCCTTGCTGTGGGGCAGGCCGATCTCCAGATCGAGCCGCACCGGTTGCGGCACTTTGCGTTCCCACTCGTATATGCCGATAATCAGTTCGAGACGGAAGTCCCGCAAAAATAAAATATCCATCGCGCAGCCCCCGTGGGCCCAACCCAAACGCGCCATTTTACTGACTTGTTTATGACCACGCTGTTGTTTATTGCTGTCGCCTACCTGCTGGGCTCGTTATCGTTTGCCGTGATCGTCAGCCGCGCCATGCGCCTGCCCGACCCGCGCAGCTTCGGATCGGGTAACCCCGGCGCCACCAATGTGCTGCGCACCGGGCGCAAAGCCGCAGCCGCACTGACGCTGCTCGGCGACGCCCTCAAAGGCTGGGTGGCGGTGATGCTGGCGCGCATGCTGGCGCCGCAGTTCGGCCTCGGCGAGGACATTGCCCTGCTGTGCGCGCTGGCGGTGTTCATCGGCCACCTGTTCCCCGTGTTTTTCCGTTTCCAGGGCGGCAAGGGCGTAGCCACCGCGCTCGGCGTACTCGTCGGCCTCAATCCCTGGCTTGGGCTGGCGTGCCTCGCCACCTGGCTGCTCATGGCAGGGGTGTTCCGCATTTCCTCGCTCGCCGCGCTGACCACCGCCGCGCTCGCTCCGGTCTACGCGGGGCTGCTGATGGGCTGGGACGACGTGGCCATGAGCGTGCTGGTGATCGCCCTGCTGCTGGTCTATCGTCACAAGAACAACCTCATCAAGCTGGCGACTGGCCAGGAAGCCCGCATCGGCGCCAGCAAATAGGCACGGCTCACCTGACATGGCCCTGTTCGACAAAACCATCGATCACGCAAAGGAGAGCCTCGCCGAAGTGTCGCGCGAGGCGATCGACCACGCCGGCGAGCGCCTCGCGGATGTGGTGAAGGTCGGCGTCTCGCAGGCCGGCACCGAACTGAAGGACGTCATCTGGCAGGCCAGCCAGGAAATCGACGCCAAGCTCGACAAGATTTCCGACGAACTGCACGAACAGCGGCAGTTCACCAAGGACGACGTGCGCGAGCTGGTCGATTACGCCGGCGAAAAGCTCGGCACGCTGATGGACGAGCGCATCGTCCGCGCCAAAACGGAAATCTCCGCCCTGGTGCAGGAAAAGGTCGAATACTTCAAGCAGGAAGTCGACGGCTTCTTCATCGAGCGGCAGCGCGACCTTGCACGCGAGCGACGGCGCCTGTTCATCAACGTCGCCATCGCGATTCTGGCCTCGCTGTCGCTGGGTTTCGTGTCCTGGCTGTACCACCAGTATCTCGGCGGCGGGCTCGACGTGTTCGCCCTGTTCCGCATCGTGTTTGCCTCGCTGGCCGGAGGCTATGCGGCCTACCTCGCGGTCAAGCTGCTGCGCCGCTGGGTGTCGATGTCGGAACACAGGAAAGACACGCTATTCCTGGTCAGTCGCTACTGGGGCGTATTGCGGCCGGAAAGCATTTTCGGCACGGTGATCCTGGTCTGCCTGATGGCGGTGCTGGCGGGTTTTTTGCTGTTCCCCGAACAGATCGCGCAGCTCACCGGAAGCGAAAAATGGATGAAGGCCTTGCGTGAGGCCTACCCCATGTTCCGGCAGTAGTTCACACCGCGTCGAGCGCAGCCAGTTCCCAGCGCGGCTTGACCGCAAACGTCAGATCGCCGCTGCCCGCATGTGCCAGCCGCTGCGCGCCGGCGAAGGCGATCATCGCGCCGTTGTCGGTGCAGAACTCCAATCGCGGGTAGAACACGGTGACACCGCGTGCGGCCGCTTCGCGCGTGAGCCGCTCGCGTAAATGGGCGTTGGCGCCCACCCCTCCCGCCACCACCAGCCGCGTCGCACCACTGCGCGCGCAAGCTGCCAGGCTCTTGCCCACCAGCACCTCCACCGCCGCGACCTGGAAGGCCGCCGCGATGTCCGCCGCCTGTTCCAGACCCTGCTTGCGCACCAGCGTCAGCACCGCCGTCTTCAGGCCGGAAAAGCTGAAATCGAAATCGCCCGAATTGAGCATCGGCCGCGGCAGGCTGAAATGGCCGGCATCGCCGGTTGCCGCCAGGCTCGACAGCGCGGGGCCGCCCGGATAGCCCAGGCCAAGGAGTTGCGCGGTCTTGTCGAAGGCCTCGCCAGCCGCATCGTCCAGCGTTTCGCCCAGCAGGGTGTAGCGCCCGACGCCGGACACCAGCATCAACTGCGTGTGCCCGCCCGACACCAGCAAGGCGACGAAGGGGAATTCCGGCGGCGTATCGGAAATCAGCGGCGACAGCATGTGGCCTTCCAGATGGTGCACGCCGACCGCGGGGATATCCAGCGCGAAGGCCAGCGCGCGCGCCATCCCTGCCCCCACCAGCAAGGCGCCCGCCAGTCCGGGCCCCTGGGTGTAGGCAATGCCGTCGAGGTCGGCCAGCGTGCGGCCGCCCTCCGCCAGCACCTGGCGGGTCAGCGGCAACACGCGCCGGATATGGTCGCGCGACGCCAGTTCAGGCACCACCCCGCCGTATTCGTTATGCATTGCGATCTGCGAATACAGCGCATGCGCCAGCAAGCCGTGCGCGCTGTCATACAGCGCGACACCGGTTTCATCGCAGGAGGATTCGACACCAAGCACCAGCATAGGAGGTGTAAAGCGGGGGACTGGAAAAAAGCTCGCGGGCTTGCTATTATTCTCGTTTTTCCAGTTCACAGGAAGCTTTCCCGGAAGCCAACTTCAGATGCCCCACGTCAAAGTCAAAGAAAACGAGCCGTTTGATGTCGCCCTGCGCCGCTTCAAGCGTTCCATCGAAAAAGTCGGCCTTCTGACCGAACTGCGCGCCCGCGAGTTCTACGAGAAGCCCACCGCCGAGCGCAAGCGCAAACTCGCCGCTGCCGTCAAGCGCCAGAGCAAGCGCCTGCGCAGCCAGCAACTCCCTCCCAAGATGTATTGACTCTGCATTCACGCAGAATCACGTCCTCCATGTCGCTCAAGGCACGCATTACTGACGACATGAAAGCAGCCATGCGCGCCAAGGAAGCGGCGCGCCTCGGTACGATTCGCCTGCTGCTCGCTGCGATCAAGCAGAAGGAAGTTGACGAACGCGTCGAACTGGACGATGCGGCGGTCAGCAGCATCGTCGAAAAACTCATCAAGCAGCGCAAGGATTCGATCAGCCAGTTTCAGGCTGCCGGCAGGGATGACCTGGTGGCGGCGGAGCAGGCCGAACTCGTTGTCTTGCAAGACTACCTGCCCGAGCAGCTCTCGGTCGCAGAGGTCGAGGCCGAGGTCGTGGCGGCCATTGCCGAATCCGGTGCGGCCTCTGCCCGTGATATGGGCAAGGTCATGGGACTGTTGAAGCCCCGCCTCGCCGGCCGTGCCGACATGGGCCAGGTTTCCGCGCTGATCAAAACCCGCCTCGCGGGCTGAGCGCCACCCGGCGCCCGCCCGGGTTTATCATGCAGCAACCATGATCCCGCGCGATTTCATCGACACCCTGCTTGCCCGCGTCGACATCGTCGACGTCATCGATCGGCGCGTGCCGCTGAAAAAGGCCGGGCAGAACTACCAGGCCTGCTGTCCCTTTCACAGCGAAAAAACCCCTTCCTTCACGGTCAGCCCGACCAAACAGTTCTACCACTGCTTCGGCTGCGGCGCACACGGCACCGCGCTCGGTTTCCTGATGGAATACGAGCACATGAGCTTTCCCGACGCAGTCGGGGCGCTGGCCCAGGACGTGGGCCTGCCGGTGCCCGAATCCGGCGAACCCGACCGGCCCAAGCCGCCGCCGGCGCTGTGGGACGCACTGGAGCAGGCCGCGCAGTTCTATAAAAGGCAGCTGAAGCAGGCGCCGCATGCCATCGACTACTTGAAACAGCGCGGACTGACCGGCGCCATCGCCGCCCGCTACGGCATCGGCTACGCACCGGATGCATGGTCGCCGCTGAAGCAGGTTTTCGCCGATTACACGGCGGACGCCCTCGCCGCTTCCGGTTTGGTCGTCGATGGCGACAATCGACGCTACGACCGCTTCCGCGACCGCATCATGTTCCCCATCAAGAACGCCAAGGGCCGGATAGTCGGCTTCGGCGGCCGGGTACTCGGCCAGGGGGAGCCGAAATACCTCAATTCGCCGGAAACCCCGCTATTCCACAAAGGCTCGGAGCTTTACGGCCTGTTCGAAGCGCGCGCCGCGATCAAGACTGCCGGCCGCGCCATCGTGGTCGAAGGCTACATGGACGTCGTCGCACTGGCCCAGCACGGCGTGGAGTTTGCCGTGGCCGCGCTGGGCACCGCCACCACGCCGATTCATGTGCGCACCCTGCTGCGCCACACCGATCGCCTGATCTATGCCTTTGATGGCGACAAGGCCGGGCGCAAGGCCGCCTGGCGCGCACTGGAAAACTCGCTGGAGGCACTGCAAGACGGCAAGGAAGTCAGCTTCCTGTTCCTGCCCGAAGGCGAGGACCCCGACAGCTATATCCGCGCCCGCGGCCAGGCCGCCTTTTTGCACTTGCTGGACACCGACGCCGTGCCGCTCTCGGCGTTTCTGGTTCGCGAACTGGCGCGCGACCGCAAGCTCGATAGCCAGGAAGGCCGCGCCGCGCTGATCAAGGATGCGAAACCGCTGCTGGAAAAAATTGCCGCGCCGCTGCTGGCCAGCCTGATTCGTCGACAAATCGCCGATCTGGCGCATTTGCAGGCCGACGAGCTCGGCCTCATGGGGATCAGGCCCGCGCCCCTGCGCATCCCCCCGCGCCCGCAACGCCGTCCGGCACCCTCGCGCATACGCAGTCTGGCTCGCACGCTGCTGATGAACCCGCAGCGTGCGGCCGAAGTCGACCCCTGCTGGCTGGACGCGAACGATCCGCTAAGCAGCCGCATGGGCGAATTGATGGCCTGGCTCCACGAGCTTGGCCCGCTCAAACCGCAGACGCTCTGCGAAACCGCCAAGGGCAGCGCGCTGGAAGCTCTCGTCGACGAACTGCTGACGGATCTGCTTGACAAAGACGATAGCTGGGACTGGAACGCAGAGTTCGACGGCGCAGTCAAACAACTGCGCGATGACTGGCAGCGCCGCCGCTGGCAGGAACTTGCCGCGCGGCCGTTGGGCAGTTTGAGTGCCAGCGAGCGGCAGGAACTGGCCGAACTGGCACGATCCTAGCTTGTCAGAAACGCCAAGACAAAGCCCCGGCTTACGGTATAATTGCCGGTTTTTTAAACGATTTTTTCTGCGCGCGTGTTTTGCGCGGGCAGAACCTGAGCGGAGACAAGCCTGTGGCTGTACGTGGAAGAAAACCGGGCGGTAGCGCCAAAAAAACCGAAGCGTTGCTCCCCCTGAAAGAGTTGACGCCGGTGGAGGCCGAGGCGCGCCGCACCCAGTTGAAGAACCTCATCATCCTGGGCAAGGAACGAGGCTTCCTGACCTACGCCGAGATCAACGACCACCTGCCCGACGAAGTGCTGGACGCCGACCAGATTGAAGGCGTGATCAGCATGATCAACGATATGGGCATCCAGGTCTACGACGAGGCGCCGGATGCCGAAACCCTGCTGATGCAGGAAGCCGCGCCTGCCGTCGCCGACGAAGACGTGGTGGCCGAGGCGGAGCAGGCGCTGACTACGGTCGATTCCGAATTTGGCCGCACCACCGATCCGGTACGCATGTACATGCGCGAGATGGGCTCGGTCGACCTGCTCACCCGCGAGGGCGAAATCGAAATCGCCAAGCGCATCGAGGAAGGCCTGCGTCACATGGTGCAGGCCATTTCGTCGTGCCCCCTCACCATCCAGCAGATTCTGGACATGGCGGCGCAGGTCGAAAAAGACGAGATGCGCATCGACGAGCTGATCGACGGTTTTGTCGAAGTGGAAACCGAAGCCGCGGCGACCGAGGAAGCCACGGAAACCGAAGACGACGACACCGACGAGGACGACGAGGACGCCAGCGCAGCGGTCGCCGCCGCCAATCTGGCGCAGCTGAAGGCCGAGGCGCTGGCGCAGTTCGACTTCATCCGCAAGGCCTACAAGAAAGCACAGGCTGCCCATGCCAAATTCGGCCTCGGCAGCCCGCAGCACATGAAGGCCCAGACCGAAGTCACCGAACTGCTGATGGCGATCCGCTTCTCGGTGCGCCAGGTCGACGGCCTGTGCGAACAGATCCGCAATGCGGTGGAGGAAGTCCGTTCGCACGAGCGCAAGATCATGGAATTCTGCGTCGCCCGCTCGGGCATGCCGCGTCCCCACTTCATCAAGAGCTTCCCCGGCAACGAGACCAACCTGGCCTGGTTGGACAAGGAAATCGCCGCCAAGAAAGCATACTGCTCGACCCTTTCCAAAGTGCAGTACGAAGTCAAGGCGCACCAGGAAGCGCTCATCGCGATGCAGGATCGCGTCGGCCTGCCGATCAAGAACCTGAAGGACATCAACAAGCAGATGTCCACCGGCGAAGCCAAGGCGCGCCGCGCCAAGCGCGAGATGATCGAGGCCAACCTGCGCCTGGTTATCTCGATCGCCAAGAAGTACACCAACCGCGGCCTGCAGTTCCTCGACCTGATCCAGGAAGGCAACATCGGCCTGATGAAGGCGGTCGACAAGTTCGAATACCGCCGCGGCTACAAGTTTTCGACCTACGCCACCTGGTGGATCCGCCAGGCGATCACCCGCTCGATCGCCGACCAGGCGCGCACCATCCGCATCCCGGTGCACATGATCGAAACCATCAACAAGATGAACCGCATCAGCCGCCAGATCCTGCAGGAAACCGGCATCGAGCCGGACCCGGCAACGCTGGCGATCAAGATGGAAATGCCGGAAGACAAAATCCGCAAGATCATGAAAATCGCCAAGGAGCCGATTTCCATGGAAACGCCGATCGGCGACGACGAGGACTCCCATCTGGGCGACTTCATCGAGGATGCCAGCACGCTGTCGCCCGACGATTCCGCGATCTACGCCAACCTGCGCGACGCCACCCGCGAAGTGCTGGACAGCCTGACCTCGCGCGAGGCCAAGGTATTGCGCATGCGCTTCGGCATCGAGATGAACACCGACCACACGCTCGAAGAAGTCGGCAAGCAGTTCGACGTGACGCGGGAACGAATTCGCCAGATCGAAGCCAAGGCATTGCGCAAGCTACGCCATCCGACCCGTTCCGAAAAGCTGAAAAGCTTCGTCGGCAGCGGCGAACAGTAAACCCTGCCCCGCCCACGCGGGGCTTTACGTTTTCGGGTCTGTAGCTCAGCTGGTTAGAGCAGGGGACTCATAATCCCTTGGTCCACGGTTCAAGTCCGTGCAGACCCACCATCACAACATCCAACAGCATCCAGCCACATCCATAAGCCCGCATAAAACCGGGCTTTTTGTTTGCCTACTTGTCCGTTCTCGCCCATATGCAAACCAGCCTCGATCCCCCTTAAAACCTTAACCCGGTTTTTTCCCCTGTGCGCACCTACGTGTAGCGGGGCTTAAAGCAGTTATTCAGGCCTCCCTAGCAAAGGACTCATTGCTTCCGCCCGGTTCTTATGTACTATCCGTTGGTGACCGGGAATCCGGCACATCACAAAAATCACAGAGGGGAGATAACTTGAACAAGACCAATTTAGTCGTTTTGATATCGGCAGCCATGCTTGGCCCGGGCTGTGCATCGATTGTCTCTGGCACCAACCAGAGCCTCACGGTAGAGACCCGTAGCAAAGAAGGGGTGCCTGTCGCGAGTGCCAATTGCAAACTCTCCAACAACAAGGGCAGTTGGTATGTGACCAGCCCTGGTTCCGTGGTCGTAAGTCGCAGCTACGAAGACCTCCTGATCAATTGCGAGAAAGGGGATCAGGCGCCCGGTCTGGCAAGTGTTAAATCATCTACCAAGGGCATGGCATTCGGTAACATTCTCTTTGGCGGTGTGATTGGTGCCGGGGTCGATATTGCCAGTGGCGCGGCATATGACTACCCAACCATGATCACTGTGTTGATGGGGGGCAACGTCACGGTTGACGCGCCGTCGCCGGACAAGGCCCAGCCACAGGCAACTGCCGGGATGATTTCCACAGCTGCAGCAAGTGCACCGACTGCCGAAGCCAAGCCCTGAATCGCCCAGGGCATAAACAGTTTCCGGGCGGTTCCGTCCGGAAACCTGGCATTGAGTAAAGGGGCCTGCGTGGCCGTCATCCTCGCCGCTGCGGGTTGAACACTCCTTCCGTTTCAGGAGCCGTCTCGCAGGTTTGCCGTGAGCAAGACCGGCAGAATCCGGCGACACAACAACTCCAAGCCCATCAGCCACGGGGGATATTCGGAGTACTGTTCGCTTGATGGAAACTGGCAGTGCTTACGCGGCTTGGCAGATAGCGCCAAAGGGAGCACAGGCGCCATTCAACCCGACATCGGCGATAATCATCCCCGAATAAAAACAGGGGAGTGCCTGATGGAAGGGGAAGTCAGAAAACCCGGCGAGCGCCGCGTGCAGATTCTGCAGACGCTGGCCGCGATGCTGCAGGAACCGCAGCCCGAGAAAATCACCACGGCCGCTCTCGCCGCACGCGTCGGCGTGTCGGAAGCGGCGCTATACCGCCATTTTTCCAGCAAGGCGCAGATGTATGAGGGCTTGATCGAGTTCATCGAACAGACGCTGTTCGGGCTGATCGCGCGCATCACGGCCGACATCCCCTCGCCGGCAGCGCAGGTCAAGGCCATCCTCGGCATGCTGCTGAATTTTGCGGCGAAGAATCCCGGCATGACGCGGGTGCTGATCGGCGACGCACTGGTGCATGAAAACGAGCGCCTGCAAAAACGCATCAATCAACTGCATGACCGCATCGAAGCCCAGTTGCGGCAATGCCTGCGGCTGGCCGGCGACGAACTGGCCGAACGCAGCGCGCCGCTGGCCAATCTGCTGCAATGCGTGGTGGTGGGACGCTGGCACCAGTTTGCCAAGAGCGGGTTTACCCGCGCGCCGGGCGGCGACATCGATCTACTGCTGTCGCGCCTGCTCGACGCTCACTCTGCCTGAACGGCTGCCTGGCCGCACACCAGGCAGGCCGGGTCGCGCGGCACCTTCATCACGCGGGCGTCGGCGCGCAGGCCGTCCCACAACAACAGTCTGCCCACCAGCAGCTCGCCCACCTGGGCCAGATATTTCAGCGCCTCCAGCGCTTGCATCGCCCCGATCACACCAACCAGCGGCGCAAACACCCCCGCCTCAGCACAGCGTAATTCGGGCTCATCCGCGTGATCGGGAAACAGGCAGTGATAACAGGGGCTGCCGGCGCGGCGCGGGTCGAAGACGGCCAGCTGTCCCGAAAACCCGATCGCGGCGCCCGACACCAACGGCTTGCCGAGCAGCACACAGGCACGGTTGACGGCATGCCGGGTAGCGAAGTTGTCCGATGCGTCGACCACCAGATCCACCGCCGCCACCGCCTCGTGCAGGGCATTGCCGACGAGCGTTTGACGAATCGGCTGCACGTCGATTTCGGGGTTGATGGCCAGCACGCTGCGCGCGAGCGAATCGGCCTTGTTCTGCCCGATCGCTGCGCTGGCGTGGCCGATCTGACGCTGCAGGTTGGTGAGATCGACGCTGTCGCCGTCGGCCAGCAGCAACCGGCCGACGCCGGCTGCGCCCAGATAGAGCGCCACCGGGCACCCCAGCCCCCCGGCACCGACGATCAGCACCGAGGCTTCGGAGATGCGCGCCTGTCCGGCCACGCCGACTTGCGGCAACAGAATATGCCGGCTGTAGCGCAGCAGTTGATCGTCGTTCAGGTCCATGCACGGCGACGCGGCTATTTATAGCCGCGCCATTCCTCGGGCGTCGCGTCGCAATCGCCATGCAGATGGCGTTCGTAGACTTTCATGAAAGCCTGCTGCGATTTGATGTCCGGTTCGTTGGCCGCGACATTGCGCCGCTGCACGCCCTCGCAAAAGTAGGCCAGCGCGCGCTTGAGCTTGCTGAGCAGGCTGTTGTCGAGATGGAACCCCTGGCTCGCCAGGGCGGTTTCGAGCCCTTCCAAGGTGTATTCGCAGATGTGGTAGCTCACCAGCAGGCGGTCGCCCCCCGCCCCCGCCGTCGCCTGCAAGCCTTCCAGGCCTTCCAGCAAGGACAGGGCGCGTTCCACCTGGCCCGCGGGCACGGGGTGGAAGACGATTTCGCGGTTTTTCTCGAGGTCACACGGACGCATGGCACCCCCGACAGGCTAGATAGGCACAGTATATACCGCGTCGCCCGCGCTGCCGCCGCCCCGGCAGCTGCAGCGCGTTTTGGCTCAGCGTCCCTGCAGGATCTGCAGGCCTTTCAGCAGATTGAGCGCCTGATTCACCTGGAAATCGTTCTTCGACACGATCTCGCCCGGCTCCAGCGTCAGCGGTTTTTTGTCCTTGCCCGGCTGCTCGGCCGGCGGCGCCTTGATGCTGTCGGCCGGCTTGCTCGCTGGGGCCGACTCCCCGCCGTTCGGATTGCTCAGGTGCTTGTCGAGATCGGCCTCGCGAATTTCCAGTCCCTCATCCGCCGATGGCATCGCCGGATCTTCCACCACGATATCCGGCTCGATGCCCTTGGCCTGGATGGAGCGCCCGTTCGGCGTGAAGTAGCGCGCGGTGGTGAGCTTGATCGCGGTGCCATTGCCGATCGGCAGGATGGTCTGCACCGAGCCCTTGCCGAAGGTGCGGGTGCCCATGACGACGGCGCGCTTGTGATCCTGCAGGGCGCCCGCCACGATTTCGGATGCCGAGGCCGATCCGCTGTTCACCAGCACCACCATCGGCACCTGTTTCACGCCATCCGGCAGGTTTTTCAGATAATCGATCTGCATCGGGCGCAGATAGTTTTCACGGCTGGCGGTCAACCGCATCTTGGCGTCGTCGGTACGGCCCTCGGTATACACCACCAGGCTGTCGGGCTTGACGAAAGCCGCCGTCACCGCCACCGCGCCATTGAGCAAACCGCCCGGGTCGTTGCGCAGATCGAGGATCAGTCCCTTGAGCGGCGCCTTGTTGTCCTTGTACAGCTTGCTCAGGGACTCGGCCAGCAACTCGCCAGTGTGCTCCTGGAACTGCGTCACGCGCACATAGCCGTAGCCGTTTTCCAGCAGCTTGGATTTGACGCTGCGAATCTTGATGATCGCGCGCGTCAGCGTCAGCACGATGGGCTTGTCGACGCCCTTGCGCGCGATGGTGAGCCTGATGGTCGCCCCCGGCTTGCCGCGCATGCGCTTGACCGCATCGTTCAGGGTCATGCCCTTCACCGGGGTATCGTCGAGCTTGATGATCAGATCGCCGGGCTTGACCCCGGCCTTGAAGGCCGGCGTGTCCTCGATCGGCGAAACGACCTTGACGAAGCCGTCTTCCATGCCGACTTCGATGCCCAGGCCACCGAATTCGCCCTGCGTGCCCACCTGCAGATCCTTGAAGCCTTCGGCGTCCAGATACGCGGAATGCGGATCCAGTCCGGTCAGCATGCCGTTGATCGCCTCGGTGATCAGCTTCTTGTCTTCCACCGGCTCGACGTAATCGCTCTTGATGCGGGCGAACACATCGGTAAAGGCACGCAACTCCTCGACCGGCAGCGCCGTCTCCGCGTCCTTGTTGGCGATCGCCGACAGGTTCACCGTCAGCGCCGCCCCCGCCAGTACGCCGACCAGGCCGACGAGTACGAATTTTGCCTTGTGCGTCATCTCACTTCACCCATAGAAGGGGATTAACAGGGCGGCTTTGATGCCGCATTTCGAAATACAGGCCGGGGTCGGGCTGGCCGCCGCTATTGCCGACCGCGGCGATCGCGTCGCCGGGCTGAACCCGTTCGCCAACCTGCTTATACAGACTTTCATTATTGCTGTACAGGCTCATATAGCCCTCGCCATGGTCGACAATAATGAGGTTGCCGAAGCCGCGCAGCCACTCGGCAAACACCACCTGTCCGGCAGCGATCGCCTTTACTGCCGACCCTTGCGCGGCACGGATGAACAGGCCTTTCCAGCTCACTCCGCCCTCCTCCCTCGGAGCCCCGAAGCGGTTCATGAGTTCCCCCGCAACCGGCAGGCGCAGCAAGCCTTTCAGCCCGGAGAAAGGCCGTTCCGAGCGAAACGCCACCGGCGTTTCGGCATTCACGGCCACTGCGCGGCGCGGCTGGCCGACCGTCTCCGTCTCGGCCTTCGGGGATTTCTGCGCCTGCTGCGCAGCACGGGCGCGCGCCGCCTCGCGCGCCGCCTGCTGCGCCATCAGGCGGCCGAGACGCTCCACCAATTGGGTCAGGCTGCGCTCGTCGCGTTTCAGGTTGGAAATTTCACGCCGCTGCTGCCGGATTTGAGCCGACAGGTTCTGCAGCACCGCCTCGCGGGCGCGCCTGTCGGCCAGCAGCTTCCTTTGCTCGGCCTCGCGCGCCGCCTGCAACTGCGTCAACTCGGTCGTTTTTTGCGCGGTCTGCTGTTGCAGCGCCGCCAGTTGTGCGAGATCGGCGCGCAGCGTTTCGATCTGGGCATGCTGGGCACGCGACAGATGCGTCAGATAGCGCAGGTCGCGCGCGGTCTGGTTGGGGTCCGTGCCGTTGAGCATGAGTTTGAGCGCATCACCCTGTCCGCGCTGGTAGGCGGCCTTGAGCGCCCGGCCCAGGCCGGCCTGTTGCTGGCGAATGCGCGCCGCAACGGCTTCGGCCTGCTGCGTCAGCGTCTGCAGATCGCTATCGGTGCGCTGGCGCTCGCTGTCCAGTTCGCGCAACTGACGCACCGCGCTGCTGATGGCGCGTTCGGACTGGCGCAGTTCGTCGGCTGCTTCCTGGCGGTGCGCCTGCGTGTTGCGAAACTCCGTCTGCAGGGTGTGCAGACGTTGCTTGAGCGCGTCGAGCTCGGATTGCTTGCGTTCGACCTGGTTGGCGCCGGCGCCCAGCGGTCCCAGCAGCGCCAGCAGGGCGAGGGATTGTTTGAAGTTCACCCTGCCGAGCTTACCCGAAGCGGGCGGGCTTACTCAAATTGAAGCAGGGCTTCGCCCGTCATTTCAGGGGGTTGCGGCAATCCCATCATTTTCAGCAGGGTCGGGCTGACGTCTTCGAGCGCGCCGGTTTCGGCCAGCGTGGCGCGGCGCCGCCCGATATAGATGAGCGGCACCAGATTCATGGTGTGCGCGGTATGCGCCTGCCCGGTTTCGGCGTCGCGCATCAGCTCGGCGTTGCCGTGGTCGGCCGTCACCAGCACTTCGCCGCCGCGCGCCAGCTGTGCCTCCACCACCCGGCCCAGGCAGGTGTCGACGGTTTCGATGGCCTTGATCGCCGCCTGCAGATCACCGGTATGCCCCACCATGTCGGGGTTGGCGTAGTTGCAGACGATGACGTCGTACTGTTTGCCGTTGATTGCCGCGAGCAGTTTGTCGGTGACCTCGAAAGCGCTCATTTCGGGTTTGAGGTCGTAGGTTGCAACGTCGGGAGACGGCACCAGCACGCGATCTTCGCCGGGAAAGGAAATTTCCTCGCCGCCGTTGAAAAAGAAAGTGACGTGCGGATATTTTTCGGTTTCGGCAATGCGCAGCTGGCGCAGGCCGAGGTTGGCGACGTATTCGCCCAGGCCATTCTTGATGCGCTCGGGCGGAAATGCGACCGACACATCGAAGTCGTCGCTGTAGCCGGTCAACGTGCAGTAGGTGGCCAGGCGCGGCGTGACTTCGCGTTCGAATTCGCTGAAATCGGATTCGATGAACGGCCGCGACAGCTGCCGCGCGCGGTCGGAGCGGAAGTTGAGAAAGATCACCGCATCGCCGTCTTCCATCTTCACCGGCCCGGCATCCGGCGGCAGGATCGCGGTGGCCTTGATGAACTCATCGGTCTCGCCGCGCGCGTATGCGGCCTCCAGCCCGGCCAGCGGATCGTCGGCGCGAAACTCGGCACGCCCCTGCGTCAGCAAGTCGTACGCAGCTTTGACCCGTTGCCAGCGGCGGTCGCGGTCCATCGCATAGTAGCGACCGATCATCGACGCGATGTGGCCGACGCCAGCCTGTTCGGTTTTTGCGATCAGGCGGCGCAGGTAGGTCTCGGCGCTTTTCGGCGGCGTGTCGCGGCCATCCAGAAACACATGCAGGCACACCTTGCGCAGTCCTTCGCGCGCCGCCAGTTCCAGCAAGGCGTGGAAGTGCGACTCGTGGCTATGCACGCCGCCGTCCGACAGCAGGCCCAGCACATGCAGGGTCTTGTCCTGGTCGCGCACCCGATGCACCGCATTCAGCAGCGCCGGGTTGGTGTAGAAATAACCGGACTCGATGGCGTGGTCGATGCGGGTGAACTCCTGATACACCACGCGTCCCGCGCCGATGTTGAGATGCCCCACCTCGGAATTCCCCATTTGCCCCTTGGGCAGCCCCACTTCGGACTCGGAAGCGTGGATCAGGGTGTGCGGGTTATGCTTCCAGAGCCGGTCCCAGTTGGGTTTGCTGGCTTGCGCGATCGCATTGTCCGCGCGCTCCGCGCGGCAACCGAAACCGTCGAGGATGAGAAGGAGAACCGGCGAGGTCTTCATGAAAAAATTTGTATAACCTGACTTGTTTTCATGGGATTATTTTAATATATGCGTGATTGCTAATCTATACGCAATGCAACATGTTGCTTCAAAATGCGGTATCACGCGGGTTTCAGCAAAAAACCGCGCCGCGTCAGGGTACTACACGAACAGGATCGAGGTAATGAATATGGCAGCCGATTGGGACGAAGTGGACCTCATGGACAAGGACGAGCACATCGAACAGGCTTCGCGTGCGATGAAAGCCATGTCGCATCCGCTGCGTCTGAAAATCCTTTGCGTCCTGGGCGACAAGGAGGTCAGCGTGCAGGACATCGTCGACCACGTCGGCACCTCGCAAAGCAATATCTCGCAGCACCTGGCCATCCTGCGCGACAAGGGCGTATTGCGCACCCGCAAGGACGCCAACCGGGTGTTTTATCGCGTCGGCGACACCCGCACGCTGAAGCTTCTGGGGATGATGCGCGACGTTTTCTGCGGTTTCACCAAGTAACCAGCGAGTCGACATCCCGGGCCCGGCCACGCGCAGACGTGCCGGGCTTTTGTTTTATGGTGCGGCATTGCATCCGCCGTCCTGCGCGCGGCGGCGGTGGATAGGCGCCCCCATGTGGGGCATACTTGAAACCTGCCGCAATCCTACCGCCCGGGCGGGAAACATTGCCCAAATTATTGAATCGAATGGTAAATTAGATTATTCTAATGGACCGTTTCACGGAGTCGCATCTGTGCTGAACCCCGCTCGTCTACTTGCCTGCGTCATCCTTGCCTCTCCCGCCGCCTGGGCCGCCCTGCCTTTCGCCGTTGCCCCGGTGCAATACCAGATGACCGACAGCGGCTACTCCACCGAAGCCACGGTTGAAGCCGTCAAGCAATCGACCGTCGCCGCCCAGGTGTCGGGACGCGTGGCAGCGGTCAATTTCGATGCCGGCGATTACGTCAAGGCGGGCTCGGTGATCGTGCGGCTGTCGGCGCAGGAGTTGTCCTCCGCCGTGGCGGGCAGCCAGGCGCAAGTGGCGCAGGCCGCCGCCACGCTGGCCAACGCACGCGCCAATTACGAGCGCCAGCAGCAGCTGTTCCAGCAGAAATTCATCAGCCAGGCCGCACTCGACCGCGCCACCGCCGAATTCCGCGCGGCCGAAGCGGCCGCCCGCGCTGCCCGCGCCGGGGCAGGGCAATCCGCAGCAGTAAGCGGCTACACCGTGATTACTGCGCCATTTTCCGGGGTGGTCGCCGCCCGCCACGTCGAGGTGGGGGAAACCGTGACGCCCGGAAAGCCCTTGATGACCGGTTTCGACCCCAAGGACATGCGGGTGGTCGCCAACATTCCGCAGTACAAGCTGGCCGAGGTGAAGGCCGCGCCGCGTGTCGCGATTGAAATTCCTTCGCTCGACAAATGGATCGACGCCGCCGGCGTCACCGTGCTGCCGTCGGCCGATGCCGCCACCCACACCGTCAAGGTGCGCATCGACCTGCCGGCCGGCCTGGAAGGCGTCATCCCTGGCATGTTCGCGCGGGCGCATTTTTCGGTGGCCAGCGCGCGCAAGCTCAGCATCCCGGCCAGCGCCGTGGTGCGCCGCTCCGAAATCACCGCGGTCTACGTGGTGAACCGGGACAAGGTGAGCCTGCGGCAGGTTCGCCTGGGCACGCCCCAGGCGCGCGGGCAGGTGGAGGTGCTGGCCGGCCTCAACCCGGGCGACATCATTGCGCTCGAACCGGTGAAGGCGGGGATTTACGCCAAAAGCGCCGCCAACCCGTCCGCCAAATAAGCAGGAGTGCGCATGGGACTCTCCGGACGCGTCGCCCGTTTTTTCCTCACATCCCAGCTCACCCCGCTGATCGCGCTGATCGCGGCCCTGCTGGGGCTGTTCGCCATCCTGGTCACGCCGCGCGAGGAAGAGCCGCAGATCAACGTGACCATGGCCAACGTGTTCATCCCCTTCCCCGGCGCCTCGGCGAAGGACGTGGAGGCGCTGGTCGCCACCCCCGCCGAGCAGGTGCTGTCGCAGATCGCCGGCATCGAACACATTTATTCCGTGTCCAAGCCCGGGATGGCGGTGCTGACCGTGCAGTACCTCGTCGGCCAGGACCGCACCCAGGCGCTGGTGCGGCTGTACGACGCCATCCAGGCCAACCGCGACTGGGTCTCGCCCGAACTCGGGGTCGGCGAACCCATCATCAAGCCACTCGGCATCGACGACGTGCCGATCGTCACCGTCACCCTGTGGACGCGCGACGAGACGCGCGGCGCCTACGAACTGGAGCAGGCGGCGCACGCCGCGGAAATCGAGCTGAAGCGCATCGCCGGCACCCGCGAGGTCGTCACCGTCGGCGGCCCCGGCCGCGCGGTGCGGGTGATGATGGATCCCGACCGCATGGCGGCATTCGGCATCTCGCCGCAGGACATCCGCGACGCCCTGCAGGTCGCCAACGCGGCGCAGCCGTCCGGCACGCTGGTATCCAACAACCAGGAAATCCTGGTGCAGACCGGCACCTTCCTCACCGGCGCCGAGGACGTCAGGCAGCTGGTGATCGGCGTCGCGCAAGGCCGCCCGGTCTACATGAGCGACATTGCCAGCGTCGTTGCCGGCCCCGACCAGCCCACCCGCTACGTCTGGCACGGCCCCGGCGCAGGCGGCACGCACCAGGCCGACAAGGGCCAGACCTATCCGGCGGTGACGCTCGCCATTTCCAAAAAGCCGGGCGAAAACGCGGTCGACGTCGCGGAAAAGGTGATTGCCCGCGTCGACGCCCTGCGCAACAGCGTGCTGCCCGAAGGCATCGAAGCCAGCGTCACCCGCAACTACGGCGCCACCGCCGACGACAAGGCCAAGAAGCTGATCCAGAAGCTGATCTTCGCCACCGCCTCGGTGGTGCTGCTGGTGCTGTTCGCGCTCGGCCGCCGCGAGGCGCTGATCGTCGGCGCAGCGGTGCTGTTGACGCTGGCCGCCACGCTGTTCGCCTCGTGGGCCTGGGGCTTCACGCTCAACCGGGTGTCGCTGTTCGCGCTGATCTTCTCGATCGGCATCCTGGTCGACGACGCCATCGTGGTGGTGGAAAACATCCACCGCCGCATGGGGCTCGACCACGACGGCCTCACAGCGATCATTCCGCGCGCGGTCGACGAAGTCGGCGGCCCGACCATCCTCGCCACCCTCACCGTCATCGCCGCGCTTTTGCCGATGGCCTTCGTCTCCGGCCTGATGGGGCCGTACATGAGCCCGATCCCGATCAACGCCTCGATCGGCATGCTGATCTCGCTGGCGATCGCTTTCGTCGTCACCCCCTGGCTGGCGCTCAAGCTCATCAAGCAGGGCGCGCACGCCGGCCACGGCGGCGAACCCAGGCTGCTCGGGCTGTTCCGCACCCGGCTGACCCCCTTCCTGCGCGGCGTCGAAGGCCGCGGCGCGCGCCGCAAGCTGTGGCTGGGCATCGGCCTCGCCATCCTGCTGTCGGTCGCGCTGCCGGCGGTGCAGCTGGTGATTTTGAAAATGCTGCCGTTCGACAACAAGTCGGAATTCCAGATCATCGTCGACATGCCGGTCGGCACGCCGCTGGAGAAAACCGCGCAGGTGTTGAGCGAAATGGGCACGGTCGTCGCGCAGGTGCCCGAAGTCACCGACTACCAGGCCTACGCCGGCACCGCGGCGCCGATCAATTTCAACGGCCTGGTGCGACAGTATTACCTGCGTTCCGGCCCCGAGGTCGGCGACCTGCAGGTGAACCTGGTTGACAAGCACGCGCGCGACCGCAAGAGCCACGAGATCGCGCAGGCGATCCGCCCCGCGGTCGAGGCGGTCGCCAGAAAGCACGGCGCCGACGTCAAGGTGGTCGAAGTGCCGCCCGGCCCGCCGGTGATGTCGCCGATCGTCGCCGAAATCTACGGCCCCGATTACGACGCGCAGATCCAGGTCGCCAAGCAGGTGCGCAAGGTATTCGAGCAGTCCGAGGGCATCGTGGCGATCGACGACACGGTGGAGGACGACGCCCAGCGCTTCGTGCTGCGCGTCATGCAGAACAAGGCGGCGATGGCGGGCGTGGCGCAGAAGGATATCGTCGCGGCGATGCGGATGGGGCTGGCGGGCGAGAACGTCACCCCCATCCACGGCAGCGGCGCCAAGTACGAGATTCCGGTGCGCATCACGCTGCCGCCGGAGCGCCTGAGCGGCATCGACGAACTGCTGAAACTGAGCGTGCGCGGCAGCGGCGGCCATTTGATCCCGTTGTCCGAGTTGGTGGAAGTGATGCCGAGCGCGCGCGAAAAGACCATCTACCACAAGGATCTGCTGCCGGTGGTATTCGTCTTCGGCGACGCCGGCGGCAAGCTGGATTCGCCGCTGTACGGCCTGTTCGGCATGCGCGCGGAATTGAAGGACAAGGCGCTGGAACAGGGCGGCACGCTGGCCGAGTATTTCGTCCGCCAGCCGGCCGATCCCTACGCCGGATTCAGCCTGAAATGGGACGGCGAATGGCAGGTGACCTACGAAACCTTCCGCGACATGGGCATCGCCTATGCCGTCGGGCTGATCCTGATCTACATCCTGGTGGTGGCGCAGTTCAAGAGCTATCTGACGCCGCTCGTCATCATGGCGCCGATCCCGCTCACCATCATCGGCGTGATGCCCGGCCACGCCCTGCTCGGCGCGCAGTTCACCGCCACCTCGATGATCGGGATGATCGCGCTGGCCGGCATCATCGTGCGCAACTCCATCCTGCTGGTCGATTTCGTCAACGAGCAGGTGCGCGGCGGAATGGACTTCCAGGAAGCGGTCATCCAGGCCGGCGCCACCCGCGCCAAGCCGATCGTGCTGACCGGGCTGGCGGCCATGATGGGCGCCTTCTTCATCCTCGACGACCCGATTTTCAGCGGCCTCGCGGTGTCCCTGATTTTCGGTATTTTCGTCTCCACCCTGCTCACGCTGGTGGTGATCCCGGTGCTGTATTACGCCGCCAATTACCGTAAATTCTCTTCTTTGAACCAGGAGTTATCTCATGACCGTTGAACGTATGGTCCGCATCATTGCCGGATTTTTCATCATGCTGTCGCTGGCGCTGGCGCATTTTTCCGGCAGCGTCGACATGACCCGGCTGTCGTGGCTGTGGTTCACCGCCTTCGTCGGCTTCAACCTGTTCCAGTCCGGCCTCACCCGTTTCTGCCCGCTGGACATCATGCTGAAAAAAGCCGGGGTCAAACCGGGCTGCGGCCTGTAAGCGGAGGCATTCATGGATATGCAATTCCTGCAGGACAACTGGATGCTGGTGGCGCTGGCGCTGGTGTCGGGCGCCATGCTGGCCTGGTCCTTCATCGGCGGCAAGCTGTCCGGCGTGGAGCAGGCCGACACGTTGAAAGCCACCCGGCTGTACAACGACGACGCGCTGGTGCTCGACGTGCGCGAGGACAAGGAATACGCAGCCGGCCACATTCCGAAAGCCAGGCACATTCCGCTCGGCCAGCTGGCCGGCCGCCTGCAGGAACTCGACAAATTCAAGAGCAAGCCGATCCTGGTCGCCTGCCGCAGCGGCCAGCGCTCGGCGCGCGCCTGCGGCATGCTGAAAAAAGCCGGCTTCGAAACCGTGTATAACCTGGCGGGCGGCATCATGGCGTGGGAACGCGCCAACCTGCCCGTCACCAAGAAATAAGGAACCCCCATGGCTAAAGTCGTGATGTATTGCACCGCCGTCTGTCCCTATTGCGTGGCCGCCGAGCGCCTGCTCAAAAGCCGCGGCGTGACTGAAATCGAGAAGATCCGCATCGACCTCGACCCGGCCAGGCAGGACGAAATGATCGCACGCTCCGGCGGCCGCCGCACCGTGCCGCAGGTGTTCATCGGCGACACCCACGTCGGCGGCTTCGACGACACCTCAGCGCTGGACGCGGCGGGCGAACTGGTGCCCCTGCTCGCCCGTGCCTGACGCGCACGCTTGAGTTTCCGGCGCACGCCCCCACCTTGAAGCGAAGACCCTTCGCTTCAAGGAACCCCGATGGAACTCGCCTGCCCCCACTGCCTCGCCGTCAACCGCGTGCCGGACGACCGCCTGGCCGACGCACCGAAATGTGGCAAGTGCGGCTCGCCGCTGCTGCCCGGCCAGCCGGTCGACCTGAGCGCCGACAGCTTCGACCGCTTCGTCGCCCGTGCCGGCCTGCCGGTATTGGTCGATTTCTGGGCCGACTGGTGCGGCCCCTGCAAGATGATGGCGCCGGTATTCCAGCAAGTCGCGGCCGAGATGGGCACGCGCGTGCGCTTCGCCAAGGTCGACACCGAGGCCCACCCGCAGGTGTCGATGCGTCACCACATCCGCGGCATTCCCAGCCTGATCCTGTTCAGGAACGGCGCCGAGGCGGCGCGCACCTCGGGGGCGATGGATGCGTTCGCATTGAAGCGCTGGCTGGCGTCGCAAGGCATTCAATAAGCGCGTGTAAAATGCGCAGCATCCCCGGAGCGCAGGCTCCGGTTTTCTTATCCAGGGAGACATCATGGCCGACGAACAACAACCCGTATTCAATATCGAAAAACTCTTCGTCAAGGATCTGTCGGTGGAGGTGCCCAACGCCCCCGCCATCTACCTGGAACGCGAAGCGCCGCAGATCGACGTCAACATGTCGACCGAAAGCCATGCGCTGGACCAGGACCTGTACCACACCAGCATCACCGTCACCGTCACCGCCAAGATCGGCGACAAGACCATGTTCCTGGTCGAATGCTGCCAGGGCGGCATCTTCCGCATCCAGAACGTGCCGCAGGACCAGCTGCCGATGGTGCTCGGCATCGGCTGCCCCAACATCGTCTTCCCCTATCTGCGCGAGACCGTGTCCGACGTGGTGATCCGCGCCGGCTTCCCGCCGCTGCTGCTGAACCCGGTCAACTTCGAGACGCTGTACCTGCAGCAACAGCAGCTGCAGCAGCAACAGGCTGCCCCCGCGCAGACGCATTGAAATTGCGACTGCGCCCCCCCGGCTGGCTGCCCGCGGCCGGCCTGCTGCTGGCCCTGGCGCACCCCGCCGCTGCGCTTGAATACCGCAGCACCGGGCGCGCCGCCCTGCTGTACGACGCGCCTTCGGCCGCTGCCGGCAAAGTCGCCGTCGCCGGCAGCGGCCTGCCGCTTGAAGTCATCGTCGACACCGAGGCCTGGGTCAAGGTGCGCGACCACAGCGGCCGGCTGGCGTGGATCGAGAAAGCCGCCCTCGGCGGCGCAAGAACCGTCATGGTCAAGGCTGAATCCAGCATCGTCCGGCAACAGCCGCGCGCCGACGCCGAGATCGTGTTCCGTGCCGCGCGCGGCGTCCTGCTCGAAGTCACCGGCGACATGGACAGCTACGGCTGGCTGCCGGTGAAACACGCCGGCGGCCTCAGCGGCTGGCTGCCGGTGCACGAGGCATGGGGACGATGAGACTGTCGGTACTCGGCGCGGGCGCCTGGGGCACCGCGCTGGCGGCCAGCTGGGCGCCGCACCACCGCGTCACCCTGTGGGGACGCAACGCGGCCGAGCTCGATGCCATGCAGGCGAGCCGCGTCAATGCGCGCTATCTGCCGGGCTGTCCGCTGCCGGACACGCTGCGCTTCAGCCCGGATTTCAGCGCCGTTGTCGGGGACGCCGAACTCCTCGTCGTCGCCGTCCCCAGCGGCGGCCTGCGCCCCACGCTGGCCGCGCTCGCCCGGCAGCCCGGACTGCCGCCGCTGGTCTGGATATGCAAGGGATTCGAGCCCGGCAGCCGCAAGCTACCGCACCAGCTCATCGCCGAACTGCTGCCCGGGCACACGCAAACCGCCGTGCTGTCCGGCCCCAGCTTCGCCCAGGAAGTCGCGCAAGGCTACCCCACCGCGCTGACGCTGGCTGCCGACGACACCGCGCTGGCGCAACGCCTGTCGGCAATACTGTCCGGCCCGCGCCTGCGGCTCTACGCGCATGACGACGTCGTCGGCGTCGAAATCGGCGGCGCACTGAAGAACGTCATGGCCATTGCCGCCGGCATCTGCGACGGCCTGCAGCTCGGCCACAACGCCCGCGCCGCCCTCATCACCCGCGGGCTGGCCGAAATGACCCGGCTCGGCGTCGGACTCGGCGGCCGCTTCGAAACCTTCATGGGGCTGTCCGGCCTCGGCGACCTCATCCTCACCACCACCGGCGACCTCTCGCGCAACCGCCAGGTCGGCCTGCGGCTCGCGCGCGGCCAGCCACTCGCCGCCATCCTCGCCGAACTCGGCCACGTCGCCGAAGGCGTCACCACCGCACGCGAGGCCGACGCGCTCGCAACCGAACGGGGCGTCGACATGCCGATCACCCGCGCCGTCTGCCGGATGCTGTTCGACGGCCTGCCTGCCGCGCAGGCAGTCGATGCCCTGCTGAACCGGGAAATCAAGGCCGAGTTCTGAGGCAGAAACATTCAGGCGGCATCCACGGCCTGAATCGAGCTTAAAGGCAGCGGCAGAAATCACTCTCGGATCAGCCTGGCCAAGCCCGCATAGTCGCCATCAAAATGGTGGCCGCCTGGCAGCGTCACGCTTCTGGCCATCCCGGTATCGAGCTTGCTGCACAGGCTGTCGCGCTCTTCCGCGCCATGCACGCACTCCACGGACAGGCCGCCAAGCCGGGCAATTTCACTGGACACCTCCTGGCCGCCCTCGGCACCGCCCAGCCAGTCGGCGAGCTTGAATTCAAAATGCGCCCGCGGGCCCGGCCCCAGCAGGACAATTTTCTCGATGTGCGCCTTCAGTTCCGCCGGCAAGCGGCTTGCCAGAAACGGCAGCACTTCCGCCCCGAAGGAATAGCCGATCAGGATAATCCGCTGCCGCTTCAGCGCGGTCCGGTAATATTCCATCACGCTGGCCAGATCCCTGGCCGCCGCATCCGGCGTGCGCGGCTTCCAGTAATACCGCAGGGAGTCCCAGCCGATCACCGCCACGCCCCTTTCCGCCAGGGCGGCCGCGAGCCCCCGGTCCAGGCCAGCCCAGCCGCCATCTCCTGTGAGCAGAATCGCCAGCGTGTCGCCGGGCCGGCCGGCGGCGACTTCCACCAGCGGCAAATAACCCACCCCTTTCGCCGCCCGGAGAGGCACACCGGGCGCTGACTGCGAGAAGGCCGCGAACGCGGCCTTGAACTGGGGCATCCAGTTGCGCGGCACGGAGAAGCCGTGACCCACCCTGGGGAGGCGGACCAGGCTGCCGCCCGCCACTTTCGCCACGTAAGCCGCCGTTGCTGCCGGCGCGCAGACCTGATCCTGGTCGCCGTGGAGAACCACCCACGGGTCGGCCAGACGGGCAACCGGATCGAACACCTGCCCCAGTCCAGGATCGATTTTGTAGCTGAGGCCGGCTCCCTTGCACATGGGCTTGCGCAGCATCAGATCGGGGCAGAACCCCAGGCTGACCGCGCCCGAGAAGGTGCCGGCCGGAGCCTGGGCCAGGGTGGCATAGGCCAGGGTGGCGCCCGAGGAATAGCCCACCAGCACGGGGCGGTGGAACTGCCGATAGCCCAGTTTTTTCTGCACGAACTGGCCCAGGGCCTCGAAATCCCCCGCCGGGTAGGCGCACTTCTGCTGGCCCGCTTCCACGGAGGCCAGGTAATGTCGGATATCGATTCCCACGACCAGGGCATCGAGTCCGGCCAATTCACGGGCCATGTCGATCACGCCCAGATTCCAGCCGCCGTCGCCGGAGATGAACAGCACGACCCGATCCGGCTCCGCGGACGGGGAATAGAGCGAGACTTTGCCAAAGCGGCCGAACCCCAGGGTGGATTCGGCGATGTTGCCCGCCGCCCAGCCGGAACCGGACAAGAGCAGCAGGAATGCGATGCGGATGATCCGGCGAAACAGGCGCTGCGGCTGGCTGTTCATTCAAGCTCCCGTCAACGGCTAAACACGCCCCTGATGCCTCCGGCAATCAGGGCCGCCACGTCCAGCAGGACGGTCGGCAAAGCCAGCCCGCCGGGCACGGCGAGGTACTTCGGGCGCCAGGCCGGCGAGAATTTTTCCTTGTAGGCACGCAAGCCCTCGAAGTTGTAGAAGTACTCCCCCTGCCGGAAAATCAATGTCCCCAGGCGGTGCCACAACGGGGCAAGGGGATGGGACTCCAGGCCGGACAGGGGAGCCATGCCCAGATTGAAATGGGCGTAGCCCTCGCGGCTGCCCCACAGCATGAGTTCGATAAAAAGATAGTCCATGACGCCCTTGGGCGCCGCGGGCAGACGACGCATGAGATCGATGGACAGTTCCTGCCGCCCGGCGGATGCCAGGACATTGGCGAAGGCCACGACGTGCCCGTCCAGGCGCACCAGCGCACAGGGAAAGTGGGCGAGGTAAGCGGGCTGGAAATAGCCCAGGGCGAAGCCCTTTTCCCGGGTGTGCTTCTCTGCCAGCCAGCTATCAGAAACCCGCCGGAGTTCGTCCAGCAGCGCCGGCACCGCCGCAGGCGGCACGACCTCGAAGCTGAGCCCGTCCCGCTGGGCGCGTCGATGGGACTGGCGCAGTTCCTTGCGCGCCGCTCCCTCCAGCGAGAATCCGGCGAGGGAAACCATGCCTTCCTCGCCCAGTTTCATGGCGGTCAGGCCCAGATCCAGGTAGAGGGGCAGGTTTTCCGCATCGACCTGGTAGAAAACGGTGCGTCCGCCGTGGCGATCCGCCATCTCGCGGAACCGCCAGACCAGCGCTTCGCGCGCGCTCTCCGGCCCGACCGGATCGCCCATGGCGATCCAGCTCTGGCCGCGCACCTGATACATGATGAACGCCTCTCCGGCCGGGCTGAACAGCAGGCGCTTGTCGCCCAGCAGGGCAAGGGCGGCGTCGCTCTGCGGGGCGGCGGCGACGATGCGGGCAGCGTGTGCCAGATCCTGTCCGCTCGGCCTGCCGGGTTCGGGCGGCGCCGGCCGCAGCAGATGCAGCAGCGCCAGGCCGCCCCCCGCCAAGACCAGCAGCAGGGACGCGCGCAGGAAGCGCGGGGCATCGCCTTGCAGGGCGAACTGCCACCACAGCTCATGGGAATAATCGACATGCTTGAAGGAGAACAGCCCCAGCCAAACGGTGGCGGCCAGCAGCAGTGCGACCGAAAGCATCCAGCCCGGCGAGAAACGCCGGGCAAAGAGGGAGGCGGGCCGATTGAAGGCGTCACGCCCCAGCCAGAGCATGCCCAGGACCAGCATGGAAAGTAGCGCCTCCTCGTAATCCAGGCCCTTGACCAGGGAGGCCAGCGCGCCGAGCGCCAGCAGCCAGAAGGCCAGGTGGTAGGCGGCGTCGACCCGGCGGTGCAGCGCCCGCGCCAGGATGACGAGGCCCAGGCCGGCCAGGCT
Organism: Thiobacillus sp. 65-1059; assembly: GCA_001897675.1. Classification (GTDB taxonomy): domain Bacteria; phylum Pseudomonadota; class Gammaproteobacteria; order Burkholderiales; family Thiobacillaceae; genus Thiobacillus. The sequence goes on along the minus strand of MKUE01000105.1, from coordinate 7,822 downwards.
GCCCAGCAGATGCGAAACCTCCAGCAGCGGCAGGGGCACGAAGTCCTGCAGCAGGGACAGCCGCTCGGGGAGTGCGGGCGTGCTGCCGGACAACAGCAGCAGCGCCCCGGCGATGAAGGTTGCGCTGCTGACCGTCACCGGCGCCATCCAGCCGAAAACCTGGCGCATCGAATCCAGCCCCTGGGCAAGCGCGGCACGGCGCAACTGCACCAGCTTTCCGGCAACCAGCAGCGCCGCCGCCGCCAGCGGGGCCAGATAGTAGATCGCACGGTAGGCCAGAATGGCTGCCAGCAAATCCTCCTGCGGCACCGCCGGCAGGGCCAGCAGCAGCACCGTTTCAAACACCCCGAGCCCGGCCGGCACATGGCTGACGATGCCCGCCACCACCGCCAGAACGTACACGCCCAGAAACGCGGGAAACGACACCGCCGCTTGCGCGGGCAAAAGCCAGAAAAGGGCGGCGGCGGCGCACCCCAGGTCGGCCGCGGCCAGGACCAGTTGGCCCAGAGCGATGCCGGCGCCAGGCAGATGCCACTGCCAGCTGCCCAGCCGGATGGGGGCGCGGCGCAATAGACCGAAGCCCAGATAAAGGGCAACCAGGGCAAGCAGCAGGGCGCCGATGCTGCCTGCGCCGTCCGCGGACAGGTGCAGCAGCCGCCCGCTCTCCGCCGGTTCAAGGAGCAGCGCCAGCCCGGCGGCAAACGTCACGCCCACAGCGAAGGTCAGTCCAATCAAGGCCACCAGCCCCGCCACCTCGGTGGCCGCGAGTCCTGCGGCCGTGTAAAGGCGCAAGCGCACCGCTCCGGCGGAGAGCATGGCCATGCCCAGGTTATGTCCCACCGTCGTGGCGATGAAGGCGTTCAGTGCCACGCGCGGATAGGGCAACGCGCGGCCCAGGTGGCGCAGAGCCAGCATGTCGTACCCGGTCAGGGCGAGGTAGCTGCCGAGCGTGCCCAGCCCCGCCAGCAGCAAGCCGCTGACGGGCACCCGATCAAGGGCCAGGCGTATTTCCGCGAGATGGATATCCGCCAGTTCCCGATGCAGCATCCCCAGTGCCGACAAGAATAGCGACAGGCTGAAAATGGCCGCCCAAAGATGCCGGCGCCGATAGAACGCGTCCTTGAGATTCGCGAGAGCATCTTTCAAGGGATCGGGCATGTATCCAATGGGCGATGCTTCATCTTAGGCCAATCGAGACCGGCCGTTCACTCGCGCATCATGGCAAACCCGGATCCCTCCGGTATTTCGCTGTCGACCCGCTTGCGCTCATTCGTGCCGCAAGGCATCGATCGGGTTGAGGCCGGCCGCCCGGCGCGCCGGGAAGAAGCCGAAGATCACGCCGATGGCGGCGGAAAACAAGAAGGACAGCAGGTTGATGCCGGGGTCGAACAGATAGGGCACGCCCATCGCGCCGGCCAGGGCGATGGAGGCGCCGGTGGCCAGCGCGATGCCGATCAGGCCGCCGAGGCTCGACAACACCACCGCCTCGATGAGGAACTGCAGCAGCACCTCCCTTTCCAGCGCGCCGATGGCGAGGCGGATGCCGATCTCGCGGGTGCGCTCGGTCACCGACACCAGCATGATGTTCATGATGCCGATGCCGCCCACCAGCAGGCTCACCGCCGCCACCGCCCCGAGCAGCATGGTGAGGACCCGGGTGGTGCCGGTGAGCGCCTCGGCGATCTGCCGGGTGTCCATGACGCGGAAGTCGTCTTCCTCGTTGCCGCCGACCTTGCGCCGCTCGCGCAGCAGCAGGGTGAGCTGGTCCTTGACCGCGTCGATGGAGGCGCCCTCCCGCACCGAGACCGTCAGGCGATTGACGTCCTGGCTGCCGGTGAGGCGGCGCTGCACGGTACGCAGCGGCATCACCACGGTGTCGTCCTGGTCGGAGCCCATGGCCGACTGGCCCTTGGGCTTGAGCAGGCCGATCACCTCGCAGGCGAACTGCTTGATGCGGATCTCGCTGCCCACCGGATTCTGCCGGCCGAACAGCTTGTCGCGTACCGTTTCGCCGATGACGCACACCGCCTTGCCCGAGCGCTCCTCGGCCTCGCTGAAGCTGCGGCCGGCGGACAGCTCCCAGTTGCCGGCCCGGAAATAGTCGTTGCTGCTGCCGGTGACCACGGTGGACCAGTTGCGCGCCTGGTACACGGCGGTCACCGTCTTGCTGACCACCGGGGCGACCGCCTGCGCGGAACCGATCTGGTTGCGGATGGCCTCGGCATCGGCGAGCTTGAAGTTGGGCGCGCCCTCGGCGCCGGGGCCGAAACGCTGGCCTGGACGCAGCATGAGCAGGTTGCTGCCCATGCTGGAGATCTGGTCGGACACCGACTGGGTGGCGCCGTTGCCCAGCGTGACCATGGTGATGACGGCTGCCACGCCGATGACGATGCCGAGGATGGTCAGGAAGGAGCGCATCAAGTTGCGCCGGATGGCGCGCAGGGCGAGCAGCAGCGTGTTCCACAGCATCAGGCTGCCTCCCCGTTGCGCCGATCGCTTTCCACCCGGCCGTCGACGAAGCGGACCACCCGTTTCGCATGGGCCGCCATGTCGGGCTCGTGGGTGACCATCAGCACGGTGATGCCGCGCTCCCGGTTCAAGGCACCGATCAGGTCGAGGATCTCCTGGCTGGTATGGGTATCGAGGTTGCCGGTGGGTTCGTCGGCCAGCAGCACCGCCGGGCGGGTCACGATGGCGCGCGCGATGGCGACCCGCTGCTGCTGCCCGCCGGAGAGTTCCCCCGGGGTGTGGTCCTCCCAGCCCTGCAGGCCCACCTGCGCCAGCGCGGCGCGCGCCGCGGCATGGCGGGCGGCGGCGGCTTCGCCGCGGTAGATCAGGGGCAGTTCCACATTTTCCAGCGCGGTGGTACGCGCCAGCAGATTGAAGCCCTGGAACACGAAACCCAGATAATTCCGCCGCAGCAGGGCGCGCTGGTTGCGCGTCAGCCGCTCCACGTGCACCCCCTGGAACTCATAGCTGCCGCTGCTCGGCGTATCGAGGCAGCCGAGGATGTTCATCGCCGTGGACTTGCCGGAACCGCTGGGGCCCATGATGGCGACGAAGTCGCCTTGCCCGATGAGCAGATCGATGCCTTTCAGGGCCTGGAAGGCGGCCTGCCCGCGGCCATAGGTCTTGGTGATGGCGGACAGCCGGATGAGGGGCGCATCCGTCATGGCTGCCTGTCCGCCGCCTCGGTGATCACCTCCATGCCGGCGCGCAGTTCGCCGCCGACGATCTCGGTCACCCGGCCGTTGCTGGCGCCGGTTTTCACTTCCAGCGGCACGGCCTGGCCGTCGCGCAGCGTCCACACCCGCGGCGTGCCGCCATCGGCCGCCTGGGCCTTCGGCGTCTGCCTGGGCGGACGCGGCATCAGGATGCCCGTCAGAGCGCTGCCGGATTTTTTCTGCACTGCAGCGGCCGCCGCAGGAGTGAAGCGCAGCGCCGCGTTCGGCACCAGCAGGGCACGCTCCCGGGTCAGGGTGGTGATCTCTGCGGTGCCGGTCATGCCGGGACGCAGGCTGAGGTCGTCGTTGCCCACTTCGAGCACGGCCAGGTAGGACACCACGCCGTCCTTGACCTGGGAACCGTAGCTCACCCGGGTGATGACGGCGGCGTAGCGGCGGCCAGGCCAGGCATCGACGCTGAAGCTGGCTTTCTGGCCGACTTTCACCTGGCCGACGTCGGCTTCGTCCACGTCCACCTGCAGCTCCATCTTGGCGAGGTCCTCGGCGAGGGTGAACAGCACCGGGGCCTGGAAGGAGGCGGCCACCGTCTGGCCCGGCTCCACCTTGCGGGTCAGCACCACGCCGTCGATGGGCGAACGGATGCTGGCCTTGGCCAGGTTGGTCTGATCCGACTGCAGCGTGGCGCGGGCCTGGGTGACGCTCGCACGGGCGCTGGCTTCATTGGCCTCGGCCCGTTTCAGATTTGCCTCGGCGCTGTCCATTTCGCTTCTGGACGGCACCTTGCCGCCGGACAGCTGCGCCACCTGCCGGAAGCGCGCCAGCGCGGCGTGCGCTTCCGCCACCGTGGCCTGCGCCTGCAGCACCTGCGCCAGCGCCGAGTCCAGGTTGGCGCGCGATTTCGCCACCGCGTCGTTCAGCTTGGACAGGTCCAGGCGGGCCAGAACCTGTCCCTTCTTCACCCGGTCGTTGTCGTCGACCAGCACCTTGTCGACGATGCCGGACAGTTCGCTGCCCACGTCCACCTGATTGGTGGGCTGCAGGTTGCCGGTGGCGGAAACCTTGACCACCAGAACGCCGACGCTGGCCGGCTCGGTTTTGTAACGGGGCCCGGCCGCCTGCTCGGCGGGCCCGTAAGCCAGCAGGCCCGCCGCCGCGATCAGCACCAGCGCCGCGCCGGCCAGCCACAGCCGGCGGCGCGGGAACCGCCCGGCAGGCCGGGCGGCGAGGAGGTTTTTCAGGGCTTCGGCCGGGTTGGCTTGCGGAGTGTCGGAGGGGTTCATGGCGCATCCTTGCCGGCTGGAGGGATTGCGCCGGACGGCGACCAGCCGCCGCCCAGCGCCTTGTACAAACGAATGAGCGCCAGCACGCCGTCGGCGCGGGTGCTGGCCAGGCTGTCCTCTACCGACAGCACGCTGCGTTCGGTATCGAGCACCGACTGGAAATCGATCAGGCCGGCGCTGTAGCGTTGCCGCGCCAGCAGCGCCGCATTGCGCGCAGCCGCCGCGGACTCCGTCAGGGCCTGCTCGCGTTCCCGGTTGCGGGCGAGGGCGACCAGCGCGTTTTCCACCTCTTCCAGCGCGTTGAGCACCGTCTGTTCGTAGGCCACCTGCGCCTGCTCGCGCAGCGCGTCCTGGATCTCCACCTGGGTGCGCAGGCGCCCGGCGTCGAAGAGCGGCGCGGTCACCCCGGCGAACAGCGACGCGGTGCCGGCTCCGCCGTTGCCGAGCGCGCCCAGGGTCAGCGCTTCGAGGCCGATCGAGCCGGCGAGACTGAAGCCCGGATAGCGCGCCGCTTCGGCCGCGCCGACGCGGGCGGTTTGCGCCGCCAGCCTGCGCTCGGCCACCCGCACGTCGGGACGCTGGCGCAGGGTGTCGGCGGGGATGCCGACGGCAATCCGGGCCGGCATCGCAGGCACGCCGGCGGCATCGGCGAGGCGCGCGTGCAGCGTGCCCGGCGCCATCCCCAGCAGAATGGCCAGGCGATGTTCCGCCTCCGCCAGGCTGGTTTCCAGGCTGGGAATCTGAGCCCGGGTCAGCGCCTGATTGCTGCGCGCCTGCTCCACGTCCTGGTTGCCGACCAACCCGGCCTGGGCGCGCCAGTCGGTGAGCTGCAGCGTCTCCGACTGGCTCGCCAGATTGTCCCGGGCAATGCCAAGCCGGGTCTGGAAGGCGCGCACCTCGACATAATTGAGGGCCACCTCGGCCGCCAGCGAAACCTGGGTGTCGTGCAGGCCGGCCTGCGACGATTGCAGATCGGCCTCGGCCGCCTCGATGCCGCGCCGGATCCCGCCGAAAACGTCCAGCTCCCAGCTCGCATCCAGGCCGGCGCTGAACAGATTGCGCGCCGCACCGCTGCCGCTTTCGGCACTGGAGTCGCTGCGGCGCGCAGAACCGGAGCCGGTCACGCTCGGCAAGCGGCCCGCCGCGGCCAGCGCGCGACGCGCGCGCGCCTCGCGCAGCCTGGCTTGCGCGCTGCGCAAATCGGGGCTGGCCAGCAGCGCCTGCTCCACCAGCCCGGACAGCAGCGGATCGTTGAGTCCCCGCCACCAGTGGCGCAGATCGCCGGGGGCCGCGGCATGGACGAGCGGCGCATCGATCCGGCTCCAGCCCGCGGGCACCGCCGGCGCCGGCGCCCGGTAATCCGGCCCCACCGCGGCGCAGCCGGCCAGGCCGAGCGCGATCAAGGCAACCAGGCGGCGGGCGGCCGGCGGCGCGTTCAGGGGCAGGAGGTCAGGGACGGCAGGCGCGCATCGAAGTGCCGGGAGGGCCATGGCAATGTGGGGAGTTCCTTGTTGTTTGCTTGGTGGCTTCACTATTCTGTTAGTTCCGGCAGCGGGATCATTTAAACACAAGGCAGGCCGGGCCACGATTCGGGGAAGCCGCATGCAATTCAAGGACTACTACCAGACCCTGGGGGTGGCGCGCGACGCCACTGCGGACGAGATCAAGAAGGCCTTCCGCAAGCTGGCACGCAAATACCATCCGGACATCTCCAGGGAGCCGGATGCCGAGTTGCGCATGCAGGAGGTCAACGAAGCCTATGCCGTGCTCTCGGACGTGGAAAAACGCGCCGCCTACGACCAGCTCGGGCGGGGCTACCAGCCCGGCCAGGATTTCCGCCCGCCTCCCGACTGGGACGCCGGCTTCGAGTTTTCCGGCCGCGGCTTTTCGCCCCGCGAAGCCGCCGATTTCAGCGAATTCTTCGCCGAACTGTTCGGCCGCGGCGGCGCGCCGGCGGGTGCCCGCCATGCCCGCGGCGGCGGCCGGGCGCAGGGCGAGGACCACCACGCCAAGCTGCTGCTCGACCTGGAGGACGCCTTCAGCGGCGCCACCCGGCAGATCTCGCTGCGCGTGCCGCAGCTGGACGCCCACGGCCGGGTCGTGCTCGCCAGCCGCACCCTCAACGTGAAGATTCCCGCAGGCGTGCACCAGGGCCAGGTCATCCGCCTGGCCGGCCAGGGCGCGCCCGGAACCGGCGGAGCACCCGCCGGCGACCTGCTGCTGGAAGTGCATTTCAAGCCGCACCCGCGCTTCCGTCCGGACGGGCGCGACCTGCACCGGGCCCTGCCGGTGGCGCCATGGGAAGCGGCGCTGGGCGGAGTCGTCGCGGTGGACCTGCCGCATGGCAGCGTCAGGGTGCGCATCCCCGAGGGGGCGCAAAGCGGGCGCCAGTTGCGCGTGCGCGGCAAGGGCATCCCGGGCGAGCCGCCCGGCGATCTGCTGCTCGATCTGCAGGTGGTGCTGCCGGCAGCCGACACGCCACGGGCGCGGCAACTGTATGAAACCATGGCGCGCGAACTCGCCTTCGATCCGCGTCAAGCCGGGAGAGCGTAAACCATGCGTGACGACGACATTCTGATCGGCAGCCTGCTGGAGGAATCCTGGCTGACCCTGGAACAGGTGGCCGCCGCCTGCATGGTGGAGCCGGCGTGGCTGCTGCGCCATCTCGAGGAGGGGCTGTTTCCCCATGCCGAGCGCGTTGCCGGCACCTGGCATTTTTCCGCAACGACGCTCAGCCGCGCGCGGCGGATGCGGCAGCTGGAACGCGATTTCGACGCCGCACCGGAGCTGGCGGCCCTGGTGGCCGACCTGCTGGAGGAAATGGACGCCCTGCGGGCGCGGGTTGGCAGCGGCGGCTGAAACCGCCCCGGTGCCCGGGGAGTGGTTATCATGGCGCTCCGCGCAGCGATCGCGTTCGCCCCCCCACTGGAGAAAACATGGCTTCATCCCAAGAAAACGTCAGCATGGCGCTGTTCTGCGACTTCGAAAACGTCGCGCTCGGGGTGCGCGACGCAAAATACGAGAAATTCGACATCAAGCCGGTGCTCGAGCGCCTGCTGCTCAAGGGCAGCATCGTCGTCAAGAAGGCTTATTGCGACTGGGATCGTTACAAGGCTTTCAAGGCCACGATGCATGAGGCCAATTTCGAGCTGATCGAAATTCCGCATGTTCGCCAGTCGGGCAAGAACTCGGCCGACATCCGCCTGGTGGTCGATGCGCTCGACCTCTGCTACACCAAGTCGCACGTCAACACCTTCGTCATCATCAGCGGCGATTCCGACTTCTCGCCGCTGGTCTCCAAGCTGCGCGAGAACGACAAGAAGGTCATCGGCGTCGGGGTCAAGCAATCGACCTCCG
>MKUE01000104.1 GCA_001897675.1 Thiobacillus sp. 65-1059 | reverse complement strand
GCTGCGCCAGGTCGCGATGCGGATCAGCGGGGTGTTGCGGCAGGGCGATACCGTGGGCCGCCAGAGCGGCGACGAGTTCATTCTGCTGTTGCCGGATGTCGCGCACATCGAGGATGCGGCGACCGTGGCCGAAAAGATCCTGGATACGCTGGCATGGCCGTTTTCGCTGAACGGCCGCGAAGTGTATGTGACGGGCAGCCTTGGCCTGTCGGTCTGCCCGTCGGATGGCGAGGATGCCGAATCCCTGCTGCGCAATGCCGACATCGCCATGTACCGCGCCAAGGAAGATGGGCGCAATTCCTTCCGTTTCTATGTCCCGGAAATGGATGCGCGCATGCGCGCCCGGGTCGAGACCGAACACGACCTGCGCCTGGCCATCAAGCGCGGCGAGCTGGTGCTTCACTATCAGCCGCGCGTCAGCCTGATTAGCGGAGAAATGCTGGGCTTCGAGGCGCTGGTGCGCTGGAATCACCCGCGCGAAGGCCTGATCGGCCCGGATCGATTCATCGTCGTGGCGGAGGATACCGGTCTCATCATGCCGCTTGGCGATTGGGTTTTGCAGCAGGCTTGCCGGCAGACGCGACAATGGCAGGACAGGGGATTTGCGGGGATGCGCATGTCGGTGAACCTTTCCGCGCGGCAATTCCGCGACCCGGGTCTGGTGGAGCGCGTGGAGCAGGTGCTCGCGGAAAGCGGGCTCGATCCGGCTTGCCTCGAACTGGAAATCACCGAGAGCACCGTGATGCACGACAGCGAGGCGGCCATCGGCACGCTGCGCGCGCTCAAGAGGCTCGGCGTTGCGCTGTCGGTGGACGATTTCGGTACCGGCTATTCCTCGTTGTCCTATCTCAAGCTGTTTCCGATCGATGTGCTCAAGATCGATCGTTCCTTCGTGCGCGACGTCACGGCGGACCCCGACGATGCCGCGATCGTGCGCGCAATCGTCACCCTGGCGCACAGCCTGGGTCTGACGGTGGTGGCCGAGGGGGTGGAGGAGACGGCACAGGCCGCTTTTCTGCGCCATGTGAAGTGCGACGAACTGCAGGGGTATTACTTCAGCCGCCCGCTGCCCGCGGAGGCCGTCGAGAGCCTGCTGCGCGGCGTGCGGCGGCTGGACATGCACGCGCTCGAACGCGAAGGGCCGGCGCGGGCCGTGACCGCCGGGAATGGGCTGAACGATGTGCGGGAGGGCGCGTGAAACGCGTATTCAAAAGCCTGCGTTCCCGCCTGATCGCCTTGATATTGCTCGCCATGCTGCCCATGCTGGCCATAGCCTGGCTCATCGGCATGCAGATGTACCGGCACGCCGTCGACGATGTCTACCGCGAGACGAAAACCTTGGTGCAGGACATTTCGCTGGAGCAGGACAAGCATATCAATGCGGCCCGCGAACTGCTGTTCGCCCTGTCGGCCAACCCTGCGATCATCGAGCGCCGGCCGGGATTCTGTTCGGTTTTCGGCGAGGCGCTCGCGCGGCGGCCGATTTTTGCCAATGTCGGCATGACCGATACCAAGGGGACGGCCATCTGCAGCGGGTCTGCCGAGACGCATCAGAGCAGCTTCAGCGACCGCCTGTGGTTCCACCGGATACGCCAGGGCCATGGCGAGATCGTGGTGGGCGACTACCATCTCGGCGTCATGGTGAAAGCACCCGTGGTGATCGTCGCCAAGCCCATTCTGGACCGGCGCGGCGAGCATCTGGCCTATCTGTTCGTGTCGGTGGACCTTTCCTGGTTCGATCGGCACAAGCTCGGCGGCGTATTGCCCGAGGACGCCGAGATGGTTTTTTACGACAACAACGGCATCATTCTTCACAGCGATTCGGAGCCGGAAATCTGGCGGGGCCAGCCTGTCGGTGCGGCGATGCGGCTGGTCGGCGTGCCGGACCCGGAGACGGGCGTCGTCGAGGGCTACGGCAGGGACGGCATTGCGCGCCTGTTTTCCTTCGCCAGGATGGAAAGCAGCTCGGCCAGGGAAAATGCGTTTGTCGCCGTCGGCATCCCCGCCGATACCGCGTTGGCGCAGGTGCGCCGCACCGGGGGGGTGGCGGTGCTGATTGTTCTGGGCGTGTTCGGCGGAATGCTGCTGTTGGCCTGGGCGGGAACCGAGCGCCTGGTGATCGCGCCGGTGCGCCGCCTGATCCGCCAGGCGAATGCGCATGCAGCGGGCGACCTGGCGCAGCGCAGCGGGGTGGCCGCGGACAGCGAATTGGGCGAGCTCGCGCATGCGCTAGACGAGATGGCGGCGAAGCTGGCGGAGCGCGACCGCGTACTGGCGCAGCACCTGCATGCGTTCAACGCGCACGCCATCGTCAGCGCCGCGGATATGACAGGAAATATCGTTTACGCCAACGACAAGTTCTGCGAGATCAGCCAGTACAACCGGGAAGAGGTCATCGGCCAGAATCACCGTCTGGTCAACTCCGGCTTCCATCCGCCCGAGTTCTTCACCGCGTTGTGGGAAACCCTTTCCCGGGGCGAGGTCTGGCACGGCAACATCCGCAATCGGCGCAAGGACGGGAGCCATTACTGGGTGGCCTCGACCATCGTGCCTTTTTTCGACGAAAACGGCCGGCTGGAACGCTATTTCTCGATTCGCACCGATATCACGCACGCGCTGGCGGTCGACGCGGAGCTTCTGAAGAGCGAGGCGCGCTTCCGGCTGCTGGCGGAGAACGCCACCGACGTGATTTCGCTGCACGATCCGGATGGCCGCTATTCCTATATCAGCCCGTCCTGCGAGCGCGTGCTGGGCTATGCGCCGGCCGATCTGATCGGGCATGACGGCTACGAACTGGTGCATCCGGACGATGCCGAACGGGTGCGAAAAGAGCTGCATCAGCCTGCGCTGTTCGGCGAAACGGGAGCGTGCGGGTATGTCCGGATGCGGCACCGGAATGGCGCATACATCTGGGTGGATGCTTCCGCCGCGCCGACCCGGGACGAAATCGGCAACATCGTGAGCATTCAGGTTTCCGTCCGCGACGTGACGGCCCGCAAGCAGATGGAGGATGCGTTGCGCCTGCGCGGCCAGGCGATCGCCGCGAGCGGAAGCGGCATCGTGATCGTCCGGCGCGGCGATTTCGCGATCGAGTACGCCAACGCGGTATATTCGGACATCGTCGAACTTCCCCTGGCGGATATCCCTGGGCAGCGCTGGCCCATACTGGTGGCGCCCGCGGGGAGCGCCGGGGCCTGGCAGCTTTTCCTCGACGCCGTGATCGCGGGCGACGAGATGCATGCGGTGGTGGAGGGCATATCGCGCCGGGGCCGCAATCTGTGGTGCGATATTTTTGTCTCGCCGGTGCGCAACGAGGTGGACGAGGTCACCCACTACGTCGTGGCGATCAGCGACGTGACCGAGCAGGTGCTCATGGAGGCGGCGCTGGTGCGCGCCAAGGAGGCGGCCGAACAGGCCAGCCAGGCCAAATCGAGATTCCTTTCCCATGTCAGCCATGAACTGCGGACGCCGCTCAACGCCATCGTCGGTTTCGCCCAGTTGCTGGAGTCCGATCCCGGCGCGCCGCTGAACGAGGAACAACGCGACTGCGTCGAGCGCATTCTGGGGGCGGGCTGGCTGTTGCGCGAACTGATCGACGATGTGCTGGACCTGTCCCGCATCGAGGCCGGCCGGCTGGAATTGAAGCCTGAGGACGTCAATGTGCTCGACCTGCTGCGCGAGTGCCAGGAGGCGATCGCCGCGCAGGCTGCCGAGAAAGGCGTGGAGATCGTCAATCCGGGCGGCGAATGCGCCCTGCGGCGGGTGCGCGTCGATACGCGGCGCTTCAAGCAGGTCGTGCTCAATTTGCTGAGCAATGCGGTGAAATACAACCGCGAAGGCGGCAGCGTGACGGTGTCCTGCCACTTGCCGGACAACGGCGTCATGCGCATTGCGGTCAGCGATACCGGCATCGGCATTCCTGCGGAGAAACGGGATGAGCTGTTCCAGTATTTCAGCCGGCTGGGTGCGGAAAACTCCAGTATTCCGGGCATCGGCGTGGGCCTGGCGCTGTGCCGGCATCTGGTGGATTTGATGGGGGGCAATATCAGTGTGGAGAGCATCCCGGGAGAAGGAAGCCGCTTCACGGTCGAGCTTCCTGTATCGTGCCGCCTGCCGGAAACGGCTTGATGGATACCGTGCATCGCGCAGGCCCGATTACCGATTTGTTGATTTTTGAAAGGAGTGGAGTTCATGGACATAGATACCCGGATGGAAGGCGGCAGGGCGCGCCTCGTGCTGAATGGCCGTTTCGATTTCAACAGCCACGCCTCGTTTAACGAGACGACCGATTCCCTGCTGAGGCAGGCGAGCATCAGCGAACTGGAACTGGACTTCGACCAGGTGAAATATATCGACAGTTCCGCCATGGGCATGCTGCTGTTGCTCAAGGAGCGCGCAAAAGGCGCGTCGAAATCCATCACGCTGCTGAATTGCAAGGGCGCGGTGGCGCAGGTTTTCGAGCTATCGAATTTCCGCCGCCTGTTCACCATCAGGTAAATGGATGGTCGCATGGGTATGACGGTCATGGTGGTGGACGACATCGCCAACAATGTTGCAATCGCCGGACAGGTGGTCAAAAGAATGGGGCACCGCCTGATCGAGGCGCGTTCGGGAGAGGAGGCGCTGGAGAAGTTTCTCGCCGAGTCGCCGGACATGATCCTGATGGATGTGATGATGCCCGGGATCGGCGGCCTGGAAGCGACGCGGCGCATCCGGCAGGCGGCGGGCTCGCGCTGGCTGCCGATCTTGATGGTGACCGCGCTTACGCGTGAGGACGAGGTTCTTGAAGGCTTGCGGGCGGGGGCGGACGACTATTTGACCAAGCCGCTGTCGTTTCCGGTGTTTCAGGCCAAGATCCAGGTGTTCCAGCGGATCGCCGAGCTGCAGCAGGCGCTTTCCCGGCACTCGGCGGAGCTTGCCGCCTACTACCGGCAGGCGGAAGACGAGCGGCGCCTCGGGGCGCGGCTGATGGAGTACATGGTCAACCGCGAAGGACTCGATGACCCCGCCTTGCGCTACCGCGTGACCCCCGCATGGCATTTCAGCGGCGATCTGATCGCCGCCGCGCGCACGCCCGGAAAATGCCACCATATCCTGCTCAGCGA
>MKUE01000103.1 GCA_001897675.1 Thiobacillus sp. 65-1059 | reverse complement strand
GTATCCGAAGACTATTACGACTGTGTCTTAATCGACACGCAGGGGACCGTGGGCCCACTGCAGGACACTGCCGCACTCGCTGCCACGCAGATTATTTCCCCAATCAAGCCGGAAATCTTGTCGGCACGTGAGTTCAAAACGGGAACGATGGAACTGCTGGCGCGGCTTGAGCCATCACCAAACTCGAAATACAGGGTAGGGCCGGTCAAAGCAGTCATTTCGATGCAGGATCGGACTGCTGACGCGAGAATCATCGCGGAGTCGATCAGACAGGACTTCATTAAGCTGGGCGGACGGGTCACGGTCCTTGACACGGTAGTCCCAGACGCCAAGTCCTACAAGGAATCGGCCACCCTGTGCATCCCTGCGCACCGGCATGAACCGTCGCGCAAAGGCACGATGCCATCTGCCTATGAAACCATGCACGCTCTCCTCTGGGAGTTGGTGCCGAGCCTTGCAGGGCATTACGCCGGATCGGAGACAGCACAAGACCAAAGCCGTGACGGAGCTGAAGCATGATGGCGGGCGGAAAGAAAAAGCCACCACTCATGAACATTCCAAGTTCGATCAAGATGGTGGACTTGGCTGCCAAGCATGGGTTTACCCCAAAGTCCGATTCTGAAAAGCGGACGGTACGGGAGCGCCTGAAGCTGGAAGTGTCCAACAGCCTGAACGTGCCGGCGCCAAACAGCGGTAGCGACCTCAAGCACGACACTGAAGTGGACGACTCGTGGGCGAGTCTTCCCGTAACCGCCGTTCACTTCTATGAGCGAAATCCCCGCAAGGCGAACAACGAAGCCTACGCTGAGTTGAAGGAGAGCATCCGGGTCAATGGAATCCTTCAACCCTTGACTGTCACCAAGCGGCCGGGAGAAACCCATTACATCCTGTACGCGGGTGGAAACACCCGCCTGCAGGCCATCCGGGAGTTGTGGGAGGAAACAGGGGATCCAAAGCTCCGCGAAACCCGCGTCATCATCAAAGCCTGGCGCGGTGAAGCATCCGTTCTGCTTGCCCACATGGCCGAAAACACCCAGCGCAACGATATGAC
>MKUE01000102.1 GCA_001897675.1 Thiobacillus sp. 65-1059 | reverse complement strand
GGCGGCGCGCTCAATCGCAGCCTCGATGGCCTGCTGTTCGTGGCCACCCTCGATCGCCATGCCGTCATGAGCCTGCCCACCATGGTGGCTTTGTGCATATGGGTCTCCGGTTATCTTGCGGCCATGGCCGAAACCCCCTGGTTTCGCCGTTTTTACGCCGCGCGCGAGGAACGGCAAGCCCTGGCAATCGGCCTGATTGGATTCACCGCCGCGCTGTTGCTCGGCAGCGCGGCTTCCGTTGCCGTGCTCGGCAAGCAGATGCAGGCGACGGTGGAGGAGGAATTGTCCAGCTCGGTACGGACGCAGGCAGCCATTTTTCCGCTGGTGCTGTCATCGGCATTGCACAGCCTGCATGCCCGGACGGGCGGGCTTGCGTCGCGCGCGGACCTGCCAGCCGCGCTGCGGGAGATGGCCGGTTCGGGCGGCTCGGCATGGCTGGAAGGCAGCGACGGCGCCGCCAGGCTGCATGCAGGCCTGCCGCCGGCCGATCCGCGGTTTCGCCTGCGCCTTGACAACGCAAGCCCTGCCTGGCTGACCTGGAATCGCGGCTGGATGCTTGAAATCCGTTTGCCGGCGGCGCCGGGGCAGGGAAGCATCGTGGTTCAGGAGCCGTTGCCCGAGCTTGAACGCCTGTTTACGGAGGCGCTGTCGGATACGCAGGGCGGGGTGGAAACGCGCCTGTGCGGACGCGCCGGCAGCGAGCACATGGTCTGCCTTCCTTCAGCATTCATGCCGCGCCCGTTGCTGGCGCCGATGCGCTACAAGGATGAGCCTGTCCCGATGTGGTACGCCCTCAATGCGCAGCGTGGCGTCGTCGCTGCGCCGGATTACCGGGGCGTCATGGTGGTGGCCGCCTACGCGCCGGTGGCCAAACTCGGTCTCGGCATGGTGCGCAAAGTGGACGTCGACAAGATGTACCAGCCGATCCGCACCGCTGTGTGGCGGGCGATTGCGATCATGGCGGGCATCGGCACGATCGCTGCGTTGCTGATCCATCTGCGGGTCCGCTTTGTGGTGCGGCGCGCCGTCGACACCGGACGGCAGTTGCGCGGCGTGCTGGAAGCGCTGCCGGTCGGCGTGTGGCTGACGGATGCATCCGGGCATTTCATCCTGAACAATGCTGCTGGCAGCCGTATCTGGGCAGGCGAACGCGAGATCGCCATCAAGCGGCCGGGTGAGTTCAAGGGCTGGCGGCATGACACCGGCAAGCGCATCGAGGCGCACGACTGGGCGCTTGCCCGTGCCATCGAGCGTGGCGAGACCTCTCTTGACGAAGTCATCGACATCGAGTGTTTCGACGGCAGCCGTAAAGTCATCAGCAATTCGGCCCTGCCGCTGCACGACGAAGAGGGCGCCGTCGCCGGGGCCGTGATGGTCTGCAAGGACATCACCGAGCAGGTGCGGACGGATGCGGAGATTCGGCGTCTGGAACGCGAGTTTCACTCCCTGGCCGAGAACCTGCCGGACATCGTTTCCCGTTTCGACAGCGAATTGCGCCGCGTTTACGTCAATCCCGAGATCGAGAAATCCACCGGCATGTCGCGGCAAGCCCTGCTGGGCAAGACCTATGCCGAACTTGGGGTGCCGGACAAAGAGGTGGAAATATGGACCAATGCCTTGCGCCGGGTTTTTTTCACCGGCGAGCCGGAGGTGTTCGAATTCAAATTCACGACCAAGCACGGCGTGGTCAAGTACTACCACACCCGGGCCGTGCCGGAATGCGATGCATCGGGAAAGGTTGCATCGGTACTGACCATCGCGCGCGACATCTCCACCCTCAAGGGCGCCGAAGCGGTATTGCGCGAAAGCGAGGAACGCCTTCACGGCATCACCTCCAACGTGCCGGGCATGGTGTTCCAGTGCTGCCGGCATGCCGGCGACGAAGAACTGCAATTCACCTACATCAGCAATGGAGCAAAATGGCTGCTGGGCCTGGATGCGGCAGCGATCCTGCGCAACGGGCGCGCGTTCACCGGCTTCATCGTCCCGGACGACGAGCGTTCCTTCCATGACAGCCTGGCGCAGTCGCAGGAGGAACTGTCGTTCTGGAACTGGGAAGGGCGCATCGTCACGGCGGACGGCGAGACGCGATGGATCAACCTGCGCGCCACCCCGCGCCGCCACGGCGAAAATGTATGCATGTGGGATGGCGTTGCGATCAACATTACCGAAAGCAAGACCAGCGAGGAAAAGCTCGTCGATTCGAAAAACATGCTGCGCGAGCTTTCCGCGCATCTCGAAAGCGTGCGCGAGGAAGAGCGCAAGCGCATTGCACGCGAAATTCACGACGAACTGGGGCAGACGCTCACCGCGCTGCGGATGGATGTTTCGCTGGCGCGTCTCGGCTTCGGCGAAGCCAATCCGCAACTCATGGCACGCCTGCAGTCCATGAAGCAGCTGGTGGACCGCACCATCAAGACCGCACGGCATGTCACGTCGAGCCTGAGGCCGGGGGCGCTGGATCTCGGCATCGTCGCCGCGCTGGAATGGCTGGTCGAGGAATTCATCGAGTATGCGGGCATCCCCTGCGAACTTGTGCTGGGCGATGGCGACATCACCCTGGACGAGTTCACCGCGACCGCGGTATTCCGCATCGTTCAGGAGTCGCTGACCAATATCGCACGCCATGCCGAAGCGACCCAGGTCGAAATCGTCGTGACCCGGACCGATGGACAGCTCTGCTTCGAAGTGAGCGACAATGGCAAGGGGTTCGATCCGCATGCCGCGGCAAGCCGTAAGTCGTTCGGCCTGGTCGGCATCCGCGAGCGGGTGGCGATGATGGAAGGCGATTTTGAGCTGGACAGCGAACCGGAACGGGGTACGCGTATTCGCGTGTGCGTCCCGGTGACATGAGCGCGGCGTTTACCCCAGGCGTGACCCACCCCGTCCAACCGAGGCTTTCAGGATGATCAGGCTCATCATTGTCGACGACCATGCGATTGTGCGTCACGGGCTCAAACAGATACTTGCGCTGGCGCCCGACATCAGCGTCGTCGGCGAGGCCGGCGGAGGCAAGGAGCTTCAGGCCGTGCTCGCGCGAACCGCCTGCGATCTTGTCCTGCTCGACATGAACATGCCGGGCCTGGCGGGCGTTGAGCTGATCGAATGGATGCACGCGGAATATCCGGATCTGCCGATTCTGATATTGAGCATGCATGTCGAGGGGCCGATCGCCAGTCGCGCGCTCAAGGCGGGCGCCAGCGGTTATCTGACCAAGGACAGCGAGCCGGAAATCCTCATCGGGGCCATTCGCAAGGTTTCCGGCGGAGGGAAATTCATCGATGCCGCACTGGTCGAAAAACTCGTGTTCGACCATGCAGCGGAAAGCAGCACCCCGCATGAAGCATTGTCGGAACGGGAACTCCAGGTGTTCCTCATGCTCGCTTCCGGCAGGACGATAAGCGAGATCGCGGGCGACTTGTTCCTGAGCATCAAGACGGTCAGCACGCACAAATTCCGTCTCATGCGGAAACTGAATCTCCAGACATCGACCGACCTGGTCCGCTATGCCATCCGCCATCGATTGATCGACGGCTGAGTTTTTCCCTGCGCGACGCATCCAACGTCGCCGCGTCGCCGGCCGCACCCCTGCGCACCGGCCTTGTCCGGACTGGGCGAGGCGGCTAAACGAACCGTCCCCCCAGGACGGCGCGAAAAAACGCTGCCGGGTTCAAGTCTTGCCCGGCCGCCCCCTAGGATTATTCCTACCCCGCTGTGAGCAATAGCTGACGCAAAAGCAGATTATGCCGACTTCATTTCCCGGTGATCGCTTTCGATAATGAATCTCGGAATGGAAGTCAGGCTTGTATCCGCTTGCCCGGATTGCCCGGCCTAATGTGGGATTGAGGGGAATGAAATTACTGCTGGTCGAGCCATCGATTCTGCTGCGGGAACGCCTGGCGGCCATGCTGGCCAGCCTTGGTTGCGCCGAGATCGTGGAAAGCACTGCGGCTGAGGATACCAATCGGATCATGCGCCTCATGCAGCCGGAAATTGTGGTCATGGATGCCAGGCTGCCGGACGAAGGCGGCTGCGAGGCCCTTGCCCGGGCGAGGCACGCATGCCCTTCGGCATGCCTGATCGTGATGAGCTCCTATTCGTCGGAGCCATACAGAAAACGCTGGCTGCAGGCAGGGGCGGATCACTTTTTCGATCTGTCCGCCCAGCTCGACCTGCTGCTGAATGTGGTGCGGCGTCACAGCCAGGCGCATCTGCGTGCGGCGCCATGACATGAATAATATCGACAAGTGGAAGGTGGTATGGAATTCAATGCCAGTGAAGTCCTGACGACAGATGCTGCGATCGGCATTGGCAGCGTGGAGCTCGCGCTGCTCGGAATCTTGATTTTCGCCTGCGGCGCGGCGTGCGGATGGGTCGCACATCGATTCAGGGAATCCAGGCGCGCCGCCATGCTCGAGCGGACGCGCGAGACGTCCATGCGGGGTGCGGCGGGCAATTGCAGCCCCAATCTCGACACGGTATGCGCCAGCGTAATGCCGATCTGGTCGCTGCAGGTGGAGACGGGGCGCGCACAGACAGAGGAGGCGGTTACCGCGCTCGCCGTGCGCTTTTCCGGCCTGGTGGAAAAACTGGAGACGGCGGTGTCCGCCTCGCAATCGACGGCAGGCGGCAACGGCGCGAAACAGGGGCAGGATGGCCTGGTGGATCTGCTCGAGACAAGCCAGCGGGATCTCGGCTCGATCATCGATTCGCTGCGCGAGTCCACCATTTCCAAGCAAAACCTGCTGCGGGAGGTGGATCAGCTGGCGTTGTTTACGGGCGAACTGAAGCAGATGGCGGCCGAGGTCGGCAGTATTGCCATGCAGACCAACCTGCTCGCGCTCAACGCCGCCATCGAAGCGGCGCGCGCCGGCGAGGCAGGGCGGGGTTTCGCGGTGGTCGCCGACGAGGTGCGCAAGCTTTCCACGCTGTCCGCCGAAACGGGCAAGCGAATCAGCCAGGGAGCGGAACAGGTCAACGCCGCGATCGCCTCCGCCGTGGCCGCGTCCGAGCAGTCGGTGACGCGGGATACCGAGTCGGTGACGCATTCCGAAGCGGTCATCGGGCAGGTGATCGAGCGTTTTCACGGCGTGGCGAGCCGCTTGACGGAGTCTTCAAGCATCCTGAACGAGGCCAGCATGGGCATTCGGGACGAGATTTCCGACGTGCTGGTCTCGCTGCAGTTTCAGGATCGCGTGAGCCAGATTCTCTCGCATATCCGCGACGACATCCGCAAGTTCGAAGCGC
>MKUE01000101.1 GCA_001897675.1 Thiobacillus sp. 65-1059 | reverse complement strand
GCCACCATGCGGGCGTGGTCATGGCCGCCGTGCTTCCGTGCCTCTCCTCCTTGCGCTTGCGTGTGGGCAGCGTGTTTGCCGTCTCCAGGAGGCGGGCTCTCCATTGCGGGTGTGTGACCGGCGTGTTCGTCCATCTGCCTCTCCGTCATCTGTCGTCGAATCCGATCGACGCTTGTCTGCGGCTAGCTGCTGGAGGGGGATTTATTGCGCGCCTATCCTCCATGGCCCCGCCAGGAACGCGCCATGTCCCGTCGCTGGCTATCCGTCAGCACACCGTCGATTTTTTGCTGCAGGTCGATCGCTGAGTCGAGTTGCTGGCGCTGAAGATCGAACGGTTTCTGTGAGGCGGCGCGAATCGCGTCCCAGTCCCGCTTTTCGTTCATATGCAAACGGTTGAGTGTGTCGTGTGCAGCCCAAAGCTGCTGTGACAGGCCGCGGTTGCGCGCCAAGGCCTCTTGTTGCAGCTGGTCGATCTTCTGCGCCTGTTCGGACGTCAGATCAGGGGGCGTCATGCCGAAGCCCATCCCTGCGCCCATCCCCGGCATCCCCGCGCCGTACTGGCCCATCATCCCGTGGTACATGCCCATGCCCAATCCCTGGCCGGGCACCGCGCCCCCCATCATTCCGGGCCCCATGCCGTACCGGCGCGGACCGCCGTCGGCACGATAGCCGTCGTCCCAGGCACCCATCCGTCCCCCATGCCACGGCCCGTAGCCCATGCCGCCATAGCCGAATGCGAGCCATCCCGTAACGACGACGAGAACCACCCACAAAGCGATCCAGAATCCACGCTTCCGATTCATTTCTTCTCCTTTCTGCAAACAGGATGCGCAGCCCACGCGGCGCGCACGCCCCGGGTTGCCCGTCTACTCGGTCAGATCGCGCTTTCTCTTCTGAAACTCCTGTTCGTCGATTTCGCCGCGCGCATACCGTTGCTTGAGAATGTCCAGCGCCTTGCTGTCGCCGCCACTGCGCGCGTCCCCGCCGGACGACGTGGCCACCCATCTCACCAGCGCGACAACGCCGACGATGATGAGCACCCACCACAGGATCATGAAAATCCCGCCGAATCCGAA
>MKUE01000100.1 GCA_001897675.1 Thiobacillus sp. 65-1059 | reverse complement strand
GATGCGCGTGGTTCCAGAGCTCGATTTTCTTGTGGGCGTTTTCGATCATCACCACCGCCGCATCGACCATGGCGCCGATGGCGATGGCAATACCGCCGAGCGACATGATGTTGGCGTTGACACCTTGCTGACGCATGACGATGAAGGCGATCAGCACGCCCAGCGGCAACGAAACGATCGCCACCAGCGATGAACGCAGATGCCATAGGAACACCACGCACACCAGCGCCACCACGATGAATTCTTCGATCAGCTTGTGGGTCAGGTTATCGATCGCGCGATCGATCAGCTTGCTGCGGTCGTAAGTCGGCACGATTTCGACGCCGGGCGGCAGGCTGGCCTTGAGCGTGTCGAGCCTGGTTTTCACGGCCGCGATGGTCTCGCGTGCGTTCTTGCCCGAGCGCAGCACCACGATGCCGCCGACGGCTTCGCCTTCGCCGTTGAGTTCGGAAATGCCGCGCCGCATTTCGGGGCCAAGCTGGATGTGCGCCACGTCGCCCAGGCTGACCGGCGTGGTGCCGGCCAGCCGCAGCGGAATGTCGCGAAAATCGGCGATGTTCTTGAGATAGCCGCTGGCGCGCACCATGAATTCGGTCTCGGCCAACTCCAGCACGGCGCCGCCGGTTTCCTGGTTGGCCGAACGGATCGCCTTGATCACTTCATCGTGCGTGATGCCGAAGCTGGCGAGCTTCACCGGATCGAGCACCACCTGATACTGTTTGACCATGCCGCCAACGGTCGCCACTTCGGCCACGTTGGGCAGGGTTTTCAGCTCGTACTTGAGAAACCAGTCCTGCAGGGTGCGCAGTTGCGCCAGATCGTGCTTGCCGCTGCGGTCGACCAATGCGTACTGATAAATCCAGCCCACCCCGGTGGCGTCCGGTCCCAGCGCCGGCACCGCGGTTTCAGGCATCCGGCTCTGCACCTGGCTAAGATATTCCAGTACCCGCGAGCGTGCCCAATAGAGATCGGTGCCGTCTTCGAAAATGACGTACACGAAGCTGTCGCCGAAAAAGGAAAACCCGCGCACCGTCTTCGCGCCCGGCACCGAGAGCATGGTGGTGGCGAGCGGATAGGTCACCTGGTTT
>MKUE01000099.1 GCA_001897675.1 Thiobacillus sp. 65-1059 | reverse complement strand
TGCATGCGTTCGGAATAGGGCGCCTGCATGCCGGATTCCCAGAACAGCAGGCGGCTGCGTCCCTGCGACTTGGCCTGGTACATGGCGATCTCGGCCTGGCGGATGAGATTGTCGATCATGTCGCCGTCTTCCGGCGCGACGCAGGCGCCGATGCTGACCGAGATGTAGATTTCGTGGCCCTTGACGTACACCGGCTTGGACAGCACCTGGATGATCTTGCGGCAGATGTGTTCGACGTCGCTGCGCGACACCAGCGTCGGCAGCAGCACGGAAAACTCGTCGCCGCCGAGGCGCGCCAGGGTATCGCCTTCGCGCAGGCACTGGCGCAGCCGCGCGCCGACGGCGAGCAGCAGTTCGTCGCCGATGGCATGGCCGAGCGAATCGTTGATCACCTTGAAGTGGTCGAGGTCGAGGCTCAGCACCGCCAGCGGCTGCTGGTTGCGCCTGGCCTGCGCCAGCATGAGGCCGAGGTGGTCGCGGAACAGCGCGCGGTTGGGCAGCCCGGTGAGCAGGTCGTGGTAGGCCTGGTAGTGCACCGTCTCCTCGGCCTGCTTGCGCTCGGTGACGTCCTTGGCGACGCCGTAGCTGCCGATGAAGCGCCGCTCGAACGGGCCGGCCTCCTCGTCGTACATGCCGGTGGCGGTCAGCTCAACCGCCTTGCAGCGGCCGTTCATCAGGCGCGGGCGGCGGACGCCGGGATTGCACTTGAGGCGGATCTCGATGTTGCGCGCGCTGCGGTCGCCGGCGCGGCGCTCGTTGAACACGTGCTCGGCGCGGGCGATGTCGTCCTCGTGGATCACCAGGCTGTAGTGCTGGCCGACCAGGTCCTCGCGGCGGTAGCCGAGCAGGCTTTCGACGCGGTCGTTGACGAAGGTGAAACGGCCGTCGCAGTCCAGCGTGTAGATGAAATCGGGCGAGCTGTTGACCAGGAAGCGGTGCCACTTTTCCGACTGCTGCAGGCGCTGCAGGATGTGGTTGTTCTCCTTTTCCAGACGCCGCCGCGTCAGCGTATTGTCGATGCGGCGCAGCAGTTCTTCCGGCTCGTAGGGCTTGCGCACGAAATCGGCGGCGCCGCCGCGCAGCGCGCGGATCGCCGCGTCGATGGTGCTGTCGCCGGACACCACGATCACCGGCGTATCGACGCCGCGGTCGGCGACGAAGCGCAGCACCTCGTTGCCGTTGAGATCCGGCATGCCGAGGTCGAGCAGGATCACGTCGAACTGCTGCTTGCCGATGGCGATCAGAGCTTCGCAGCCGCCGCTGGCGGCCACCGCCTCGTAATCGCGGGTGGCCAGCAGGCGGGTGAGGCCTTCCAGGATCAAGGGTTCGTCGTCCGCCACCAGGATGCGCGGGCGCACCGGAAAGCTGCTGACCGAGCTGCGTTGCGGGGATGCATCGATAAGATCGTCTGACACGGAGTTCTCCTCGGACTTGGGTTACATCGACCCGTAGCGTGTTGTTGTGAGCGGTGCCTGGCCGTTTTGCAGGGTAGGCAGATGAATCCGGAAATGGGTGCCTTGCGGCGTGCTGCTGCAGCCGAGGTGGCCGTTCATGCGTTCGACCAGGCCGCGGCTGATGGCCAGGCCCAGCCCGGCGTGGTCGCCGCCCTTCTCGCTGACCACCGGTTCGAACAAGTGCGTCGCCACGGCGGCAGGCAGGCCGGGGCCGGTATCGGCCACCTCGATTTCGATCTGGCGCTGGCCGTCCGCATCGACCAGCCGCGTGGTGAACTTGAGATGGCCGCCCGCGTGCATCGCCTCGACCGCATTCTTGGCGAGATTGAACAGCACCTGCTTCAACAGGTCTTTTTGCAGCGGCAGCGGCGGCACGTCGGGATTGAGGTCGATCTGCACGCTGACCTTGTTGGGGGTGAACAGGGTGCCGAGCGCCATCCGCACCAGCTCGGACACCACGCTGTTGACCGACACCAGTTCGAGCGCCGCCGCAGGCACCGCGGCCTCGTCGGCCGCGGTGATGCCGCGCACGATGCGCGCCACCCGCTCGATTTCGTCGCCGATGATGCCGAGGTCGCGCTGCACCGCCGAATCCGCGCCCAGGCGGCCGGACAGCAGATTGACGTAATTGCGCATGATGGTGAGCGGGTTGGCCACTTCGTGAATGGCGCGCCGCACCCGGTCGCGCGGAATGTCGTCGCTCTGCGCGGCGTGCGCCGGCGCGGCGCTCGCGGGCGGCGCCGGCACGGCTGGCTGCAAGGCCTCGGCGCATTCAGCCAGGGCGAACCGCCACAGCGGCGCGGCGCTCAGGCCGGGCAGCGCATCGCCCGCGACCAGCACCGCCATGCGCCCATCGTCGAGCAACAGCGGCTGGCAGAGAAAAAGCGATGCGCCGAGCAGGCGGGCGATCTGTTCGTCGACCAGGGCAGCGCCCGCCTCGCCGCGCTCGAACTGCTGGGGCGCATTGCGCGCCAGCGCGCGCGCCAGCGCCGAATGGCCGTCGTCGGGAGGGATCGCCAAGGCGCCCAGTCCGGCGACGGCCGGAATCAGCGCGCTCGGGCGCAGGGTGCCGTCGGCGGCAGGGGCAAACAGGCAAGCGCGGTCGATGCCGAACAGTGCACGCAAGGCGTCCTGCAACGCGGCAAATACCCGCCCGCCGCCCGCCGCATGCCGGAAATGGCCGTGCAGCGCCGACTGCGCCGCCTGCCCGGCGTAGAGGCGGGCGAGACGATCGAATCCCGTGGCATTCGTCTGCGCCGCCGCATCGGCCAGCCCGAAGCGCAGCGCCAGCTGGCGCGCCTGCGCCTGACTGTCGGCCAGCAGCTGGGCGGCTTCGCCCGCGCCCATCTGCAGGGCGGCGAGCGCGGCGCGCACGTCCACGCTGTCCACTGCGTCGGCGCGGGTCGTCAGCTGGAAGGCCAGCTGGACGAGGCGCACCAGGGGATGCGCCGCCCGTCCGCGCGCCAGCGGCTCGGCGTGATAGCGCACCGCGTCGGCCAGCCAGCCGTCGGGATCGAGCCCCGCCAGCCAGTCGGCGGCATGCGCCGGGGCAATGGGGACGGCGTCGAGATAATCCGCCAGATTGTGGGCAAGGCCCGCGCTCCAGGCGGCTTCGCGGTCCGCCCCGCTGGAGCGCACCGCCAGCGCCTGCGCCAGATGCGCCACGCCGATCGACTGCCGCCAGTGCGCTGCGTACGCCGCCTGCGCCGCCCCCGCCGCGACCGGCGCCGCCAGCAGCAGCGCGCGCAACAGGTCCAGCCGCTCCGGACCGAAACTGCTGGGCAGCAGCCGCAGACGCAGCGCCAGCACGGGGTCGTGGCGTACGCAGGCGGCGAACTCCGCCTCGGCGGCCTCGCCTCGCATCAGGTGCTCCAGCGCCTCCGCCACCACGCCGGGGGCACAGAGAGCGCTCGTTAGCTCCGATATCTTTAGTAAATTATTCGGAAGTTCTTGCATCTCATTGCTATATATAATGAATTTTGCTACACCGTCAATCTGGGATTTAAAATAATTGAGCCATTGCCATGAACTGTTGTTTTCAAGTTTCGGTCGACATGTCCGTACTGCGTACATGCTGCTACATTTCCATTGCCACTCATTGAAGCAAATGCACATGAAAGCTGTTCTATCCGGATTGATCATGTTGTGCGTGCATACCGGCGCTGCCGCGTTCGATGGCCGCACCGCCCTGCCATTGCGCGACCCGCTCGGCACGCCGGTATCCGTGCCGCAATCGATGCCCGACGCGGCGTCGATGCCGGCGCTCAGCGCACAATCGGTGCTGGTGTTCGACCAGGCCAGCGGACAGCCGCTGCTGGCGAAAAACCCGACCCTGCAGACGCCGATCGCTTCGATCACCAAACTGATGACCGCCATGCTGGTGGTGGACGCCGCGCAGCCGCTGGACGAGCGCATCACCATCACCGCGGAAGACCGCGACACCCTCAAGGGCACCGGCTCGCGCCTGGCCATCGGCTCCAGCTACACGCGCGGGCAGTTGCTGCACCTGGCCCTGATCGCCTCCGACAACCGCGCCGCGCACGCGCTGGCGCGCAGCCACCCGGGCGGCCTGGATCGCTTCGTCGCCACCATGAACCGGATGGCGCGCGCGCTGGAGATGCACGACACGGTGTACGTCGAGCCCACCGGACTGTCGAGCGGCAACCGCTCGACCGCGCTGGACCTGGCCAAGCTCGCCGATTACGCCTACCAGAATTACCCCGAAATCCGCCACATCAGCACGACCGGTCACTACACCCTGGGCACCCAGCGCGTGGTGCTGAAGAAAAAGCGCCAGAAGGCGCGCGTGCTGTATCGCCCGGTCGCGTTCAACAACACCAATCGCTTCACCCGTGCGGATGACTGGCACATCGGCCTGTCCAAGACCGGCTTCATCAACGAAGCCGGCCACTGCCTGGTGATGCAGGCGCAGGTCGCCGACCGCGACGTCATCATCGTGCTGCTCGACGCCCAGGGCACCAGCCGCCGCGCCGGCGACGCCGCCCGCATCAAGGCCTGGCTGGAATCCGCCCCGACGCATCACGTCGACAACCGCTACACGCCCGCCTCGCGCACCTGACCCGTCCGCGCAGGCGGGCTTGCCGTCCGCCTGCGCTTCGTCCCATGTCCACCGAACTCGCGCAGCAGCTGCTGCTGAAAACGCTGCTTCCCCTGTCGCTGCTGATCGCCGCGGGCGGCATCTGGCCGCGCTGGCAGAGCGGCATTTCCATCGTCGGCCTGCGCGGCGAAATCAACCAGCTGGTGCTGAATTTTTTTGCGCCGATGCTGTTTTTCGCGGCCGGCGCGGCCGCTACCGTCGACCTCGGACTGCTGCAGGTGCCTTTGCTCTTGGGCGCAGCCACGCTGTTCGGACTGGGGCTGGCGGCGCTGGCGCTGTTCGCCACGCCGCTCGGGCATGGCCTATCGCGCCCGACGCGCGGCGCCATCATGCTGGCGTCCGGCTTCGGCAACGTACTGTTCTTCGGCTACCCCTTTCTCTCCACGGTATTCGGCGAACCGGGCGCGCGCTATCCCTTCTTTGCCGACATGCTCGCCACCACCCCGCTGCTGTGGTCGCTCGGTGTGTGGATCGCATTCCGCTGCGGACGCCACGAAGAACACGCCTCCTTTCTGGCGATGTGGCTGAGGCTGCCGCCGGTGTGGGGATTTGCCGCCGGGCTGGCGGTCAATCTGTCCGGCCTGTCGCTGGCGCCGCTGATCGAGGCCGCGCGCTGGGCCGGCAGCCCGACCATTCCGCTGATGCTGTTCGTGCTGGGGCTGACCATACCGTGGCACGATCTGCGCCCGCAGAAGGCCGTCTTTGTCGCGCTCGCCATCAAGCTGGCGCTGATGCCGCTGCTGGCGCTGGGGCTGGCGCTGGCCTGGCCGGGCAAGCTGTCCGAGCCCGCCCAGGCCGGGATCCTGGAAGCGGCCATGCCGACCATGGTGATGGTGATCGCGCTGGCCGACCGCTTTGGCCTCGACACCCGGCTGGCGGGGCTCATTATGGGCTGGTCAACGCTGGCGGGATTGGCTACGCTGCCATTCTGGCTCGTCGTGGTGAAAGGAGTGGCGTCATGAAAATCGGATTCATCGGCAGCGGCATCATGGGCCGCCCGATGGCGGAAAACCTGCTGCGCGCCGGGCATCAGCTGGTCGTTTACGGCCGCCGCTTCGACCGCCTCGAACCGATGCTGGTGATGGGCGCACTCGGCAAGGGCACGCCGGCCGAAGTCGCCGCCGAAACCGACATCAGCTTCACCGTCGTCTCCGACACCACCGACGTCGAACAGATCATCCTCGGCGACCGCGGCCTGGCGCACGGCGCCAGGCCCGGCCACATCGTCGTCGACATGAGCACGGTGGCGCCCGCCGCCACCCGCCGCATCGCCGCCGCGCTGGCCGAACGCGGCGTCCACATGCTCGACGCGCCGGTGTCGGGCGGCGAGACCGGCGCCCGCGAAGGCACGCTGTCGATCATGGTCGGCGGCGAGGCGCCGATCTTCGACAAGGTGCGGCCGCTGTTCGAGGTGCTCGGCAAGAACGTCGTCCACGTCGGCGGCCACGGCGCCGGCCAGGTCGTCAAATGCTGCAACCAGATCGTCGTCGGCCTTACCTTCGAAGGCGTCGCCGAAGCGATTCTGCTCGCCCGACGCAACGGCGTCGACCCGCTCAAGATGCGCGAGGCGCTGCTGGGCGGCTTCGCCGGCAGCCGCATCCTCGAAGTCCACGGCCAGCGCATGCTCGACTCCAACTACAAGCCCGGCTTCAAGGTCAAGCTGCACCACAAGGACATGTCCATCGTCATGGACAACGCGCAGGAAACCGCGACGCCCTTGCCCGGCGCCGCGCTGATCGCACAGCAGATGAACGCGCTGATGGGTGCCGGCGACAGCGAGCTCGATTCCTCGGCCATCATGCGCGCACTCGAGCGCCTGGTCAGCGGCGGCAAGTGAGCGCGAACGGGCGCAGCGCCCTCGCCGCGGACGAGCGCCGCTCCCGCGTCATCCAGGCATCGGCACAGGTCCGCTGGCCGGCGTTCAGCTCAAGCAGCGCAGCGCGTCCACATCGTTGAAGACGATCTGATCGTCATGCACGTCGATCAGGTGCTTGCCGCGCAGCTTGGCCAGAACCCGGGAGAGGGTTTCCGGCTGGATGCCCAGGCGCGATGCGATGACGTGCTTGGGCACCGTCAGCCGCACGCTGGGCGGCGCGGTGCCCTCCGGCAACTGCTGCAGCAGGTAGCCGATCACCCGCTGGGCGCCGCTTTGCAGGGTCAGGTTGTCTATCTCGTTGACCAGCCCGTGTATGCGCTGGCTCATGGTCGACATAAGCCGCATGCACAGATCCGCGTTGCTCCGCAGCAGTCCAAGAAAATGCTTGTTGTCCAGCTCGACCAGCCGCGTCGGCTCGAGCACGCGGGCATAGACCGGGTAACGGCCGCCCATGAACATCACCGCTTCGGCAAAGTAATGCCCGGGGCGAACCAGGTCCATCACCTTCTCCTCGCCGCTCGGCGCAATGCGGCACAGCTTGACGGTTCCCGACAGGACGAAGAAAAAATGCGTGGCCGGATCGCCCTGGTCGAACAGGCATTCGTTCTGCATCAATGTGAAGACGCCGGCATGCGTCAAGACCTCCTCGAACTCCTGGTGCGATAACGCAGCCAGTAGATAGCCTTCCTTTAGGAGTTTAATATCCGCAGAATCCATGTTTGCAAGAATAGCATTACGCTCCTGGACCCGGTTGACTTAAATCAATGCGCGCCGACGGCCCCGGCGGGAACATGGGCCATGTTTCGAT
The DNA here is from genome assembly GCA_001897675.1 of Thiobacillus sp. 65-1059. Classification (GTDB taxonomy): domain Bacteria; phylum Pseudomonadota; class Gammaproteobacteria; order Burkholderiales; family Thiobacillaceae; genus Thiobacillus. The sequence goes on along the minus strand of MKUE01000099.1, from coordinate 95,989 downwards.
CGTGGCTGAGGCTGCGCGGCCCGATCCCCCGGCAACGATGCGGCACCCCCGTTCATAACCGCAATAGGCAAGTTTGGACACTCTGACTACACAGCGTTATCCGGGCTTCATCCGGGCCGTGCTTCTCGGCCTGCTGCTGCTATTGGGTGCGATGCCTGGCGCCCGTGCGGATACCGGCGCGGACCTTCTCCAGGTGCGCGCCCTGTTTCCGGCTGCCGATCGCGTCGACGAACCCGCGGGCGACCCTCCCGCCCGCGCCGTTTATGCAAACGGGGGGCTGATCGGCTACGCCTTTCTTACCGCGGACATGGTGCGCATTCCCGCCTATTCGGGGAGCCCGATCGGCGTCCTCGTCGGCATCGGCACCGACGGGCGCATCGCGGGGGCGCGCATCGTCCGGCACGAAGAGCCGATTCTCGCTGCCGGCATCAGCGAGACGCGTCTGGCGGAATTCGTCGACCAGTACCGGGGCAAGCCGGCGGACGGCCGCATCGTCGTCGGCGCGGCGCGCGAAGGCTATGCCGCGGTCGACGCCATCTCCGGCGCCACGATCTCGGTCATGGTCATCAACGCCAGCATCGCCCGCGCCGTCAGGATGGTGGCCGAATCGCGCGGAATCCGCCCGTCCGAGGCCGAGGCGTCGCCCGCTTCAGCCGCGCCGCCGGCAGCGATGCCGGCGCGGATGGCGCCGCCGCAGCACAGCGCAGCGCCCCCCGCAGCCAGCACGCCCGCAGCGGGCCCGGCCGCCCCCGCCCAGCCGGCGATGGCGCCGGCCGAATCGCGCGGCGGCCCGTCTCGCTTCACCATGTCCCCCGACGACGAGGAGCCGATGTGGCGCACGCTCTGGCAGCAGCGCAAAGCGGAGATCGCGCTGCTCGTGCCGGGGCTGTTTCTGCTCACCTGCATCCTGCTGTTCCAGGACTACCTGGCGCGCCGCCCCTCGCTGCTGCGCCGAGTCCGCCTCGGGTTCCTGGTCTACACCCTGTTCTTTATCGGCGGCTACGCGCTGGGCCAGCTTTCCATCATCAACGTGCTGACCTTCGTGCAGGCGGTCACCCAGCAGTTCAGCTGGGATACCTTTCTCGTCGACCCCATGCTGTTCATCCTGTGGTCCTTCGTGGCGGTGACCCTGCTGCTCTGGGGGCGGGGCGTCTACTGCGGCTGGCTGTGCCCGTTTGGCGCCTTGCAGGAGCTCGGCTTCCAGCTCGCACGCCGGCTCAAGCTGCCGTCTTTCGAGATCCCCCATGTGGTGCACGAGCGCATGCTGGCGCTCAAGTTCGTGATCCTGCTGGTGCTGCTCGGGCTGTCCCTGCAGTCGATGGGAATGGCGATGCGCGCGGCCGAGATCGAGCCCTTCAAGACCGTGTTCGCCCTGCATTTTCAGCGCGAGTGGCGCTATGTGGCTTTTGCCCTGGGCGTGCTCCTGCTGTCCGCCCTGAACCGCAAGTTCTACTGCAAATACATCTGTCCTCTCGGCGCCTCGCTCGTCATCCCCGGCCGCTTCCATTCCTTCGAATGGCTGCGCCGCCGCAAGGAGTGCGGCAAGCCCTGCCAGGCCTGCGCCGTGGAGTGCGAAGTCCAGGCCATCCGTCCCACCGGCGAAATCGTGGTCAACGAATGCCATCACTGCCTCGATTGCCAGGTGACTTACTACAGCGACCGCAAGTGCCCGCCATTGATCGAGAAGCGCAAGCGCCGCGAACGCCTCGGCCGCGCGCGCAATCCCGGCCCGGAGACGGCGGCGACCTCCGCCGCAGCGCGGCTGGAGCGCATCCCGATCGCGGTGAGTTGCGACCGTCCCGAGCATGCCGGGGCGCCGGGCTCGACGGATAAAGCCCTGCCTTTGATTTAAATCAAGGCGCAAGTTCAAGGGCACATTTAACCTAGCTTCGTCGTTGCAGGACTTTTACGTCAACCAGATAGGGAGGTAATAAATGAACACCAGGCTGAGCATTCTGGCCGCAAGCATCTTTCTCATGGGCGCCACGCACGCCGCTCTCGCGGCGGATGCGCCCGCTTCGGGCCACCCCGGCACCGCCGATCCCGAATTGCGATACAAAGGCGCGCCCACATCGATCAAGGGGGAAGAGGCACAGGAAGTCCTGACGCCCAAGGCGCCACCCCTCACGACGGCTGAATTCGCCCGTGCCAAGCAGATCTACTTCGAACGCTGTGCCGGATGCCACGGCGTCCTGCGCAAGGGCGCGACCGGCAAGCCGCTCACCCCCGACGTCACCCTGCCGCGCGGGACCGAGTACCTGAAGGTGTTCATCGGCTTCGGCTCGCCCGGCGGCATGCCGAACTGGGGCAGTTCCGGCATCCTGAGCGACGCGGAAATCGACATCATGGCGCGCTTCCTGCAGCACGAACCGCCGATGCCGCCCGAATACGGCCTGGCCGAAATGAAGGCCACCTGGAAGCTGAAGGTGCCGCCTGAAAAGCGCCCCAAGAAGAAAATGAACAAGCTGGATCTGGAGAACCTCTTCTCCGTGACCCTGCGCGACGACGGCAAGATCGCGCTGATCGACGGCGACAGCAAGAAGATCGTCTCCACCATCGAAACCGGCTATGCCGTGCATATCTCACGCATGTCGGCTTCCGGACGCTATCTCTTCGTCATCGGCCGCGACGCCAAGATCGACCTCATCGATCTGTGGATGAAAGAGCCGGCGGTGGTGGCCGAGATCAAGGTGGGCATGGAAGCGCGCTCGGTCGAAACCTCCAAGTACAAGGGCTACGAGGACAAGTACGCGGTCGCCGGCACCTACTGGCCGCCGCAGTTCGTCATCATGGACGGCGACACGCTGGAGCCGAAAAAGATCGTCGCCACCCGCGGCATGACCGTTGACACCCAGGAATACCATCCGGAGCCGCGCGTCGCCGCCATCATCGCCTCGCATGAGCATCCCGAGTTCATCGTCAACGTCAAGGAGACCGGCAAGGTCCTGATGGCCAACTACGAGGACATCAACAACCTGAAGGTGACCGAGATCGAAGCGGCGCGCTTCCTCCACGACGGCGGCTGGGATTCCACGCACCGCTACTTCATGTCGGCGGCCAACGCCTCCAACAAGATCGCCGTGGTCGACTCGAAGAAGCAGAAACTGACGGCGCTGGTGGAAGTCGGCAAGATCCCCCACCCCGGACGCGGCGCAAACTTCGTCGACCCGAAATTCGGGCCGGTATGGGCCACCGGCCACCTCGGCGACGACAGCATTGCGCTGATCGGCACCGATCCCGTCAAGCACAAGGCCAATGCCTGGAAAGTGGTGCGCACGCTGAAGGGGCTGGGCGGCGGTTCGCTGTTCCTCAAGACGCATCCGAAGTCGAAGAACCTGTGGGTCGACAGCACGCTCAACCCGGAGGCGGGCATCAGCCAGTCGGTGGCCATCTTCGACATCGCCAATCTCGACAAGGCGCCGGAAGTGGTGAACATCGCCGAGCTGGCAGGTCTGGGCGAGGGGCCGAAGCGTGTCGTGCAGCCGGAGTACAACAAGGCCGGCGACGAAGTCTGGTTTTCGGTGTGGAACGGCCAGACCCAGGAATCGGCCATCGTGGTCATGAACGACAAGACGCGCAAGCTCAAGGCCGTGATCAAGGACAAGCGCCTGATCACCCCGACCGGCAAGTTCAACGTCTACAACACGCAGCACGACATCTACTAGGCAGGCGAGGCGGGGCAGCGGTCTGCCCCGCCGCTTTCTCACGGTGGACAGCGAGAACACATGCAAACCTTGACGACAGCGGGAACGGTGATTGCCATGGCCTTCAGCAGCGCTTTCGCCGCTTCGCCCCCGCTCGGCCCGCAACGCCAGAACGAACTTGTCCATCTGGTGCGCCAGGACTGCGGCTCCTGCCATGGCATGCAGCTTCGCGGCGGCCTCGGCCCCGCGCTCACGCCCGAAACACTGAAAGACCGACCGGCCGATTCGCTGGTCAGCACGATTCTTCACGGGCGGCCCGGCACAGCCATGCCGCCATGGAAAAACATCCTCTCCGAGTCCGAAGCGGACTGGATCGTGGACCGCCTGCAAAAAGGGTTCCCCGATGCGCGCTAGGATTCCCGTACTTTTTCTGCTTGCCCTCGGCGCCCTGACGGGCTGCGCCGGCACCAACCTGCGCGGCACCGGCGACCTCGGCGTCGTCATCGAACGCGCCAGCGGCAGCGTGCGGATTCTCGACACCAGCCAGCGCACCAGCCTGGCGAAAGTGGAGGGCCTGGGCGACCTCTCCCACGCCTCCGTCAGCTACTCCCGCGACGCGCGCTATGCCTATGTATTCGGCCGCGACGGCGGATTGAGCAAGATCGATCTGCTGACCCAGCGCATCGATCGCCGCATCATCCAGGGCGGCAACAGCATCGGCGGCGCCATCTCGCCCGACGGCAAGCTGGTCGCGGTGGCCAACTACGAACCCGGCGGCGTGAAAGTATTCGACGCGGACACGCTTGCGCTGGTCGCCGACATTCCCGCCATCGGCGCCGACGGCACCCGCTCCAAGGTCGTCGGCCTGGTCGATGCCCCCGGGCAGCGCTTCGTGTTCAGCCTGTTCGAGGCCGGCGAGATCTGGGTCGCCGACATGCACGACCCGCAGCGGCCGGTCCTGCGCAAATTCGCCGCTGCCGGCAAGGAACCCTACGACGGCATGATCACCTCCGACGGCCGCCACTACGCCGCCGGCCTCTTCGGCGAGGACGGGGTGGCCCTGCTCGACCTGTGGAACCTCGACGCCGGCGTCAGGCGCGCGCTGGTCGAGTTCGGGCGCCACGGCGAGAAACTGCCGGTCTACAAGATGCCCCACCTGGAAGGCTGGGCCGCGACCGGCGGCCGGATCGTGCTGCCCGCGGTCGGCAAGCACGAAGTCATCATCGCCGACCAGCACGACTGGAAGGAAGTCGCGCGCGTGCCGGTCGCCGGCCAGGCGGTGTTCGCGGTGGCGCGCCCCGACGGACGCCAGGTGTGGATCAACTTCGCGTTTCCCGACAACGACACGGTGCAGGTGCTCGACCTGCCCTCGCAGCGCATCGTGCAGACCTTGAAGCCCGGCAAGGGCGTGCTGCACCTGGAGTTTTCCCCGCGCGGCGAGCAGGTCTGGCTTTCGCTGCGCGACGAGAACCGCATCGAAATCTACGACCCCGATTCGTTCGCCCGCATCGGCACTCTGCCTGCAGAGAGTCCGAGCGGAATCTTCTTCACCGTGCGTGCCCACAGGATCGGACTATGAGCGACCTCCAACTCAGCCTGCTCAACGATTTCCAGCGCGGCTTTCCGCTGACCCCACGGCCCTTCGACGACATCGCGCAGCGCCTGGGGCTGGACCTCGAGGCGCTGCTCGACACCCTGCGCCGGCTGACGCGGGAAGGCGTCATCAGCCGCGTCGGCGCGGTGTTCCGCCCCAACCGCGTCGGCGTCAGCACGCTCGCCGCCATGGCCGTGCCGGCAGGGCGGCTTGACGAGGTGGCCCGGCTCGTCAGCGCGCGCCCCGAGGTCAACCACAACTACGAACGCGAACACCGCTTCAACCTCTGGTTCGTCGCCACGGCCGCAAACCCGGCGCAGCTGGAGCAGGCGCTGTACGACATCGAGCAGCAGACCGGCCTTGCGGCCATGCGCCTGCCCATGGTGCAGGACTACCACATCGACCTCGGCTTCGACCTGCGCCGCAGTGTCGGCCTGACCGACCGGCACCAGCAGAAAGCCGCCCCTTCGCGCGCGCTCGAACTCGACGCCCTCGACTACGCCCTGGTCGAGGCGATCCAGGAAGGCCTGCCCCTGGTGGCGTGTCCCTATGCCGAAGTCGCGGCATTCATCGGGACGTCGGAAGCCGACGTGCTGATCCGGCTGAGGCGGCTGCTCGATCACGGCGTCATCAAGCGCCTGGGCATCGTCGTTCGCCACCACGAACTCGGCTTCCGCGCCAATGCCATGGCGGTATGGAATATCCCGGACCGGCTGGTCGACGAATTCGGCCGCTGCGTCGGCGCCTCGGGCCTGGTGAATCTCTGCTACCAGCGCCCGCGCCGCCTGCCCGAGTGGCCCTACAACCTGTTCTGCATGATTCACGGCAAGGATCGGGATGCGGTGCTGGAACACCTCGACCATCTGCGCGACCAGTGCGGACTGACGGAATTTCCCTGCGAGGTGCTGTTCAGCAAGCGGCGCTTCAAGCAGACCGGCGCGCGCTACCTCGCGGCGCAGCCGAAGGCGGCAGCGGAGGCGACTTGATGGACGACCTCGACCGCGCCCTGATCAATACCCTGCAAGGTGGCTTCCCGATCTGCGAACGGCCCTATGCCGAGGTGGCGGCGCGCGTCGGCAGCGACGAGGCGACGGTCATCGCCCACGTCGACAGCCTGCTCGCGCGCGGCCTGCTGTCGCGCTTCGGCCCCATGTACCACGCCGCGCAGATGGGCGGCGCGCTGAGCCTGGCGGCGATGGAGATTCCGCCCGCGGACTTCGAGCGCGTGACCGAGATCGTCAACCGCCAGCCCGAGGTGGCGCACAACTACGCGCGCGACCACCGCCTCAGCATGTGGTTCGTGCTGGCCACCGAAACCGCCGCCGCACAGCAGGACGCGATCGCGCGCATCGAGCGCGAGAGCGGCTATCCGGTCTACAACATGCCGAAGATCCGCGAATATTTCGTGGAACTGAAACTGCACGTATGAACGCCCGCGACGACTTCCGCCCGCTCGACGACACCGACCGCCGCATCATCCAGGCGACGCAGGCCGGGCTGCCGCTGGCGCCGCGCCCCTACCACGCCGTCGCCGAACAGCTCGGCGTGGCGGCGGACGAGGTGATGCGGCGCATGCAACGCATGCTCGACCTCGGCATCATCCGCCGCATCGGCGCCGTGCCCAACCACTATGCGCTGGGCTACCGCGCCAACGGCATGACGGTGTGGGACGTCGCCGACGCGCGCATCGACGAACTCGGCGAGCGCATCGGCCAGCTCGACTTCGTCACCCACTGCTACCAGCGCCCGCGCCACCTGCCCGACTGGCCATACAACCTGTTCGCCATGGTGCACGGCAGGACGCGCGAGGAAGTGGAAGCGAAGGCCGCACTCATCGCCGACGCGCTGGGCACGGCGAGCCGCGCGCGCGACATCCTGTACAGTACGCGCATCCTCAAGAAAACCGGACTGCGCATCGGCGCCTAGGAGACCAGCCATGTTCCGCATCTCTCGATACATGCAGGAACTCGCCCAGCCGACCCCGCTCGGCCCCGAGCGCAAGCCGCCCGGCCCGGTGGTGATCTGGAACCTGGTGCGGCGCTGCAACCTCACCTGCAAGCACTGCTATTCGATTTCCGCCGACAAGGACTTCCCGGGCGAGCTCGGCACCGACGAGGTGTTCGCGGTGATGGACGACCTCAAGCGCTTCCGCGTGCCGGTGCTCATCCTCTCCGGCGGCGAGCCGCTCTTGCGCCCCGACATCTACGCCATCGCGCAGCGCGCCAAGGACATGGGCTTCTACGTCGGGCTGTCCTCCAACGGCACGCTCATCGACGAGCACAACATCGAGCGCATCGCCGCGATCGGCTTCGACTACGTCGGCGTTTCGCTCGACGGCATCGCCGCGACCCACGACCGCTTCCGCCGCATGGACGGCGCCTTCGAGGCCTCTCTGCGCGGCATCCGCCTGTGCCGCGACCGCGGCATCAAGGTCGGCATCCGCTTCACCCTGACCCAGGACAATGCCCAGGACCTGCCCGCGCTGCTGCAGCTGATGGAGGACGAGCGGCTCGACAAGTTCTACCTGTCGCACCTCAACTACGCCGGTCGCGGCAACACCAACCGCAAGCACGACGTGGTGCACCAGGCCACGCGCCAGGCCATGGACCTCTTGTTCGACACCTGCTGGCGCCACCAGCAGGCCGGGCTGCACAAGGAGTTCGTCACCGGCAACAACGACGCCGACGGCGTCTACCTGCTGATGTGGATACGCCGGCACTTCCCCGCGATGGAAGGCCACATGCGCGCCAAGCTCGCGCAGTGGGGCGGCAATTCCAGCGGGGTCAACATCGCCAACATCGACAACCTCGGCAACGTGCACCCGGACACCTTCTGGTGGAACTACAGCCTCGGCAACGTCAAGGAGCGGCCGTTCTCGGAAATCTGGCCCGACACGACCGATCCGCTGATGGCCGGGCTCAAGGCCAGCCCGCGCACGGTCAAGGGGCGCTGCGGCGAATGCGCCTACTTCGACATCTGCGGCGGCAACACCCGGGTGCGCGCCTACCAGCTCACCGGCGACCCCTGGCAGGAGGACCCGGCGTGCTACCTCGACGACGAGGAGATCGGCGTCACCACGCCGCACGAGCGGCTCACCGTGACGCCCTACGTGCCGCTGCGACGGGTGGCGCGCTGATGCAGCACTTTTCCCGCCTCTGCCTGCTTGCCGCCGCCCTGCTGGCAAGCTCGCCCGCGCCCGCCGCCGAGCCGGCGCCCGCCGTGTACGCGCAGCACTGCGCCAGCTGCCACGGCGCCGCGCGCCTCGGCGGCAGCGGTCCCGCGCTCTTGCCGGAGAACCTGGAGCGGCTGCGCAAGCCCGAGGCGCTGAAGGTCATCGCCAACGGCCGCGCCGCCTCGCAGATGCCGGGCTTCGGCGACAAGCTCAGCGCCGCCGAGATCCAGGCGCTGGCCGATTTCGTCTACACGCCGCCGGCGAGCGTGCCCGCGTGGGGACTCGCCGAGATCCAGGCCTCGCGCATCGAGCACTTCAAGGCCGGCAGCCTGCCGGACACGCCCGCATTCAAGGCCGACCTGCTCAACCTCTTCGTGGTGGTGGAAACCGGCGATCACCACGCCACCCTCCTCGACGGCGACAGCTTCACACCCATCCACCGCTTCCAGACCCGCTTCGCCCTGCACGGCGGGCCGAAGTTCACGCCCGACGGGCGCTACGTCTATTTCGCCTCGCGCGACGGCTGGATTGCCAAGTTCGACATCTGGAACCTGAAGACCACCCACGAGATCCGCGCCGGCATCAACACCCGCAACCTCGCCGTGTCGGGCGACGGGCGCTACGTGATCGTCGGCAACTACCTGCCGCAGACCCTGGTCGTGCTCGACGCCGCCGATCTCACGCCGCTCAAGCTGATCGAGGCGGGCGACGCGAACGGCAAGCGCTCGCGCGTCTCCGCCGTCTACGACGCGGCGCCGCGCAAGAGCTTCATCGCCGCGCTGAAAGACGTCAAGGAGGTGTGGGAAATCCCCTACAGCGACGACCACGAGCCGATCTATCCGGGGCTGGTACACGACTTCCGCATGGCCGAGGCGCTCGCCGACAAGGGGCCGTTCCCGGTGCGGCGCATCCCGCTCGCGGACTATCTCGACGATTTCTATTTCGACCAGTCCTACACCCACCTGATGGGCGCCTCGCGCGACGCCGGCAAGGGCCAGGTGATCAATCTCGACGCGCGCATGAAAGTCGCCGACCTCGATCTGCCCGGCATGCCCCACCTCGGCTCCGGCATCACCTGGGACTATCAGGGCCGGCCGGTGATGGCCACGCCCAACCTCAAGTCCGGCGTGGTCAGCATCATCGACATGAAGAACTGGCAGGTGCTCAAGCGCATCGACACCCTGGGCCCCGGTTTTTTCATGCGCAGCCACGAGAACACCCCCTACGCCTGGACCGACAATTTCATGAGCCCGGCCAAGGACACGCTCAGCATCATCGACAAGCGCACGCTGGAGATCGTGCGCACGCTCACGCCTGCGCCCGGCAAGACCGCGGCGCACGTCGAATTCACCCGTGACGGCCGCTACGCCCTGGTCAGCATCTGGGAAATGGACGGTGCCCTGGTCATTTACGACGCGGCGACGTTCGCGGAGGTCAAGCGCCTGCCCATGAGCAAGCCTTCGGGCAAGTACAACGTCTACAACAAGACCACGCGCTCGGCCGGCACCAGCCACTGAGCTTGCGCCGCGGCGGCGGGCGTCCGCCGTCCCGTGCGCGAGCCAGCGGCAGCCTCGAAGCAGGGGCCGTTGCCTTAGGGCGGGTTGACTGGGTAAGCTGTCTTTTTGACAGCGTCGCCCTGCAAAACAGGGCTTTCTGGCGTGAAGCAATCCGACCCCTTGCTATTCCGGCAGCAGGCGCTGATCGACGGCGAATGGCGCGACGCCGCCGACGGCGCGCGCTTCGCCATCCACAATCCAGCCACTGCGGAAACCGTCGGCCACGCGCCATGCTGCAGCGCCGCCGATGTCGAGCGCGCGGTCGCAGCGGCGCACGCGGCGTTTGCCGGCTGGCGCGCGACGCCCGCCAAAACCCGGGCACAGTTGCTGCGCCGCTGGTTCGACCTGATGCTTGCCAACCGCGACGATCTCGCCGCGATCATGGTGCGCGAGCAGGGCAAGCCGCTCGCCGAGGCGCGCGGCGAGATCGACTACGCGGCGAGCTTCATCGAATGGTTCGCCGAGGAGGCGCGACGCGTCTACGGCGACGTGGTGGCGTCGCCGTGGGCGGAGCGGCGCATGCTCACGCTGCAGCAGCCGGTCGGCGTGGCGGCATTGATCACGCCGTGGAATTTCCCCGCCGCGATGCTGACCCGCAAGGCCGGCGCGGCGCTCACCGCCGGCTGCACGGTGGTGGCGAAACCGGCTTCGCAGACGCCGTTCACCGCGCTGGCGCTGGCCGAGCTGACGCAGCGCGCGGGGTTTCCACCGGGGGTGCTAAACATCGTCACCGGCGACGCGGCGACGATCGGCGGCGTGCTGACGTCGCACCCGCTGGTGCGCAAGCTGTCGTTCACCGGCTCGACAGCGGTAGGCAAGCAGCTGCTCGCGCAGAGCGCCGCCACGCTCAAGCATGTGTCGCTCGAACTCGGCGGCAACGCGCCTTTCATCGTGTTCGACGCCTTCGCCGAAAAATTCGCCGCCGCCGCCGCCCGGCTGAAGGTGGGCAACGGCTTCGAAGCCGGGGTGGAAATCGGCCCGCTGATCAGCGCCGCCGCATTGCGGAAAGTCGAGGCGCACATCGCCGATGCGCTGGCGCAGGGCGCGACACTGCTCGCCGGCGGCAGCCGCCACGCGCTCGGCGGGCAGTTCTTCCAGCCCACTGTCTTGCGCGACTGCACGCCCGGCATGCAGGTGTGCCGCGACGAGACCTTCGGCCCGGTGGCGCCGCTGATCCGCTTTGCCGGCGAGGCGGAAGCGATCCGCATGGCCAACGACACCGAGTTCGGGCTTGCCGCCTACGCCTATACCCGCGACCTCGGCCGCGCCTGGCGGCTGGCGGAGGCGCTCGACTACGGCATGGTCGGCATCAACGCCGGCCTCATCTCCACCGCCGAGGCGGCGTTCGGCGGCGTCAAGCAGTCGGGGCTGGGCCGCGAAGGCGGCCGCAGCGGCATCGGCGAATATCTGGAAAGCAAATACGTCAACCTGGGCGGGCTGGGGTGAAGCCGGCCCACCGCGCAGCCGCGCGCTCCGTCGTCGTCATCGGCGCCGCCAGCGGCGCCGGCGCGCCCGACCCGGCCACCGACGAGGGGCCGGACGCGCTGCGCCGCTGGCGGGTGTTTCGCGGCTCGCCGCTACAGCATGTGGAATGGAACGCGATCCTGCGGGTGCCGCGCACGCAACGGGACACGCCGCTGCATGCGGTCGCGGCGCTCGGCGCCCGGCTGGCCGGGGAGGTGGCGGCGGTGCTGCAAGCCGGCCACTTCCCGCTGGTGGTGGGCGGCGACCACTCCTGCGCCATCGGCACCTGGAGCGGCGTGCGGCGCGCTTTGGCCGAGCGCGGCCCGATCGGCCTGATCTGGATCGACGCCCACATGGACAGCCACACCTTTGCCACCACGCCGAGCGGGCAGATTCACGGCATGCCGCTAGCCGCCCTGCTGGGCCACGGCGAGGCGGAACTCACCGCCATCGACGGCGCGGAAGCCAAGCTGCGTCCGGAGCACGTCTGCCTGATCGGCGTGCGCAGCTTCGAGGCGGGCGAGGCGGCGCTGCTGCACCGGCTGGGGGTACGGGTGTTCGACATGGAAGAAGTCCGCCGGCGCGGCCTGGCCGAGGTGTTCGACCAAGCCGTGGCCATCGTGCGGCACGGCACCGCCGGTTTCGGCGTGAGCGTCGATCTGGATGCGCTCGACCCCGAGGAAGAGCCGGGGGTAGGCAGCCCGGTGCCCGGCGGCCTGCGCCGCGCCGAGCTCGCCGCCGCGCTGTCCCGCTTGCGCGGCGACCCGGCTTTCGCGGCGATGGAAATCGTCGAGTACAACCCGCGGCGGGACCGCGGGCGTGCCACCGCCGACGCCGCCGGCGCGCTGCTCGACGCCGTCATGCCGCTCAAGCCGACGGCGCGCTAGCGCCTATTCGAACTCCATCGCCCGGTACACCCGTCCGGCATTGCTGCGCGCCAGCTCGTCGGCGGTATGCAGGTGCAGGTAGGCCGACTGGTCAACCTTGTAGGCGTCGTCGAGCGAGCCACCGTTCTTGATGACCTCGGCGACCTTGGCCCGCAGGTGCACCAGGTAGTCGCGCGTCCACTTGCGCACGGTCGCCATATCGGTCGGGCCGCCATGGCCGGGAATGACGATCGCGGCGCCGAGTGCCTCGAACTTGTCCCAGGTCTCGATCCACTTGGCGGTGTCGGTGTCCTCGAAGATCGGCAGCATGCGCACGTGGAAGGCGGTGTCGCCAGCGATCACCAGCTTCTTCTCGGGCAGCCACACCATGGTGTCGCCGTGGCTATGCGAGGAGCCGAGATGCAGGATCTGCAGGTTCCACGAGCCCATTTTGAGGTCGAGCCTGTCATCGTAGAGCGTGTCCGGCATCACGAACTCGGTCTTGAACGCCTTGTCGCGGGCGCGCGCGCGCATCACCTCCAGCGAATCGTAGCCGGTCTTCTCCATGTAGGCCGCGGTATCGCGCTGCGCGATGATGGTGGCGCCCTGTTCCTTCCAGTATTTCGAGCCGAGCATGGCGTGGCCCTGGCTGTTTTCCAGCACCACGTATTTCACCGGCTGCGTGGTGCGCTTCTTGATTTCCTCGTGCAGGCTTTGCGCCAGCAGGTAGTTGTCGCCGGCGTTCACCACCAGCACGCCGTCGTCGGTGATGACGAAGGAAAGGTTGTTGTTGTGGCCGGAATTGTCATAGCTGCCCGGCGCGGTGGCGCCGATCGCCGACCACACGCCGGGGATGACCTCCTGCGGCAGGTCGTACAGGAAGGACGCCGGCGCCTTGTCGAATTGCTGGATCGGCAGGCCGGCACGCTTCCAGTTGAAGAAGCCGTCGCGGTAGTTTTTGACGTTCGTGTAGCCGAGCTTGATCAGGGTGTCGGCGGCGAGCGGGCTCCTCTGGCTGACGCCGCAATAGACGACGATGGGCGCAGCCTTGTCCGGCACCGCGGCTTCGATCTGGAATTCCAGCTGGCCGCGCGCGAGATTGAAGAAGCGCGGCGCATCGACGTAGCCCGACAGGTTCAGTTCGGCCGGAGTGCGGACGTCGATCACCACCGTTTGCGGCTGCGCCTTCAGCTGCGCGATGAGGCCGGCGGTATCGAGCTGCGGCACCCGCGCATTCACCGCATCGAGCAGGCCTTGCGCGGCCTGGGTGACCGCGGGCGCTTCGGGCGGCGGGGTGACGATGGCGGAAAGGGTTTGCGCCTGTGCCGCGGCGCCCAGCAGCAGCGCGGCCGGGAACAGGGCATGCGGAAAACGGATGGCTTTCATGGCAATCTCCTTGGGTTTCTGGTGCGGCGCGCGGGCCCGATGTCAGTCTGACGCCGGGCCGACGAAGGGGTTCTCGCGACGCTCGTGTCCGAAAGTGGACATCGCACTGTGCCCCGGCACGAAGCGCACGTCGTCGCCGAGCGGGAACAGTTTGTCGCGAATGGCCGCCAGCAAGGCCGCATGGTCGCCGCGCGGGAAGTCGGTGCGGCCGATCGAGCCCTTGAACAGCACGTCGCCGACGAAGGCGAGCCGCGCCTCCGGCTGGTAGAACACCACATGGCCGGGGGTATGGCCGGGGCAGTGCAGCACGTCGAGGCGCACGCTGCCGACCTCGACCCGGTCGCCGTCGGCGAGCCACTGGTCCGGGGTGAACGCCTGCGCGGGCGGAAAGCCGAACAGCTCGGCCTGCTGCGGCAGGCTGTCGAGCCAGAACTGCTCCTCGCGCTGCGGACCGATGATCGGGATGCCCAGCGCAGCGCGCAGTTCCAGCGCGGCGCCGACGTGGTCGAGATGGCCGTGGGTGAGCAGGATGCTTTGCAGCTTCAGCTTGCGCCGCGCCACTTCCGCCAGCAGGCGGGGAGCCTCGCCGCCGGGGTCGATCAGCGCGGCGCGGCCCGCTGCGTCCCACAGCAGCGAGCAGTTCTGTTGGTACGGGGTGACCGGGAGGATGGTAAATTCCATGCACCGATTATCCGCCGAATCTTCCCCGACATGCCCGCACCCGACGCTCTGCTGCTGCTTTCCACCCACTGCCCGCACTGCCCGGCGATGCTCTCCGCGCTCGCCGACCTGGTCAAGCAGGGCACGCTCGGCCGCCTCGAAGCGGTCAATCTGGAACAGCATCCCGAGGTGGGGCAGGCGCTGGGGGTGCGCTCGGTGCCGTGGGTGCGGATCGGCCGCATCGAGCTCGCCGGCGCGCACGCCAAGGCCGAACTCGCCGAGTGGGCGGCCAAGGCCGACAGCGACGCGGGGATGGCCGACTATTTCCACATGCTGCTGAAGCAAGGCCGGCTGCCGCGCGCGCAGGCAATGATCGAGGCCGAGCCCGCCCTGCTGGCGGCGGTGCTGCCCATCGTCGGCAATGTCGACGCCAGCCTCAACGTGCGGCTGGGGGCCGGCGTGCTGCTGGAAGCCTTCGCCGGCAGCGACACGCTGCGCGCGTTGCTGCCGCATCTGGGGGCGCTGTCGCAGCATGCCGACGCGCGGGTGCGGGCGGATGCCTGCCATTACCTGGGACTGACCGGCACGGCTGCGGCGCGGCCGTGGCTGGACGCGCGGACCGCGGACGACGATGCGGACGTGCGCGAGATCGCGGCGGAAAGCCTGGACCGGCTGCCCGAAACCTGAGCCCGCTGGCGGGGCTGGCTTGACATCCCCTTCGGTGCTACAGTCCTATCTGTACCGCCTGGGCTTCGCCCGGGCGGTTTTCATTTGCGCTTTGATGCAGGAGCACCCCATGGAAATCACCAATCGGCCCGCCATTACCGTATCCGAAAGCGACCTGGATCGCCTGGAAGCGATGCTCTCGGCCTTGCCCGACGACCACCCCGGTGTGGATGCGCTGCGCGATGAGCTCGATCGCGCGCAGATTCTCCCCTCCGACAAGATGCCGGCCGATGTCGTCACCATGAATTCGCGCATCCGCTTCGTGGTCGAGCCTGCCGGCAAGGAGGTGGAAATGACGCTGGTTTATCCGCGCGACTTCACCGGCGCACCCGGCCAGTTGTCGGTGATGGCCTCGGCCGGCATCGCCGTGCTCGGCCTCACGGTCGGCCAGCACGTCGAATGGCTGGCGCCGGGCGGGCAAAGCGTGCGCGCGCGCATCGTCGAAGTCACCTATCAGCCCGAGCGCACGGGGGACTACACCCTGTAACGCCGCCCGGGATCGCGCCGCGCCCGCTGCGATCCCGCCCGCCACCCGACCCCGCGCCCGATGTCCGTCCCCGCCGCCTACGCCGGCGTGATCCTGATCTGGTCCACCACGCCCCTGGCCATCCAATGGAGCGCGCAAGGCGCCGGCTTCAGCTTCGCGGTGATGGCCCGCATGCTGATCGGCCTGGCAATCTGCCTGCTGCTGCTGCGCGCCCGCCGCATCCCGTTTCCGTTCACCGCGGCCGCGCGGCAGCTTTACGCGATCAGCGGCCTGTCGCTGTTCGTGTCGATGCTGCTCACCTACTGGGGCGCGCTGCACATTCCCTCGGGGCTGATTTCGGTCATCTTCGGGCTGTCGCCGCTGGTCACCGGCGTGTTCGCGGCGCTGTGGCTAAGCGAGCGCACCTTCACTCCGATGCGCCTCGCGGGCCTGGGGCTGGCGCTGGCCGGGCTATGGCTGATTTTTGGCCGGCCCTGGCCGGGAGACAGCCAGGCCACGGCAGGCATCGCCGCCGTGGTGGCGGGCATGATCGTGCAGGCGCTGGGGCTGGTGTGGATCAAGCGGCTCAACCTGCGCGCCTCGTCGCTCGCCATCACCACCGGATCGCTCGGCGTCGCGGCACCCTGCTTCGTGCTGGCCTGGCTGCTGAGCGACTCCGTCCAGCCGCCGTCCGCCACCACGCTGCGCGCCGGCGCAGCCATCGTCTATCTGGGCATCCTCGGCTCGGTGGTGGGCTTCACCCTGTACTACTTCGTCATCAAACATCTGAACGCCGGGCGCGTCGCCCTGATCACGCTGATCACTCCGGTTTCCGCGCTGCTGCTGGGGCAGGCCCTCAATCACGAATGGATCCCGGGAAGCGGCTGGGCCGGCATCGCGCTGATCGGCGCGGGACTGCTGCTGTACGAATGGCAGGCCCTGCGGCAATTGCGCGGACGCCGGGCGAGGCCGCAAGACTGACATCCCGGGCCGGCCCCGGGGCGCGCACGCCACGCCTGGGCCGCCCTGCGCACGCTCCGAAACGAAACATTTGTTGATATCATTGTCCTTTTAATGATATTTAGAGCGCCCCATGCCCCTGATCCGCTTTTCCTGCACCTTCAGCCTGCTGCTCTTCGCCGCTTGCGCCCACGCCGCCCCGAGCCGCAGCGCGGAAAAGCCCGCCGCGCCGTCGCCCGAGGCGATGCACGAAAAGCTGGCGCAGATCAGCCAGGACCCGGCCAGGCTGGCGGCCGCGATCCAGCGCGGGCAAAAGGATGCCGCGGTGTGCCGGCACTGCCACGGCAGCGGCGGCAACAGCGCAATGGCCGAGGTGCCCAATCTGGCCAGCCAGAATGCCGGCTATCTGCTGGAGCAGATGAACAAGTTCGTGCTGGGGCAGCGCAAGTCGTCGGCCTTCATGGAGGGGATGATCAAGGCCCTCAGCCCGGACGAGCGCATCGACATTGCGCTGTTCCTGTCGCAGCAGCCGGTCACCCGCAAGCCCGCCGGCATGAACCCGCAGAGCCTTGCCGGAAGGCAGCTGTACGCCGCGCTGTGCGTCGCCTGTCATGGCGCGGACGGCGGCGGCAGCGGCAAGATTCCGCGTCTGGCCGGACAGCAGACGCGGTACGTGGAGGACTCGCTGAAACGCTATCGCAGCGGCAGCGGCGAGCGCATCGACCCGAGAATGGCCGCCTCCACGCGCAAGCTGAAGGACACCGACATCCGCAATCTGGCCGCCTACCTGGCCGCCATGCAGCCCTGAGCCGCAAAGCCGGGGGCCGCTCTCGCAAAATCCACGGATTTGCCTGAAGCTTGCAGCCGGTCATTTCTTGAACAGGTCGTCCAGCGAAGCGGGGGGCGCGGGCGCGGCTTCGCCGCCGGCCTGGCCGGCAAACAGCGCGTCGAGCGCGCCGCGGCTGGCCTGCGCCATCGCCGCGCCGCCGCCGCGATAGGCTTCCAGCCGCGGCACGAACCAGCCGCAATCGTTGGCGCGCGTCCTGTCGGCGACGCGTTCGGCCGCCAGCTCGCGGCACTGCCCGGCACGGTGCGCGTCATGGTGGCGGCACGCCTTGCAGACGTGCAGTTCGGCACGACAGCTCGGGCACGCCTCGCGCCGCCCCAGCGGCAGCGGCATTCCGGCCAGGCTGGCGCCGCATTTCCAGCAGACCAGGCTCATGGCGTGGGCAGCGCGCGGTAGGGCATGCCGGACGGTGCGGCAAAGGCCGGCGTCAGGGCGAGCATGTCCGCCGCGGCTGCGGCGGCACGGGTTTGTTCGATATGCGCCAGCACGCTGGGGGCCGGATAGCCGTCGGCCGGCAGTTGGTGCATCACCTGGTAACGCCGGACGGCGCTGTGCGTGCGCGGGCCGGGCAGGCCATCCGCGGTGCCGGCGTCGAAGCCCATTTCGTTCAAGGCCTGCTGCATGGCTTGCAGTTGCGCCGTGCTGAGCGCGCCCGCTTCGCCCGCCGGCGCCGCCAGCGCGCCGCCCCCCGCCAGCTGCCGCGCCAGCTGCGCCACCGCCAGCGCGTAGCTCTGCGAACGGTTCCACTGCATCACCACGTCGAAATTGTCGAACACCATGAAAGCCGGCCCCTGCCAGCCTTGCGGCAGCACGATCGCGGCCTTGCCCGCCACGGCGGGCAAGGCCGCGCCGTCCGCAGGCCGCACCCCAAGCGCCGCCCACGCCGCCGTCGGCAGGCGGTAGGCCGCGCGCGCTTTGCGCCAGTCGAAGTCCTGCGGCAGGCGCACTTCCAGCGCCACCGGTTCATGCGCACGCCAGCCGGCACGCTGCAGGTAATTCGCGGCGGAATGCATGGCGTCGGGCAGCGACTGCCACAGGTCGATGCGGCCGTCGCCGTCGCCATCCACCGCGTAGGCGCGGAAGGTCGACGGCATGAACTGCATGTGCCCCATCGCGCCGGCCCACGAACCGTTCATGTCGGTCGCGGCGACGTGCCCGCCGTCGATGATGCGCAGCGCGTCGAGCAGCTGGCTGCGGAAAAAATCGCTGCGCCGCCCGTCGTAGGCCAGCGTGACCAGGCTGGCCGGAATGTTGAGGCTGCCGAGCGTGGCGCCGTAGTTGGTTTCCAGCCCCCAGAACGCCGTCAGCACCGTCCTGGAAACGCCGTACTGCCGCTCGACCGCATCGAACAGCGCGGCATGCTCCTGCAGCAGGGCCTGGCCGCGCAGAACCTGGCGCGGGGTGACGCGGCGCCCCAGATAATCGGCAAAGGTTTGCAGAAACTCGGGCTGGCGGCGGTCGAGTTCGACCACGCGCTCGACCGGCGCGATGCCGCCGAGCGCGGCATCGAGGGTGGCGGCGGAAATGCCCTGTGCGCCGGCGTCCAGGCGGAAGGCGGCGAGCCAGCTGTCGAAGCCGCTCTGCGCGTGGGCGGGCAAGGCCGCCAGCGCGGCCAGCAGCAGAAAACGCTTACGCATTTTTTTGCAGCCAGTATTCGAGCAGCGCCAGATGCCACAGCTTGCTGCCCTGGATGCGGGTGTGGTGCTGCTCGGGCGCGGCCAGCAGCCTGTTCACATAGGCGCGGTGGTACAGGCCGCGCTCGCGGCAGGCCTGCGAGTTCAGGATGTCCCGCATGAAGCCCAGAAATTCGCCGCGCACATATTTGAGCGCCGGCATGGGAAAGTAGCCTTTCTTGCGGTCGATCACCGCGTCGGGGATCAGGCCGCGCGCAATTTTTTTCAGCACATGCTTGCCCTCGGAAGCCAGTTTCAGTTCGGCCGGCATTGCCGCCGCAAGTTCCACCAGCCGGTGATCGAGGAAGGGCACCCGCGCCTCCAGCCCCCACGCCATGGTCATGTTGTCGACGCGCTTCACCGGATCGTCGGTGATCAGCATGGTCGTGTCCATGCGCAGCACCTGATCGATGAATTCGTCGGCGAAAGGTTCCGCCAGGTGCGCGGCAACGATCTGCGCCGTGTAGTCGGGGCCGTGATAGGCCGGCATGGTCATCTCGATGAACTCGTCGTGGTCGCGGTCGAAGTAGTGGCGGCGAAAGCGCTCCAGCGCGCTGCCCGAGGGATCGGCCGCCATCCGCGGATACCAGAAATAGCCGCCGAACACCTCGTCCGCGCCCTGCCCGCTTTGCACCACCTTCACCGTCTTGCTGACCTGCTCGGCCAGCAGGTAGAACGCCACCGCGTCCTGCGCGAACATCGGCTCGCTCATCGCATCGACCGCCTCGGGCAGGCGGCGCAGCACTTCGCTGTTCGGGATCAGGTACTTGTGATGGCGGGTGCCGTACATCTCCGCCACCGGGTCGGAATACTCGAACTCGTTGCCGCGCTCTTCCGGCTGGTCCTCGAAACCCACCGAAAACGTCATCAGGTCGGGCACTCCCTGCTCCGCCAGCAGCGCCACCAGCAGGCTCGAATCGAGGCCGCCGGAAAGCAGCACGCCGACCTTGACGTCGGCGATCTCGATGCGCTTCTTGACCGCCTGCCTGAGGCTTTCGTGAATCGCCTCGGTCCATTCGGCCTCGCTCTTCGGCACCGCCGGACGCTGCGCCTTGAGCGACCAGTATTTGCGGTGGCTGAGCTCGCCGCGCGCGTTCACCGTCAGCGTCGTTCCCGGCGCCAGCTTGCGGATGCCGTTGAAAATGGTGCGCGGCGCCGGCACCACCGCATGCAGCGTGAACAGATGATGCAGCGCAACGGCGTCGATGCCGGTGTCGACGCCGCCTGCGGCCGTCAGCGCCTGCGGCGTCGAGGCGAAGCGGAAGCTGCCGAGATTCTCGCTGTAATACAGCGGCTTGATGCCGAGGCGGTCGCGCGCCAGCAGCAGCGTCTCGCGGTTCCAGATGGCGAAAGCGAACATGCCGTGCAGGCGCTCGACGCAGGCCTCGCCCCACTCCAGAAACGCGCGCAGTATGACTTCGGTATCGCCGTCGGAATGGAAGGCGTGGCCGCGCGCGATCAGTTCGGCGCGCAGCTCCGGGTAGTTGTAGATGGTGCCGTTGAACACCAGCGCGGTGCCGGTCGCGGCGTCGAGCATCGGTTGGGCCGAGCGCGGCGACAGATCGATGATCGCCAGCCGCCGGTGCCCCAGCCGCACCGGCCCGTCGGCGTGCTGGCCTTCGGCGTCCGGCCCGCGCCGCGCCAGCTTGGCCAGCATGCGCGTCATCGCCGCCGCATCGGGCGCCGTGTTGTCGAACCGGAACTCACCTGCTATGCCGCACATTCTCTACCCCCTGTCATCCGCGCAGGACGCGAAGGGAATCCGCAGCGCATTGCTGCGCGGCCCCTCGCGCCCTGCGCGGATAAAAATTGCATTTCAAGCCACCAGCGGCGGCTCGTCCATCAGCGCGATCTGCTCGCGCAGTTCGAGGATGCGCGCCTGCCAGTATTGCTGCGTATTGAACCACGGAAACGCGGCCGGAAATGCCGGGTCGTCCCAGCGCCGCGCGAGCCAGGCCGCGTAGTGGAGCAGCCGCAGGGTTCTCAGCGCTTCGACCAGCTGCAGCTCGCGCGGATCGAATTCGGCGAAGTCCTCGTAGCCCGCCAGGATCTCGTTCATCTGCGCCTGCTGCTCGCCGCGCTCGCCCGACAGCAGCATCCACAGATCCTGCACCGCGGGGCCCATGCGGCAGTCGTCGAAATCGACGAAATGCGGCCCGGCCTCGGTCCACAGCACGTTGCCGGCATGGCAGTCGCCGTGCAGGCGGATGACGCGGACGGCGCCGGCACGCTCGTAGCAATGCGCCACGCTTTGCAGGGCATGGGCGGCCACGCTGTCCCACGCCGCGGCCAGGTCGGACGGCAGCCAGTTGCCGCTGCGCAGGAAATCGCGCGACGCGGTGCCGAACGTCTCGATGTCGAGCGTCGGCCGCTGCGAAAAACCCGCCTGCGCACCGACCGCATGGATGCGCCCGAGGAAGCGCCCCATCCGCTGCAGGGTGCCGGCGCGGTCGAACTCGGGCATGCGCCCACCCTGCTTCGGGTAAACCGCGAAGCGGAAACCGGCATGGGCATGCAGGGTGGCGCCGTTCAGTTGCAGCGGCGCCACCACCGGAATTTCGCGCGCGGCGAGCTCGATCGTGTACGCGTGCTCCTCCAGGATCGCCGCATCGCTCCAGCGTCCGGGGCGGTAGAACTTGACCACCACCGGGGCGGCATCCTCGACGCCCATCTGGTAGACGCGGTTCTCGTAGCTGTTCAAGGCCAGCAGGCGGCCATCCGCGCGCAAGCCGGTGCTGTCGAGCGCATCGAGCGCGCAGTCTGGCGTCAGCGCGGAATAGGGGTGGGACGAAACCATCATGGGAAGGGGCAAAGCGGCTATGCTCAATAGACGAACGTACGCAGATAATGCCTCAAACGCCGCTTCCATCGCCGCATGAGCACGCCCGACCCTTTCAGCATGGATATCTCCCGCCATATCTGGGAGACCCGCTATCGCGCGCCGGGCGAAGCCGGCATCCGCGCCAGCTGGCAGCGCGTGGCGGTGGCGGTGGCGGTGGCGGAAAGCCGGGGGCGCGAGGCCTGGGCCGAGCGCTTTCTCGCGCTGCTGGAGAATTTCCGCTTCCTCCCCGGCGGGCGCATTCTCGCCGGCGCCGGCACCGGCCACCGGGTGACGCTGCTCAACTGCTTCGTCATGGGCGGGATCGCCGACGATCTGGTGAGCATTTTCGAGGCGCTGAAGGAAGGCGCGCTCACCATGCAGCACGGCGGCGGCGTGGGCTACGATTTTTCCACCCTGCGCCCGGCCGGCATGGCGGCTGCCGCCACCGGCAGCATCGCCTCCGGGCCGGTGTCGTTCATGCGCATCTGGGATGCCATGTGCGCCACCATGCTGTCGACCGGCGCGCGGCGCGGCGCGATGATGGCGACGCTGCGCTGCGACCATCCGGACATCGAAACCTTCGTCGATGCCAAGCGCGACCCCGCGGTGCTGCGGCACTTCAACCTGTCGGTGCAGGTCAGCGACGCCTTCATGGCTGCGGTAGCGGACGACCGCGACTGGCCGCTGGTGTTTCCCGGCCTCGCGAACGCGCGCACGCTGAGGGCGCGCGAACTGTGGCAGCGCATCCTGCGCGCGGCCTACGACACCGCCGAACCGGGCGTGCTGTTCGTCGACGTCATCAACCGCGACAACACGCTGGCCGACCGCGAAACGCTCACCGCCACCAATCCCTGCGGCGAAATTCCGCTGCCGCCCTACGGCGCCTGCGACCTCGGCTCGCTCAATCTCGCGGCGTTCGTGGTGTCGCCGTTCGCCGCCGAGGCCCGGCTCGACCTCGACGCGCTGGCCGCCGCAGCCCGGCTCGCGGTGCGCTTTCTCGACGACGTCATCGAGGTTTCGCGCTATCCGCTGCCGGCGCAGGCCCGGGAGGCGCATCTCAAGCGGCGCATCGGGCTGGGCATCACCGGGCTGGCCGATGCGCTGGTGCTGCTCGGCCTCGATTACGGCAGCGAGGCTGCACGCACACTGGCGGCGCACGCGATGCAGACGGTCCGCGATGCCGCCTACCGCGCATCGATCGAGCTGGCGCGCGAGAAGGGCGCCTTCCCGGAATTCGACGCCGGGCCGTTTCTGGCCAGCGGCTTCGCCAGCCGCCTGCCGGCCGATATTCGCGCCGCCATCGCCGCGCACGGCATCCGCAACAGCCATCTGCTGGCGATCGCCCCGGCCGGCACCATCAGCCTGCTGGCCAACAACCTTTCCAGCGGCATCGAGCCGGTTTTCGCGGCCGCGGCCGAGCGCCGCGTGCTGGCAGGCGACGGCGCCTATCGCACCCATCGCGTGGTCGACTACGCCTGCCAGCTGTGGCAGCAGCAGGGCGGGGCCGGCACCCCGCCGGCCCTGGTCGAGGCGCACCGGATCGACCCGCTCGCCCACCTGCAGATGCAGGCCGCGTTGCAGCCTTTTGTCGACAACGCGATCTCCAAGACCATCAACGTCGCCGCCGACACCCCGTTCGAGCGTTTCGAGGATCTCTACCGCCAGGCGCACGCGCTCGGCCTCAAGGGCTGCACCGTATTCCGCCCCAATCCGGTCACCGGCGCCATCCTGAGCCAGCCGCCCGCGGCCAGCCAGGTCCAGTGCTGCAGCCCCGAGCGCGAAGCGGATTGAACCGCGCTGCATGGGCGCGGCCAGCCCTCATCCGGCTACATTTTTCGGCGCAGCTGGCCGACAATGGGCGGGCCGCGCCTGCCGGCGCCGGCTGCCTGTTCGACCCCATGGGAAAGGATCCTGAATGCTGCGTTTTCTGCTGTCTGCCCTGGCCATCCTGGCCTGGCTTCCCGCCGTCTCGGCGGCAAGCCTCGATGCCCTGCTGGCGCGTGGCGCGGCGCCGCCCGGGGTGGTGTTCGAAATCGTCGACCGCGACCCGCAGGCGCTCGACCATGCGCTGCCCTGGGTCAAGCGCGCCGCGCAGCGGCTGAAGGCGCGCTTTCCCGGCATGCCGATGGCGCTGGTGGCCCACGGACAGGAAATGTTCGCGCTGCAAGCCGCGCAACGCGAGGGCAACGCGGCGGCGCACCAACTGGCCGAGAGCCTAGTACGCGACGAAGGCATCCCGCTACATGTGTGCGAAACCTACGCCGGCTGGCGCGGCGTGGCGCCGGAGGCCTTTCCCGACTATGTCGATGTGGCACCGTCGGGGCCGGCGCAAATCCGCAATTACGAGGCGCTGGATTATGTGCGGCTGGTGGTGCCGCGGGCGGCGGCGCTGAAATGAGCCCGCGCATCGGCCTCGCCCTCGGCGGCGGCTCGGCGCGCGGCTGGGCGCACATCGGCGCCATCCGCGCGCTGGCTGACGCAGGCATCGAGCCCGATCTGGTCTGCGGCACCTCGATCGGCGCGCTGGTGGGCGCCGCCTACGTGGGCGGCGAACTCGACCGGCTGGAGGCCTGGGTGCGCAGCCTGCGCGTACAGACCGTGGTGAGCTTTCTCGACTTTTCGCTCGGCGGCGGGCTGATCAAGGGCGACAAGCTGATCGAATTCTTCCGCAGCCACTTCGTCGATCGCGACATCCGCGAACTGGCGCGCCCGTTCGGCGCCGTCGCCACCGACCTGCAGCGCGGCCGCGAAGTGTGGCTGCGCGAGGGCGGGGTGTCGGACGCGGTGCGCGCCTCGATCGCGCTGCCCGGGCTGTTCACCCCGGCGCAGCGCGACGGCAGCTGGCTGGTCGACGGCGGCCTGGTCAATCCAGTGCCGGTGTCGCTGTGCCGGGCGATGGGGGCCGACCTGGTGATTGCGGTGGATCTGAACGCCGACCTGCTGGGTCGCCACCTCAAGCCCAAGCCCGCCGCAGCGCGCAAGCGCGCCCCGGCCAATCCCGAAAACCTGACCGACAGCGTGATGGCGCGCATCCAGACCGGCATGTCGCAGCTCGGCCTGAATTCCGGCAACGGCCCCAGACCGCCGGCCATGCTCGACGTGCTGGCGAGCAGCATCAACATCATGCAGGTGCTGATTACCCGCAGCCGGCTGGCCGGCGATCCGGCGGACGTGATGGTGACGCCGCTGCTCGCGAACCTGGGCCTGATGGAATTTCACCGTGCCGACGTCGCCATCGACGCCGGGCGACGCGCGATGGAGGCGGCCATTCCGCAACTCAACGCACGCCTGAACGGCCTCAACGGCACCTGAAACGGGCGGGAGGGCTTACACGCTCGGCGCGCACAGCGCCAGCTTGCCCGCGCGATCCAGCTGCTTGATCGCCGCTTCGCGCCGCGTCGCCTCGGCGCGGTTGGCGGCGGCTTCGGCATAGACCAGCTGCACCGGACGGCGGCTGCGGGTGTAGCGCGCGCCCGCCCCGCCGGCGCCGTTGTGTTCGGCGACGCGGCGCGCAAGGTCGGTGGTGATGCCGGTGTAGAGCGAGCCGTCGGCGCAACGCAGCATGTAGACACACCACGCGGTGGCGGCGCCGGAAACGGCCATCATGTTCAGCTCATACGTCGGCGGACAGCTGTTGCGCCCACAGCAGCGCATCCATGTGCACGGCGTTGATGTCGGCCACGTCGCGGCCGATCTGCCCGGCCAGGGCATCGAGACTGCTCTGGTCGTCCTGCTCGCAGGCAATCGCCAGCGCCAGATAGGGTGCATACGGCCCGCGTTGCGAGACGATGGCCTCGGTGATTTCGGCGGGCAGGCTGATCTGCTTCAACAGCTGCTCCATCGGCATGCGCATCACCACGTCGAGCAGCGAAAACAGCCCGGCGACGAAAATCTCATCGCGTGCCTTGGCAAACAGCGCCCGTCCTGCCAGCTGCTCGGCCACCCGGCCGCGCACCAGGGCATTCTCCAGCACCGCCTGATCGAGTTCCTGGGTCTGGCCGCCGGTAAACAGGATCAGCGTCAGCCAGCGATAGAGCTTGTCCTGCCCCATCACCATCAGCGCCTGCTCGATGCCGCCGATTTTGCTCATCAAGCCCATGCCGGGGGAGTTGACGTAGCGCAGCAGACGCACCGACAACGCCGGATCCTGGCGGAAGTGCCCGGCCAGTTCAGGCTGCTCGGCACCGGTGCGCACCCGGTTCATCAGGTCCAGCACCTTGGCGCGGGACGGCCCCACAACCGGGGTGTCGAGCGTTTCGCGGCGGGTGATGAAAGGCCCCATGAACAGGGCGAACTGCAGCTTGTGACACATGTGGAACGCTTCCAGCGTTTGCACCTCGGTCGCCACAAAGCGTTTTCCGGCCGCCACCTTGGACACCGCCGCCATTTGCGCGGTGATGGCGGGAATGTCCTCGCTGCCGACGTCCATCAGCACATAATCCGCAAGCTGCAGCAGCGCATGCCGCCCAGGCCCCACCGCCATGTCGGCATGCAGGGCGAAACCGAATCCACGCGCCTTCAGCTCACCCAGCCGGGCAAGCAGGGAATCGTCGATCGGGGTCTGGCTGTCGAGCTTCAGAACCCACACCGTGCCGGCAGCGGGCCAGGTATCGATCAGCGGAAGCGACAGGCTGGCCGGCACAACCGGCACAAATGCCAGGCGTTGCCCCAGCAGGCGCGCGATATCCATGCGCTGCAGGTTGCCGAGCAGGGTTTCGTCGTAGAGCCGCTGCATGTCGGGCAGAGCCATATCGCGCTGGTCATCCGGCGCGCGGCGCAACATGAACGTGTAAGCCGCCACCTTCTGGTCGCGGCCCAGCATGGCCTCGCGACGCATCACCGAAGGCGCTTTGGCCGCCGGCCTGGCTGCCGGCTCCAGTGCGGACGGCACGGCACCCGGCGGCGTTGCATTATCCCGGCCCCCCGACCACATTCCGACAAGACGATTCAGCACACTTCATTCCTCCACGACAAACCTGGGCGCATCAGCATAATTATCGGCAGCGCTGCGCAGGACTGAAGCCCGTTCGCGCAAATCTTGCCGGCCGCTTTACAGCGGGCGCTTGATCGAGACGATGCCGCGCACCATGCCGGGGGCATAGCCCGTGGCCTTGTCGAGCGGGTAATCTGCGGCAAGGCGCGCTTTCACGCCAGCGGGAATCGCGGCCGGATCGCCGTGGCATGTCAGGCACAACGGCAGCACCGGCAGCGCCTTGGCGTAGCGGAACTGCTTGCCGGTCGGCGTGCCGACGATTTGCCAGGTGTCGAGCGTCTCGGGCTTTTCCCCCGCGGCCAGCCGTTTTTCCAGCCCGGCCTGGGCTTCGGCCTCCCACGCGTCGGGCACGGCGGCCGGATTGCGGTTTTTCGGACTGACGCGCGTGATCTGCAGGCCGGACTGTTTCGATACCTCGGCGGCGATCTGCGGCGCACGCTCCTTGCATACGCCGATCGCCCCTTCTGCGCCCTTTTCGCCGATCGCCGTTTTCAGTTCGCCGCCGAGCTTTTGCGTCAGCGCGGCGGCGGCCTTACGCGCGTCCGCCGCCATGGCGGCCTGTTCTTCGGCGCTGGGGCCGCTGGCACAACCGGCAAGCAGCACGGGCACAAGGGCGATCAGGGCAGGGGCTTTCATCGGGGTTCTCCGGAGAATGAACAGGTGCGGGAATTCTAACAACGCCCCGCTATTATGCTAGTGACCACGGGCAGCCCGGTTTCAGCAACACTTGCGGAGTCCAGAATTGACCAAGCACCTCTATCAATATTTTTTTCGCGGTCTGATCACCGCCCTGCCGCTCGGGCTGACCGTCTACCTGCTTTATGTTTTCCTGCGCTGGACCGAGACGCTGGCCATGCAATTGATCCGGCCCTTCATCGGTGAATTCTACGTGCCGGGGATGGGCTTGCTGCTGGGTATCTGCGGTATTTTCCTGCTCGGCTTTCTGGTGTCGCAACGCGGCGCGGGCAGGCTGCTGTCGCTGGTGGAACTGCCCTTCACCAACCTGCCGGTGGTCAAGAGCATTTATTCTTCGCTGAAGGATTTTGCCGATTATTTTTCACCCCGCCGCAGCCAGGCCAACCAGCAAATGGTGGTGGCGCTCAGGATACCGGGGCAGGATCTTGAGTTGGTGGGGCTGCTCACGCGCCAGCGCGTAGACGATCTGCCTGGCGGTTTCCTGCAGGGCGACCGCGTGGCGGTTTATCTGCCGATGGGTTACATGATCGGCGGCTACACGGTTTTCGTGCCGCGCGGCTGGGTGCAGCCGATCGACATGCCGGTGGAAGAGGCGATGCGCGCATCGCTGTTTGCCTGGATGAGCGCGGGCGGAAGCGGCGCTTCGCCCGGCCAGGCCCGGCCATGACCCCCGGGACGGCCAGGCGCGCCGGCAGTTGATGTAGAGTCCGGTTCCATGCAGATCGAATGCTACGCCCAGCGCCTGCTCAACCCGTTTCGCGGGGCAGTGCACGTCATTCGCTACCGCTCGGCCGAGGCGGTCACCACCGACGGCATCGAGTGGGACATCTATGTCGCCAACGATGCGCTGCTCGACGGCCTGGGGCGTGCCGGACGGCGGGCGCAGATCTCCGACATCCGTTACGGCCACTGGTCGGCGGAAACGGGGCTGAAGCGCGGGCCGCTGTACCCGTCGGACGATTTCAGGCGGCTCGAAGACATGGGCGCGGTGGTCTACGAGTACCTGCTCAAGGCGCACCGCGCGGTGCCGTTCGCCTTCCGCGATCAATTCGAGCTCTGGCTGCTCGACCGCCACGACCAGCCGCTGGCGCTGCTGCACAGCGTGTGCACCGACAGCGAAACCGACACCAGGCCGCCGCTCGACTGGCGCGCCGGCATGGCTGCGCAGGAACATTTCCGGAGCGCGGCGATTGCCGGTCTCGACGAATCCGCCGGCGGCTACCTGACGCATTATGTGAACAGTCTCGCCAGCGGCGTGGCACAGTGGTTCCGCCGCTCGGACGACGGTGCCGGGCTGGGGCTGCACACGCTGCCGGGCGGCAGCGTCCTGCACGGACGCGTGCTGGAGGCCGACGCCTTCCCGCCGCTATTCATCGCCACCGCCGGCATGGATGCCGCCCACGCCCGGCTGGTGCACGACTACCATGCCTGGCAGGCGCCCTGGATGCTGTTGCTGCCGCACCTCGATGCCGCCGCCCGCGGCGCGCTCGAGGCCAGCGCCTGCCGCCAGGCCGAACTGCTCGAAAAGCACTGCCGCCTGTATCCCGCCGTCATCGACCGCCCCACCTTGCAGGCCGCGCGCGTGGAAGCGGCCCTGGTGCGCGGCCTGCCGCGCACCAGCCGGCAGGACGATGCGCTGTCGCTGTTCTACGGCGAACTCGGCGTCAGCGAAGGCGAATAATCAGGCGCTGGCGCCGCATGCTGCGTCACATCCGCACCGGCTCGAAGGTTGCATCCAGATTCTGGTCGTCGCAGTAGTCCAGAAAATCGCCGCGCAGGGTGGCGATGTGGGCGTCGGCGGGAATGCCCAGCGTCATGTGGACGGCGAACATCGGCGCACCGGTGTGCGGGGCGGGGTAGGTTTCGGTGTCGAGCGCTTCGATGTTGATGTGCAGCCGCGCGAAGAAGTTGGCGAGGCTGTTGACGATGCCGGGCTGGTCGAGCGCGGCGACTTCGACGGTGTAGGGAATCAGCGGCTTGTCGGCTCGCGTGGGGCGAGTGCGCTGCTGGGTGAGCGAGAGGCCCAGCTCTTCGGCGACGGCGGGAAGCCGCGCTTCCAGCTTGGCCAGCGCGTCCCAGCTGCCCGAAACGCGCATAAGCAGCGCGAAGCGCCCGCCCAGCGCGGCCATCCGCGATTCCTCTATGTTGCAGCCGCTGTCCGAAATGCGGCGGGTGAAGCCTTCCACCAGGCCAATTTTGTCTTCCCCGCTGGCGGTGATGACGAGTGATTCGGTGTCGTTGGACATTAGATGAGCTCCCGGTCGGACAATTCTTTTTTGATATACGCGTAGATGATCGGCGCGGCGATCACGCCCTGCACGCCGAAGGCCGCCTCCATCACCAGCATGGCGATCAGCAGTTCCCACGCGCGCGCCTGGATCTGCCCGCCGATGATACGGGCATTCACGAAATATTCGAGCTTGTGGATGATGACCAGAAACGCCAGCGAAGCCGCCGCAACGTGCAACGAATGCGACAGCGAAATGACGACGATGACCGTATTGGAAATGAGGTTGCCCAGCACCGGCAGCAGGCCGACGATGAAGGTGACGACGATCATGGTCTTGGTGAAGGGCAGGTGTACCCCGAACGCCGGCAGCACCAGCAGCAGGTAAGCCGCGGTCAGCAGCGCGTTGAGCGCCGAGATGCGCGTCTGCGCAAACACCACCCGGCGGAAAGCCTCGCCCAGGCGGTTCACCCGTTCGCACATGGCTTGCGCCAGCGGTGCCAGCGCCTGATGCGGACGCGCCTCGCGCAGCGCCACGAAGCTGCCGATGATCAGGCCGATGATGAAGTGCAGCAGCCCGCGCCCGGCGTCGCCGCTGAGCTTGCGAATATCCTGCGCATGGGTGCGCAGCCATTCGACCAGCCCCGCGCGGATCACCGACTCGTCGCCCTGCGGCAGCCACTCGGCCGCCCACAGCGGCAGCAGTTCGCGCGAATTTTCGATGATCTCGGCCATTTTCGTCAGCAGTCCGGCCAGCCCGCCTTCGGTGCGCAGATACAGGATCGCGCCCGCCGTCAATCCGCCCAGCGCGCCCAGCACGGTCAGGGTGATGAGCGACACCACCAGCACCTTGGCCCAGATGTGGTCGAGGCGGCCGATGACAAAACGCGGCGCCAGCAGGTGTACCAGTTGCGCCACCAGCAGGCCGGCCAGCAGCGCAGGCAGCAAGTGCAGCTGCAGGACGAGCAGCAGCCCGGCTGCCATCATCAGCCAGGCTGCGAGCTGGTAGCGGGTGGCGGCGAAAGGGGCGGGGACGGCGGTCATGGCCGCCACATTGCCAACAAAGGCCTCGCGCGGCAAGGGTTTTGCGCTGCCGCCCGGGTTCTCAGGCGTCGCCCCGATAGCCCAGCGCCGCGCCGCTCTGCTCCGCCGCCTGCTTGAGGGCCTCGGCCCAGCCCGGCTTGTGGCGGTCGGCCGGCGCCGAAATCGACAGCCCGGCAACCAGCTTGCCGTCCGCATCGCGCACCGGCGCGCCGATGCAGGCAACGCCCAGTTCGGCTTCCTCGCGGTCGTGGGCCAACTGCTCGCGGCGTATGGTTTCGAGTTCGGCGGCGAGGCGCTCCAGCGTGGTCAGCGTGTTCGGCGTGTAGGCCGGCAGGCTGGTGCGCTCGGCGTAGCCCATCACGCCGCTGGCGCTGTCCTCGGCGAGGAAGATCTTGCCGACGGCGGTGACGTGCAGCGGTGCGTGCGCGCCGACCACCTGTACCACCTGGATCAGCGTCTGTCCGCCCGACACGCGTTCGACGTAGACCGCCTCGTCGCCGCGCCGCACGATCAGGTTGACCGTCTCGCCGGTCAGCTCGGCCAATTGCTGCATGAACGGCATCGCCACCTGCCTAATATTCAAACGGGAACGCAAGCGATTCCCCACTTCGAGCCAGCGCACGCCGAGGTCGTATTCGCCGGCACCGGTTTTCTCGACCAGGCCATGCGCCAGCAGCGCGCCGAGGATGCGGTGCGCGCTGGCGGTGTGCAGGCCGGCCTGTTCCGCCAGGCGGGTCAGACTGACCGGACCCGGTGCGCGGGAAAGGATGCCGACCAGCGCCATGGCGCGGTCGAGCACTTGTATGGAAGAGCTTGTGTTTTTCATAAGGTGAAAATTTATCACGCATAGTGAAAGTTCACGCAATTTACTGCTTCAATATGGCCATAGTTTCACATGACGCGAAACATTTTCATATTGTGAAAGAACACACCATGAGCGCCCAGATGCAGTCCATCCCCGAAACCCTGCCCGCCTTCTGCGAGGGCATCCAGTATTTCGCCGACAGCTTCCCCGAGATCGACCGCCTGGGCGCCGCGCCGCTGCTCGGCCCCGGCCGGCCCGCGCTGCCCGACGCCACCAGCGAGGCATCGGTCTACCAGACCCTGCTCGCCGCCGACGCGCTGCGCTACCTGACGCTGCAGGTCACCGGCAGCAAGTCGTCCGGCCACCCCGGCGGCTTCGCTTCCAGCGCCGACGCCGTCGCCGCGCTGCACCTGCTCGGCCACCGCAACATGGTGACCGAGGTCGGGCACCACGCGCCCGGCTTCTATTCGGCGATGTTCCTCGACACCTCGCTGGAAGACATGGGCATCCACAGCGTGGCCGAGATGCGCACGCGCTTCCGCGAGCGCCACGGCCTCTTGGGCCATCTTTCCGGCGCGATCCCCGGCCTGCTGGCCCCCGCCGGCCCCCTGGGCCAGGGCCAGCATTTCGCGTTGGCGGGCGCTTACTTGCACCGCGACAAGCTATTCCCGGTCACCATCGGCGACGGCGGGCTGGGCGAGCCCTACATCATGAGCGCGTTCCAGCACTTCGCCACCGCCTACCCCGACGTCACCAACTATCTGCCGGTGCTGGTGTGGAACGGCTATTCGCAGGAGCACCACAGCATGGTGTCGCTGTGGGACAACGGCCGCATGGCCGCCTACTGGCGTGCCCACGGCTTCGACGAAGTGCACCTGGTCGACGCCCGCGAGTTCGCCGGCACCCCCGACGCACCCGTCTATGCCGACTCCACGACCTTCGGCTTCGCCGCGCGCATGGCCTTCACCGGTGCCATCCTCAAGGCCGCCGACGCCGCCGCGAAGAGCGCGCTGTCCGGTCGCCGCGCCTGCCTCATCGTCAAGCAGCTGAAGGGCGCGGGCGTGCACGCCACCGGCGCCAAGTCGCACAACCTCTACGCCCACCATACGCTCGACTCCGACGACGTGAAATCCGGCCTGCAGCGCCGTGCGCTGCCGATCCAGGCGTGGAAGGTGACCCGCGAGAATTTCCGCCACGCCGGCGGCGGTCCGGCCGCGAAGGTCGCGGTGACCGAGAGCGTGCGCGAGCTGCCCAGCCTCGACGGCCTGCCGCTCACCGAATTCGCGGTCGGCGAAAACCACATCCCCACTACCGCCTTCGGCCACATGGTCGGCGAGGTCGGCCGCCGCGACCCGCTGTTCGTCGTCACCAACGCCGACGGCAACGAGGCCTCGGGCATGGCCAACATCAACAAGGCGCTGACGATCCGCCACCCGACCGCCGACGACCTGTATTTCCAGGGGCCGTCCGGCCAGGTCTACGAGCCGCTCAACGAGGACGCCTGCGCCGGCCTCGCGGTGGGCGTGTCGCTGTTCGGCGGGCGCAGCCTGTGGTGCAGCTACGAGTCCTTCGCCATCAACGGCCTGCCGATCTGGCAGACGGTGACGCAGGCGATGGCCGAGCTGCGCCGCGCCACCCCCGCCACGGTGTGCCTGTTCACCGCCGGCGCGCTCGAGCAGGGCCGCAACGGCTGGACCCACCAGCGCCCGGAAATCGAGAGCTACTTCGCGGCGATGATGCGCAACGGCAACGTCTACCCGCTGTTCCCGGTCGACGCCAACATGATCCAGGCGAGCTACGACTGGGCCTTGCGCCAGCACAACAAGGGCATCGTCATCACCGCGTCGAAGTCGCCGCTGCCGGTGCACGCGACGCTGGCGCAGAGCCGCCAGGCGATCGAGGACGGCGCGATGGTCCTGAAGGAGACGAAGGGCTCGCACACCGTGGTGTTCGCCGTGACCGGCGACATGGTGCTGCAGCCGGTGTTCGCCGCCGCCGAGAAGCTGGCGGAATCCGGCATCGGCTCGCGCATCGTCGCGGTGGTCAACCCGCGCCGCCTGTACCGCCCGGGCGACGTGCTGTGGGACAGCGTGTCCGAGCCCGACGGCCGCTTCATGGGCGACGAGCCCTTCCGCGCGATGTTCCACGGCGACGTGCTGATCGGCGTCACCGGCGGTCCGTCGGCACCGCTGGAGCCGGTGCTGCTGCGCAGCCAGGCCTCGCAGCGCGATGTGTTCTGCTGGAAGCGCGGCGAAACCACCGCCAGCCCGCAGCAGCTGTTCGATTTCAACGGCATGAACGCGCAGGCGATGCACGCGCGCGCGCTGGCGATGCTGGAGCGCGCCGCGGTCTGAGACGTCAACGCGAATGCGCTGCGGCGCATTCGCGTCCATGAAAGGTTTTGACCATGAACCCGAAAATCATCGTTCTCGACGACGATCCCACCGGCTCGCAGACGGTGCATTCCTGCCTGCTCTTGACGCGCTGGGACGTCGCCACGCTGAAGACAGCGCTGGCCGACGCCGCGCCGCTGTTCTTCGTGCTAACCAACACGCGCGGCATGGACGCCGCGCGCGCCGCTGAGGTCACGCGCGAGGTGTGCGGCAACCTCAAGGCCGCGCTGGCCGATTACGCCGGCCCGGTGCTGTTCGTGTCGCGCTCGGACTCGACCCTGCGCGGCCACTATCCGGTCGAGACCGACGTCATGAACGAGGTGCTCGGCCCGTTCGACGCGACGCTCTTGACCCCCGGCTTTTTCGAGGGCGGGCGCATCACGCGCGACGGCACGCACTACCTCATCGTCGACGGCACGCCGGTGCCGACGCACGAGACCGAGTTCGCGCGCGATTCGGTGTTCGGCTACACGACCGCGTTCCTGCCCGATTACGTCGCGGAGAAGACCGGCGGCCGCGTGGCGGCTGGCGATGTCGCGCGGCTGACGCTTTCCGACCTGCGCGCCGGCCGTGCCGGAGCCTGGCTCGCTTCGCTCACGCACAACGCCGTCGGCGCGGTCGACGGCGAAACGCCGGACGACTACCGCGTCTTCGCCGACGCCGTGCTGAAAGCGGCAGCCGCAGGCAAACGGCTCTTGTTCCGCAGCGCCGCCTCGCTGCTGACCGCGCTGGCGAAGCTGCCGCCGCAGCCGGTCGCCGCCGAATCCTTCGCCGCCCTGGTGCGCGACGGCCAGCCCGGCGCGGTCGTGGTCGGCTCGCACGTGGCGAAAACCACGGCACAGCTCACGCAGTTGCTGAAAGAGCGCGGCGTGATCGGCCTGCCGCTCGACGTCGCCCGCCTGCCGGATGCGCGCGCCGCGGTGGTCGAGGAGTTGGCCGCGAGCATCGCCCACGCCCATGCCCGCGGCCTCACGCCCGTCGTCTTCACCAGCCGCAGCGAACTCAAGTTCGCCGGCACCGCCGAGCGCCTGGCCTTCGGCGAAGCGGTCTCCGCAACGCTGATGGACGTGGTGCAGCGGCTGCCGGACACGCTGGGCTTTCTCATCAGCAAGGGCGGCATCACCTCCAACGACGTGCTGTCGACCGGGCTCGCACTCACCGCGTCGCGCGTGCTGGGGCAGATCCTGCCCGGCGTCACGGTGGTGCAGACGCCGCCGTGGCATCGGCTGCCGACCCTGCCGGTGGTGATCTTCCCCGGCAACGTCGGCGGCGACGCCGCGCTGGCGGAGGCCTACCGGCGGCTGGCGCCCTCGCGCGCGCAGGCGAGCCCGGCTAAACTCGCAGCCTGACCGCTTCCGTTTTGGCCATGATCAGTCCCGTCTTTCTCTCCCAACTGCGCAGCCTGCTGCCGGCCCATTGCGTGCTCAACGAGCGCGAGGATCTGCTGCCCTTCGAGAGCGACGGCCTTGCCGCCTACCGCAACGTCCCCGACGTGGTGGCGCTGCCGGAGAACGAGGCGCAGGTGGCGGCGGTGCTGCGGCTGTGCCATGCAAACAGGGTCGCGGTGGTGGCGCGCGGCGCCGGCACCGGCCTGGCCGCCGGCGCCCTTCCGGTCGACGGCGCGGTGCTGCTGGTGCTGGCCAAGCTCAACCGCATCAAGGCGATCGACCCGCTCGCCCGCACCGCGGTGGTGGAGCCCGGCGTGCGCAACCTCGCGATCTCGGAAGCCGCCGCGCCACACAATCTTTATTACGCGCCCGACCCCTCGTCGCAGATCGCCTGCTCGATCGGCGGCAACGTGGCCGAGAACTCCGGCGGCGTGCACTGCCTGAAATACGGCCTCACGGTGCACAACATCCAGAAGCTGCGCGCCTGGACCGTAGACGGCCAGCTGCTGGAAATCGGCAGCGACGCGCTCGATGCGCCCGGCTACGACCTGCTGGCGCTGCTCACCGGATCGGAAGGCATGCTGGCGGTGATCACCGAAGTCACCGTCAAGCTGCTGCCGCGGCCCGAACGCGCGCAGGTGGTGCTGGCGGCGTTCGACGACGTGGCGAAAGCCGGCGCGGCGGTCGGCAACATCATCGCCGCCGGGGTGATCCCGGCCGGGCTGGAAATGATGGACCGCCTCGCCATCCAGGCCGCCGAGGCCTTCGTCCACGCCGGCTATCCGCTCGATTGCGAGGCGCTGCTGCTGTGCGAGGTCGACGGCGTCAACGAGGAAGTGTCGGCCGACATCTACACCGTGCGCCAGGTGCTCGAAGCCTCGGGCGCGACCGAGATCCGCACCGCCGACAGCGAGGAACAGCGGCTGAAATTCTGGGCCGGGCGCAAGGCGGCCTTCCCCGCCGTCGGGCGGCTGGCACCCGACTACTACTGCATGGACGGCACCATCCCGCGCGCCCAGCTGCCGCATGTGTTGAAGCGCATCAGCGAGATGGGCGCGGAATTCGGTCTCGCCGTGGCCAACGTGTTCCACGCCGGCGACGGCAACCTGCATCCGCTGATCCTGTTCGACGCCAACCAGCCCGGCGAGCTCGAAAAAGCCGAAGCCTTCGGCGGCAAGATCCTCGAACTGTGCGTCGAAGTCGGCGGCACCATCACCGGCGAACACGGCGTCGGGCTCGAGAAGATCAAGCAGATGTGCGCGCAGTTCGCCACCCCCGAGCTGGCCCGCTTCCACGAGGTGAAGGCGGCGTTCGACCCCGCCAAACTGCTCAACCCCGGCAAGGCCGTGCCCGAACTGCACCGCTGCGCCGAGTGGGGCGCGATGCACGTCCACGGCGGGCAACTGGCGCATCCGGAATTGCCGAGGTTTTGATGTTGACCGAATTCCTTGACCGCATTCGCTCGGCCCATGCGGCGAATACGCCGCTCGTCATACAAGGCGGCGGCAGCAAGACCTTCTACGGCAATGCCGATGAAGGGGAAGTCCTGAGCACCCGCGCGCTCACCGGCGTGGTCGACTACCAGCCGAAGGAGCTGGTGCTGACCGCCCGCGCCGGCACCCCGCTCGCCGAGATCGAGGCGCTGCTCGCCGAACAGAACCAGATGCTGGCGTTCGAGCCGCCGCACTTCGGCGATGCGGCCACGCTCGGCGGCAGCATCGCCGCCGGCCTGTCCGGCCCGCGCCGGCCCTACGCCGGTGCGGCGCGCGACTTCGTGCTCGGCGTGCGCCTGATCGACGGCACCGGCCAGCCGCTGCGCTTCGGCGGCCAGGTGATCAAGAACGTCGCCGGCTACGACGTGTCGCGCCTGATGGTCGGCGCACTCGGCACGCTCGGCCTGATCACCGAAGTCTCGCTCAAGGTGCTGCCGCAGCCGGCGCTGGAAACCACGCTGCAGTTCGAACTCGACGAAGCCGCCGCGATCGGGAGAATGAACCAGTGGGCGGGGCAGCCGCTGCCGCTGTCGGCAAGCTCGTGGCACGCCGGCCTGCTGACGCTGCGGCTGTCGGGCGCGGCATCCGCGGTGCGCGCCGCGCAGGCGAGGCTCGGCGGCGAACCGCTGCAGGACGCCGGCGCGTTCTGGCAGCGCCTGCGCGACCAGGCCACGCCCTTCTTCGACAAGCGCCCGCTGTGGCGGCTGGCGGTGAAATCCACCACGCCGCCGCTGAAGCTGGGCGAGGCGCAATGGATCGAGTGGGGCGGCGCGGTGCGCTGGCTGGCGTCCGAGCTGCCCGCCGCGGCGCTGCGCGAGGCCGCCGGGCAAGCGGGCGGCCACGCCACCTTGTTCCGCGGCAAGGCGCCGGCCGACGGCGCCTTCGCCCCGCTCGCCCCGGCGCTGGCGACGCTGCACCGCAGCCTCAAGCAACGCTTCGATCCGCGGGGCATCCTCAACCGCGGCCGGCTCTACCCCGACTTCTGACATGCAGACCCAGATCGCCGATTCCTACCGCAACACCCCCGAGGGCGAGGTCGCCGAGCGCATCCTGCGCAGCTGCGTGCATTGCGGCTTCTGCCTCGCCACCTGTCCCACCTACCAGGTGCTCGGCAACGAACTCGATTCGCCGCGCGGCCGCATCTACCTGATGAAGCAGGTGCTCGAAGGCGCGACGCCGACGGCCAAGACCCAGCTGCATCTGGACCGCTGCCTGACCTGCCGCAACTGCGAGACCACCTGCCCGTCGGGCGTCGAATACGGCAAGCTGCTCGACATCGGCCGCCACATCGTCGAGGAGAAAGTCGGCCGCAGTCCCCTCGCAAGCGCCACGCGCGCGGCTCTGAGGGGCGGCCTCGGCACCCCGCTGCTGTTCAACGGCGCGCTCAAGCTCGGGCAGAGCGT
Organism: Thiobacillus sp. 65-1059; assembly: GCA_001897675.1. Classification (GTDB taxonomy): domain Bacteria; phylum Pseudomonadota; class Gammaproteobacteria; order Burkholderiales; family Thiobacillaceae; genus Thiobacillus. The sequence continues at coordinate 57,712 of MKUE01000099.1, read as the reverse complement.
GCGCGGCCTCATGCCGGATTTCCTGAAGGCGCGGGTGCCGCCCGCCGAGCACGCCGGCGCATGGCCCGCGCCGCGCCATCAACGCCGCATGCTGGTCTTGCAGGGCTGCGTGCAGCCCGGCCTCAAGCCCAACATCAACGCCGCCGCCGCGCGCGTGCTCGACCGCATCGGCATCTCGCTCGTCGCCGCGGACGAGGCCGGCTGCTGCGGCGCGCTGGCGCATCATCTGAACGACCGCGACGATGGCCTTGCCGCCGCACGCCGCAACATCGACGCCTGGATTCCGCATCTCGACGCCAGGGTGGAGGCGATCGTGATGACCGCCTCCGGCTGCGGCGCGATGGTCAAGGACTACGGCTGGCTGCTGCGCGACGACGCTGCCTATGCGGACAAGGCCGCGCGGGTTTCCGCCGCGACAAAAGACATTTCCGAAATCCTCGTTGGCGAAGCGGCCGCGCTGAAACCCCTCGCGCCTCGCGCCTCGCCCCCCACCCAGAAACGCATCGCCTACCATCCGCCCTGCACCCTGCAGCACGGGCAGAAGCTCACAGGCGGCGTCGAAGCGCTGCTCGCCAACGCCGGCTTCGAGCTCACGCCGGTGGCGGAAAAACACCTGTGCTGCGGCTCGGCCGGCACCTATTCGATCCTGCAGCCCGAGATCGCCAACCAGCTCAAGGCGCGCAAGCTCGGCCACCTGCAGGCCGGCGCACCAGAGTTGATCGTCACCGCCAACATCGGCTGCCTCACCCATCTGCAATCGGGCAGCCCGGTCCCGGTGCGGCACTGGGTGGAACTTCTGGACGAGGCGCTGGCCGCACCCTGAATACCCTCAAGGAGATGCGCCATGATTTTCAAGCAACTGTTCGAGCCCGTTTCCAGCACCTACACCTACCTCATCGGTTGCGGGGAAACCGGCCAGGCGCTGCTGATCGATCCGGTGCTGCCGACCTGGGAACGCGACCTCGGCGAGGTCGATAAGCTCGGCCTCAAGCTCGCGTTCACGGTGGAGACGCACATCCACGCCGACCACATCACCTCGGCGAAGAAGCTGAAGGAAGTCGCCGGCAGCCGCATCGCCGGCCCCGCGCTCGATGCGCTGCCGTGCACCGACATCGGCATCGTCGACGGCACGCCGTTCAGAATGGGCTCGGTCGAGTTGACGCCGATCCACACCCCCGGCCATACCAACAATCACTTCGCCTACGCCCACGCCGGCCGGCTCTACACCGGCGACGCGCTGCTGATCGAAGGCTGCGGGCGCACCGACTTCCAGAGCGGCGATGCGGCCGCGCTGTACCGCTCGGTGCGCGGCAAGCTGTTTGCCTACGACGACGACACCCTGGTCTATCCGGCGCACGACTACGAGCAGCGCCGCATCAGCACCATCGGCCAGGAAAAGGCGCGCAATCCGCGCCTCGGCGGCGAACGCACGCTGGAGGATTTCGTCGCGCTGATGAACGGACTGCAGCTCGCCTACCCCAGGTTCATCGACTACGCCGTGCCCGGCAACCGCGACTGCGGCACCTGTCCGCCCGGCGTGCCGGAACATTTGCAGCAGTATTGCGCGCAGATCGCAGAGAGCCGGCAAGGCTAGCCGGGCGGGAGATCGTCGGGCTGGTTGAAATTGGCGAACCCGGCGGGGTCGAAGCGCACCGTCGTCGAGGCCAGTCCCGCCTGCCAGTGGCGCACCGCGCGTTCGCCGCGCGCGAGAAACGCGGCCAGATTCCCGCCCTGATCGGTGCGCACGATGAAACAGGTGTGGTGCACGCGCGCGCCGTCTTCCGCCACCGCCAGCGGCACGCTTTCCAGCTGCGCCGCGCCCAGCAGGCGGATCACCAGATCGGCGGGCAGATGCGGCGTGTCGCACGGCACCACGACCAGCCAGTCCGCCTCCACCGTCTGCAGCGCCGCCAGCGCGCCCGCCAGCGGGCCGGGAAAGCCGGGCAGGGGATCGGCCAGCACGCGGCGGCCGTAAGCCGCGTAGCGCTCGGCATTGCGGTTGGCGCTGATGACGATTTCCCCAACCTGCGGCGCCAGCGCGGCGAGCGCCCATTCGATCAGCGGCCGCCCCCGGTATTCGATCAGCCCCTTGTCAGCCCCGCCCATGCGGCGGCCTTGCCCCCCCGCCAGGATGACGGCGGCCACGCGCGCCGTTGCCGGTCCGCTAGCGGCGGACATACAGATGGAAGCGGTCCGAACGGTCGCCCGGGCGGGCGCCTTCCCATTGCTTGACCCAGCCGCCCGGTATATGCGGCCCGGCCTCGCGGCGCCGGGTTTCCACCAGCAGCCAGCCGCAGCCGATATCGGCCGGGGCGAGCAGGCGCCCGCTGTGATAGGCAAGCAGCAGACGTTGCTGGCTGCGCACCTGGTAGGTCTGGATGCAGGCGGTTTGCGGCACCCGCGCCGCCAGCGCTTCGCCCACGCTGGCATAGCTCAGGCGGCGGTCGAGCGGCGTCAGAAACAAGGCCATCAGCAGTGTCCAAATGAAGGTCATGCCGGCTGTCCACGCCAGCATGGGCCGCAGCGGCGAACGCCGGAGGCGCGCCAGAAAGACGATCCAGGCCAGGGTGACGGCGATGCCCAGCGCCAGCGCCCACGGACGCAGCCCGCCGACCTGGGTCATCCCCAGCTTGCCTAGCCGCACGGCCAGCCGCGCCGGGCTGCCGAGATCGTGCGCGCTCCAGTAGGTCCAGAACAGCAGTCCGATAAAGCCGAACAGCATGACCGCAAACCACAGCAGGGCGTTGGCCGCGCCACGCCGCAGCGTGAACAGTCCGGCGCCGCCCAATAGCGCCAGCGGCAACAGCAGGATGAGGCCCTGCTCCTCGCCGGGTTCGGCCGCCAGAGCGTATAGGCCGAGCAGGCCCGCCAGCGCCCCGAGCGGCAGCGCCATGCCAGGCGTGCGCCATTGCCGCCGTCCCCGATATACCGCCCACGCCGCCAGCGGCCATGCCGGCCAGGCGTACCAGCCGAGGATGCCGGGGTAATAGCCGGGCTGCAGGCCGTCGCCGCCCAGCCAGCGTTGCAGATCGAATGCGCGCATCAACGGAATATGCTGGGTTGCCAGAAACGCCAGCCATGCTGCGCCGAACAGCAGCGCACCGCCCACGCCCCAGGCCAGCGAACGCCGCGCCGCCGGACTGCGGTAGGCCACCAGCAACAGCGGCAACAACGCCGCCAGCAACAGAAACAGCAAGGCTTCCGCCGCGCCGCCGGCAAGCAGCATCAGCGCCGCGCCGCCCCCCAGCATCCAGCCGCTGCGAGCACCCTGCGGCAGGCTGGCGATGCCGTACAACATCGCGGCAGCGGCGGCAAACTGGGCGGTATAGGCATTGAGTTCGTGGCCGCGCACCAGCAGGCCCACGCAACCCAGCAGGGTGAGCACCGCGGCCCAGCCCGCCTCGGCGCCGTAGAGCACGCGCGCCGTGCGCGCCACAAAAAACAGCGCCAGCGCGATGAACAGGCCCGAAGCCAGGCGGGCGCCATCGGCCAAAGCCAGGACGGGCGAAGTGAGCCAGGCGGTGGCGGCAGCGACCCAGTAATACAGGGGCGGCGTAGCCGAGGCGGCCTGGGGCGCAATCCCGTTTTGCAGCAGCAGCCACAACTGGGCGAAATGATCGCCGTCGCCGCCTTTCCACGGCGCGTGCCCCACCAGCCCCGGCACCAGCCAGGCCGCACACAGCAGCCACAACCCGAGCTGCGGGAGGGTCGCTGCACAGCAGCGGGGCACCCACCGGCGTGCTCCTTGCGGGTGGAGCGGCGTGATCAGGCGCTTATTGAACAATTTTGAGGAGCTGCCCCCGCTCGGGCTCGCCGCCGGGGTAGAGATCGTTCAGCAGGCGCAGCTGGCTTTCGGCATCGCCTTCCAATGGCGACTGCCGCGCCAGCGCGGCCATCGTGGTGCCGGGTTGCGCAGTCAGCAGGCGCAGCACATGGGGGCGCGCCGCCTGCCGTTCCGCCGCGCCGAGTGCGTGGAAGCTGTTGATCGCCGCGCGCAGGGCGCTGCGCTCGCGCTCGTACGCGGGCTTGTCCTTGGCCATGCCGGCGATCAGGTACTGCGTGCCGTTGAACACCACGGCTGCCACCACCACCGGTTTGCCCTGCTGCGCGCCCGCCGCGAATGCGGCCGGGTGGCCGCCAAGATTGCCGCTGTCGTAGCGTGCGCCGGCATCCAGCTTGAGCCCTTTCTGCAGCGTCTCCAGCGGTTTGTCGCTTTTCGGCCCCTGCTGCAGCTCGACCAGCGCGTCGCCCTGGGGATTCGTCGCCACCACCCGGTCGGGGCGATTGCGTACCTGCCAGCCAGGCGGAAACTGCAGCGCCAGCCCGAGCTTTTCATGCAGCAGGGCATTGTTGCGGATCACGCCCTGGTCGGGGCTGTCGCCAAAATACACGCCGGCCATTTTCTGCAGGAAATCGTCGCGGCCGTCGCGCGGATTGGCGACGCTGTACTTGCCGGCCTCGCCCACCACCTGCTTGAGGCGCGCATCGTTGCTCGGGTGGGTGTCGAAAGTGCCGTGATAGGTGCGCGGCTGGCGGCCGCCGCGCTTGGCCTGTTCGGCGGCAAACAGCTCCTGGTTTTTCAGCACGCCGATGACCTCGATCATTGCCTGCGGGTTGTAGCCGCTCCGGGCCAGGTATTCGGCGCCGAGGCGGTCGGATTCCAGTTCGTGCTCGCGCCCGTAGCCGGCGGTCCAGGCCTGCGCCAGCGTTTGCAGCAGCGATGCGCCCGCCTGGCTGTTCATCCCCGGCACCAGAATCGAGCCCAGCACCGCGCCCAGTCCTGCCGCGGTGGACGCACTTTGCTGGCGCACCCCGTGGCGCGCGGTGACATGGCCGATTTCATGCCCCACCACCCCGGCCAGTTCGGCCTCGGAATTCAGATAGGCCATGATGCCGCGGGTGATGTAGACATAGCCGCCGGGCAGGGCGAAGGCGTTGACGTCGGGGCTGTCGACCACGGTGAAATGCCATGGCAGGTTCGGCCGATGGCTCTGTTTCGCCAGCCGCTGGCCGACCTCGTTGACGTAGGCCTGCAGCGCCGGATTGTCCAGCGCCGCGTATTCCTTCAATACATCCTGGTGCGCCTGCGCACCCATCTGGATTTCCTGCTGCTCGGACATCAGCACGAAATCCTTGCCGCCCGTCACCGGATTCTGCGCACAGTGCGTCAGCGCCAGCGCGCCGAGAACGGCCATTGCAATGCGGCGGAAAGCTCGGGGGGTCACGTCTGCCTCGTCCTGGTCGGGAGTGTCCAATGATACCGTTGTGTCGCCGCCAAAACGCAAAAAGCGGCCGAAGCCGCTTTGAGTCGCATCACGCAAGCGCCGTGCAGAGCGGCTTACTTCATGCCGTAGCGCTGACGGAACTTCTCGACACGGCCGGCGGTGTCGACGATCTTCTGCTTGCCGGTGTAGAACGGATGGCAGGCCGCGCAGACTTCCACGTGCAGCTTTTCCCTGCCCAGCGTGGAGCGGGTTTTGAACGTGCTGCCGCAGGAGCAGGTCACGGCGACTTCCTTGTAATCGGGGTGAATGCCGGATTTCATGGCAATTCCTTAACGGGTTGAATTCGGAGAACGCGGGATTGTAGCGGAGCAACGCGCGATGCGCAAGCCGCGCGGGTCAGCCGCGCCGCATCGAGTCGAAAAATTCGCTGTTGTTTTTGGTCGCGCGGATCTTGTCGAGCAGAAACTCCATCGCCTCCATGTCGTCCATCGGGTACAGCAGTTTGCGCAGCACCCACACCTTCTGCAGGATGTCGTGCGGCATCAGCAGTTCTTCGCGGCGGGTGCCGGAGCGGTTGACGTTGATGGCGGGGTACTGGCGCTTCTCGGCCATCTTGCGGTCGAGATGGATTTCCAGGTTGCCGGTGCCCTTGAATTCTTCGTAGATGACGTCGTCCATGCGGCTGCCGGTGTCGATCAGCGCGGTGGCGAGGATGGTCAGGCTGCCGCCTTCCTCGATGTTGCGGGCGGCGCCGAAGAAGCGCTTCGGCTTCTGCAGCGCGTTGGCGTCGACGCCGCCGGTGAGCACCTTGCCGGAAGCCGGCTGCACCGTGTTGTAGGCGCGCGCCAGCCGCGTGATCGAGTCGAGCAGGATGACCACGTCCTTCTTGTGCTCGACCAGGCGCTTGGCGCGCTCGATCACCATCTCGGCCACCTGGACGTGGCGGCTGGCGGGTTCGTCGAAGGTCGAGGCGACCACTTCGCCGCGCACGGTGCGGCTCATCTCGGTCACTTCCTCCGGACGCTCGTCGATCAGCAGCACGAACAGCACCACGTCGGGATGGTTGGAAGTGATGGCGTGGGCGATGTGCTGCAGCATCACCGTCTTGCCGGACTTCGGCGGCGCCACCAGGAGGCCGCGCTGGCCCTTGCCGATCGGGGCGACGATGTCGATGACGCGGCTGGTGATGTTCTCCTCCGCCTTGACGTCGCGTTCCAGCTTGAGCGGCTTGTCCGGATGCAGCGGGGTGAGGTTCTCGAACAGGATCTTGTTCTTGCTCGCCTCGGGTGGCTCGCCGTTGATCTTGTCGAGCTTGGTCATCGCCGAATAGCGCTCGCCGTCCTTCGGCGTGCGGATCTCGCCCTCGATCTTGTCGCCGGTATGCAGGTTGAAGCGGCGGATCTGCGACGGCGACACGTAGATGTCGTCGGTGTTGGCGAGATACGAGGTTTCCGGCGATCTCAGGAATCCGAAGCCGTCCGGTAGCACTTCCAGCACGCCGTCGCCGTAGATGCTCTCGCCGCGCTTGGCCAGCGTTTTCAGGATGGTGAAGATCAGCTCCTGCTTGCGAAAACGGTTGGCGTTGTCGATGCCGTTGGTGGCGGCGATTTCGAGGAGCTCGGTGATCGGCTTCTGCTTGAGTTCGGAAAGATGCATGGAAAGGGCCTGAGTGGGCTCGCTTGAAAGAGCCGGACGTGAAGGGGGAGAGAAGCCGGACGGCACTGCGGGAAGGCGGCGCGCGGGTGCGCCGTCCGGTAGGGTTTTAGATGTTGCTGTCGACGAAAGCGGTGAGTTGCGACTTGGACAGGGCGCCGACCTTGGTCGCCTCGACATTGCCGTTCTTGAAGATCATCAGGGTGGGGATGCCACGGATGCCGAACTTGGGCGGGGTGGCCTGGTTCTCGTCGATATTGAGCTTGCACACCTTGAGCTTGCCGGCGTATTCCTTGGCGACTTCGTCGAGGATCGGCGAGATCATCTTGCAGGGGCCGCACCAGTCCGCCCAGTAATCCACCAGCACGGGCACACCCGCCTGCAGGACTTCCTGTTCGAAGGAATCGTCGGATATGTAATGAACATGCTCGCTCATCGGTGAGGCTCCTATTTTGAAGTATGCGGTTGGCCGGACGCGGCCTGGACGGTTTGGGAAGGTGGCAATGCTGGAAAAATCGGTTTTGTGACGATATGCTACATCAAAACTGCCGCCTGCAAGCATCCGGGCATTCCTCAAATCATCAGGGTAAATACGAATGACCTACGTTGTAACCGACGCCTGCGTGAAGTGCAAATACACCGATTGTGTCGATGTCTGTCCGGTGGACTGCTTCCATGAAGGCCCCAATTTCCTCGTCATCGACCCCGAGGAATGCATCGACTGCACCCTGTGCGTGGCCGAATGCCCGGTCGAGGCCATCTATGCCGAAGACGACGTGCCGGATGACCAGCGCGCCTACATCGCGCTCAATGCCGAGCTTGCCAAGGAGTGGAAAGTCATCGTCGAACGCAAGGACCCGCTGCCCGATGCCGACGAATGGGCCGGCGTCAAGGACAAGCGCCAGTACCTGGAACGTTGAGCCGGTCAACTGCAGTTGACCGCCCGCCGGGCGGGCGCGCCCAGCCGCCGTTTTTAGATTAGCCCCGGTGGGAATCGCAACGATTCTCCTGGGCGGCGCGCCCCTGGCGCACGCCGCCGCCCGCACCCTGCTCGACCGTTACTCCGATCGCCTGCCCGATCTCTCCGGACTGACGCTGCTCGTCCCCAACCACCGCGCCGGACAGGATTTCGCCCGCGCGCTGGCGCAGGCTGCCGGCCTGCCCGCCCTGATCCCGCCGCGCATCACTCCGCTGAAAGCCTGGGCCGAAAGCGCCCTGCAGGACACACGCATGGCCGACGGCCGCGCCGAGCCGCATGCGCGGCGGCTGGCGCGGCTGCACGGCGTGCTGCGCAACATCGACTGGCTGGGCACGGTCGACCGATGGGCGCTCGCCAACGAGTTGCTGCAGCTGGCCGACGAACTTTCCGCCGCCCGCCTGGGCGCCGCCATCGGATCGCGCATCCGCGCGCTGCATGCCGATACGCTCGACCGCGAAACCGCGCTGATCGAGGCGGTATGGCAGACGCTCAACAGCGATGGCAGCGACCCGCAGGCGCACTATGCGCGCGCGCTCGACCAGCTGCTTGAGCAATGCCGGTCTGCGCCGCAGCCCGTTTACGGCTACGCGCTGGGAACGCTGACCGCCATCGAACGGCAATTTCTCGGTCGCTGTGCCGAACATGCGCCCGTCACGCTGTTCGAGCCTGCCGCCGACGCCGCCGACGGCGTGGCGTTCACGCTGCACCAGGCCTGGCAGAAAGCCGCGCCGCCGCTGCGCGAACGCGCTGCCATGCTGGCGGCCCTTCATCCCCGTTCTCCCGTGCACCCGCGCCTGACGCTGTGTCCCGCCCCGCACCTGGAAGCCGAGGCGCGCGCCGTCGCCGCCTGGGTGGCCGCCCAATTGCACGCCGGCAAGCGCGCTATCGCACTGATCGCGCTCGACCGCGAAACCGCGCGCCGGGTGCGCGCGCTGCTCGAACGCACCGACGTGCTGGTGGCCGACGAAACCGGCTGGGCGCTGTCGACCACCGCCGCCGCCGCCGTGATCGATCGCTGGCTGGAATGCGTGGCGCACGACTTCCCGCATATCGAATTGCTCGATCTGCTGAAGTCGCCCTTCCTGCTGGGCGAGTTCGCGGCGCGGCAGGACCAGGTGCTGCAGCTCGAACTCGCGCTGCGGCGGCAGGGGGTGGCGCAAGGCATGGCCGATATCCAGCGGCTGGCGCATGCGCAATTCGGCGCGCTGCCGCCCTGGCTTGCCGCATTGTTCAACGCCCGGCAAGGCTTTGCCCAAAGCCGTGCGCCGCTCGCGAGCTGGCTCGCAAGGCTGGCCGACAGCCTTGCCCGGCTTGGCGCCTGCGGCCCGCTGGATGCCGACGCCGCCGGCGCCAGCCTGCTCGCCACGCTCGAAACCCTGCGCCGCGAGCTGGCCGACGACGGCGAAAAATACGGCTTCGGCGAATGGCGGCGCTGGCTCAATCTGGCGCTGGAGTCGGCCAGCTTCATCGATGTCCGCATCGCCAGTCCCATCGTGCTGACCTCGCTGCCCGCCGCACGCGGGCGCCTGTTCGACGCGGTCGCGGTGATCGGCGCCGACGCCCGTCGCCTGCCCGCGCGCCCCGCACCCGGCCTGTTCAGCCAGGCCACGCGCGCGCAACTCGGCCTGTCCACTGCCGCCATCGAGGCCGAAGCCGCCACCGCCGACCTGATCCCGCTATTGGCCCAGGGGCCTGCGCTGTTGAGCTGGCAGGCATGGAACGACGACGAGCCCAACCCCGCCTCGCAGCTGGTCTTGCGGCTGCAGGCCCTGCATCTGGCCGCGTGGGGCGCCGCCCTGCCCGAACAGGCCAGCGGCGCGCCGCCCGCCCGGCCCAGCCCGTTGCCCGGCGCCAGCGGACAGCCGGCGCCGGCGGTGTCGGCGATGCAATTGCCGCGCCACTATTCGCCCACCGCCTACCAGACCCTGCTCGATTGCCCGTACCGGTTTTTCGTGAAGAGCGTGCTCGGCATCCGCGAACTGGACGAAGCCGACGACGCGCTCGACAAGAGCGATTACGGCAACGCGCTGCACCGCATCCTCAAGGCCTTTCACGACGGCGCCCCGCCGCCCGGACGCACCGCCGCGCTGGCCCGCCTGCAGGAAATCTCCGCCGCCGAATTCGCCGCGCTGCCCGCCTGGACCGCCACCGCCTGGCGCAACCGCTGGGAAAAAATCCAGCCCGCCTACATCGACGCCTGGCTGGAGTGGGTTGCGCAAGGCTGGCAGTACCAGGCTGGCGAAGCCGAATTCAGCATGCCGTTCGACGTCGCCGGTCTCGGCGAAATCACCCTGCACGGCCGCGTCGACCGCGTGGATCAGAAGGGCGACGCCCGTACCGTCATCGACTACAAGACCGGCGCCGCGCAAGCTCTCAAGAAGAAACTCAAGGACCCCGCCGAAGCGGTCCAGCTGCCGTTCTACGCCTGGCTCGCGGAGGCCGCCGCCGCCTACCTGCCGATCAATGAAACTCCGGTCGCGCTGCTCGAACTCGACGGCGAAACCGACGTCGACGCCATCGGCCGCCGCCTGCCAGAGCTGCTCGAAGCGATTGCCGCCGGCGCAGCGCTGCCCGCATCGGGGATCGACGCCGTCTGCCAGTTCTGCGAGGCGCGCGGGCTGTGCCGCAAGGGGATGTGGCATGAGTGAGCCGCTGGAGACAAGCGTGGCGCTCGCGCCCGGCCATTCCGCGGTGGTGGAGGCCTGCGCCGGCAGCGGCAAGACCTGGCTCTTGGTGTCGCGCATGATCCGCCTGCTGCTGGCCGGGGCCGAACCCTCGGAACTGCTGGCGATCACCTTCACGCGCAAGGCGGCGCAGGAAATGACCGACCGCCTGCACGCCTGGCTGCGGGTGTTGGCGCTGGAGGATGACGCGACGGTGCGCGCATTCCTGCGCGAGCGCGCGGTGCCGGAACACGAGATCGAGGCGCTGCTGCCGCGCGCGCGCGCGCTGCTGGAAACGGTGCTGGCCGCGCAGCCTGGGCCGACGGTGACGACCTTCCACGGCTGGTTTCTCGATCTGCTGAAGCGTGCGCCGCTGGAGGCGGGGCTGCCATGGGGCGCGCCGCTGCTGGAGCGCGAAAGACAGCTGCAGGACGAGGTGCGCGACCAGCTGCTGACGAAATGGGCGGTGGCGCCGGAATCGGCGGAAGGCACCGCGCTGCTCGCCTTGCTCGCCGACATCGGCGAGCACAGCCTGCACGCCCTGCTTGCGCATTTTTTGCAGGCGCGGGCGGAATGGTGGGCCTATACCGACGGCCAGCCCGACCCGGTAGCGTATGCGCTGGAACAATTGCGGCCCGGCCTGCATCCCGATCTGGCCAGCGATCCGGTGGCGGCCTTCTGGGCCGACGAGCTCATGCTGGCGCGGGTGAAGCGGGTGGGCCATGCGCTGGAAAAAGGCTCAAAAACCGAGCGCGAGCGCGCGGTGGACATCCTGAGAAGCCCGACACTGGATGCGGAAAGCGCCCATGCCTGCCTCATGACGCGCCTGATGACCGCCGGCGCGCGCCGCAAGAAGCAGGCCACCCGCGAACTGGAAAAGGCGCTCGGCGCCGAGCTCGACGCCTACCTGCGCGACCTCGACGCGCTGGAAACCGCGCTCGAAACCATCACCGCGATCCAGACCGACATCCGCATCTGGAACCTCAACCGCCACGGCCTGTTGCTCGGCCACGCGCTGCTGCAAGGCTATCAGGACGCCAAGGCGCAGCAGGGGGCGATCGATTTCGCCGATGCCGAATGGCTGGCCTGCCGCCTGCTCGCCAGCGAGGAGCACGCGCCGGCCCTGGCGCTGAAGCTGGATGCGCGCTACCGGCACCTGCTGCTCGACGAATTCCAGGACACCAATCCGCTGCAATGGCAGGCGCTCTCCACCTGGCTGAGCGAGGCGCGCGCGGCGGACAGCGCAATGACCGTGTTCATGGTGGGCGACCCGAAGCAGGCGATTTACCGCTTCCGGCGCGGCGAAGCGCGGGTGTTCGACGCAGCGGCAGATTTTCTGCGCACGCACTTCGGCGCGCCGCATTTCAGCGCCACCATGACGCGGCGGCTGTCGCCTGCGGTGGTGCAGGCGATCAATCCGGTGTTCGCCGGGGTGGCCGGCTTTGCCGCGCACAGCCATGCCCCGGCCAATGCAGCCCGCCCCGGCGCGCTGCGCTGCCTGCCGGTCGGCGTGGAAAGAAGCGCGGCCGCTGCCACGGCCGGATTGCGCAATCCGCTCACCACGCCGCAACCGGAGGCCGACGACCGCGCGGTGCACGTCGAGGCGCAGGCCTTTGCCCGCGTGTTGCGCGACGAGATGCTGGGACGCTGGGGCGTGGCCGACGGGCCGGCTGGAAACAGCCGCCCGGCGCGCCCCGGCGACGTGATGGCGCTGGTGCGCAAGCGCACCCACCTGCACCTGTACGAGCGCGCGCTGGAAGCGGCAGGCATCCCCTTCATCACCTCGCGGCGCGGCGGCCTGCTGCATGCGCTGGAAGCGCAGGACGTGATCGCGCTGCTCGAAACCCTGCTGTTGCCGCACGCCGATCTGAAGCTGGCGCATGCCCTGAAAAGCCCGATCTTCGGCTGCAGCGACGCCGACTTGCCGAGGGTGTTCGGCCCTGCCGGGCCGTGCGGCTGGGAACGCCTGACTGCGCTGGGCGGGTCGCCGGACAGCCCGCCGGCGCTCGCGCGCGCCGCACAGCTTCTGCTCCGCTGGCGCGCCCGCGTCGGCACGCTGCCGGTGCACGACCTGCTCGACCGCATTTATTTCGAAGGCGACGTCGAGGCGCGCTACGCCGCCGCCGTGCCGCCCGCCCAGCGTCCGCAGGTTGCCGCCAACCTGCGCGCCTTCATGCGGCTGGCCTTGACGCAGGACGCCGGCCGCTACCCGACGCTGGCCGGCTTCATCCGCGAACTGGCCTCGCTCGTCGACGACGCCGACGCCGCGCCCGGCGAAGGGCTGGCGGCCGACGGCGAAAACGCCGTGCGGCTGCTGACCATCCACGGCGCCAAGGGACTAGAGGCGCCGATCGTCTGGCTGCTCGGCGGCAGCGACCATGCGCGCGGCGACAGCCATGGCGTGCTGGCGCCGTGGCCGCCCGAAGCCGCGCGGCCCGAGCATTTTTCGCTGTTCGGCAAACAGGACGAGCGGGGCGCCTGGCGGGAACGCTGGTTTGCCGAGGAGGCCGCGCTGACGCAGCGCGAGTCCGACAACCTGCTGTATGTGGCGCTCACCCGCGCCGAGCAGGGACTGATCGTCAGCGGCGCCGCCGACAAGAGCGCCTGGCTGCAGCGGGTCGAGGCGGCCTGGCAGGGCCTGGCGCTGCCGGCCGACCTGCCGCCGGCCGCCAGCGCCGACGCGCCGTGCATGACAGCGCTGGCGCCGCGCATCGCTGCCCCCGCCGTGGGGCAGCGGCTTGCCCCTGCGCCCGCCAGCCCGGCGGCGGCCAGCGGCGAACTGTTCCATGCCTGCCTCGAACACCATGCGCCGCCGGGAACGCCGCGCGACCTGCCCGCGCTGGCGATGCAGCTGGGGGTGGCGGCCGGGCTCGCCAGGATCGAGGCGGATGCCCGCGCCCTGCTGGCGCAGCCGCACCTGGCGCGCTTCTTCGATCCCGCGCTGTACCTGCGCGCGCACAGCGAGCTGGCGCTGCTGGATGCCGACGGCCGGATGCAGCGGCTCGACCGCGTGGTGGAATTCGACGATGCGGTATGGCTGATCGACTACAAAACCGGCGACGACAGCCGCATGCTGTCCGACGCGCAGCTGGCCGAACGCCATCGGCCCCAGCTGGCGGGCTACCGCACCCTGCTGGCGGGGCTGTATCCGGGCAAGCCGGTGCATGCCGCAGTGCTGCTGGCCGACGGCCGGCTGATTCAAGTGGAGACCTGAGAATGTCCGACAAGCCCTTTGCCGAGTCCTGCGTGCAGAACCGCGACCCGATCCTGGCGGTGCTGCGCGAGGTATTTGCCGACCGCCGCCGCGTGCTGGAAATCGGCAGCGGCACCGGCCAGCACGCAGTGTATTTCGGCGCCGAACTGCCGCATCTCGTCTGGCAGACCGCCGATGTGCCGCAGCAGCATCCCGGCATCCGGCAATGGCTCGACGAGGCGGCGCTGCCCAACGTGCTGCCGCCGATCGCGCTCGACGTCAGCCAGACCGCCTGGCGCAACGGCCGCTACGATGCGGTGTTCTCGGCCAACACGCTGCACATCATGGGCTGGCCCGAGGTCGAGCGGTTTTTCGAGGGCGTCGGCGAGGTGCTGCGGAAGGGTCGCTGCGCAGCAGCGGGGCCCCCGTCGGCGTACCCCTCGCGGGTGCTCGAACCGGGCGGCGTACTGGCGGTGTACGGCCCGTTCAACTACAACGGCGCCTATACCGCGGAGAGCAATGCCCGCTTCGACGCCTGGCTGAAAGCGCGCGACCCGGCTAGCGGGGTGCGCGACTTCGAGGCTGTGGATGCGCTGGCGCGCGCCCAGGGCCTGGTTCTGCAACGGGACATCGCCATGCCGGCGAACAATCGCACCCTGGTGTGGCGGCGCACCGGCTGAACCCGGCCTTGTCTTGCAGGCGGCTTTGCTATAACAAAACCATCGCAGGCAGGGGAAGACTCATGCGCATCGCCGAATTGATTCAACGCTGGGGCAAGGAGGGACATGCGCGCGCGGACGTGCGCGTCTATGCCGTCCATTTGCCGTTACGCGACGCTGCACGGGTGGAAGCCCTGCACGTCATGTACCCCGGCCGCAGCGACTCCCAGCTGATGGCCGACCTGATCCGTGCCGCCCTCGACGAACTGGAGGTTGCCATGCCCTACATTCCCGGCAACCGCATCATCGCCGAAGACGACTACGGCGACCCGATCTACGAAGACCTCGGCCCCACGCCGCAGTTCTATTCGCTGTCGCACGAAATCCTGCGCAAGTTCGCCGCCCCGCCGCTCGACAAATAGCCGTCGAATTAATTTACATTTCATGGCCGGGCCGGTCGGGCCAGCCATCCCAACGCGTTGTTTTTGCTTGCCTTTGCTTGGCAGGCACAAGGTTTGCATGATGCCTTGGCACAACGACTCAGACTGCGGACATCATGTATCTCGGCCCGGCCTTCCTTTTCGCGGCGTTTGCCAGCCTGTTCTATGTTCCGGGCTTCCTCGACCAGCCCATCGGCATGCTCACGCCGCGCCAACTCGTCTCGCAACTGCTGTTTTCCGTATTTGCGCTGATTGCGCTGGCGGCGCTGGCGCGTTCGATCGAGCTCGACCCGGTATGGCCATGGCGGCCCGGATTTCGCCGCGTCGTGAACTGGCTGCGGGGGCGCGCGCAGTAAGCCGCGCCATCCATTTGCCGCCTGTGCGGCATAAAATGGCGGCTTTCCGTCTTGCGAAGCCCTCATGCCCGTCAACCTCTCCGCCCCCGACCCCGCCTCCCTGCTGCCGGTTGCCGGCGTACGCCTCGGCATTGCGTCCGCCGGCATCAAGAAACCCGGACGCCGCGACATCACCCTGATCGAGCTTGCGCCCGGCTCCCGGGTGGCCGGGGTGTTCACGCAAAACCGCTTCTGCGCCGCGCCGGTCGCCGTCTGCAAACAGCATCTGGCGCAGGGCGACATCCGCGCCCTGCTGATCAATACCGGCAATGCCAACGCCGGCACCGGCGAGGAAGGACTCGCGCGCGCGCGCCGGACTTGCGAGGCGGTGGCGCAGTTGATGGGGTGCGCGGCGGAAAACGTGCTGCCGTTTTCCACCGGGGTGATCCTGGAGCCGCTGCCGGTCGACAGGATCCTGCCCGCGCTGCCCGCCGCCCGGGCCGACCTCGCTCCGGACCACTGGAGCGAGGCCGCGCACGCGATCATGACCACCGACATCGTCGCCAAGGGCGTCTCGCGTCAGATACAGGTCGGCGGCAGCACGCTCACGGTTACCGGCATCGCCAAGGGCTCCGGCATGATCCATCCCAACATGGCGACCATGCTCGGCTATGTGGCGACCGACGCTGTGATCGCGCCCGGCCTGATGCCGCAGCTGGTGAAGGAGGTGGCCGACGTGTCGTTCAACTGCGTCACCGTCGACGGCGACACCTCGACCAACGACAGCTTCATCCTGATCGCCACCGGCCAGGCCGGCAATGCCGAAATTGCCGACAGCGCCAGCGCCGACTACGCCGCGCTGAAAGCCGCCTTGAGCGAGGTGGCCATCGGCCTGGCGCAGGCGATGGCGCGCGACGGCGAGGGGGCGACCAAGTTCATCACCGTGGCGGTCGAGGGCGGCCGCGACCGTGCCGAATGCAAGCAGATCGCCTACGCCATCGCGCGTTCGCCGCTGGTCAAGACCGCCTTTTTCGCCAGCGATCCCAACCTCGGGCGCATCCTTGCCGCCATCGGCTATGCCGGCGTGACCGACCTCGACGTCAACGCCTTGCAGGTTTACCTGGGCGACGTGCTGGTGGCGGAGCGGGGCGGCCGCGCGGCAAGCTATACCGAGGCGCAGGGCGCAGCCGTGATGAAGGAAGCCGACATCGCCGTGCGCGTGGTGCTGAACCGCGGCCACGCGGACGCCACGGTATGGACCTGCGATTTTTCGTACGACTACGTGAAGATCAACGCGGAATACCGTACCTGATGCCATGAGCATCCGGCTCAGCGCCGAACAGGCCGCCTTCCTGCAGGGCCCGCTGTCGATCAACGTCGGTGCGGTCGGGCGCGACGGCTGGCCCTGCGTATGCCGGGCGCAGGGCGTGCTGGTGGCGCGCGACCGGCGCGCGCTGACGGTGCTGCTCGCGGCCGGGCGCGGCCGCGAGGTGCTGGACGCGCTGGACGCCGGCAGCGGCATCGCGGCGGTGTTCAGCCATCCGGCAACGCATGCGACGCTGCAGCTCAAGGCCCCCTGTGCGGCGCGCGTGGCGCCGAACTCGGCGCACCATGCCTGTCATGCGCGCTACGCGGCCGCATTCGGCGGCGAACTCGCTGCACTGGGCTACGGCGACGAACTGGTGCGCGGCCTGACGGCATTGACGGCGGCGGGCGATCTGGCGGCGCTGCGCTTCGCCCCGGAAGTCGTCTTCGACCAGACCCCCGGCCCGGCCGCCGGCCGCGTGCTGGCGACGGCATGAAGCCCGCGCTGGAGTCGCTGCGCGCCTGCCTCGACGGCGCGATTCCCGCCGTGATCGCTACCTGCGCACCGGACGGCACCCCCAACGTGGCCTACGCCTCGCAGGTGCATTACGTCGACGCCGAACACGTGGCGCTGTCGTACCAGTTTTTCAGCAAGACGCGCGAGAACGTGCTCGCCCATCCTTACGCGCAGGTGCAGGTGGTCGAGCCGGGCAGCTTTCGCCACTACCGTCTGCGCGTGCAGTACTTGCGCACCGAGACCGGCGGACCGCTTTTCCAATACATGAAGGCACAGCTCGCCGGCATCGCCGCGCAAAGCGGCATGGGCAAGGTGTTCGTGCTGCGCGGCGCGGACATCTACCGGGTGCTCGACATCGAGGCGGTCGATCACCGCCTGCCGCCCGCGCCGCCGCCGCCCGATGCGCTGCTGCGCCTGCGCCGCACCCTCGACCATCTGGGCGCGTGCGACGAACTTGCACAACTGGCCGACCGTGCGCTCGCCGCGCTCACGCCAGGCTTCGGCATCCGCCACGCGCTCCTGACGATGCTGGACGAGACCGGCGCGTCGCTCTACACCCTGGCGAGCATGGGCTACGGCCATTCCGGAATCGGCGCCGAGGTGGCGCTGGGCAAGGGCATCATCGGCGTGGCGGCGCACGAGCGGATTCTCGTCCGCATCAATCACCGCACCGGCGATTACGCCTACCATGCGGCGCTGCGCACGGCCGCGCCGCACGAGCCGCGCATCCCGTTGCCGGTGCTGGCCGAACCGCACAGCCAGATCGCGGTGCCGCTCATGCACGCCGACCGCCTGCTGGGCGTGCTCTACGCCGAAAGCGAACACGATGCCTTCTTCAGCCACGCCGACGAGGACGCGCTGGCGATCTATGGCCGCCACCTCGCCGCGCTGCTCGCGCAGCTGGCGGCCCTGCCGGACGATGCCGAGCCCCTGCCGGCCGCGGCCACGCCAGCCCCCACCGGCGCGCCGCTCGCGGTGCGCTACTTTCCCGATGACCACAGCGTGTTCATCGACAACGACTACCTCATCAAGGGCGTCGCCGGCAGCATTCTGTGGACGCTGCTCAACGAACACGCCCAAAGCGGCCGCCGCGATTTCTGCAACCGCGAACTGCGCCGCGACCGGCGCCTGCCACTGCCCGACGGCGGCGACAACCTGGAAACCCGGCTGCTCCTGCTGCAACGCCGGCTCGCCGAACGCTGCCCGGCCATCGCGCTGGAAAAGACCGGACGCGGCCGCTTTCGCCTGGTGCTGGACCGCCCGCTGGCCTTGCACGCGATGAGCTAGCGCTGGCTGGCCATCGGCGGCAGGTTCTTCGGCGTGAAATCGAAATACGGCGTCGCCACCTTGCCGCCGGGCGGCACGTAGGCTGGCGCGGGCGAGCCCTTCACGCCGAGGCTGCGCACGTAACGGTAGATCGCCCTGAGGTCGTCATCGCTCATGGCACGCAGCGACGGCGACGGCATCGGCGGCCGCATCGGCTGGCGTGCCCGCGCCAGCCAGGCCTGCTCGTCCACTTGCTGGAACAGCAGGCGCAGATTGGTGGCGTAAGTCGTGCCCCACGGCCCCTGCCATCCCATCGCGTCGCCGGTCAGCCATTCGGCCTCGGGCACCTGGCCGTTTTTCTGCATGTAGCCGACGGTATGGCAATCGTTGCAGCCCGAGGTCTGGATCAGATAGCGGCCGTGGCGGATGTCGGCGTCGCCGGCGGGCGGCTGCGCCCCCGCCAGCCCGGCCCAGCCGGCAAGCAGCGCGCCGGCGATTTTCAAAGTTGTCTTCATGGCAATACTCTCCTGTTTCGTTGCGGGGCGCACGATGCGCCGAGCGACCGGCAGCTTAGGCGGATTGCCAGGCGCCCGTTGATAAGTCTTTGCTAGCGAAAACCTAAATTTTTCCTAAGCGGCTAGAATCCCCGCATGACCGATTTCGCCGCCCTCCTGCCCCGCATCGAACGCCTGCTCGACCGCCTCGACCCCCCCGCCGCCGCTCCGGGGCTGGATTGGAAAAACGTGCGCGCCGCGCGCTGGTCGGCGCAGGCCGGCGGACTGAAGCCGATCCTGCACCCGCAGCGGGCGGCATTGAAAGACCTGCTGGCGATCGACGAGCAGAAGCAGCGGGTGGACGCCAACACGCGCCAGTTCGTCGCCGGCAGGCCCGCCAACAACGTGCTGCTGACCGGCGCGCGCGGCTGCGGCAAGTCCTCGCTGGTGAAGGCCGTGCACGCCAAATACGCGGCGAAGGGGCTGCGCCTGATCGAGGTCGACAAGGCCGGGCTGCCGAGCCTGCCGGACCTGTTCGAGCTGCTGGCGGATGCCGACTATCGCTTCATCGTCTTCATCGACGACCTGACTTTCGCCGAGCACGAAGCCGGCTACGCCAGCCTGAAGGCCGCGCTCGACGGCTCGCTGGCGGGGCCCTCCGACAACGTGCTGATCTACGCCACCAGCAACCGCCGCCACCTGATGCCGGAATACATGGCGGAAAACCTGGAAACGAAACATCTCGGCGGCGAGGTGCATCCGGGCGAGGCGACCGAGGAAAAGGTTTCGCTGTCCGACCGCTTCGGGCTGTGGGTGGCGTTCCACGGCATGGACCAGGAAACCTATCTGGCGATCGCCCGGCACTGGGCCGAGCGCCTTGGCGCAACGCCGGACGAAGCGTTCGGGCGGGCCGCCCTGCAGTGGTCGCTCGGACGCGGCGCTCGCAACGGCCGGGTGGCGTGGCAGTTCGCGCGCGACTGGGCGGGGAAGCGATGACCCCGCCGCCCATCACGGAAGTCGTGGCGGCCGTGCTGACCCGGCCCGATGGCCGGGTGCTGCTAGCGCAGCGGCCGCCGGGCAAGGTCTATGCGGGCTACTGGGAATTCCCCGGCGGCAAGGTGGAGCCGGGCGAATCGCTGGGCGAATCGCTGGCGCGCGAACTGCACGAGGAGCTCGGCATCGTCGTTTCCCGCGCCTGCCGCTGGATCACCCGGGTGTTCGAATACCCGCATGCCACGGTGCGGCTGAATTTCTTTCGCGTGTTCGAATGGCAGGGCGAGCCGCACCCGCGCGAAGGGCAGGTTTTTTCCTGGCAGCTGCCCGACGCGGTCGAGGTGACGCCGCTGCTGCCCGCCAACTTTCCGATCCTGAAGGCGCTGTCGCTGCCGCCGCTGCTGGGGATTTCTCACGCCGAGTCGCTCGGCGTCGATACCTTCCTGGCGCGGCTGGATGTCGCCCTGCATAACGGCCTGCGGCTGATCCAGCTGCGCGACAAGACGCTGCCGCAGGACACGCGCCTGCAACTCGCGCAGGCGACCGTGCGCCGCGCCCATCTGCATGGCGCGCGCGTGCTGGTCAACGGCAGTCCGGAACTGGCGCGCGCGGCGGGCGCCGACGGCGTGCATCTGGATTCGGCCGCCGCCGCCGCATTGACCGCGCGTCCCGATTGCGTATGGCTAGGGGTGTCGTGCCACGACGCTGCCGAGCTGGCGCATGCCGCCGCGATCGGGGCCGATTTTGCGCTGCTGTCGCCGGTGCTGCCCACGCTCACCCATCCGGGCGCGGCCACGCTCGGCTGGGACCGGTTCGCCGAGCTGGCCGCCGCCAGTCCGATCCCGGTGTACGGGCTGGGCGGGCTGGAGCGCCACGACGTGGCGCTGGCCCAGTCGCACGGCGCGCACGGTGTGGCGCTGCTGCGGGGCGCCTGGACATGAAGCGGGCGCTGATACTGGTTGTCGTGCTGGCGGCCATCGCAGCGGCCGGCTATTGGCTGAAGCGTCCGGCCGCAGCGGTGGCGGTGAGTTGCGCCGACCCGCTGGCCGGCTGCGCGTTCGACCACCGCGGCACAACCGCACGCCTGCGCTTTTCGTCGCAGCCGGCGCCGCTGGAGGCTTTCGAGCTGAGCGTCCGCGCGCCGGGCGCCGGCCGGATCAGCGCGGAACTGCAGATGAGCGGCATGGACATGGGCTTTAACCGCTATGACCTGCGCCCCGCCCCGGACGGCGCGTTTGGCGCAACCGTGACCTTGCCTGCGTGCGTCAGCGGCCGGCGCGACTGGGTGCTGTACCTCGACATCGACGGGACGCGTTACGCACTGCCCTTCAGCACCCGGTGAAACCTGCCGTGCATGCAATGGTCACAATGCGGGGCATATAATCAAAAGCGGACTACTGGAGAGGGCAACACGATGCTAACTGAACACACTTACAAGCAATTCGACGCCGAGCTGGAAGCCGTGCGCGCCAACGTGCTGAAGATGGGCGGCCTGGTCGAAGAGCAGATCATCAACGCGATCGAAGCACTCACCAAGGGCGACATGAAGCTGGCCAACCAGGTGGAGGCCAACGACCACAACGTCAATGCGCTGGAAGTCGCCATCGACGAAGACTGCACCCACATCATCGCGCGCCGCCAGCCCACCGCGTCCGACCTGCGCATGGTGATGATGGTGGTGAAGACCATCACCGACCTCGAACGCATCGGCGACGAGGCCGCCAAGATCGCGCGCATGTCCCGGCTGATCCACCAGTCCGAGCGCATCAGCCTGCCGCGCTTCACCGAGGTCAAGTACATGGCCGATCTGGTGCTCGACATGCTGCGCAAGGCGCTCGACGGCTTTGCCCGCCTGGATGCCACCCTGGCGGTGGAAATCGCGCGCCAGGACCAGTCGGTGGACGAGGAGTTCCGCCTCAACCTGCGCCACCTCATCACCTTCATGATGGAAGACCCGCGCACCATTTCGGTTTTCATCGACATCCTGTTCGTCACCAAGGCTATCGAGCGGATGGGCGACCATGCCAAGAACATGTCGGAGTACGTGGTCTACATGGTCAAGGGCAAGGACGTGCGCCACACCTCGCTGGAGGAGATCGAAAAGGAAGTGCTGTAGTTTTCAGCCGCACCCATGCAAACGGGCTCCCGCGGGAGCCCGTTTGCATGGGTGCGGCGCCGTGTTTACCGGGCCGGCGGAACGTAGCCTGCGGCGGTATCGACATTGCCGCCGCCAAAGAAGTAGCGCTCCATTTGTTCCATCAAATAGCTGCGTGCCTGCGGGTCGGCCAGATTGAGGCGGTTTTCGTTGATCAGCATGGTCTGGTGGCGCTGCCAGCCCGCCCAGGCTTCTTTCGACACGTTCTCGAAAATCTTCTTGCCCAGGTCCCCCGGCACCGGCTGGAAGGCCAGACCTTCGGCTTCGCGCCCAAGCTTCACACAATTCACCATCCGCGTCATTTGCTGCTCCTGAAAAAGTTGATCGCCGGATTCTAACTCAACCTGGAAACGGCCGTTGGGCGCACCCGCGGACTTCAGCCCGGCGACGAACCGGGCAGACCGGCCCCGCCAGGGCGGCGAGCGGTCAACGTCCATTCTAAGGCTGCAGCTGCTTCTCGATTCGCCGTGCAAATACGCCCATTTCCCTGGCCGCCTGCTTGTCGCCGCGCGCCTCGGCCACCGCGATGCCCTGCCGGTACGCGGCCAGCGCCTCGCTCCAGGCTGCGCTGTCGGTGAGCGCCTTGCCCAGCAGTTTCCAGGCGGCGGAATACTGCGCGTCGTGTTCGACCGCGCGCCGCAGGTGCTCGGCGGCACGGGCGGCGTCGCCCTGCTTGAGGTATTCGCTGCCCAGCGAGAACCGCAGCAGGGCATTGTCGCGCCCTTGCGCCAGCATGGCTTCAAAATTGTCGATGGCAGACATCACTTCCTCCAGAACGCCGGCGTCAGCACCACCAAAAGGGTGAACAATTCCAGCCGCCCGAGCAGCATGGCGAAGCAGCACACCCAGATCTGGAAATCGTTCAGCGCGGCGAAGTTGCTGGCGGGACCGACCTGGCCCAGGCCCGGTCCGGTGTTGTTGATCATGGCAACGACGGCGGTCAAGGCGCTGAAGACGTCGAGTCCGGACGCGGACAGCAGAAACGTGAAGACGACGATGCAGGCAATATAGACGAAGAAAAACGCCAGCACGGCATAGATGATCTTGTTGGGCACCGCATGCGCGCCGATCTTGGTGTGGATTTCGGCGTGAGGATGCACCAGCTTGACCAGCTCGCGGTAAAGCTGCTTGCAGAGCAGCATGGCGCGCATCATCTTGATGCCGCCGCCGGTGGAGCTGGAGCTGGCGCAGAAGCTCGACAGAAACAGCATCCACAGCGGGGCGAAATACGGCCAGGCGTTGTAGTCGGTGTTGGAAAACCCGAGCGTGGTGGCCACCGAAACGGTGTTGAACGAAACGTAGCGCAGGGCATCCGGCAGTTCAGGGTAAACGCCCTTCAGCCACAGGTAGCCGGTGACGCCGGCAACGCTGACGCCCAGCACCGTAAAATACCAGCGAATTTCCGCATCGAAGCGGTAGGCCAGCAGGCTGCGGGTGCGCAAAGCCATGAAGTGGGTGGAAAAGCTGATGCCCGCGATCAGCGCGAACACCATGATGATGATTTCGAGCAGCACGGAGTCGAAGTAGCCGATGCTGGCATCGTGCGACGACATGCCGCCCAGCCCCATCACGCTGAAGCCATGCACCACCGCGTCGATCCAGTTCATGCCGCCCGCCCACAACGCCCCCATGCACATCAGCGTGACCAGAACATAGACCTGCCACAGCCCCTTGGCGGTTTCGGCCATGCGCGGCGTGAGCTTGCTGTCCTTCATCGGCGTCGGCGTTTCCGCCTTGAACATCTGGCGTCCGCCGACCCCCAGCATCGGCAGCACGGCCACCACCAGCACGATCACGCCCATGCCGCCCAGCCAGTGCATTTCGGTGCGCCAGATATTGATCGAGGGCGGCAGAGCGTCCAGCCCCGAGAGCACGGTGGCCCCGGTCGCCGTCAAACCCGAGACGGCTTCGAAATAGGCATCGGTGAAACCCAGTTCCGGCATGTAGGCCAGCAGCGGGATCGTCG
The DNA here is from genome assembly GCA_001897675.1 of Thiobacillus sp. 65-1059. Lineage (GTDB taxonomy): Bacteria > Pseudomonadota > Gammaproteobacteria > Burkholderiales > Thiobacillaceae > Thiobacillus. Next base: position 33,869 of record MKUE01000099.1, on the reverse strand, counting down.
AAAACACCGGCAGCACGGTCCAGATCATCGCCACCAGCAGGAAGCCGTCGCGCGTTTGCAGTTCGCGCTTGCCGCGGCGCGACAGCAGCCAGAGCCCCGCCCCGGAGAGGAACGCCGTCAGGATGGCCTGCTTGTAAGCGAACTGCGCTCCGTCGTCGAGCGCAGTGGAAACGCCCAGCGGCAGCAGAAAGGCGAAAGCGAACAGCATCAGCACTTTCGACAGGATGTGGACGACAGGCAGTATTTGTGACATTGGACGTTTCGCCAAACCGGACTCGGCATGCGCGCGATGTTACCAGCGCATTGCCTCCGGCACGCCGGACCGCATGCCGCCTGGCCGCGCGGCGGGAAGGGCCGGAATCGTCCGGGCCAGGGCAGCAGGCACCGGGCGCCGCATGGGCTGCATCTAGAAAAACCCGAAGCCGACCTGGAACAGCTTTTCCACCTTGGGGATGATGCGCTTGTTGAGCGCAAACACGATGAGGTGGTCCTCCGCCTCGATCAGGGTATCGTGATGGGCGATCAGCACCTCCTCGCCGCGGATGATGGCGGCAATCGCCGCCCCTTCCGGCAGGGCCACATCGCCGATGCGGCGCCCCACCACCTTCGAGGTTTTGAGGTCGCCGTGGATGACGACCTCGAGCACTTCGGCAGCGCCACGCCGCAATGAATGCACCGCCGCCATGTCGCCGCGGCGGATCTTCGACAGCAGCGGGCCGACCGTGGCCTGCGCCGGCGAGATGGCGATGTCGATTTCGCCGCCCTGCACCAGGTTGACGTAGGCCGAGCGGTTGATCAGGGCAATCACCCGCTGCGCGCCCATGCGCTTGGCCAGCAGGGCGGACATGATGTTGTCCTCGTCGTCGTTGGTGAGCGCGCAGAACACGTCCATCGACCCGATGTTCTCCTGCTCCAGCAAGGCCTCGTCGGTGGCGTCGCCTTGCAGCACCAGGGTACGGTGCAACTGCTCGGCCAGCAGCGTGCAGGTGGTCTTGTTGTGGTCGATCAGCTTGACCTCGTAGCTGCGCTCCAGCGCGGCCGCCAGCCGCCGCCCGATGTTGCCGCCGCCGGCGATCATCACGCGCCTGACCCGGCGTTCCATGCGGCGCAGCTCGCGCATCACGGTGGGGATGTCCTGCCTGCGCGCCAGGAAAAACACCTCGTCGCCCGGCTCGATCACCGTGATCCCCGTGGGGACGATGCCGCGGTCGCGACGGTAGATCGCCGGGATCCGGCATTCCAGATTCGGCATGCGGCGCTTGATGTCCTGCAGTTCGTGCCCCATCAGGGGACCGCCGTGATAGGCGCGCACCGCCACCAGCCGCACCTTGCCCTCGGCAAAGTCGAGCACCTGCAGCGCCTCGGGGTGCTCGATCAGGCGGCGCAGGGTGTCGGTCACCTCCTGTTCGGGGCTGATGACGTCGTCGACCCCGAAATGCTCGGCCAGAAAATCCGCTTCCTGCCCCAGGAAATCATTGGAACGGATACGCGCGATGCGCGTGGGGACGTTGAACAGGGTGGACGCGATGCGGCATGCCACCAGATTGGTTTCGTCGCTCTGGGTGACGGCGACCAGCATGTCCGCGTCTTCGGCGCCGGCCTGCTTCAGGATCGAGGGGTGCGCCGCGTGGCCGCGCACGGTGCGCAGGTCGAAGCGGTCCTGCAGCAGCGCCAGGCGCGAGATATCGAGGTCGACGACGGTGATGTCGTTGTCTTCGGCAACCAGGCTTTCCGCCAGGTTGGAGCCGACCTGGCCGGCACCGAGGATGATGATTTTCACGCGCCGGCCCTGCGCTTACAGCTCTTCATCCAGGCGCCGCCCATGCCGGATATTCAGCTGTTTCAGCTTGCGGTAGAGGTGGGTGCGCTCCAGCCCGGACTTGTCGGCGACCCGCGTCATGCTGCCGCCCTCTTTCTGGATCAGGTGTTCGAAATACATGCGCTCGAAGGCATCGCGCGCCTCGCGCAGCGGGATGTCGAGCGGAATGCCGTGCGCCACCGCCGGCGCGGACAGTTTCATCGGGGCGAGCACGCGGTTGACCTCGGCGGCGTCGATTTCATTCGCCAGCGCGGTAACCGCCAGGGTGCGCACCACGTTGCTGAGCTGCGGCAGATTGCCCGGCCAGTCGAAATTGCGCAGCTGGTTCAGGGCCGGCGTGGTGAGCCGCCGCACCGGGCTGACGCCTTCTTCCACCAGTTGCGCCAGCATGAAGTTGGCGATATCGGGCACATCCTCGCGGTGGTCGCGCAGCGGCGGCAGCTGGATGGCGAGACTGGACAGGCGGTAAAACAGGCGGCTGTCGAATTCGCCGGCGCCGACCATGGCGTCGAGGCTGCGGCTGCTGGCGCATACCAGGCGCGCGCCGCTGCCCTCGATGCGGTCGAGCAGCAGCCCCAGGCCTTTTTGCTCCAGGCGCGCCAGCTCGGATACCTCGGGCAGGTAGAGGGTGCCGTTGCCGAGCGCTTCGACAAAGCTGAGCGGCTCGGACACCAGGCGCGCGCGATCCTTGATCTCGACCCACGCACTGGCGGGCTGGTGCAGAAAATGCGCGCAGATTTCAAAGCCGCTGCCGGGCTCGCCCTGCAACAGGACCGGCGCGGTATTGCCGGCGATCTGGGTAAGGCGTTTTTTCAGTTCGAGGATCAGCGGGCTGCGCCCGAGCGCCGACAAATCCATGCCGGGCGTGCGCCGGGGCAGGGACGCGCCGCGCTTGATGGCCTTGCTGACGGTATCGATCAGCTTGGCCAGCGCCACCGGTTTTTCCAGAAAATCGGTGGCGCCGAGCCGGGTGGCTTCGACGGCGGTATCGATGGTGCCGTGGCCCGACATCATCACCACCGGCATGGTGAGCTGGCCGCCCCCCGCCCATTCCTTCAGCAGCGTCACGCCATCGGTATCGGGCATCCAGATGTCCAGCAGGACCAGGTCCGGACGCCGCTGGATGCGAAAAGCGCGTGCCGCCTCGGCATTTTCCGCCAGGTGCACGTCGTAGCCTTCGTCGGTAAGGATTTCCGACAACAATTCACGAATGCCCACTTCGTCGTCGACGACGAGAATATGCCCGCTCACGTGTTCTCCCCGGCTACCGCAAAAATGGGCAATGCAATGCGGATGGCGGCACCGCCCGATTTGAGATTTTCGATCTGGATTTTGCCGTGATGCTCTTCCACGATCTTTTTGACGATGGCCAGGCCCAGGCCCGTCCCCTTGGCCTTGGTGGTTGCATAGGGCTCGAACAGCCGCGTCATCAGATGTTCCGGAAACCCGGCTCCATTGTCCGTTACGGTCAAACAAACAGCATTGTTATCGAGAAGGTGCGTACCGACCTCGACCCGCGGTGCGGGGTGGCCGGCCAGCGCATCCTGCGCATTTTGCAACAGATTATGTATTACCTGACGCAATAATGTGGAGTCGCCCGCGATCCGCGGCAAGTCGGCGTCGAGGCGCAGCTGCAGGCCCAGCGCTCTGGCGTCGTAGAGCGCCAGCACTTCGCGTACCAGCGCATTCAGATCGAGCGGCTCGAGCGTGGCGCGCGGCATCCGCGCATAGCCGGCAAACGCGTCCACCATGCTTTTCATCGCGGCGACCTGGCTGACGATGGTTTGCGTGGCGCGCGCCAGGAACTCGGCGTCCGCCGGCTGCAGCCGGCCGTCGAGCTTGCGCGCGATGCGCTCGGCCGACAGCTGGATCGGGGTGAGCGGGTTCTTGATCTCGTGCGCCAGGCGGCGTGCCACCTCGCTCCAGGCGGCGTTGCGCTCGGCGTCGATCAGCTTGGTGACATCGTCGAACACCAGCACATAGCCGCGCTCGACGCCCGGCGGCAGGCGGGTGCCGCGCAGCAGCAGCGACTGGCTGCCGCCGTTGCCGGCGTAATCGATCTGCTCCTGCCACTCGCCTTCGTGCGTGCCGAAGCGCGCCGCCACCGTCGCGCCAAATCCGTGCAGCGCCTCGCCCGCCTGCCCCAGTCCGGCAAGCGGCTGGGCGTCCAGCGCCGACGCGTGCACCCCCAGAATCTGCGCCGCCGCGCTGTTCATGGTGCGGACCCGCAGCGCTTCGTCCAGCACCACCACGCCGGAGGACAGGTTGGCCAGCACGCGCTCCAGAAAGGCCTTGGCCTGCTCGGTCTGCTGGTGGTTCTGCGCGACCTGCTCGCGGGCGTCGGACAGCTGGCGCGTCATGCGGTTGAACGACTGGATCAGCACACCCAGTTCGTCGCGGCTCTTCACCGACGGCATCTGCGAAAAATCGCCTTTGGCCACGGCGCGGGTGCCGCGCGCCAGAGTGCGCAGCGGCGCACCGAGGCGTTCCGACAGCAGGTATGCGATCACCAGGGTCATCAGCAAGGCCAGCATCAGGGTGAGGGTGAGCGCAACGCCGTAGATGCGCTTCAGCCCCAGCCGCGACACCGCGATCTGCTGGTATTCCTGATACGCCAGCTGCACTGCCTGCGCATCGCGTGCCAGGCCGGCGGGCACCGGCTGCACCAGTTGCAGCACGCGCGTTTCGCCGGTCAGCGTGCTGGTGTATACCGGCACGATGACGTGCATGACGAGCCCGCGGTCGGCCACTTCCTCGATCCGGCTGTAGGGCTGCTGCTGCCGGACCTGCCACAGCACGCTGCGCTCGGGCAGCACCGGCAGCAGGGTGCCGCGCTCGCCGCTGACGTGGGCGATGACGCCGCCGCGTTCGTCGAACAGGGTCAGCTCCTGCACCGCGCTTTGTTCGCGCAGGTTGGAAAGGCCGGTGATGATCGAGCCCATGCCCTCGTCCGACAGGGCCAGCGCCATCCGCTGGGCTTTTTTGTCCAGCTCGCGCAGCAGGTCGTCGAGCGCGGCCTGGCCGAGGTTGACGCCGGAGGCCAGCGCGTTGTCGACCCGCACGTCGAACCAGGTTTCGATCGACCGGTTGAGGAAGAACACCGAGGCACCATACACCACCAGGCCGGGCAGCAGGGCGACGACGCCGAACATCAGCAGCAGTTTGAACGTGAGTTTGGCGCCGAACACGCCGCGACGGATGCGCTTTTGCAGCCACCACATGCGCCACCCCAGCAGCACCAGCAGCGCCATGCCCAGCACGCCGCCGCCGATGAACAGGCTGGGCAGGGTGTCGGAGAATGCGCTGCTGTCGCCGCTGGCATAAAACAGCAGGGACAGCAGCACGATGCCCATGATCAGGGCGGCGGCAATCAGACTGCGCATCAGGGCAAGGACGGCGAGGAAGCGGGCGCGGCGGGTGCCTCGAACGACCAGCCGTACCAGGGGGTGGCGAGTTCCCATTTGTCGCTGGTGACCGCGCCGATGGAGAGCGGCTTGGGCAGTTGCGCGGTATCGAGACGCAGACGCAGACGGGCGTCGTAGCGGCGCCCGGTCTTCAGGGCGCCGCGCTCCAGCACCTGCCAGTCGTCGACCCTACCCAACAGCGCCAGGGCTTCGCCCAGGGTTGCGACGGTGCGCGTGGTGTAACCGATTTCGACGACATAGCGACGCAACAGCAGGTGGTAATAAATCCGCAGTTTGCGCACCACTTCGGCGATGTCTTCGTCGAGCCACCAGTTGCGCGGGCGGGTCAGTTCCAGTTCCAGCAGAAAATACAGGTTGATCCCCTTGCTGAGCGCGTCTTCCAGGGTGCGGTTGAGCACGATGTCGACGTCCGCTTCCAGCAGATAGCCTTGCTGGGTGGCGCGGATGCCCGCCTGTTTGACAATGCTTTTGTCGCCGGCCAGCGCACTGCCCGCGACGGCCAGCCAGCAGCCCAGCAACAGCCCGGCCAGCCATCGAAAAGCCGGGTCACGTCTTGCGCAGCAGGGCGTAAAAGAAACCATCGTGCTCGGCATCGGGCAGCAGCGCCCCATCGGTCAAGGGTTGAGGAAGCGGGCAGCGTTCGGCGTCTTCTGTATGGCGCGCCAGGAAGGCCCGCACCTGCCCGTCGTTTTCTTCATCGAATACCGAGCAGGTGACGTAAAGCAATGTACCACCGCGGACCAGCAGCCGCCAGAGTGCCTCCAGCATGACGGCCTGCTGCGCAGCAAATCGAGCGATGTCGTCGGGGCGGCGCAGCCACTTGATGTCGGGATTGCGGCGCACCACGCCGGAGGCGCTGCACGGCACGTCGGCCAGGATGCGGTCGAACGGCCGGCCGTCCCACCAGGCGGCGGGCTGCGCCGCGTCGCCTGCGAGCAGCGTTGCCGGCAGTTGCAGGCGGTCGAGATTTTCGCGCACCCGCGCCAGCCGCCCGGCGTCGACGTCGAGCGCGTACAGATCGACATCCGCACGCTCCAGGATATGGCCGCTCTTGCCGCCGGGCGCCGCGCAGGCGTCGAGCACCCGCAAGGGGTACGCCGCCAGGCGCTCGCCCTGCGGGCGGTCTTGGCGCAGTTCCCGCTCGCCGGGCGGCTCGGGGATGAGCAGGCGTGCGGCCCACTGCGCGCCGGCGTCCTGCACCGACACCTCGCCCTGGTCGAAGCCGGGCAGGCTGTGCACCGGCACCGCGCGGTCGAGGGTGACCGCATCCGGGCCGGTTTGATGCGCCGGCATCCCGGCCTCGTTCAGGCGCCGGAGATAGCCGGCGACATCGCCGCGGCGGCAATTGACGCGCAGGGTGAACGGCGGATGCAGCAGGCTGGCCTCGAGCATGCCCTGCCATTGGTCCGGATATTCGGCTTGCAGCTTCGCGATCCACCAGTCGGGGTGCGACCAGCGTGCCGACGGCTGGTCGTCGGCGATTTTTTCCAGTTCGGCGCGGCGCCGCTGGAAATTGCGCAGCACCGCGTTGGCGAGACCGCGCCGCCAGCCCTGGCCGGCGGCGGTAACCGCGTTGTGCACCACGGCATGGGCGGGCGCACGGGTGTAGGCCAGCTGGTACAGCGCCACGCGCAGCAGCCAGCCGAGTTCGGGATCGGTCAGCGGACGTTCCAGCAGCGCCGCCAGCCAGGCGTCGAGGCGCCCCAGCTGGCGCAGGCTGCCATACACGATGTCCTGCAGCGCGCCGCGCTCGCCCGGCGTTTGCAGCTGCTGCAGGCACTGCGGCAACACCTGGTGCAGCGCCGTCCCGGCGAGCACTTCCCCGAGCGCGCCGGCGGCGAGTTTTTGCAGCTTACGCATGGGGAAAAACGCCCCGCTTCGTCAGTTGATTCATGGGATTCCGGCCACCGCATCGAGCGACGGATGATAGCAGGGCCGCGCAGGCAACCGGCGCGGATCCGGCCTCAGGCGCCGAGCCTGATTCCGGGCGGCAGCGGACGGCCGGCGAGGAAGGCTGCGGCACTCATCCGTTTGCTGCCTGCCGGCTGAACCACCTGCAAGGCCAGCGTTCCGCTGCCGCAGGCGACGATCAGCCGGTCCGCGTCGGCGCGCAGCACTTCGCCCGGCGCATTCGTGTTTTCACCGGCTTCGGCAGGCAATGGATCGGTACCGGCTTGTGCCGACCAGATTTTCAGCGGCTCGCCGTCCAGCAGCGTCCACGCGCCGGGTGCCGGATTGTAGGCGCGTACGGCACGCGCCAGCAGATCGGCCGGCTGGCGCCAGTCCAGCCGGGCTTCTTCCTTGCCGAGTTTGGCGGCGTAGGTGGCCTGCGCGTCGTCCTGCGGCTGCGGCACCAGCGCAGGATAGTTCGCCAGCGCCTCGACGATGGCGCCGGCGCCGGCCGCGGCCAGGGTGTCATGCAGGCTTGCCGCGGTGTCGGTTGCAAGGATCGGCACCGGCGTTTTCGCCAGCATGGCGCCGGTGTCGAGGCCGGCGTCCATCTGCATGATGGTGATGCCGGTTTCCGTGTCGCCCGCCAGAATCGCGCGCTGGATCGGCGCCGCACCACGCCAGCGCGGCAGCAGCGAGGCGTGGATGTTGAGGCAGCCGAAACGCGGCAGGTCCAGCACCGCCTGCGGCAGGATCAGTCCGTAGGCTGCGACCACCATGATGTCGGCATCCGCCGCGCGCAGCTCGGCCTGCGAGTCGGGGCGTTTCAGGCTGGCGGGCTGCGCAAGCGGCAGCCCGCGTGCCAGCGCCGCCTGCTTGACGGCGCTGGCGGCAAGCTTCATGCCGCGTCCGGCCGGGCGGTCGGGCTGGGTCAGCACCAGGACGATGTCGTGCCCGGCATCTGCCAGGGCGTTCAGGGCTGCCGCCGCAAACGGCGGGGTTCCGGCGAAAACGATGCGCACGGGCGGCGGCTCAAAGCGACGCGCGCACGGGCGCGGCGTCGGGGCGGTGTTCGCGTGCCTGTTTGACCAGCTTGGCCTTGATGCGATTGCGTTTGAGATTGGACAGATAATCGACGAAGACCTTGCCCATCAGGTGATCCAATTCGTGCTGGATGCACACTGCCAGCAGCCCCTCGGCCTCGAGTTCGAACGGCTTGCCGTCGCGATCGAGCGCGCGCACGGTGACGCGCTCGGCGCGCTCGACCTTGTCGAAAATGCCGGGCACCGACAGGCAGCCTTCCTCGCTTTCTTCGCGTCCGGACTGCGCGACGATTTCGGGGTTGATGAACACGCGCAGCTCGTCATGGGTTTCGGAAATGTCGATGACAACGACGCGTTCGTGAACGTTGACCTGGGTGGCGGCCAGACCGATGCCGGGCGCGGCGTACATGGTCTCCGCCATGTCGTCGATCAGCTTGCGGATGCGCGCATCCACCGCCTTCACCGGCTTGGCGACGGTGTGCAGGCGCGCATCGGGGTAATGCAAAATGTCGAGTCTGGCCATAAAAAGCTTTACGAATGAAGGGGCTGGGGGCACACTTTGACGCAAAATCTGCGCCCGGATGCCTGCAACCCTAAATATAAGACGGCGGATGGCCGTAAGTTAGGCGCACAGTATATTTTCAACGCAGAAAATTAGACAGGGTCTAAATGGAGGGTTCCCCCGTGCGTCAACTCGTTGTTTCTCTTGCCCTGCTGCTGGCCGCGCCGGTGCTGGCCGACACCCTTAAACTGCAGGACAACGCGCCGGACAAATACGTCGTGGTCAAGGGCGACACGCTGTGGGACATTTCCGCGCGCTTCCTCAAGGATCCGTGGCGCTGGCCGCAGATCTGGAAGCTGAACCGCGAGGAGGTCAAGAATCCGCACTGGATCTATCCCGGCGACCTGATCGTGCTCGACCGCAGCGGCAAGGAGCCGCGCCTGGCGCTGGTCAAGGGCGGCAAGAACGGCATGCCGACGATCAAGCTGTCGCCCGGCGTGCGCGCGGCCGAGATCGGCGGCAATGCCATTCCGGCGATTCCCGTCACGGCGATCCATGCCTTCCTGAAACAGCCCTTGCTGGTCAGCGAAGACCAGCTGAATAGCGCCCCGCAGATCCTCGGCACCAATGAAGAACGCGTCATCATGACGACGGGCGACACGGCCTACGCCACCAGCGATGGCTCGGCAAACCGCAATTGGCAGATTTACCGCCAGGGGCAAGCCCTGACCAACCCCGACAACGGGGCGCTGCTGGGCTACGAGGCCGTGTTTTTGGGCGATGCCGAGACGCTGGTCGCCGGCAACCCGCAAAAACTGAAGATCAAACGGGTGGCGCAAGAGGTGCTCGCCAAGGACAAGCTCTTGCCGGCACAGGAAACCACCGTGTTCGAATTCGTGCCCCACGCGCCGGAGAAACCGATTTCCGGCAAGGTGATTTCCGCCTACGGCGCCGAAGGAATGTCCAACTCCGGGCGCTATCAGACGGTGGTGATCAACCGCGGCACGCAGGACGGCCTCGAGCCCGGTCATGTGCTGGCGGTGTATCGCACAGGAAAGCTGGTCAAAATGGACCCGAAAGAGGGCGGCCGCCAGCGCTGGGTTTTCCTCGATTCCGGCTGCATCAAGCCAGGCGAAAAGATCGGCTTCGACCAGCCTTATGAACCCGGCAAGGTCATGCAGGACTGTCCCGGTACGGAAGTCCAGGCCGGGCCCTGGGCCTACATGGATGTGGGCTGCCTGAAGCCCGGCAAGAAAGTGAGCTTCGACCAGTTCTTCGACCCCAAGGACGTGTACGACCGCAGCTGCGTCGACAAGACCCAGGCCGACGCCGTCCAGCTCCCCGACTCCCGCACCGGCCTCGTCATGGTGTACCGCGTGTTCGATCGCGTGTCCTACGCACTGATCATGCAGTCCGAACGCCCGGTATACCTGCTCGACACGGTGAAAAACCCCTGAACGCGCGCGTTCTCGCCGGGGACATCGGGCGTGGCTGACGCTTGGCTGCGCCTCGCTCTCGCCCCCGGGGTCGGCAACGCCAGCCTGCTCCGCCTGCTGACGGCCTTCGGTTCTCCGGAGGCCGTTTTGGCATCCGGGCGCACGGCGCTGGCGGCGCATCTTTCCTCCGCCCAGTGCGCAGCGCTGCTGGCCGAACCCGACGCCGCGCGGCTTGACGCCGCCCATGCCTGGCTCGGCCAGCCGGGCAACAGCCTGATGACGCTGGCCGACGAGGACTACCCGAAGAGCCTGCTGGAAATCTCCGATCCGCCCGCGCTGCTGTTTTGCAAGGGACGGCGCGCTCTGTTGAGCCAGCCCGGCCTCGGCATCGTCGGCAGCCGCAACGCCACGCCGCAGGGGGTACGCGACGCCGAAGCCTTCGCCCATGCGCTGTCCGACGCCGGGCTCACCATCGTCAGCGGGCTGGCGCTCGGCATCGACGCGGCGGCGCATCGCGGCGGGCTGGCGGGCGCCGGCTCGAGCGTCGCCGTCATCGGCACCGGGCTCGACCGCATTTACCCTGCGCGCAACAAGGCGCTGGCGCACCAGCTGGCCGAAAACGGCCTGATCGTGTCGGAGTTCCCGCTCGGCACGCCACCCCTGCCCGGCCATTTCCCGCGCCGCAACCGGCTCATCAGCGGCCTCTCCCGCGGCGTGCTGGTGGTGGAGGCGGCGCCCGACAGCGGCTCGCTGATCACCGCGCGGGTCGCCGCCGAGCAGGGACGCGAGGTGTTCGCCATTCCCGGTTCCATCCATTCGCCGCTGGCGCGCGGCTGCCATGCGCTGATCAAGCAGGGCGCCAAGCTGGTCGAATCCGCCGCCGATATTCTCGACGAACTGGCCTGGCCGCAGCGGCTGGCGCCGCCCCGCCTGCGGGTGCCGCCGGAAACCCTGCCCGACCCGGTACTGCAGGCGCTCGACGGCGCGCCGGCCGCGCTCGACGTCCTCGCACAAAGAACCGGGTTGACGCTGGATGCGCTTTCAGCGAAGCTGTTGACGCTTGAACTGGATGGGCGAATTGCGTCCCTGCCCGGCGGGCGCTACCAAAAAATCCACTGACACTATGCTCGACATCCTGGTTTACCTGTACGAAAGCTTCCGCATGGCGGAGCTGGCGCCCGATCGCGACGCGCTGGAAAAGCGCCTGTTTGCCGCCGGTTTCGAAGAAACCGACATCAACGCCGCGCTCGACTGGTACGCCAACCTGACCGGCAGCGCCACCCACGAACGGCTGGCCCAGGCCTATGACCGCCATTACGCGCCCGAAGAACTGGAGCGCCTGAACGACGCCTGCCGCGCCGAGCTGGCCTATCTGGTCGGCGCCCAGGTGCTCGACCCCGAATCGCGCGAATGGGTGATTTCCGGGCTGATGGCGCTGGGCGGCGAGGACATCGAGCCGGACCATGTGCGCTGGATGACGCTGATCGTGCTGTGGAGCCGCGGGCTGATCGAGCATTTCACCCACCTGGAAGACATGCTGCTGAACCACGAGCCAGGACGTTTGCACTGAATCAAATAACCATGTCCAAGCTTGTCATCGTCGAATCGCCATCGAAGTCCAAAACGCTGAAGAAGTACCTCGGCGCGGACTACGAAATCCTCGCCAGCTACGGCCACGTGCGCGATCTGGAGCCGAAAACCGGCGCGGTCGACACCGAAAGCTTCAGCATGAAATACCAGATCATCGAGCGCAACGCCAAGCACGTCGATGCCATCGTCAAGGCCGCCAAGAAAGCCGACGAAGTGCTGCTGGCCACCGACCCGGACAGGGAAGGCGAGGCGATTTCCTGGCACATCAGCGAAATCCTCAAGGAACGCAAGGTCAAGACGCCGATGAAGCGGGTGGCGTTTTACGAGATCACCGAATCCGCCGTGCAGGACGCCGTGCGCAATCCGCGCGAGATTGCGTCCGACCTGGTCGACGCGCAACAGGCCCGCCGCGCACTCGATTATCTGGTCGGCTTCAATCTGTCGCCGCTGCTGTGGCGCAAGATCAGCCCGGGCTTGAGCGCCGGCCGCGTGCAGTCGCCCGCATTGCGGATGATCGTCGAGCGCGAAGAGGAAATCGAAGCCTTCGTGCCGCGCGAGTACTGGACGCTGCACCTCGACAGCCACAAGGGCGCGCAGTCCTTCACCGCCAAGCTCACCCATTTCAAGGGCGAAAAGCTCGAACAGTTCACGGTCGAGCACGAGGCGCGCAGCAAGGAATGGCTGGCGACGCTGGAAGGCCGCGATGCCACGGTGATGCGCATCGAAAAGAAACGCCGCGCCCGCCACCCCGGCGCGCCGTTCACCACCTCGACGCTGCAGCAGGCCGGGGTGCGCCAGCTCGGCATGACCACCGACCGCGTGATGCGCACCGCCCAGCAGCTGTACGAAGGGATCGATCTGGGCGAGGGCCCGGTCGGCCTCATCACCTACATGCGTACCGACTCGGTGAATCTGGCACAGGAAGCGATAACCGATATCCGCAAGTATGTGGGCGCCAACTTCGACAAGGAATTCCTGCCGCCGACCGCGCTCCACTACAAGGCCAAGACCAAGAACGCGCAGGAAGCGCACGAGGCGGTGCGCCCGACCGCGGTCGGGCGCACGCCGGAAGCAGTGAAGCCGTTTCTTTCGCATGACCAGGCAAGGCTCTACGAACTGATCTGGAAGCGCACCGTCGCCTGCCAGATGGCGCCGGCGCAGTTCGACACCGTCGCCGCCGACATCACGGTGGGCGAGGGCACCTTCCGCGCCACCGGGCAGACGCTGGCGTTCGCCGGTTTTCTCGCGGTGTACCAGGACGACGAGGACGAGGAAGAATCGAAACTGCCGGCACTGGCCGAAGGCGAGACCCTGCCGGTCGACCGTCTTTACGGCGAGCAGCACTTCACCCAGCCGCCGCCGCGCTACACCGAGGCCTCGCTGGTGAAGGCGCTGGAGGAATACGGCATCGGCCGGCCCTCCACCTACGCCAGCATCATTTCCACCCTGCAGGATCGCGAATACGTGGTGCTGGAAAAGAAGCGCTTTCAGCCGACCGATATCGGCCGCCTGGTCAACTGCTTCCTGACCCGCCATTTCACCCATTACGTCGATTACGACTTCACCGCCAAGCTGGAGGACAAGCTCGACGACGTCTCCAACGGCAAGCGGGTGTGGTCGCGCCTCCTTGGCGAATTCTGGAAGGAATTCGACGGCGAGCTTAAGGCCAAGCAGGACGTCGAGCGCGGCTGTCCGATTCTCGATGCCTGCCCCAAGTGCGGCAAACCGCTGTTCATGCAGGCGAGCAAGCGCGGCCTGTTCATCGGCTGCTCGGGCTATCCGGCGTGCGACTACACCCGCCCGCTGCATCCGGCCACCGCCGAGGGCGACAATATTCTCGGCCAGGATCCGGCCTCCGGCCTCGACGTCAAACTGCTGTCCGGCCGCTTCGGCCCCTATGTGCAGATCGGCGAGATGCCGGAAGACAAGAAGGCGCCGAAACCGCGCCGCGCCTCGTGGCCGAAGGACATCCCGCTGGAGAGCGCCACGCTGGAACTGGCGCTGAAATTCCTCTCGCTGCCGCGCGAAGTGGGGCACCATCCGACCACCGGCCTGCCGATCATCGCCAACAACGGCCGTTTCGGCCCCTATCTGTTGCACGACGGCAAGTTCAAGTCGATCCCCAAGACCGACAGCGTGTACGAAATCGACCTGCCGCGGGCACTCGAAGTGCTGGCGATGGAACGCGCCCCGCGCGGCGCCGACTCGGCCGCATCGGTGCTGAAGAACCTCGGCCCGCACCCGGAGGACGGCAAGGACATCACGGTGCGCAGCGGCCGCTACGGCCCTTACGTCAAGCACGCCAGCACCAATGCCACGCTGCCCAAGGACATCGCGCCTGAGGAGATCACGCTGGATGAGGCGCTCGCGCTGATCGCCGCGCGCATTGCCAAAGGGCCGGCCAAAAAACCGGTGAAAAAGGCCGCCGCCAAGCCGGCGGCGGCGAAGAAAGCAAAACCGGCCGACGCTGCCGAATCGAAGAAACCCGCCGTGAAAAAGACTGCGGCCAAGAAGACCGCCAAAAAACCGGCCGCATGAGCACGCCGCCCAGCCTGCTCATGGTCAACGCCTCCCTCGGCACGGCTGGCTACAGAAAGCTGTATCAGGAACTGGGCTACGCGGTCGTCGCCGAATGGTCGGAACGCAAGGCCATCAGCCTGGTACGCAAAAAACCGCCCGCCGTCATCGTGGCGGACTTCTACCACCAGACGGATTTCCGCGACCGCCTGTCCAACCTCGAATCCCTGCTGGCCGCGGTGCAGAGCGCGCCCAACACCCGCATCCTGGTTTTTTACGAAACGGCACATCAGGCCGTGCTCGATAAAGTCAGCGCTCGCTTGCGCATCGATGCCGCATTCACGCTGCCGGTGCAGGAAGACTTGTTGCGCGCCACCTTGCAGACCTGGCGGGCCAGCACTCCCGCATCGATCTGAATCGCAATTAAACTTTCCATATGGCTGACCGTTAAACTCCACGTCATCCCGTGGAGACGACCATGCGTTTAGCCATCCTGCCCCTGCTTCTGGTCTCGGCCGTCGTCCAGGCCGCACCGCTCACGCTCGGCGTGGTACTCGATCAAAACGAATCGATCACCGATTTCAATACCACCAAGCGTTACCGCGCCTTCACCAACGAGGTCGAGCGGGCGCTCGGCCAGCCGGTCCGGCTGCAGTATTACACGCGCGGCTTTACCGCCATCAAGCACGCCAAGGACGGCACGCTGGACATGGTGTTCGGTCCCGCCCAAGTGATCGCCAACGTCAGCAAATTCAAGTTCGAGCCCATTCTCAAATCCAACGCGACGATCGCCGCCGCTTTCGTGTCGGGGCCGGATTACAAAGGCACGCTGGGTGCCAAATCGCACGCCAGGCTGGGCGTTCCCGATTACGAATCGCTGATGGGCAGCATGGCGCGCAGCGAGATCAACAGCCGCGGGCTGGCCAAAAGCGACTTTGCCGAAATCAAATTCCATCGCATGGCCGAGGCCCCGCTGTACGGGCTTAAGCTTGGCCGCTACGACCTGGCGGTCGCCTCCGCCGAGGAGGCCAAAACCTGGACTGCGGCCAACGGCGGGCGCATCGTTTTCACCGGCGCATCGGTGCCGCTGCGCGCGCTGACCGTACAGTCCGAAAACGTATCCGCAGGCGCCCAGCAGAAGCTGGCCGCCACCCTGCAGAAAAGCAACAGCCTCAATCTCGCGCTCTCCACCGCCACCCGGGCCGATTTCAAAAGCGTCGCCTCGATGCTGAATACCACGCCCACCAGCCTGCCCGGCGCCAAGATCATCAGCGCTGCCGAGGCCCAGGCGCTGATTGCCAAAGGAACGCCGGTTTACGACGTGCGGGTGAAAGAAGAATACGAAACCGCCCATGTCCCCGGCGCCATTTCCGTTCCTTACAATGAAGGCAGCGCCAAGGAAGTCGGCTTCGACCCGGCAGACGACCAGTTCGCGCTGAACCGGCTGCCCAAGGATAAAAACGCCCCCTTCATGATGTATTGCGACGGCACCATCTGCTGGAAGAGCTACAAATCCGCCACCATGGCGATCCAGGCCGGCTGGAAAAACGTCTATTGGTTCCGCGGCGGCTTCCCGGAATGGAAGGAAGCCGGGCTGACGGTCGAAGCAAAGAAAAACTAGCTTCCCCTGAACGTGCAGAAGCCCGGCTAAGCCGGGCTTCTGCACGTTCAGGGATCTTGACGCCAGCATTTTGTAGGTTCCCAAAATTCGCGAGAAATCGGGTCCCTATAAAACAAGGGCTTTCTCATCCAATTTGGGAATAACCGGCTCCGCATTCCCAAATACCCGCGAAATTCCTACACTTTTCTCGCCAACCTGGAATGACTCATCAGTCTTTGGCATGCCCGAGCGATGCCTACCTCGCCGGATACGCGCGACAGCCGCTAAGGTCTGTAATTCGGCCGAAGCGGCCTGTCCTGACACCTCCGAATCAGGTCAGCTGATGGTCAAGAGCAGCCAGTGAACTTGGCCCAACGACACGGAAGACGCCGCTCATACATGAGGCCCGTTCCTGATGGTTCGGGTAGATGATCAGGTGAATAATCCGGCAAGCCCTGTCTCCTTTTGCATAACGTAATAAAGAGACAGCTCGGGCAACATCTATATAAAAATCAATATGATAGACTTAAAAAATCCTGTCTCTTTATTAAAAACATCCGGACCCATGGGTCTCTATATTAACTGTTGGGGGCTTCCATTCTGCTCGCCGCTTTCTATCGGAATATCCCTATGAAATTCTTAATTTTCTTTGCATTCGCCGTGCTTGTAGGTGGCTGCGCCTCCATAACACCAGCCGACATTGCAAAGCGCGATGAAGTCACGGTTGAAGCAGCACTGAATAGCGTGGGGTGCGGCATCAAGCGCCTGTACGACGGACAAAGAGGACTTACAACTGGGCTAATTCCTTCCGAAGTCGAAGTACGGTTAGCGCTATCGGCGTCTGCAAAAGACTCCGGGCAATTGACAATCGACTTTTCCAAACCGGTTGGTGATACCACTGGAAATTTGAAGGCCGGAACTGGTATCGAAAAATCGTCGGAAGCTGCACTCACGAACACCATCACCATCAAATTCGTGAACGTTCTTACCGCTCCCAAAGATTCGCTTATTCACGACCAGTCGCCTGCCCAGATTCGAGAGCTAATCACTTTGCTTCGTGAAGAAGGCGTTCGCAGCCTTGGGCAAAAGGGGGCTCCGATGGTGGTCTTCGATGCAACAGACTGTCCTGCCGTCAAACCAAGATGAGCGCCTCTGCCCCCAACCCGGCAGTCAACCGGACCTGCGCGAAAAGCCGCGCAGGCCGGTTACTTCTACGTTAGGCATGTGCTGGAAGAAACCATGAAAAAATGGCGCGAAAAACTTTACGGCTATACCGGCCTATTCATCATCTTCGGCATCTGGACTCCGATGATGTGGTTCATTTCCTCGTCAAGGCAATACTACAAAATGGAAACCTTCGAGGTTCTGGACATGAACTGGTTCAGCATATTGATGTTTATCGCCCTCTGCGTAGCAACCTTGGTTGCCCAATTCGGCTTTGTCTCAATCGCACAAGACCTCTCCGAGTTTGAGAAGCTAAAGAAACAGCAAGCTGCGCAAAGAAATGGTGGCTACACAGATGCCTAACCCGCGCTTCGAGAGGGACGCTCCGTCTGACAGGGTGCTCAGGCCGATTAACGGACGGTAACAACAACATTCTGCTCAGCCGCTCTTATCCAAAAGCTATCGCCTGCCAGCAAAGATGTCGTTGAAGCTTTCCAGATAACAAAAAGGCCAACCTAGCAGGTTGGCCTTTTTTCAATTCCTAAGAAATCCAAAGTTTTGGGGGAAATCTAGATTTCAATGGAATCCTACACATTTATACATCGAGGTTGCGCACGCCCAACGCATTGGTTTCGATGAAATTGCGGCGCGGCTCAACTTCGTCGCCCATCAGGGTGGTGAAGATCTGATCGGCCGAGATTGCGTCCTCGATCTGCACCTTCATCAGCCGGCGCACCTTGGGGTCCATCGTGGTTTCCCACAACTGGGCGGGGTTCATTTCGCCCAGCCCCTTGTAGCGCTGAATGCTCATGCCGCGTTTGACTTCGGCGAGGAACCAGTCCATCGCCTCGCGGAAGCTCTGCACCGGGATTTCCTTCTCGCCGCGCTTGGCGCGGGCGCCGAGGCCGATCAGGTCGCGCAGCAAATCACCGACCTTGACGAGCTGACTGTAGTCGCCGGATTCGAGCAGATCCGCTTCGAGGAAGCTGACGTGCGCGTTGCCGTGGGCATGACGGGTGATGCGCAGGCGATGGCTGTCGGACTCGCTGACGTATTCGGCGGCGACTTCGAATTTCTGCGCATCCAGTGCCGCGCCAAGGCTGGCTTCGCTCTGCATCGCGGCGCCGCTGTCGGCCAGGTTCAGGCGCGGGATGCGCATCAGGGCCTGCAGCACGTCGTCCGGCAGCAGGCGGCCCAGGCGTTCGCCCACCGCTTCGGCCAGGAAGTACTCGCGCGCCAGCGTTTCCAGCGCTTCGCCGGCGATCGGCATGGCGCCGTCCATCGGCGTCAGTTCGGCCTCCTTCATCGCTTCGGCCATGAGGTGTTCCTTGAGCGCATGTTCGTCCTTGATGTAGCGTTCGGAGCGGCCATGCTTGACCTTGTAAAGCGGCGGCTGGGCGATGTAGATATGCCCGCGCTCGACCAGCTCGGGCATCTGGCGATAGAAAAAAGTCAGCAGCAGGGTGCGGATGTGCGCGCCGTCGACGTCGGCATCGGTCATGATGATGATGCGGTGGTAGCGCAGCTTGTCCGGGTTGTAATCCTCCTTGCCGATGCTGGTGCCGAGCGCGGTGATCAGCGTGGCGATTTCCTGGCTGCCGATAACCTTGTCGAAACGCGCGCGCTCGACGTTGAGGATCTTGCCCTTGAGCGGCAGGATGGCCTGGAATTTGCGGTCGCGTCCCTGCTTGGCCGAGCCGCCTGCGGAATCGCCCTCGACCAGATAGATTTCGCACAATGCGGGATCTTTTTCCTGGCAGTCGGCGAGTTTCCCGGGCAGGCCGAGGCCATCCATGACGCCTTTTCGACGCGTTATCTCACGCGCCTTGCGCGCCGCATCGCGGGCACGCGCCGCTTCGACGATCTTGTTGCACAAGAGCTTGGCATCGCTGGGGTTTTCCAGCAGATATTCGGCAAGTTTCTGCCCGACCACTTCCTGCACCACCGGCTGTACTTCGCTGGAAACCAGCTTGTCCTTGGTCTGCGAGGAGAACTTGGGCTCGGGCACCTTGACCGACAGCACGCAGGTCAGACCCTCGCGCATGTCGTCGCCGGTGGTTTCGACCTTGGCTTTTTTCGCCAGCTCGTTTTCTTCGATATATTTGTTCAACACCCGTGTCATCGCCATGCGCAGGCCGGTCAGGTGGGTGCCGCCATCGCGCTGCGGAATGTTGTTGGTGAAGCATTGAACGGTTTCGGAATAGCTGTCGTTCCACTGCATCGCGACTTCGACGACCATGCCGTCCTTTTCGCCTACGGCATGGAAAACTTTCGGGTGCAGCACCGATTTGACCCGGTTCACGTACTCGACGAAACCTTTTACGCCGCCCGAGTGCGCGAAGTTTTCGCTCTTGCCGTCGCGATGGTCGATCAGCTCGATCTTCACGCCGTTGTTGAGGAAGGACAGTTCGCGGATGCGCTTGGCGAGGATGTCGAAGTGGAACTCGACCTTGCCGAAGATTTCCTCGTCGGCCAGGAAATGCACTTCGGTGCCGCGATTCTGGGTCTCGCCGACGATCTTCATGGGTGAAACTTCGACGCCGTTCTGCATCTCGATGACACGGTCGACGACCTTGCCGCGGTTGAATTCGAGCGCGTATTTCTTGCCGTCGCGGCGCACGATGAGCCTCATCCACTTCGACAGGCCGTTGACGCACGACACGCCGACGCCGTGCAGGCCGCCCGATACCTTGTAGCTGTTCTGGTTGAACTTGCCGCCGGCGTGCAGCACGGTCAGGACGATCTCGGCCGCGCTGCGCTTCGGTTCGTGCTTGTCGTCGAGCTTCACGCCAACCGGAATGCCGCGCCCGTTGTCGGAAATCGAAATCGAGTTGTCGGGGTGGATGATGACCTTGATGTCGTCGCACCAGCCCGCCAGCGCCTCGTCGATGGCGTTGTCCAGCACTTCGAACACCATATGGTGCAGGCCGGTGCCGTCGGACGTATCGCCGATGTACATGCCGGGCCGCTTGCGCACCGCTTCCAGGCCTTCCAGCTGCTGGATGCTGTCTTCGTCGTAGCCTCCGTTCACGTCATCGGGCATCGCGTTGTCGGGCTTGTCGCTCATGGTGTTTATACCTCGTGGGGCATTGCTGCCGGTTGTTGCAAGGTGTGGGGAAGAGATCGTCCGGCCTAGATGCGCATCGGCATCACGACGTACTTGAAGCCGGGTTCACCTTCGCTGGTCAGCAGCATGCTGCTGTTGGCGTCGCCCAGCGAAAGCGTGACTTCCTCGGTATTGACCGCGCCCAAGCCATCGAGCAGGTAGGTCACGTTGAAGCCGACGTCGAGCGGATCGCCGTTGTAGCTGACTTCGATTTCGTCGGCGGCTTCTTCCTGTTCGTTGTTGTTGCAGACGATGCCCAGCGTGTTTTCGCTCATCACCAGGCGCACGCCGCGGAACTTTTCGTTCGACAGAATCGCTGCGCGCTGCAAGGCCTGCATCACGCTCTGGCGGTTGGCCTTGAGGTGGCGCGGCTGGTTGGCCGGGATGACGCGCTGGTAATCGGGGAATTTGCCGTCCACCACCTTGGTCACCAGTTCGGTGCCGGGCAGGGTGATGGTGACCTGATTGGCGCCGATGCGCAGCTCGACCGGATCTTCCGTATCGCCCAATAGTTTGGAGAGCTCGACCACGGTCTTGCGCGGGATGATGACCTCGCGCGCTTCGGCCTCGGATTCGAGCTGGGTTTCGGCATAGCTCAACCGGTGGCCGTCGGTAGCCACCACGCGCAGTTGCTTGCCGTCCAATACCAGCAACATGCCGTTGAGGTAGTAGCGGATGTCCTGGCTGGCCATGGCGAACTGCACCAGTTGCAGCAGGCGCTTCAGTGTTTTTTGCGGCAGGCGGATCGCCTCGCCCAGGCCTGCCCCGGTTTCTACCCGCGGAAAATCCGCGGCGGGCAGGGTCTGCAGGGTGAAACGCGATTTTCCCGCGCTCACCACCACCTGGCTGTCCTTGGTATCGAGCTTGACCTTGGCGGTGTCGGGCAGGGCACGCACGATGTCGAACAGCTTGCGCGCAGCGATGGTGATGGCGAAGTCTTCGCCGGCTTCCGCGTTCTCCAGCTGGGTGCTGACCTGCAATTCCAGATCGGTGGCCAGCAAGGTCAGCTTGCCGGCTTTTTTCTCCAGCAGCAGATTGGACAGGATGGGCAGGGTATGGCGCCGCTCGACCACCCCGACCACGGCGGAGAGAGAAGCAAGAAGGGCGTTGCGTTCGCTTTGTATTAATAGCATTTATATATTCCTGAGAATCATAATAAAGGCGGCCTGAAACTGGGGATAAGGTTTTTTATTCAATTAAAACAGTCTGTTGTTATGCTTTTATGGGTGTGGGTAAAGCCTTGGCAAGGTGGGAGGGATGGGGATGGATTTTCCGCTCGCGACGCTGGATCCGTTTTATCCACATTTCATCCTCAGCCAGTCAGGCTTTGTAATAACACCAGATAGTCGCGTCCGATGTCGGCTTCGGTCTCGCGCAGCTCGGCCACCTTGCGGCAGGCATGGATCACCGTGGTGTGGTCGCGCCCGCCAAACGATTCGCCGATTTCCGGCAGGCTCTGGTTGGTCAGTTCCTTCGCCAGCGCCATGGCGATCTGGCGCGGCCGTGCAAGATTGCGCGTGCGTTTCTTGGAGAACATGTCGGCCACCTTGATCTTGTAGAAATCGGCGACGGTTTTCTGGATGTTCTCGATCGAGACGATACGCGAGGTCGAAGCGATGAGGTCGCGCAGGGCTTCTTTCACCAGTTCCAGGGTGATCGGCTTTTCGTGGAAGCGCGAGAATGCGATCACCCGCTTCAAGGCGCCTTCGAGTTCGCGCACGTTGGAGCGCACCTGCTTGGCGATGAAAAAGGCGACGTTCTCGTCGAGCTTGATGTCTTCTGCCTGCGCCTTGGCCAGCAGGATGGCAACCCGCATTTCCAGTTCCGGCGGCTCGACGGCGACGGTCAGACCCCAGGCGAAGCGCGATTTCAGGCGATCGTCCAGCCCGCTGATTTCCTTGGGGAAGGTGTCGCAGGTGATGACGATCTGTTTCTTGTTCTCGATCAGCGAGTTGAATACGTAGAAAAATTCCTCCTGGGTACGGTCCTTCTTGGCCAGGAACTGGATGTCGTCGATCAGCAGCAGGTCGAGCGACATGTAGCGCCGCTTGAGGTCGTCGAACTGCTTGTTGAGGTAGGCCTTGACCACGTCGTCGACGTAATCGTTGGCATGGATATAGCTGATACGCGCATCCGGCGTGGCCAGGCGCACGGTATTGCCGATGGCCTGCAGCAGGTGCGTCTTGCCCAGGCCGACGCCGCCGTAGACGAACAGGGGGTTGTAGGCCACCCCCGGATTGTCGGCAATTTGCAGAGCGGCGGCGCGTGCCAGCTGGTTGGCGCGGCCGGAAACGAAATTATCGAAAGTGAATCCCGGATTGATGCGCAGGCCAAGCTGGACGGGGGCGGCAGCACTGGCCGGGAGCGCGGCGGAATGCGTAACCGGCAGCGGCGCGGAAGGTGCGCGCGGGGCGCTGGTTTTTTTGCCGAGCGCGTAGGTGATGGCAACCGGGCGGGCGTAAAATTCCTGCGCCCAGACGTCGATGTGCTCGGCGAATTTCTCGCGCACCCAGTCCATCACGAAATGGTTGGGCGCCAGGATGCGCACCTCGCCGCCGGCGTCGTCAAATACCAGGGGCTTGATCCATGTGCTGAATTGCTGCTGGGTCAGATTGGCGCGGAAGCGCTCTTGGCAAAGGGCCCAGAAGGAATCCATAGTCGAGGGGGCGGGGGCGGAAAGCTGCATTGGGATTCAAACACGAATCTTACTCCCCTTCGACGAGGTTATCCACAGGCGCTGCGCGCCGGGCCCGGCGCGGCGGGTCGAAACAAACTTGACAGTGCCCCAGTGGGGGGCGTCTAATACGCGGTTTTTCAACAAATTTTTTTGTGTTTGGCCATCCTGCCTCGGGCGGGCCTGGTCAGCGCCAGCCAGAAAGGATATGTCATGAAACGCACTTATCAGCCCTCCACCGTCCGCCGCAAGCGTACCCACGGTTTTCGTGCCCGCATGAAAACCAAGGCTGGACGCGCCGTGATCAATGCGCGCCGCGCCAAAGGCCGCGCCCGTCTGGCCGTCTAATCGACGCGTACCCAAACAAAGCGGGTGGCGTGCGCCTCCGCGACGCGCGCCTGGTCGACAAAGCCGATTTCGACCGGGTGTTTGCCGACAATCAGCGCGCTCGAACGGATTACGTGATGGTGATGGCGCGCCCTAACCAGGTGGGCCACCCGCGGCTGGGGATGGTGATTGCCAAACGCCTGCTGGCGCGTGCGGTGGATCGCAACCGTGTCAAGCGGTGCGTGCGGGAAAGCTTCCGGCAGATGCTGCCGGAGTTGCCTGCCTGTGATTTTGTCGTGCGCCTGATTGCCAAGCCGGTTCCCGGGAAAGAGGCGCGCGATCTGCCGCGTACCTTCCAGCGCGCCGGCCACCGGGCCATGGCAAAATGGCCGACCGCTCCGGCAGGCGAAGCAGCGCCGGAATTCTCTTCCAACTAAACGCGTCTCGTCTCATGGATAACCAGCGGCTGATCCTTTTCATTGTTTTTTCCTTCTCGCTGCTCTTGTTATGGGAAACCTGGCAGGACAAACACGCGCCGGCTCCGGTTGCGCCAGCCACGGTCAGTGCGCCCACTCCCAGCCAGGCGCTGAACGCACCGGCCGCAGCGGCACCGGCGCAGGCCGGTTTTGCCAAGGGGCAGCGCGCGCAGGTGGAAACCGACGTGCTGCGCGCCACCATCGACGCCAACGGCGGCGACCTGCGTCAACTGCAGTTGTTGCCGTACCGCGAGACGGAAGACAAGAACCAGGTCTTCACCCTGTTCGAGGACGACAGGACACGGCCGTATCTGGCGCAAAGCGGCCTGGTGGGGAAAGACCTGCCGACGCACCGTAGCGTGTTTCAGCTCAATCCCGGCATTTATCGCCTCGCCGGCGGCGCCGCCCAACTGGAAGTGCCGCTGGTATGGAATGATCCGGCCACCGGCGTGCGTGTTGAAAAAACCTATGTTTTCAAGCGCGGAAGCTATCAGATCGCCGTCAGAACCCGGGTCAGCAACAACGGGTCGCAGCCCATCGAACTGACCCCGTATTACCAGTTCACCCGCCATGCCGAGGCGCCGCGCGGCTCGTCTTTTTTCCTGCATACTTACACCGGCCCGGCTTTCTATACGGATGCGATGAAATTCCAGAAAGTCGCGTTCAATGACATTCAGGCAGGCAAGGCCGAATTCGAGAAAACCGCCAATAACGGCTGGGTGGGGATGGTGCAGCACCATTTCGTGTCGGCCTGGCTGCCCGAGGATGGCGTCAAGCGCGAGTACTACACCCGTGCGCTGGGCGACGGCCTGTATTCCAACGGGGTGATTCTGGCCGAAGGCACGCTCGCGCCCGGCCAGCAAAAGACCTTCACCGTGCCCTTGTATGCCGGGCCGCAAACCCAGAGCCTGCTGGAGAAAACCGCTCCCGGCCTGGAGCACGCGCGCGATTACGGCTGGCTGACGCCGCTGGCCTACCCCATCTTCTGGTCGCTGGAAAAAATCGAGCGCCTGGTGGGCAACTGGGGCTGGGCCATTATCATTCTGACCATACTCCTCAAGCTGGCGCTGTACCCGCTGTCGGCGGCGGGCTACAAGTCGATGGCCAAGATGAAGAAGCTGACCCCGCGCCTGCAGCAGCTGAAGGAAACCTTTGGCGACGACCGCGCCAAGCTGCATCAGGCGATGGCGGAGATGTACAAGACCGAGAAGATCAACCCGCTCGGCGGCTGCCTGCCGATCCTGATCCAGATTCCGGTGTTCATCGCGCTGTACTGGGTGCTGCTCGCCGCGGTCGAGATGCGCGGCGCACCCTGGCTCGGCTGGATCACCGACCTGACCGCGCCCGATCCCTGGTTCATCCTGCCGATCATCATGGGCATCACCTCGGTCCTGCAGGTCAAGCTCAACCCGCAGCCGATGGATCCGATGCAGGCCAAGATCATGATGATCATGCCGGTGGCGTTTACCGTGATGTTCGTGTTCTTCCCGGCAGGCCTGGTGCTGTACTGGGTCGCCAACAACATCCTGTCGATCGCGCAGCAGTGGGCGATCAACAAGCAGGTCGAGGGCGGTGGCAAAACCGCTTCCGCCAAAGCCTGACCTGATCGCCGCCATTGCCACCGCGCCCGGCCGTGGCGGGGTGGGGGTGGTGCGGGTGTCGGGGGCGGACGTCGCCCCGCTTGCCATCGCGGTTCTCGGGCGCGTTCCGGAAGCGCGGCACGCGACCTTCGCCCGTTTCATCGATGGCTGCGGCGGGGTGATCGACGAGGGCATCGCGCTTTATTTTGCCGCGCCGCATTCGTTTACCGGCGAGCACGTGCTGGAGTTGCAAGGGCACGGCGGACCGGCGGTCCTCGATCTGATCCTGCAACGCTGCGTCGAGCTGGGCGCGCGGCTGGCCGAGCCGGGCGAATTCACCCGGCGCGCCTACCTCAACGGCAAGCTCGATCTGGCGCAGGCCGAGGCGGTGGCCGACCTGATCGATGCCGCCTCGGGCGAGGCGGCGCGCTCGGCCATGCGTTCGCTTTCGGGCGCGTTTTCCGCGCGGATAGCCGAGCTGGTCGAGGCGCTCACCCGCCTGCGCATGCTGGTGGAAGCCACGCTCGACTTTCCCGAAGAAGAAATCGATTTTCTGCAGCAGGCGGATGCCTTCGGCCGTCTCGACCGCATCGACGCCAGCCTCGCCGCGGTGCGCGCGCAGGCGAAACAGGGCGCGCTGCTGCGCGAAGGCCTGACGGTGGTACTGATCGGCCAGCCGAACGTCGGCAAGTCGAGCCTGTTGAACCAGTTGGCAGGATTCGAGGCGGCGATCGTCACCGAGATCGCCGGCACCACGCGCGACACCGTGCGCGAAGCGATCCAGATCCGCGGGGTGCCGCTGCACATCGTCGACACGGCAGGCCTGCGCGATACCGATGATCCGGTGGAACAACTCGGCATCGCGCGTACCTGGGCCGCCGTGGAAAAAGCCGACGTGGCGCTGCTGCTGGTGGATGCGGCGCATGGCCTGGGCGAACGCGAGGCGGCGATTCTGGCGCGCCTGCCCGCGGTGGCGCGGCTGACCATCCACAACAAGATCGACGTTAGCGCCGAGGCGCCGCGCGCGGCGGGCGACGAAATCTGGCTTTCCGCCAAAACCGGAGCCGGCGTCGAACTGCTGCGCGGCAAGCTGCTCGAGGCAGCGGGCTGGCAGTCGGCGGGCGAAGGCGCGTTCATGGCGCGCGCGCGGCATCTGGACGCGCTTGCCCGTGGCGCCGCGCACCTGGCGGCGGCGCGCCAGGCGGCAACGCAACTGGAACTGTTTGCCGAAGAACTGCGGCTGGCGCAGGCCGCCCTGTCGGACATCACCGGGGAATTCACCGCCGACGATTTGCTGGGCGAAATCTTCAGCAAGTTCTGCATCGGCAAGTGAGCGGCCGCCGGGTCTTTTACCGGGCTGCGCCAGCGCTTATGCTTGAAACGTGTTCCTTCCCTCAGGGTTGCCCGTCATGCTGACCTGGCGCGGTATCGCCGACGAACTCAAAATCCATCGCGCGCGGCTGCTGCAGGGCAACCTTGCCGCCTTGCTGGCGGTGGCGGCAGCGGTGCCGGTGCCGCTGCTGCTGCCGTTGATGGTGGACGAGGTGCTGCTGCATCACCCGGGCAGGATGGTCGCCGCCTTCGGCGCGTGGTTTCCGGCCGCCTGGCACGGCCCGCTGCTGTTCATCGGCATGGCGTTGCTGCTGACGGTGGGGCTGCGGCTGATATCGATCCTGCTCAACGTGTGGCAGGGGCGGACGTTTTCGCTGCTGGCCAAGGACGTTGTGTACCGCATCCGGGTGCGCATGCTCTCCCGGCTGTCGCGCATTGCGCTGTCGGAATTCGAGACGGTGGGCGCAGGCCGGGTCGCCTCGCATTTCGTGACCGATCTCAACGCCATCGACAGCTTTCTCGGTTCGTCGATTTCGGGCCTGGTGGTGTCGGTGCTGACGCTGGTGGGTGTGGCGGCCGTGCTGTTCTGGATGCACTGGCAGCTGGCGCTGTTCATCCTGCTGCTGAATCCGGTCGTGATCCTGTTTTCCGTCCGGCTCGGCAAGCGGGTGAAGGATCTGAAAAAGCACGAGAACCGCGCCTTCGAGGTGTTTCAGGAGACGCTGTCCGAGACGCTCGATGCCTTGACGCAGATCCGCGCGATGAACCGCGAACAGCATTACCTGGCGCGGGTGACCGCAAAGGCGGCCGATATCCGCCGGCACGCGGCGGCGTTCGCCTGGAAGTCGGATGCGATGAGCCGGATTTCCTTCTTCGTTTTCCTTGCCGGCTTCGATGCCTTCCGTGCCGGCGCGATGTTGATGGTGGTGTTTTCCGACCTGTCCATCGGCGAGATGCTGGCGGTGTTCGGCTACCTGTGGTTCATGATGACCCCGGTGCAGGAACTGGTGAACATGCAGTACGCGTGGTTTGCCGCCAATGCCGCGCTGGGACGGATCAATGCCCTGCTCGGCCTGCACGGCGAACCGCAGTATCCCGCGCTGCGCGATCCGTTCGCCGGCCAGTCCACCGTCGGCATTGCGCTCGACCACGTCAGCTTTGCCTATGCGGACGGCGAGACGGTGCTGGACGACGTCAGTCTCACGGTGGCGGCGGGCGAGAAGGTGGCGCTGGTGGGGGCTTCCGGCGGCGGCAAGTCGACCCTGGTGCAGGCCTTGCTGGGACTGTATCCGGTCCGCGCCGGACGGATTCTGTATGGCGACACGGCGGTTACCGAGATCGGCTGGGAAAGCGTGCGCGAGCATGTCGGCGTGGTACTGCAGCACCCGGTGCTGTTCAACGACAGCGTGCGCGCCAACCTGACCCTGGGGCGCGAAACCGGCGACGCCGCGCTGTGGCAGGCGCTGGAGATCGCCCAGCTGAAGGACGCCATCGCCGCGCTGCCGCACGCGCTGGATACGGTGGTGGGGCGGCAGGGCGTGCGCCTGTCCGGCGGGCAGCGGCAACGTCTGGCGATTGCGCGCATGATCGTCGCCAAACCCCAGATCGTCATCCTCGACGAAGCCACCTCCGCGCTCGACACCGATACCGAACGGCGGCTGCACCAGGCGCTCGCTGGGTTTCTGAGCGGGCGCACCACCCTCATCATCGCCCATCGGCTGTCCGCCGTGAGGCAGGCCGACCGCATCCTGGTGTTCGAAAACGGCCGCGTGGTGGAAGAGGGCGGCCACGATGAGTTGATCGAGCGCGGCGGGCTTTACCACAAGCTTTACCATCACGCATAAAAAAACGCTCGGGAAAATCAGCGTTTTCTGATAGACTCCGTCGAGTTGTGCATACAGCAGTGGGCAGATCTGGCTTTTGCCGCCGTGCCTCGGGACTGTTCTCACAGCCCCATCGTCTTCGACCTCTCTTTTGTGCCGCCGGTCAGTTTCCGCAACCGGCAGCGACAAGTCTTGTGGTTGGCGCCGATGTGATCGACGCGACCCGTTGGGCGGCCAGGAATTCATAACATTCCCAACGCCGCTTGTTTCCGGTTCGTATTTTCCGACCTGTCTGGTTCTAAACCGGACGCAGGTTTGTTTTGCGCGTTTGAGCGCACTGAAAAAGGTATTGCCATGAGCTTTTCCGAACTGGGGCTTGATCCCCTCATCCTCAAATCCGTTCTGGCCGCCGGCTACGAAAACGCCACGCCGGTTCAGATGCAGGCGATTCCCGCCGCGCTGACCGGGCGCGACCTGCTGGTGTCGTCGCACACCGGCAGCGGCAAGACCGCGGCCTTCCTGCTGCCGTCGATCCAGCGCCTGCAGGCCGAGCCGACCGTCAAGAGCATGGGCCCGCGGGTCCTGGTGCTGACCCCGACGCGCGAACTCGCGCTGCAGGTCGAGAAATCCGCCATGACCTACGGCCGCGAACTGCGCCGCTTCCGCACCGCCTGCCTGGTCGGCGGCGCGCCCTACGGCCTGCAGCTGAAGCGCCTGTCGCAGCCGGTCGATGTGGTGGTGGCGACCCCCGGCCGCCTGATCGACCACCTGGAGCGCGGCAAGATCGACTTCTCGCGCCTGGAAGTGCTGGTGCTGGACGAGGCCGACCGCATGCTCGACATGGGCTTTGTCGACGACATCAAAGCCATCGCCGCGCGTTGCCCGGCCGAGCGCCAGACGCTGCTGTTCTCGGCCACGCTCGACGGCGTGGTCGGCAACCTGGCGCGCGAACTGACCCACGACGCGCAGCGCATTGAAATTGCAGCCGCGCCGCAGCAGGAAGCCAAGATCGAGCAGCGCCTGCTGTTTGCCGATAACATGGACCACAAGAACCGCCTGCTCGACGCGCTGCTGCGCGACGTCGACATGGTGCAGGCGATCGTGTTCGCCTCGACCAAGCGCAGCACCGAGGAAATTTCCGACCTCCTGGCCGACAGCGGCTTCGCTTCCGACGCGCTGCACGGCGACATGCAGCAGGGCCAGCGCAACCGCGCGCTGCAGCGCCTGCGCGAAGGCCGCACCAAGGTGCTGGTGGCCACCGACGTTGCCGCGCGCGGCATCGACGTGGCGACGATCAGCCACGTCATCAACTTCGACCTGCCGCGCCAGGCCGAGGACTACGTCCACCGCATCGGCCGCACTGGCCGTGCCGGCCGCACCGGCATCGCGGTGAGCTTCGCCGGCATGCGTGAAGGCGGACTGGTGAAGAACATCGAGCGCTACACCGGCAACCGCATCGAGGTGCATACCCTGCCGGGGCTGGAGCCGACCCAGAAGCCAGCGTCCGGCCGCCCTGCGGCCGGTCGTCCGCGCAGCAACAATGGCCCGCGTGGCGGCTTCGGCGACAAGCGCAGCTTTGGCGAGCGCAGCGAGCCCCGCAGCTACGGCGATCGCCCGCCGCGCGGCGACAGCCGCGATAATCGCGACCGCGGCTACCGCGCCGATGCGCGCCCCGGCAGCGACCGGCCCGCTCGCGGCAACCGGTTTGAAAATACCGTGCGCGGCCCGTCCGACGTGCCGCGCATGACCGGCGACCGGCCGCCGCGCAACGACGCTTATCGCGGCGGCGCCGCGCCTGCGGTCGAAGTCAACGGCAACAGCGTTGAATACTGGGCAAAACGTGAACGCGAGGCGAAAGCCAAATCCGCCGGCGCCGGCCGCAGCTACGGCGATCGCGGCAACAGCGCGCGCGCTGGCCAGCCGCGCAGCTTCGGCAATGACAACCGCGGCGGCAACCGTGTCGGCGTGCGTGGACGCTTCAAGGACTGATCGCCAGTCCGATTGCCGGCAGTAGCCTAGCAAGGGGGTTTCACGTGAAACCCCCTTTTTGTTGCCCGCATCGACGGGATGGGGGTGGCGGCCGCCAGCGGGGGCGTTCCGCCTGGCCGAAAACAGGCAGGGCAGCCGGACGGATTTGCGATAATGCAGGACGTACGGATCATTCGCCGCATTATGCAAAACGCCGAACAGAAGCCTCCTGAAATAAAGCTGCAGACCGTTCAGCCGGCCCCGGCGTGGCGCTGGCTGAGCGAGCGCGGCTTGCGGGTGGCGACCGGGGAGGCAACGCTGGCGCGCTACGCCATGCTGAGCGCCCAGCGTTTTGCGGAGCTTGAAGACGTGATTCCGTCGGATGACAGCGTGCTGCTGATATTGCGGCGTGGCGCGGCGGTTTCGCCGGGCCTGCGCGCGGCGCTGACGGCACCGCTGACGGACGCGCCGGCTGCCAGCGGAAAGCTGCATGAGATCGTGGTGGAGTACGGCGGGTCCGCAGGGCCGGATTTGTCGAGGCTGGCGGAACGGGCGGGCATGGATACCGCCGGCTATATCCATAGTCATGCGGCAGTGGAGTACACCGTCGCTTTCCTGGGTTTCCAGCCGGGGTTTCCCTATTTGCGCGGGCTGCCTGCCGGCCTCCACGCACCGCGCCGGGCGTCGCCGCGGCTCCGGGTGGCGGCGGGCAGCGTGGCCATCGGCGGCGCATACGCCGGCATTTATCCGGCCGGCGGACCCGGCGGCTGGCAGATCGTCGGCCGCACCGCAGCCGTATTGTTCGATCCGCAGCGTCATGCGCCCGCCTTGCTGATGCCGGGCGACCGCGTGCGTTTTGTGCCCACATGATCGAAGTGCTGCGCGCCGGCCGCTGCGACCTGGTGATGGATCTGGGCCGGCCCGGCTGGGGGGCGCTCGGCGTGCCCGCCGGCGGCGCGGCCGATCCGCCGGCGCTGGCGGCGGCCAACCGGCTGGTGGGCAACGATGAGGCGGCCGCAGGGCTGGAAATCCTGCTTGCCGGGCCGTCGTTGCGGTTTCCGCTGGGGGGCGTCGTGGCACTCGCCGGCGCGCGCTTTATGGCGACGCGAAGCAAGGGGGGCGCGCCAGCGTGGAACGAAACCCTGTTGCTGGCGGCAGGCGAGATCCTGAACCTGGAGCGGGCGGAGACGGGTTGCCGCTGCTGGCTGGCGGTGCGCGGCGGGCTGGCGGTGCCACGCGTGCTGGGCAGCCGCAGCACGCTGCTGCCGGCCGGGTTCGGCGGATACCAGGGGCGCGCGCTGCGCATGGGCGATACGCTGGCATGCGCTACCCCGGCGGGTGAAATGCATCTGTTGCGCGCCCGCCCACCCGTCCCGTCACTGGACGCGCCGCTGCGCGTGGTGGCGGGACCGCAGGCCGGCCTGTTTGACGATGCCGGGCTGAGGGCATTTTTTTGCGGCAGCTATCGAGTGGATGCCGCATCCGACCGGCGCGGCCTGCGCCTGACCGGGCCGGCGGTGACGCATGCACGGGTTGAATTGCCGTCGCAGGGGGTGTTGCCCGGAACGGTGCAGGTTCCGCCCGGCGGACAACCGATCATTCTGGGCTGGGACGGCCCGGTGACCGGCGGCTATCCAGCCATTGCCGCGGTGATCGCCGCCGACTGGCCGCGGCTGGCGCAGCTGCGGCCGGGCGATGCGGTGCGGTTTGCGACCGTCGAGGCGGAGGCTGCGCCAGCGCCTGCGCCGTGGGCGATCGAGGCGCTGGCATGATCGAGCTGAATGCCGATATTGGCGAAGGCTGCGACGACGCCAGCCTGATGTCCTATCTGGCGCGGGTGTCGATTGCCTGCGGCGGGCATGCCGGCGACGCCGCCAGCATGACGGCGGCGCTGCGGCTGGCGGAGGAATACGGCGTGGCGGTAGGCGCGCATCCGAGTTATCCCGATCGGGCCGGGTTTGGCCGCCGCGCGCTGGCCGCGTCGGAGGCGGAGGTTGCGGCATGGGTGACGCAACAGGTGGAGGCGCTGGCCGAGCAGGCTGCGCGGCGGGGATTGCGGCTGGCGCACGTCAAGCCGCACGGTGCGCTGTACAACGCGGCGGCGCAGGATGCGCGGGTGGCGCGGGCGATTGCCCGGGCGACGGCGGCGCTGGACCCGGCACTGAGGCTGGTGGGCCTGTCCGGCTCGCAACTGATCGCCGCCGGGCGGGCGGCGGGTTTGCCGGTGCTGAACGAGGCGTTTGCCGACCGCCGCTACCGGGCCGACGGCCTGCTGGTTTCACGTGAAACCCCGGGCGCCTTGATCGCCTCGCCCGACATGGCGGCGCAGCAGGCGCGTGCGCTTGCGCATGGCGGAGCGGTTTCCGCGCTCGACGGCGGCGCCATCCGGGTGCGGGCGGACACGATCTGCCTGCACAGTGACACGCCCGGCGCATTAAAAATTGCCCAGGCCGTCCATGCCGCGCTCAATCGCGGATAATTCCGCTCCTACGCTTGTTGACGCCTGATCATGCCCCTCCTTACTTTTGACCGACTCGAACTGGCCTACGGCCACTGGCCGCTGCTCGACGGCGCTTCGCTGGTGATCGAGGCGGGCGAGCGCATCGGCCTGATCGGCCGCAACGGCACCGGCAAGTCGAGCCTGCTGAAAATCATCGCCGGCGAGAGCCTGGCGGATGCCGGCGAGGTATGGCGCGCGCCGGGCCTGAAGCTGGCCTACGTGCCGCAGGAGCCGCAGTTCCAGCCCGGCCACAGCGTGTTCGAGGCGGTGGCGGAGGGCGTCGGCGCGGCACAGACGCTGCTGGCCGAATACCATGCCGTGGCGCATGCGATGGCGGAGGGCGACGAGACGGTGTATGCCGACTTCGAGCGCTTGTCGCACGAGCTGGAGGCGGCCGATGCCTGGCGGCTCAACAGCCGGGTGGAAGAAACCCTGCAGCGCCTGGGCCTGGATGCCGAGGCGGCGGTGGAGACGCTGTCCGGTGGCCTGAAAAAACGCGTGGCGCTGGCGCGCGCGCTGGTCACCGAGCCCGAACTGCTGCTGCTGGACGAGCCCACCAACCACCTGGATTTTTCCGCCATCGAGTGGCTGGAAAGCCTGCTCAACGACTATCGCGGCGCGCTGCTTTTCATCACCCACGACCGGCGCTTCCTGGACAACGTCGCGAACCGGATTGTCGAGCTCGATCGCGGCCAGTTGCGTGAATACCAAGGCAATTTCAGCGCCTACCAGACCAAAAAGGCCGAGCAGCTTGAGGTGGAGGCGGTGCACAACCGCAAATTCGACAAGTTCTGGAAGCAGGAGGAAGCCTGGATCCGCAAGGGGGTCGAGGCGCGTCGCACCCGCAACGAAGGCCGGGTAAGGCGGCTGGAGGCGCTGCGCCGCACCCGCGAGGCGCGCATCGCCCACGCCGGCCAGGTGGGGTTCCAGCTCGACAGCGGCGATCGTTCCGGCAAGGTGGTGGCCGAACTCGACCATGTCAGCTACGGCTACGACAGTCGCGCCCTCATCCGCGACTTTTCCGCCACCATCCTGCGCGGCGACAAGCTCGGCCTGCTCGGCCCCAATGGCGCCGGCAAGACCACGCTGATTCGCCT
>MKUE01000098.1 GCA_001897675.1 Thiobacillus sp. 65-1059 | reverse complement strand
GCCAGAGCCGCCCCTGGAGTGCTGCTTCACCAAGGTCGGATATGCATCGCACACCGGCCATGGGCTAGAAGAGCCGCTGAACGGCCGCTTGTACGGCTGGGGTGGGCTGCCATCCCAGCCGAAATCGTGTTCATGCAGTTGATGCACGTCGATCTCACAGCAGGCGGATCGCGGCGAGGCCGACGCGGCTGCCCAGATAGAGCACGATGGCGGTCCACCAAGGGTTCATTCATACCTTGGCGCTCCGCGTGTACTCAACCGGCGCAGCGTCTGCGTTGCACTGGCTTCGAAATACCTGGATGACATGGCGCTTCGCCTGCTGGGCGTCAGGCTCGTGGTTCACCCCGGCCTGGGCCGACAGCCGTCTATCCGCTGCTGCGGGGGATATTCTTCATTGGCGGCTTTTCCTGGGGCGGCGCATCAGCTGGTACGCCGCCGGCACGACAAACAGCGACAGCAACGGCGCGCTCAGCATGCCGCCCACCATGGGCGCGGCGATGCGGCTCATCACCTCGCTGCCGGTGCCGCTGCCCAGCAGGATGGGCAGCAGGCCGGCGACGATCACCGCCACTGTCATCGCCTTGGGGCGCACGCGTTGCACCGCGCCTTCGCGGATGGCGTCGACAAGGTCGGCTTCGCCGGTTTGGCCGGCGGCTTTCTTCGCTTCCCAGGCGTTTTTCAGATAGAGCAGCATGATGACGCCGAACTCGGCCGACACCCCGGCCAGCGCGATGAAGCCGACGCCAGTGGCGATCGACAGCTGGTAGTCCAGAGCGTAGAGAAACCACACGCCGCCGGTCAGCGCGAACGGCAGCGTGGCCATGATGAGCACGGCTTCGTCGAAGCGGCTGAAGGTGAGATAGAGCAGCACGAAGATGATGAGCAGCGTGGCCGGCACGACGAGCTTGAGCCGGGCGTTGGCGCGCTCCATGAACTCGAACTGGCCGGAATAGGCCAGGCTCATGCCGGGTTCGAGCCTGACCTGGGCGGACACCGCAGTCTGCAGGTCGGCCACGGTGGACGCCAGATCGCGCCCGCGCACGTCGACATACACCCAGCCCGAAGGCCGCGCATTCTCGCTTTTGAGCATGGGCGGGCCGTCG
>MKUE01000097.1 GCA_001897675.1 Thiobacillus sp. 65-1059 | reverse complement strand
TGGCTGATCCACCGTCTTGCCTACCGGCGCACCAACCACGACAACCTGCACGTGCGCGGCTACAAGGAGGAGGGCACCACCACCACGCCTTTCGACATGGTGGTGCTGAACGACCTGGATCGCTTTCACCTGGTCGCGGACGTGATGCACCGGGTGCCGAAGATGCAGGCCCGGGCCGCCCATGTCAGACAGGCCATGCGCGACCGCCTGGTCGAGCACAAGCAATACATCGAGCGCTACGGGGAAGACATGCCGGAGATCCGCAACTGGCAGTGGCCTTATTGATGTCCATCCTCGTCATCAACAGCGGCTCGTCCTCGCTCAAGGCCAGCCTGTTCACGGCGGGCGGCGGCAGGCGGAATTTCCGTTTCGAGCATATCGGCCAGGGCCGCTTGCCCGATCACCGCGCCGCGTTCGCCGCCCTGATGCGCGAGCTGGGCGCGGAGACGCCGGCGGCGGTGGGCCATCGCCTGGTGCACGGCGGCGAAATCACCGAAGCGGCCCGCCTGATCGACGATGCCGAACGAATGCGCCTGGAATCCGTCGTCGCGCTCGCGCCGCTGCATCTGCCCGGCAATCTGCTGGGCGTGGACTTGTGCAGGGAAAGCTTCGACGTGCCGCAAATCGCCTGCTTCGACACCGCTTTTCACGTCACCCTGCCTGAGTCAGCCCGGCGCCTGCCGATCCCGCAATCGCTCGGCCTGCACCGCTATGGCTTTCACGGACTCAATTACGCCCATGTCGCGCGCCAGTTACCGCGACTGCTCGGCGATGCCGCGCGCGGCCGGGTGGTGGTGGCGCATCTCGGCAACGGGGCCAGCCTGTGTCTGCTGGAAAACCTTCAATCCGTGGATACCAGCATGGGCTACACCCCGGCGGGCGGCATTCCCATGGGCACGCGCAGCGGCGACCTCGACCCCGGCGTCATGCTGGAGTTGGCTCGACGCCTCGGCGATGGCGAACTGACCGACCTGGTCTACCGCCGCATGGGACTGCTCGCCCTGTCGGACGGCGAAAGCAGCGACATGGCCCGACTTCTGGCCAGCGCCACACCCGCCGCCCGCTTTGCGGTGGATTATTTCAGCAGACAGGTGCGCGCCGCCATCGGCGCCTATGCGGCCAAGGCGGGAGGCGTCGACGCTCTGGCATTCAGCGGCGGCATCGGCGAACACGCCGCGCAGGTTCGCGCCGCGATCTGCGAGCCCTTGGGCTTCATGGGATTTCGGCTCGATCATGAAGCCAACTTGCGTCACGATACCTGGCTCAACGAGCGGACGGCCAAGCCGGTGTTGCGCATCCCGGCCGACGAAGAAAGCATGATCCGCAGCCTGGTTCTGGAGATGTTGAGTGGAGAATATGCTGGCTATGATTGAAACGGCGCCTGTGACGTGCCCGAAACGGGGCGGTTTAGCCGACGCAGGAATGCGGGTTCCGGAGGCGGCACGGATTGCCTCTTCGCCCCGAATACTTCGCATAATGTATATTAGCAAGTCCTGATATAGCACTCTATTGAGTAACGCGAAACTCAAGCCTGCTGCGGGTTCCGCAGCATTCAGACTGGTTGTCTCCATGTCCCTCGTTAAACCTAGGGAGGGATATGATCAAGTTCACTGTACTGAGTACGAAGGGCGGGGTCGGTAAGACCACACTAGCAGCAAATCTTGGTGCACTCATGGCGGACATGGGGCTGAGAGTCCTGCTTGTCGACGCTGATGTGCAGCCCGCGCTATCAAAATATTACCGTATTAAGCGCGAAGCCCCGTTTGGCCTCACAAAAGTCATCACCACCGGGTATGTCACTGAGGATTGCATCTCTCAGACGGTAATCGATGGGCTCGATGTAATCCGGTCGGACGATCCAGATGGCAGTCTCCAAACCTGGCTCCTGCATCGGATTGATCGCGGCGAACGACTTGGCAATGCCCTGAATTCCCCCGCCGTATCCGAAGACTATTACGACTGTGTCTTAATCGACACGCAGGGAACCGTAGGCCCACTGCAGGACACTGCCGCACTCGCCGCCACGCAGATCATTTCCCCAATCAAGCCGGAAATCCTGTCAGCACGAGAGTTCAAAACTGGAACGATGGAATTGCTGGCGCGGCTTGAGCCCTCACCAAACTCGAAATACAGGGTAGGGCCGGTCAAGGCAGTCATTTCGATGCAGGACCGGACTGCCGACGCGAGAATCATCGCGGAGTCGATCAGACAGGACTTCATCAAGCTGGGCGGACGGGTCACGGTCCTCGATACGATAGTCCCAGACGCCAAGTCCTACAAGGAATCAGCCACCCTGTGCATCCCCGCACACCGGCATGAGCCGTCGCGCAAGGGCACGATGCCGTCTGCCTATGAAACCATGCATGCTCTCCTCTGGGAGTTGGTGCCGAGCCTCGCAGGGCATTACGCCGGATCGGAGGCAGCACAGGACCTAGGCCGTAACGGAGCGGAAGCATGATGGCGGGCGGCAAGAAAAAGCCTCCACTCATGAATATCCCGAGTTCGATCAAGATGGTGGACTTGGCTGCCAAGCATGGGTTTACCCCAAAGTCAGATTCTGAAAAGCGGACGGTACGGGAGCGCCTGAAGCTGGAAGTGTCCAACAGTCTGAACGTGCCGGCGCCAAACAGCGGGAGCGACCTCAAGCACGACACTGAAGTGGATGACTCGTGGGCGAGTCTTCCAGTAACCGCCGTTCACTTCTATGAGCGAAATCCCCGCAAGGCGAACAACGAAGCCTACGCTGAGCTGAAGGAGAGCATCCGGGTCAACGGAATCCTCCAACCCTTGACTGTCACCAAGCGGCCGGGAGAAACCCATTACATCCTGTACGCAGGTGGCAATACCCGCCTGCAGGCCATCCGAGAGTTGTGGGAAGAAACCGGGGATCCGAAGCTCCGCGAAACCCGCGTCATCATCAAAGCCTGGCGCGGTGAAGCATCCGTTCTGCTTGCCCACATGGCCGAAAACACCCAGCGCAACGATATG
>MKUE01000096.1 GCA_001897675.1 Thiobacillus sp. 65-1059 | reverse complement strand
AAGCGGCCGTTCAGCGGCTCTTCTAGCCCATGGCCGGTGTGCGATGCATATCCGACCTTGGTGAAGCAGCACTCCAGGGGCGGCTCTGGCCGAGGACCAGGCACCCAACTCATTTTTTTGACGGCGGTTCAACCCCGGGAACCGGCCCCCATGACGCTGCTTGCCGAGCGACTCTTCCGGGTCGGTGCTGCCCCTCGTCGTTGTCGAAGGCAGCCATTTAGCCCGAACTTCGTGCCGGAGTCGGCAAGCTGCTCCACACCGACCGCTCATTAGTCCCCAGTGTCAGCGGCGGTAGCAAAGGCCGAGGAGTCAGCGTCCAATTTGCGATAGCCGTCGATCAGCGCGGTTGAGTGAGGCCGATCCCTGTACCATTTGCCTTTACCAGTACGCTATGAGGCCCCCCCAATTGTCGAACATCGCATCCGTGCTCAAGGAAGAAATCGCTAGACTCGTCCGCAGGCAGTTTCGCAGCGAAACCGAAACCCTCAAGAAGGCATCGAGCCGCTACCGCACAGATATCGCGGCATTAAAACGGCGCATCGAGCCCTTGGAAAAGAAAATATCACGCCTCGAAAAAATGGTGCCGAAGAATGTCGCCCCTACCGCCGACAAGGAATCCGAAACGAAACTGAGGTTCAAACCGCAGGGTGTGCGTGCGCAGCGGACGCGGCTCGAACTGTCGGCGCGGGAGATGGGAGCGCTGGTGGGCGTCTCCGCCCAAACCATCTACAACTGGGAAGCCGGCACGTCGCGCCCGAAAGCCGAGCAGCTCGCAGTCTTTGCGGCCGTCCGGAAGATGGGCAAGCGCGAGGTCAAGGAACGGCTTGACCAAATGCAAGCGGATTGATGGACCAGCACACACGGGACCGATGGCTCCGTCGCGTACGATCTGTCAAACGTCAGATCAGCGCTCTATATGCTTCTGAAATCCTCGATTCTGAGCTGCTGCAAGACGTGCATCGATTCCCTTGTATTTCTCAATGGACGATCAGGGAACTGGATCTGAGCACCAGCCATCGGGTCTTCGGTACGCAGAATCAAATAGAAGCCATGGCGAGGGTTGGCCAGCCTACGTTTTTTCACCAGCCGGGTGATCTCGGCGGTCAGTCCCTCAGGATTCAGGTCGACCTCAGCCAACGTTTCTTCGCGGTCGCAGCGCGTTAAACACTCGCTGTCGATTGACGCGGAGGCGACGCAGATTGACGATTGACAGGCAATCCGCGGAGCCTCATAAGTCCCTTCTTGTGTAGGGCACTTGACCAGCGACCAGTACTGCGACACAACGATCAGCGAAAGCGACTGGCACCGCAAGCGCGCTCAGATGCTGGGCGCGCGTCAAGCCAACGTAGAGCACACGCTTGGCCTCGGCATCGGTGCGGGTCTCCCACGAGTCAAATAGAGCTTCACCCCGGTTTTCAGGAGCCCGATTGGGCGGAATCACGACGCACACAGCACCGTACTCGCGGCCTTTCGCCTCGTGAATCTTGGCGCATGTCAGGCCGAGCTCGACCGGGACTTGGAGGTGGTGCGACCATTGCACGTTAGTTGGCCGCCTAAAGAAGTTACGCACGGTCACTCTGGCCGGCAAAGGCAGATTCAGCCGTTCCGTCTCTGCCTGCACACAGGCAATCCAGGCGAGCCGATCAGCGTCGGCATTCCCACACACCTTTGGAAGGCTCATGAGTAAACTCAACGCACATCGTCGATGCGTTCGCCGATCCATTCCACCGCGCTCGACTGCACGTAACAGATGCTCATTGTCCTGACGCAATCCCATGAGGTCCAACAACAACGTCTCCACTGCTTGGATCGCTGATTCCTTTGATCGGGCCGTTGCGGCAGGTGACCAGAACTCCGCCACTTTTCGGGCCAGCGACTCAACCCGCGAGCTTCCGTTCGAATCGCTGGAAACCACTCCACCAGCGGCACGCTGCGCGACTTTGCCCGAATGCGCCAGAACGATCGCGTCAGTTGAATCCAAACCAAGTTCAGCGACCCGATCCAGGAAGGCCCGGCCGATCGTCGCACTCGGTCCTCGGCCGCCGTATGAGAGAAGCAAAATCGGGTGCGCAACATTCGCAGTGTCGCCGACGGACTGATCCACGTGGCCCGCGCTTCTAAGCGTGGCGGCCAACCGACAAACCGCAGGGCTGCTGCGAAAATTCCCTGTCAGCCCTCGATGTGATTCAACGGGGTACGTCTCCTTGAATATCTGAACACCAGCAGGATTGCCGTTGCGGAATTCATAGATCGCCTGATCCGGGTCACACACGAAAATGACATGCACCCCGTGCTCTCTGAGCCACGATAGGATCTGCAGATCAAGCGGATTGCAATCCTGGCCTTCGTCCACCATGACTTCGTGGAAACGTGCCGCCAGTGCGCGACCAAGCGCACCGCCATTCACTGGATCACGAATCAGCTGCAGCGTCTGAACGCGAGCATCGCCAGCGCTTAGATAGCCGGCCTGCAGCAAGCCACGTCGCCGTTGTGCCGCAGCCTGTTGATACCTGGCTTGATGCTGGCGCACATGGTTTCGTAGTCCTGCATGCCCAATTCTCGCTGGATCAATGACGTTGGTTTCCGCGTCGAACAGGTCCAGGCTCACCGCATCACCTCGGAAGGCGAATTGCCCCGACAACCGAACCTCTATGCCGAGAGTGTCCCAACTATCGAGGATGATCGGCCGCATCGTGCTTGTTGCCGCACTGCCTGGGAGCACCACGAAATGCCGGACAAATGCATCGAGCGTTCCCATGAAGCTGGGATGCTTCAAGAGTGGGCCGAGTCCTGCAACCCGGCAGCGCTCTCGAAACTCATCGACGGCAGAGTTCGTGAAGGAGAGTACCGCAACGCCGCGACGAGGC
The DNA here is from genome assembly GCA_001897675.1 of Thiobacillus sp. 65-1059. Taxonomy (GTDB): domain Bacteria; phylum Pseudomonadota; class Gammaproteobacteria; order Burkholderiales; family Thiobacillaceae; genus Thiobacillus. The sequence continues at coordinate 2,708 of MKUE01000096.1, read as the reverse complement.
GGCAACGTGGCGGCAATCTTAGCCAGGCGCGCGATGATCGTACGGGTCTTTCCGGCACCGGGGCAGGCATGTACGAAGGCACCGCCGACGTGCGTGGCGAATGCTTCCTGCTCAGCCGTCAGGCCGTGAATGCCAATCATGCCTGCGCAGCACCACGAATCGCATCGGCAAGATAGTGCGGCACGACAAATGGTTCGCCTGCGGCAATACGTGCAGCGATGGCCTGGGCCAAATCGCCCTTGCGGGTTTTCTTCGCCTCGATCAGCTTAAGGAACGCGTCGGAACGCTCCTGAACCGCGACGCCCTCTATCCGGTTCGTCCAGTCCTGACGCGAGTTGCGGTGCAGCCGAAGAAACACACTCTTCAAGAAGGCCTCGTTACCCGCTCCGAAAATCTCATGCTCCAACGTGTGCTGATTGGTCAGCACCGTCAGCGCTTGCGGCGCGCCATGGGTCGCGGCGAGGTTTTCAAGATCGACCTTCCGATTCCCCAACACTGTCGGATCAGCGTCGGTGATCACGATCAGCCGGTCGGCGATGCATGCGCCGTCAACCGGCCGCAGCAGTACCTCGACATAGGGGCGGAAGTCCACACCCTCGATCGGTACGATGACGGTTCCCTTGAACCGGAGCCATCCGTCGGCATCGTCGACCAAGACAATCTTTTGCGCCAGCACCGGCAACAGTAGTGCCTCGGCAATCCCTTCGACCAGGATAGCTCTGTTGCCGAACAGCAGTGCGGAGCGGGTCACATCCAGATAGCGGTTGATCTTGTCCAGCGTCTTCGGCTTGAGCCCGAGTTCGGCGATGGGCACGCTGACCGATTCCGACACTATGACTCCATTCGCTTCGCCGCGACGTGAGCGCATAACCACCAGATGCAGTGGAGAGACCCATGCCGTCAGGTTTGGCGAATGGGTCGTCACAACGATCTGGATACGGCCTTCCGGCTTGCCGGGCTCGATGGCCCGCGCTGCCGATTGGCGAGCCTGTTCCAGTAGGAATTCGAGCACCAACACTTGCAACTGCGGATGCAAGTGAGCTTCCGGCTCTTCCACGAGAAAGATCGTGAGGTCCGCTTCCTTGGCTTTCGCCAGTTCGACGACGACCGTAGCCATATAGAGCAGATTGGAGTAGCCCAGACCGGAAGCCCGGATGTCCTCGGGCACGAGGCCGGTATCGGCCAAGCGAAACCTCAGATCGCGGGCGACATCGAGCAGGGTTTCGGCACCGAAGTCCAGGGCCGCCGTTTGCGGACGGACCCCATTGGTCAGCATCCCCAGGGCAGTATCGATCTCCGCGTTCATCGTCGTCAGGACGTCTGGCCTGTCGTCCGCGCGCCTGACACCGGCAAGGAAATTCGGCTCTTGATCCTTCGGCAGGAAGTGGCGCAACAGTGCCATGACCCGCGCGCCGCTTCCAGTGCCAAGCGCCTGATGCGCATCGCGCAGCGGCGGTAGGTAGACGTGTCGGATCAGATCGGTGGAGCCAGCCTCCGGCTCATTGGTGTCAAAGCGCCCGGCCCAGACGGTAGTCTTGCCGCGCGGCGAGCGTGCGGACCGCGACTCGTACCGATAGCCGAAGACTGCTTCATCCTGGGTTGGGTCTGGAACTGCCGAGATCAGCAACCCTTTCAGCGTATCGCCGAGCCCCTTGAAAACACCTTCGATCTGGAAGTTCGGGACGGTCGCGTGGCGCCGTACATCCTCGTCTTCCGGGTACCGCTCCCGGCGTCCGCTCAGCGGCAAGGTGAGCAGCCGGATCGCGTCTACGACGTTGGACTTGCCGCCATTGTTCTCACCGACCAAGACGGTCAGATCGGGGCGGAGACTGACGGTCACATTGTCGCAAGATCGGAAACGTGAAATTGTCAGGCTCCCCAAGTACATGGTATCTCCCTTACCGGCTCAATAGGCCGGGATATTTTTTTGTGCGCAGCTCTTCTAACGCTTTGTCGGTCAGCTTCCATGCATCACCCTTGATGCGGACGATGAGTTCCTTCCATACGCGCTCGAAAGCCTGTATCGCATCGTCGTCGTTGAAGCGGACGCCGGCCGGCAGTAATGGCGCGATGTCTTCGATCAGACTACGTGTGAGCTTTTCCAACATACGCTGCTCGGCGACGGCGCGCGTGATGGGCTTGCCTTCAAGCGCCAGGTAGTGGTCGAAGCAGGCGATGAGCTTATCCCGATCCATGGCGAGCTGGTCGAGTCCGTGGTGCAGATCGAAGAGGTCGCGGTTCTTGCGCCGCTGCAATAATGCGCGCAGTTTGGTGCCGAACAGTTCCTCTGGCTCGAAGGACGCGATCTCGGCCTCGCCTTGGTACCAGTCGCTTTCCACCGCGAAGGGATACGACTTGATGCCGAGCAGATGCTCATGCTCGCGTGTATTGATCTCGACCTTGAGCTTCAGCGCCGTCTGCGGATCAGCTTCGGGCGTGAATTTGAACACCAGGTGCATCGAATGCCCCGCCTGCTCGCGATTGCACTTGCCGAGCCATGACAGGGCTTCGCGGATCGCATCGACCGTCGTGCCGATGGACTCAGCCTGCGTCTGCACCAGATCGATGTCTTCCGAATAGCGCAGGGGCTGCTTGAACAGCAGTTTGTTGATCGCGGTGCCACCGCGAAAAGCGATCTTGTCTTTCAGCATCGGCGTGTTGAACAGGTCGCACAACGCGCGGCTGATGATCAGGTCCTGCTCGATCTG
>MKUE01000095.1 GCA_001897675.1 Thiobacillus sp. 65-1059 | reverse complement strand
CGTGCTGCGCCAGCAGTTCGGGCGTGGGATGCAGGGTGCGATAGAACAGCGTGGCGGCGTCGGCCAGTTCCACGATCGTCGCGGCGCGTTCCTTCACCAGCGCGCACACCGCGGCAAGGGCGGGGCCGCCGTCCGGATTGGCGCCATTGCGCAGCAGGAAAGGGCGCATCAGTTCGGCCAGCCGCGCGTCGTCGGCTGCCTTGATGTACTGCTGGTTGAGCCAGCGCAGCTTCTCGGTGTTGAACTGGGCGGCCGACGGCGTGATGCGGTCGAGATCGAACCACTGCACGAACTGTTCGCGGCTGAAAATCTCGGCGTCGCCGTGCGACCAGCCGAGCCGCGCGAGGTAGTTGATCACGGCTTCCGGCAGGTAGCCGTCCTCGAAATACTGCATCACCGACACTGCGCCATGGCGCTTCGACAGCTTGGTGCCGTCGTCGCCGAGGATCATCGACAAGTGGGCGTATTGCGGCACCGTCGCACCGAGCGCCCTGAGGATGTTGATCTGGCGCGGCGTGTTGTTGACGTGGTCGTCGCCGCGGATGACGTGGCTGATCCGCATGTCCCAGTCGTCGATCACCACGCAGAAGTTGTAGGTCGGGGTGCCGTCGGCGCGCGCGATGATGAGGTCGTCGAGTTCGGCGTTGGAAAACTCGATGCTGCCCTTGACCAGATCCTTCCAGGCCACCGTGCCTTCGGCGGGGTTCCTGAAGCGCACCACCGGCTGCACCCCCGACGGCGGCACCGCCAGTTTCTTGCCGGGGTCGGGACGCCAGCGGCCGTCGTAGCGCGGCTTTTCACCGCGCGCGCGCTGCGCCTCGCGCATGGCGTCGAGTTCCTCCGTGCTGCAATAGCAGTGATAGGCCTGGCCTTTTTCCAGCATCTGCGCGATCACTTCCTTGTAGCGATACATCCGCTCCAGCTGGTAGAACGGGCCTTCGTCGTGCGCAAGGTCCAGCCAGGCCATGCCGTCGAGTATCGCCTGCACCGCCTCGGGGGTGGAGCGCTCGATATCGGTGTCCTCGATGCGCAGGATGAACTGGCCGCCGTGATGGCGCGCGAACGCCCAGGAAAACAGCGCGGTGCGCGCGCCGCCGATATGCAGGTAACCGGTGGGGGAGGGGGCGAAACGGGTACGGATCATGGCAAGGCCGGGCGGAAAAAACGCGTTATTTTACCGGATCGCCCTCCGCAAAATTGACCTTTCCCGCCGGGATGTGGTTTAATTCGCGCCGCTTCGGGGCAGTTAGCTCAGCGGTAGAGCATCGCCTTCACACGGCGGGGGTCACAGGTTCAAACCCTGTACTGCCCACCACCCGAACATTTCCCGTCTGGCTGCCAAGCCAGGCCGCCCGCTTCCACCAATCGATGCGGGTTTTCCATTGATCTCGCGATCACTGCCCGTCTGCCTCGATTGGTGTTGCCACAAGCGCAACAGGCCGTCGCAGGAAACCACCATGACTACTGAAACATCCGCAGCCAGCCCGGCTTTTGTCGAGCTCGGCCTGGCCGAACCCATTTTGCGTGCGATTCATGACGCCGGCTACACCACGCCCACCCCGATCCAGGCGCAGGCGATTCCGCAGGTGCTGGCCGGCGGCGACCTGCTCGCCGCGGCACAAACGGGAACGGGGAAAACCGCCGGCTTCACCCTGCCGATCCTGCATCATCTGTCGACGCGCGCCGCGCAGGCCCTGAAGCCGGGCCGCCCGCGCTGCCTGATCCTGGTGCCGACGCGCGAACTCGCGGCGCAGGTCGAGGAATCGGTCAAGACCTACGGCAAATACCTGTCGCTCACCTCGATGGTGATGTTCGGCGGCGTCAACATCAACCCGCAGTTCAAGGCGCTGAAGTCGCGCGTCGACATCCTGGTGGCGACGCCGGGGCGCCTGCTCGACCACCTGGGGCAGAAGACGGTGGACCTCTCCGGCGTCGAAATCCTGGTGCTCGACGAAGCCGACCGCATGCTCGACATGGGCTTCATCCGCGACATCAAGAAAGTGCTCGCGGTGCTGCCGCGCCAGCGCCAGAACCTGCTGTTCTCGGCGACCTTCTCCGACGAGATCCGCACCCTTGCCAACGGCCTCTTGCACAACCCGAAGAGCGTCGAAGTGGCGCGCCGCAACACCACGGTCGAAGTGGTCGAACAGTCGATGCACCGGGTGCCGCAGGCGCACAAGCGCGATCTGCTGGCGCACCTGATCAAGCACCACGACTGGCAACAAGTTCTGGTCTTCACCCGCACCAAGCACGGCGCCAACAAGCTCGCCGAGAAGCTCAACAAGGACAACATCAGCGCCGCCGCGATCCACGGCAACAAGAGCCAGTCGGCGCGCACCAAGGCGCTGGCGAGCTTCAAGGACGGCAGCGTGCGTGTGCTGGTGGCCACCGACATCGCCGCGCGCGGCATCGACATCGACCAGCTGCCGCAGGTGGTGAACTTCGAACTGCCCAACGTGCCGGAGGACTACGTGCACCGCATCGGCCGCACCGGCCGCGCCGGCGCCACCGGCTCGGCGCTGTCCTTGGTCGACGACGAGGAAATGGGCTACCTGCGCGACATCGAGAAGCTGATCAAGCGCTCGATCGTGCGGGTCGAAATCGAACCCGGCTTCGTTCCGCCGGCCAAGGCCGACCTGATGTCCGACGAACGCCCGCCGCGCCCGCCGCAAGGGCGGGGCGGCCAGCGCCAGGGGCAGAACTCCAGGCAGCCGCAGCCCGGCGGCCGCAATGCCGGCGGCCGGGCGCCGCAGGGAAAATCCGCGGCCGGCGGCGCGAAGCCGGCGGCCAGCCGCGGCGCGGCGCCGAATCCGTCCTCCCAGCCGCGCAAACCGCGCCCGCAGGCTGCCCTGTTCTCGTCCAAACCGGGCTCGCGCGGGCATTGATCAGGCTTGAGAGGCGTGCACCGGGCTGAGACAATCGCCGCCATGGACACCCTCGCCAGCTACGACGAACTCCCCTACGACAGCCTGCCGCTGCCGGAAACCCAGCCGGATTTCCTGGCGGCGGTGGCGCGACTGCACGGTTTCGACGCGCCCGACCCTGGCCGCGCGCGCATCCTCGAACTCGGCTGCGCTTCCGGCGGCAACCTGATTCCGCTGGCGTGGCGCTGGCCCGAATCGCGCTGCGTGGGGGTGGAGCTGTCGCGCGTGCAGGCGGAGGCGGGCGCGGCTTTCATCCGCCATCTCGGTTTGTCCAACGTCCGCATCGTCCATGGCGATCTGGCCGCGTTGCCGGGCGATCTCGGCGAATTCGATTACATCATCGCGCACGGCGTGTTTTCCTGGGTGCCGCCCGCGGTGCAGCAGGCGCTGCTTGAAGTGTGCAGGCGCCATCTGTCGCCGCACGGCATCGCCTACCTCAGCTTCAACGTCGAGGCCGGCTGGACCCCCCTGCTGCCCCTGCGCACCGCGCTGACCGAACGCACTGCGGCCGACCTCCCCGCGCCTGCCCGCTTCGAACAGGCGCTGCGCGTGCTGGACGAACTGGAAGCCGAGTGGAGCGATCCGGTGTTGCTGAAGGAAATCGCCTATCTCAAGTCGGCTGCACCGTCCTACCTGTTCCATGAGTATCTTGCCGAATTCAATGCGCCGATGCGGTTTGCCGAATTCGTGGCGCAGCTCGATACGCACGGGCTGCGCTATGTCGGCGAAGCGGGTCCGCGCCGTGCCGTGGTCGAGCTTGAGGATAGCTGGGGGCTGATTCCCGAAAGCATGGCCGGGCGCTGGCTGGACGCCGAGGCGGCGCTCGACGAGGCATTGGCAACCCGCTTTCGCCGCGCTGTGATCGCGCGCGCCGACGCCCCCTGTGCGCAGCCACCGCAGGCCGGAGCGCTGAGCGGGCTGGCGTTTTATGCCGATGTGCGGAGCGACGAGGAAATCGATCTGAGCGCAGCCATCGAGCAGCGCTTCGTCAACCCGGCCGGCAACACTTTCCCGGTGTCGCTGCCAGCGATGAAAGCGGCCGTCATGGCCCTGGCGGCCGCCTACCCCGGCGCACTGGATTACGCGGCCTTGTTGTCTGCCGCCCGGCAGGTGTTGGCTGAATTCGGCGTCGGCGGGGAGGTGGACGAGTCCGGATTCCGCGAGGCGCTGTTCCAGCTGGTGATCACGCATGGCGTCATGCCCACGGTGTCGGCCGGGACGGTCGACGCCGAACTGGAAGGGCGCCCTTGCGCGCATGCACTGGCCCGCTGGCAGGCAAAGTCGCCGGGCTGGATCGTAAGCGGCGCGCGCCACGTGGCGATGGACCTGGACCCGTCGGGGCGGGCCTTGCTCGGCCTGCTGGATGGCAGCCGCACGATCGAGGAGCTGGTGGCCATCATGCAGGCCACGCTGGCCGAGGCCGGGCTGGAGCTGGCGCCGGAAACCGTCGGCGAACTGACCCACCAGCAATTGTGGCTGTTTGCCCGTCAGGGCCTGCTCGTGTAAGGGGATTCCCACCTTGCGTTCGGGCTGAAAATCCGCCGCGCCTGCCCGGTCAGCGGCGATGCACTATGGTTGAAGTGCCGCCAATCCAGGGAGCCGTCCCGATGTCCGCCATACTGCTCGAAGCAATTCAACGACGCTATGCTTGCCGCCGGTTTGTCGCGGGCCGGCCCGTCGCTGCGAGCGAGCTGGCTGTGCTGAGGGAGGCAGGCCGCCTGGCGCCGTCGGCCTTTGGCCTGGAGCCATGGCGTTTCATCACGCTGGAAGACGGGGCGGGACGGGCAGCCGTTGCGCGGGCCTGTTACGACCAGCCTGCTGCAGCCAGCGCTGCGGCATTCATCGTGATCGTGGCGCTGGTGGCAGTGCTCGACCCGGATTCGGATTACGTGCGGGCGCGTTTCGAGGCCGAGGCGCGCGGCCAGGACATGGCGCCGACCGATGCGGCTTACCGTGCCTTCTATCGCGCGGAATCCATCGCGGCCTGGGCGCAAGGCCAGTGCAACTTTGCCGCCGCGCAGCTGCTGTTGCAGGCCTCGCACCTGGGCCTCGGCAGTTGCCCGATCGGCGGATTCGACACGGCGGCGCTGGCTGCCGCCGTGCGGATCCCGCCGGGTGAAACGCCCGCCCTGGTCATTGCCTTGGGGCACTGCGCGCACGCGGCGCCGCAACGGGTGCGCAAGCCTGCGGATGAATCCACAGGCTACGATGCGGACGTCGCAGGTACGCGGCTCGGGTAAACGATCTGCACGGCCATGCGGCCGAGCCGGTTTGGCCGGCTTGCCTCAGCGCGGCGCCGGCCAGCAGTTGTTGTTGATCTGCCAGGTCATCGACAACTGCTCGCTGTTCGGGTACAGCGCGTATTTCAGGCCCATGTAGTCGGAGCCTTTGCGCCAGAACATCGCCAGCAGGCTTTTTTCGCCGCTGGCGATGACGCTGGTGTAGGGAATGACCTTGAGCGGGTTGCCGTAGAGGTTGGCGTAGTTCGAGGCGATGACGACGAAATGGCGGAAGGCCGGTTCGACCTCCTGGTCGAACGCCACCAGCTTGTCGTTGCAAAAGGTGAACAGGAAACGGCGGCCGGCGGGGTTGCTGGGCAGATCGTAGGCAAACAGGCCGTCGCTGCCGGCCGGCAGGGTCTTGTCGAAATTCCAGGTTTTGAGCGCCTGTTCGACCTCGGTGCGGCTCATGCCGTTTTTGAATTCGCCGACTTCCCAGGCGTGGGCGGGCAGCGCGATCAGGCCGAGCGTTGTCATGCTCACGGCGAGCCCGATCGCGGCTGCCAGCCGGCCGAAGCATGGCGTAGCCTGGCCGTGTCGCTGCGCCCGCGGCATCACTTGCCGCTGACCGCGCCGAAGACCTTTTTCAGCAAGTCGCTGCCGGCCTGCAAGGGGTTGGCGCGAATGGCCTGCTCCTTTTCGCCGATGAGCCGATACAGGCGGTCGAGCGATTGCTGGGTGACGTACTGCTCGACGTTGGCCTGGCCTTTGTCGACCAGGTTGAACTGCGCGGCCATGCCGGCATAGCGGTTGTATTGCTGCGCGAGGCCGGCCTTGTCGGTGGTCGCCTTGACGATGGGCGTGAAGCGTTCGGTCAGCCTGGCCTCGGTTTTCCTGCGGAAGAAGTCGGTGGCCGAAGTTTGGCCGCCGGTCAGGATGCCGCGGGCATCTTCCAGCGTCATTTCCTTCACAGCGTCCACCAGCAGGGTTTTGGCTTCGGGCACGGCGGCCTCGGCGGCGCGGTTCATCGACAGCACCAGTTCGTCGGCCTGCTTGCCCATGCCGACCATGCGCATGGCTTTTTCGGCTTTTTGCAGGCTGGGCGGCAGCGGGATCTTTAGCGCGGCGTTGCCGAAGAAGCCGTCCTTCTGCCCAAGCTGGGCGACGGCGGCGTCGGCGCCGCGGGTCAGGGCCTCCTTCAGTCCGGCATTGATCTCGGTCGTCGACAGGGCGTCGACCCCGCTGCCCGTGGCGGTCTCGCCGGCCGGCTTGGTGATCACGCCCTTCAGCATCTCCTTCCAGTCGACCGCGTGAGCGGGCAGCGCCAGGGTGAGGCCGGCGGCCAGAATCATCCAGTGTTTCCGCATGGTGCGTCTCCTTGCGTGGTTGGGGTCACAGCACCTCTGCAGCATAGTCCGCCAGGCGCGAACGTTCACCCCGCTGCAGCGTGACGTGGCCGTTGTGCGGCCAGCCCTTGAAGTGATCGACCACGTAGGTGAGGCCGGAGCTGCCTTCGGTGAGGTAGGGGGTGTCGATCTGCGCGATGTTGCCCAGGCAGATCACCTTGGTGCCCGGCCCCGCGCGCGTGATCAGCGTCTTCATCTGCTTGGGCGTGAGGTTCTGCGCCTCGTCGATGATCAGGAACTTGTTGAGGAAGGTGCGGCCGCGCATGAAATTCAGCGACTTGACCTTGATGCGGGAGCGGATCAGGTCCTGCGTCGCGGCGCGTCCCCAGTCGCCGGCCTCGTCGTCGCTCTTGTTCAGCACGTCGAGGTTGTCTTCCAGCGCGCCCATCCACGGCGTCATTTTTTCCTCTTCGGTTCCGGGCAGGAAGCCGATGTCCTCGCCTACCGGAACGGTTACGCGGGTCATGATGATTTCGCTGTAGATCTTTTTGTCCAGCACTTGCGCCAGGCCCGCCGCCAGGGTGAGCAGGGTCTTGCCGGTGCCGGCCTGGCCGAGCAGGGTGACGAAGTCGATCTCGGGGTCCATCAGCACGTTGAGCGCGAAATTCTGTTCGCGGTTGCGTGCGGTGATGCCCCACACATTGTTCTTGTGGTGGCTAAAGTCGCGCACCGTGACCATCTCCGCCTGCTTGCCCTCGACTTTCAGCACTTTCGCGTAGAGCGGGTTGGGGCCTTCCTGGAAGACGAATTCGTTTGGCAGCAAGCTCGCAACCAGCGGCCCCTTGATGCGATAGTAGGTGTTGCCGTTGGCCTGCCACGACTCCATGCCCTTGCCGTGGCTGTCCCAGAAATCGGCCGGCAGTTCGCGCAGCCCGGCGTACAGCAGATCGGTGTCTTCCAGCACCTTGTCGTTGAAGTAGTCCTCGGCGGGCAGCCCCAGCGCGCGGGCCTTGATGCGCATGTTGATGTCTTTCGACACCAGGATGACCTGACGCTTGGGGTAGTGGCGCGACAGGAACAGCACCACGCCGAGAATCTGGTTGTCGACCTTGCTGGTCGGCAGGCTCAACGGAATGTCGCCGCTGATCGCCTGGGTCTGCAGGAACAGGCGGCCGGTGGCGGCGCTGTGGCTGTGCGGCGCGAGCGGCACGCCTTCCTCGATGCTGTCGAGCTTGCTGACGATTTCGTCGAGGAAGCGGCTGGCCTGGCGGGCGTTGCGCGAAACCTCGTTCATGCCTTTTTTGTGCTGGTCGAGTTCTTCCAGGGTGGCGATCGGCACATAGATATCGTGTTCTTCGAAGCGGAACAGGCTGGTGGGGTCGTGCATCAGCACGTTGGTGTCCAACACGAACAGCTTGGTTTTGGCGACGGCTTTTCTCGGCATGGTGGGCTTGGCTGGCGTGGGGAAGTTGAGAATGCATTCATCCTACATCAAGCGGATGGCCGCCTGTCGAGTGAAAAATGTAAAGCCGAAAGCTTCGGGCCGGGGCGGATCGGGAGACGGATTTCCCACTAGAATGCCTGGTTTGGAACCAGAGATTCGGATTCCCCATGCGTCGTCGGCTGGCGTTGCTGTGTCTGGTTGGGCTGTGGATGCAACCGCTCCACGCACAAGTTGCCGCGCACATCCTGCTGCAGGATTCGCCGCTGGCGGGGTTTCAGTACCATGCGGGCAAGGCGCTGTGGCCGCAGATGCGTGCCGGCGATGCGCTTTCCCTGGTTCGCGAGCCGGACAATCCGCACGATGCCCGGGCGGTGCGGGTGGAATGGCGGGGCCACAAGATCGGCTACGTGCCGCGCCGCGAGAATGCCGACGTGGCGCGCCTGCTCGATCGGGGGCAGGCCTTGAGCGCACGCATCGTGCGGCTGGCCGAGGTGCGCGATCCATGGTCGCGGGTGCGCTTCGAAATTCTGATTCCTCTGCAGGCGGACCGAACACCATGAAGCGACTGATCGTCTCCATAGCCATGACGCTGGCCTGGCTGGCGCAAGCCTCGGCGGCTGCGTTGTCGGTGCCGGCTTTGCCGCTGTCCAGCCTCAGGCTGCCGCCGGGATTCCAGGTCGAGCTGTTTGCCAGCGTACCCAACGCGCGGCAGATGGCGCTCGGAAAAAACACGCTGTTTGCCGGCAGCATGCGCGCGGGCAAGGTCTACGCAATTCCATTGCAGGCGCCGCACACGCCGGTGGTGATTGCCGCCGGTCTCGAGATGCCGGTGGGGGTGGCATTCCGCGATGGCGATCTGTACGTGTCGGCGGTCAGCCGCATCCTGCGGCTGCGCAATATCGAAGCGCGCCTGAAAAACCCGCCGCGCCCGGAAACCGTCAGCAGCGCCTATCCGGCCGACGCGCACCACGGCTGGAAATTCATCGCCTTCGGGCCGGACGGCAAGCTCTATGTGCCGGTCGGCGCGCCATGCAATATTTGCGCGCCCGATCCGGACAAGTATGCCGTCATCACCCGGCTCGATGTGGCCAGCGGCACGGTCGAGGTGGTCGCGCACGGCGTGCGCAACAGCGTGGGCTTCGACTGGCAGCCGCAAAGCGGCGAGCTGTGGTTCACCGACAACGGCCGCGACTGGCTGGGCGACGACGCGCCGCCCGACGAGCTCAATCGCCTGAGCCGGCCGGGCCAGCATTTCGGCTACCCGTATTGCCACGGCGGGAGCTTCGCCGATCCCGAATTCGGCCAGGCCCGCCGCTGCGACGAATTCGAGCCGCCGGTGCAGAATCTGGGCGCGCATGTGGCGAGCCTGGGAATGCGCTTTTACCGCGGCAAGCAGTTCCCCGAACGATATCGGGACGCCGTCTTCATCGCCGAGCACGGCTCGTGGAACCGCAGCCGCAAAAACGGCTATCGCGTCAGCGTGGTGCGCTTGCAGGGCAGCCGCGCGGTGAGCTACGAGCCCTTCGTCAGCGGCTGGCAGCAGGGCGAGTCGGCCTGGGGGCGCCCCGCCGACGTGCTGGTGATGCCTGACGGCAGCCTGCTGGTGTCGGACGACCAGGCTGGAGCGATTTACCGGGTCAGCTATCGCGGCAACCGGTAAAATATCGGTGCTCCGAATTGGAAATTAGCGCCATGAAAATGCCGAAACCGTCCCCATCCTTTGTTGCCGCGCTCGCCGGGTATCCGGCCCGGCTGCGCGCGCCGTCGCGGCTGGAAACGGTCTCGTCGTTTTTATTCCGCGAAGGCCTTTCCGGGGCGACGTCCCGGTCGCGAATGTCCGGTTCGGAGCACTCATGAAATTGCTGGTTCTCGATACCTCGACCGAATGGTGCTCGGCTGCGCTGTGGCTGGATGGCCGTGTCCAGGCGCGCCGGGTGCTGGCCGAACAGCGGCACAGCAGCCTGTTGCTGCCGATGGTGGACGAGCTGCTGCGCGAATCGGCCATCGGCTTGCGCCAGCTCGACGGCATCGGCTATGGCGCCGGCCCCGGTTCGTTCACCGGCCTGCGCATCGCCTGCGCGGTGACGCAAGGGCTGGCGTTCGGCGCCGACCTGCCGGTGGCCGGCGTCTCGACGCTGCAATCGATCGCCGAACAGGCCGGCGCGGAGCGGGTGCTGACCGTGCTCGACGCGCGCATGGCCGAGGTCTACTGGGCGGCGTATCGGCGCGACGGCGCAGGCTGGCGTGCCGTCAGCGAACCCGCCCTGGCGCTGCCCGAATCGGTGAGCGTGCCGGCCGGCGGCGGCTGGGTCGGCGCCGGCAACGGTTTCGTCGCGCTGGGCGAGGCGTTGCGCCCGCGCCTGGCGGCGCTGGCGCGCATCGACGGCACGCTGATGCCCGACGCCGCGGCGATGGCGCCGCTTGCCGCCCGGGCATTCGAGCGCGGCGAAGGCATGGACGCCGCGCTGGCCGCCCCGATTTACCTGCGCGACAAGGTGGCACTGACGGTGGACGAGCGCCGCCGGAAAAAAACCGCATGAGCGCCGTATTCGAAATCGCGCATCGCCTGCGGCCGATGACCGAGGCCGACCTGCCGCGCATTCACCGGATCGAACTGGCGAGCTACGAATACCCGTGGAGCCCGGGCAACTTTGCCGACTCGCTCCGTGCCGGCTACAGCATGTGGGTGCGCGAAGCCGAGGGCGAGGTGATCGGTTACTACGCAATGATGGCGGCAGCCGGCGAGGCGCACCTGCTCAACCTCACCATCGCGCCGATGTGGCGGCGGCACGGCCTCGGGCGCGATCTGCTCGACCACTGCCTGGCGCGTGCCTGCGATCACCATGCCGACAGCGTCTTCCTGGAGGTGCGCGCCTCCAACAGCGCCGCGATCGGGCTGTATCACGGCAGCGGCTTCGTCGATCTGGCGGTGCGGCGCGGCTACTATCCGGCACGCGACGGCCGCGAGGATGCGCTCATCATGAAAAAGGACTTGTCGTGCTGAGCCGGGACGAGGTGTTCGACGAACTGGGCATCGGCCCGGCGTGGCGGCTGCGCGAGGCGCCTGCCGCACGAGCGGCTGCCGCATCTGTTCAGCCGCACCTGAACTGGGAGGAGCTTGCCGATGCTGTCGCCCACTGCACCGCCTGCAAGCTGCACCTCACCCGCACCCAGGGCGTGCTCGGCGTGGGCGACCGCACCGCCGACTGGCTGGTCATCGGCGAAGCGCCGGGTGCGGACGAAGACCGGCTGGGCGAGCCGTTCGTCGGCCAGGCGGGCAAGCTGCTCGACGCCATGCTGGCAGCCATCTCCCTGAAACGCGGCGACAATGTTTACATCGCCAACCTGCTGAAATCGCGCCCGCCCGGCAACCGCAATCCGGAGCCGGACGAGGTGGCGGCGTGCCGGCCCTATCTGCTGGCGCAGATCGAACTCATCCAGCCGAAACTCATCCTCGCCCTGGGGCGCTTCGCCGCGCAAAATCTGCTCGATACCGACGAGGCGATCGGCCGCCTGCGCGGCCGGGTGCACCGGTTCCAGGGCGTGCCGCTGGTGGTGACCTACCATCCGGCCTACCTGCTGCGCAACCTGGCCGACAAGGCGCGCGCGTGGGAAGACCTGTGCCTGGCGCGGCGGACGATGCGATCCCTCGCCTGACCAACACATCCTGCAACTTCCAGTCTGAGCGTTTATGAAACTCCTGCATTCCGCGCTGCGCTTTCGCGTCAATTATTTTTCCGATCTGGGCCGCCACCAGCTGGTGGTGTGGATGCCGGGCGACACGCCGCCGGTCGACGCACAGGTCGACGTCGGGCCGAAGATCGAGCATGAGGTGCCGAACGAGGTGTTCCGCAGCGACATCGCGCCGCTGAAGACGGGGCGCTTCTACCCGTCGCAGCTCTTGCACGCCGACGACGCCCCGGCGCCGATGTTCCGCGTGACGAAGCTGAACGAAGCCAGCTTCGCCGCCAATTTCAGCCATCCGCTGCAGGGCCGCATTTTCAGCATCGACAGCGGCAAGAGCGATGTCTCGACCGAGCCGGTCGGCAAAGTGGAGCAGTTGCTCGAATGGAGCGGGATGGAAACCCAGATGCCGACGCCGACCGACTTCGAGGGGACGGATGCGTTCAGCCGCGAGGACGAGTCCCCCGACCCCGAGTTCTATGCGCTCGCCCGCAAGGTCACCCACGTCGACGCCGTCTGCGCGCGCCGCATCCAGGCGCTGTACCGCACCGTGCTGCCGGAGAACGCGCGGGTGCTCGACCTGATGGCGGGCTGGCGCTCGCACCTGCCGGACACCGTGCAGTCGGCGGTGGGGCTGGGCCTGAACGCCGAGGAGCTCGCCGACAACCCGCAGCTCGCCGAGCGCATCGTCAAGGACATCAACGCCGACCCCACGCTGCCGTTTGCCGACGCCAGCTTCGACGCCGTGGTGTGCACGGTGTCGTTCGAATACCTGACGCAGCCGCACAAGATCGTGGCAGAAGCCAAGCGGGTGCTGAAGCCGGGCGGCATGTTCGCGGTGACGCTGTCGCACCGCTACTTTCCGCCCAAGGTGATCAAGCTGTGGACCCAGCTGCACCCGATGGAGCGCATGGCCTGGGTCGGCATGCTGCTCAAGCGGGCCGGCTTCAAGAAGGTGGAGACCTACGTCGAGCGCGGCCTCAAGCGGCCGAAGGACGACCGCTATGCCGGCACGCTCGCCGAATCCGACCCGCTGTTCGCCACCTGGGGGGTGGCCTAGACTTACATCACTCAACCATCCCGGGAGGCTGGCATGTTCAAATGGCGCAACGTATTCCAATGGCTAAGCGTGACATTCATCGCGTTGGCTCTTTCAGGCTGCGGCTACAACACCTTGCAGACGACGGACGAGGACATCAAGGCGACCTGGGCCGAAGTGCTGAACCAGTACCAGCGCCGCGCCGATCTGGTGCCGAACCTGGTCAACGTGGTGAAGGGGTATGCGGCGCACGAGAAGGACGTGTTCATCAGCGTCACGGAAGCGCGCGCCCGCGTCGGCGCGATTCAGGCGACGCCGGAACTGATCAACGACGAGGCTGCGTTCCAGAAATTCATCGCGGCGCAGGGCGAGCTCACTGGCGCGATATCGCGCTTGCTGCTGGTCGCGGAAAACTACCCGCAGCTCAAGGCCGATGGCCTGTTCCGCGATTTGCAGGCGCAGCTCGAAGGCACCGAGAACCGCATCACCGTCGCGCGCAACCGCTACATCGCCGCGGTAAAACTCTACAACGTCACGGTGCGCTCCTTCCCCTCCAATCTCACCGCGATGCTGTTCGGCTACAAGACCAAGCCGACTTTCACGGTGGAAAACGAAAAGGCCATCGCCGTGCCGCCCAAGGTCGATTTCGGTGCGCCCGCCCCGGCACCGGCCGCGCCTGCAGGCGGCTCTTGATCCCCGGATGAGCCGGTTGGCCCGGACGTTCGCGTCCGGCTTCTTTCTGCTGCTGTGTGCGCTGTCGGCCTGGGCCCAGGTGGCGGTGCCCGAGCTGTCGCGCCGCGTCACCGACCTGACCGGCACGCTCGACGCCGGGCAGGTGGCCGCGCTTGAAGGCAAGCTGGCTGCGTTCGAAGCGCAAAAGGGCAGCCAAATTGCCGTTCTCATCGTCCCCACCACCCAGCCCGAAGACATTGCGCAGTTCGGCATCCGCGTGGCCGAGCAATGGAAAATCGGGCGCAAGAAAATCGACGACGGGGTGATCCTGATCGTCGCCAAGGACGACCGTAAATTGCGGCTGGAAGTCGGTTACGGCCTGGAAGGCGTGATTCCGGATGCGGTCGCCAAACGGGTGATTGCAGAAACCATCACGCCGTATTTTAAGGCGGGCGATTATTACGGCGGCATCGATGCGGGCGTGCAGCAGCTGATGCAGCTGATCGAGGGCGAGCCGTTGCCGGCGCCCAGCGCATCGAAGAAAGGCGGAGACGATAGCCCCTTCATCCTGCTCATCGTCGGCGGCGTCGTCGCGGGCTGGCTGCTCTCCATGCTGATGAGCCGTCCGGCTGCGGGCGGGATCGCCGCGCTTGGAAGCGGCGTGGTGGGGGCGATGCTGCTGGGCCTGACCCCGGTGCTGCTGTTCATTGCCGTGTTCGTGTTCGTCGGCGTGGCCACGGGATTCCGCCACGGCGGCGGCTGGTCCAGCGGTGGGGGCGGCGGCTTCGGTGGAGGGGGCGGCGGCTCGTGGGGCGGTGGGGGCGGTGGATTCGGCGGTGGAGGCGCATCGGGCTCATGGTGAATTTCAGGCGCTGGGCAAGACACCTTTTCATGCCGCCGTGGGCATGGCGGCGCGCGTTTCCACAGGCCACGCTCGATGCGATCGAGGCCGCGGTGGGCGACTCCGAAATGCGCCATGGCGGCGAGATCTGCTTCGCTATCGAGAACAGCCTCACCCCCGCCTTGGCGTGGCGCGGCATGAGCGGGCGCGAGCGCGCAATGGAGATGTTCTCCAGCCTGCGTGTGTGGGATACCGAGCACAACAACGGTGTGCTGATCTACCTGTTGCTGGCCGATCACGACATCGAAATCGTCGCCGACCGCGGCATTGCCGACTGCGTCGCCCCGGCGGTGTGGGAGCAAGTGGCGCAAACAATGGAAGCCGCATTCCGCAAGGACTGCTTCGAACAGGGCGCGCTTGCCGGCATTGCCCGGATCAGCGATTTGCTGGCGGAACATTTTCCGCCTTCGGGAGACAATCCTGACGAACTGGCGAATCGACCGGTGATCGTGCCGAGAGGACGTTAGTGTCTGCCGGATAGTAATATGAGAAGAAGCGATGCAGGCTTATTTGCTGTAGCTCGTGGCGGCTGCACCTGTGGGGGTGGGGCTCGCCAACGGCATCTTTCATCTGCGGGTATGCGGCGTGACTGCTGCCGCGGCCGGACTGGCTGGATGCCCACATGGTGGTACAGTCATCCGCGCAGTCAGAGGCAATACGCTGGCCCTAGTGCACGATGTCGTTGCGATGGCGCAGCCAGATCGCCGTCATCACGCTGCTGATGAACAGCCCGAATACCCAGACTATGGTGTGGATGTGCCAGTCGGCGCGCACCATCAGGGCATAGGCGCCGGTCAGCACCAGGATGCTGATGTTTTCATTGAAATTCTGCTGGGCGATGGAATGGCCGGCCCCCATCAACAGATGCCCGCGATGCTGCAGCAGGGCATTCATCGGCACCACGAAATAACCCGCCAGCACGCCCGCCAGCAGCAACAGCAGCAGGGCCGGGAGCAGACTTTCCACCCAGATCAGTGCAATCGGCACCAAGCCGAGGAGGATGCCGGCGGGCAGGACGCTGATGGCGCGCTGCAGGCGAACGAATTTGCCGGCCAGGATCGAGCCGATGGCGATGCCGAATGCGGAGGCGGCGGTGAGCTGGGTCGCCTGGTCGAGACCATATTTCAGGTTGAGCGCGGCCCAGGCGATGATGAGCAGGCGCAGCGTCGCGCCGACGCCCCAGAACAGCGTGGTGACGGCAAGCGAAACCTGGCCGAGCGGGTCGCGCCACAGCAGCTTGAAGCTGTGCCAGAAGTCGTGCAGGACATACAGCGGCGACTTGCTGGGGAGTAGGTGGTCGATCGGCAGGCGCGGGATGAACAGGTTGATGATGGCGGCACCCAGATAAAGGCTGGTAATGGCGACGATGGCGAATTTGGGGGCGATGACCACGGCCGAGAGCCCGGCGCGGCTCAGTATGCTTTCCGCGAACTGCGGGTTGATGAGCGCGCCGCCGATGATGGCGCCGAGCACGATGGCGGCGACGGTGGTGCCTTCCATCCAGCTGTTGGCGACGACCAGTTTCTCGGGCGGCAGCAGTTCGGTCAGGATGCCGTATTTGGCGGGTGAATACATGGCCGCGCCGATGCCGACGATGGCGTAGGCCAGCAAGGGATGCAAGCCGGCCAGCATGGTGAGGCAGCCGGCGAATTTGACCGTGTTGGCGATGAGCATGACGCGGCCTTTGGGCAGGGCGTCGGCAAACGGCCCCACCAGCGGCGCCAGCACGATATAGGCAATGACGAAAACCGTTTGCAGCAGCGGCGAATACCACTCCGGCGCAGAAAAGAACAGCAGCAGGCCGATGGCCGCGAACAGCAGGGCGTTGTCGGCCAATGCGGACAGGAACTGCGCCAGCAAGATGGTGTAAAACGCGCGGTTCACGGTGTGGCCAAATCAGGGCCGGCGGCGGGGGGTATGGGACTGGCGCCCGGGCGCTGGCGAAAGGCCAGCGAATACAATGGGTTGGTTGGGGGCAGGTTTCAACACGGACGGGTTTGTGGTTGAATAAATTTCTTTTTTGACCCGGAGGCGAGGATTAATGGCCGACCGCAGACTGCAGGTATTCTACACCGTCGCCAAGCAACTCAGCTTCACTAAGGCTGCGGATATCCTTTATATGACCCAGCCCGCGGTGACTTTTCAGGTCAAGCAGCTGGAGGAACATTTCAATACCCGCCTGTTCGAGCGCAGCCACGGCAAGATTTCCCTGACGCCAGTGGGTGATCTGGTGCTGGGGTATGCCGATCGCATTCTGGCGTTGACCGGCGAGATGGAAGCGCGCGTGGGCGAGTTGACCGGGCAGGTGACGGGCCCCCTGATGATCGGCGCGTCGACCACCATTGCCGAATACCAGTTGCCGCGTATTCTGGGGGAATTCAAGGAGCGTTTTCCGCAGGTGCAGGCGCGCCTGACCGTTGCCAACTCGGAAACCGTGGCGGCCAAAGTGGCGGATCATTCGCTTGATGTCGGCCTGATCGAGGCGCCTTCGCACAATCCCAGCCTGACCACGCTGGCGTGCTGCGAGGACGAGCTGGTGATGATTTGTTCGCCCAATCATGCGCTGGCCTCGCGTTCGAGCGTGAACGCGCCCGACATCGCGGAACAGCCCTACGTGTCGCGCGAGCACGGTTCCGGTACGCGCGAGGTGGTCGACGATTTCTTCAAGAGCAATGGCGTCAACCCCGACGACCTGCACATCGAAATGGAGCTTGGCAGCCGCGAAGCGATCAAAGGTGCGGTCGAGGCCAACCTGGGCGTGGCCATCATGTCGGCTTCCACCGTTACCAAGGAAATCCAGATCGGTACGCTGGTCGCGGTGCCGTTGAGTCCGCGGCTGACGCGTGAGCTGTCGATGGTCTATGCGCAGGAGAAATTCCGCAGCAAGTTGCTCGATGCTTTCATCAGCTTTGTCGAAAACAAGTTCCAGCAGTGCAATATCGACGTCGTTCCGCTGAAACGTCCACTCAAGGGGCGCGGGCGCTGATGAACGACAGCAAACGCCTGGTGTCGATATTCCGGTCGCTATCGGAAGCCCGGCAGCAGGCCTTGCTGGAATATGCCGAGTTTCTGGCGGGCAAGGAGGGGGCCGAGGCTGCCGCAGCGCCGCCGAGCGAACCGCTGCCGATTCCGCGGCCCGAGCAGGAAAACGTGGTCAAGGCGATTCAGCGCTTGATGCAGACCTATCCGATGCTGGAACGCAACCAGATTTTTCACGAGGCCTCCGCGCAGATGACCCGTCACCTGGTGCACGGTGTGGCGGCGGCGGACGCGATCGACGAACTCGAGCGGATTTTCGCGCGCCAGTATCGGCAGCATCTCGAAATGCTGCAAAAAGATCTGCTGTCGTCCTGACTCCGCGGGTGGCTTAGCCGGGCAATGCGCTCCCGCACTGCCAGCAGCTCAGGAAATTGCCGGGATTGCGCTCGCTGCAGTGCGGGCAGATTTTTTCTTCGCCCGGTGCCAGATTTAGAAAATCCGCCAACGCCTCGCGCGCATGGCGTTCCTGCGTATCGTCATCGACCCACACCTCGGGCTGCGCCTGCATGAACGGCAGCTCGCCCAGCGCACCGGCGGCATTGGCATTGAGGATGTGGGTGGCGATGCCGAGGCTGGACAGCATGTCGGCCGCCAACTGGGCGTCGAGCAGGGTGGGAGCGATGTGAACCCGCTTCATCGACGGGGAAAAACGCCTTAGTTCTTGCGGCGGATGCGCACGATGAGGTCGATGCCCTCGGTCACCATGCCGGGCGGCAGCGGCGGCAGGCCGGAAATCCGTACGTGCCCGGCATCGATGTCGGACAGCCTGCCGCTGTCGATCTCGTAGAGATGGTGGTGCGGGCGGGTATTGGGGTCGAAGAACACCTTGCTCGGGTCGACGATCACCTCGCGCACCAGACCCTTCTCCAGAAACAGCTTGAGCGTGTTGTAGACCGTGGCCTTGGAGGTTTCGGAATGGCGGGTATTGACGATCGCCATCACCTGATCGGCCGACAGGTGCTCCTGGCGCGAAAACAGCGCATGCGCAATCTCGATCCGCTGGTGGGTCGGATTGATGTCGTGGCTGCGCAAGAGACCGGCCATGTTGTCGCGCGTGTAATCCATGGGGCAATCATAATCAGCAATCTGGACTTTGTCTAATTTCCGGAATAGGTATGAGTGTTATTTGGAAGCGCGTGCCGGGCGCGGCAAAACGCCAAAAACCGGTACAATCTGAGCCAGACTTTTTGGCCAGACTTTTTAAAGCAGAATCCTGTGCTTACGCTCACCCGCCTCGATAGTGCGCAGCCTGATTTCCAGACGCGCCTTACCCGCCTGCTGCAATTCGACGACGCCGCCGATGCTGCCATCGAGCAGACCGTCGCGGCGATCCTGCACGAAGTGAAAACGCGGGGCGATGCCGCGGTGCTCGAATATACCGAGCGTTTCGACCGTCTGCCGGCCGCTTCCCTGGCCAGCCTGGAACTGGGCCCGGCACAATTGCAGGCTGCGCTCGCGGCTTTGCCCGCCGATACCCGCCAGGCGCTGCAAACCGCGGCAGGGCGCGTGCGCCGCTACCACGAGAAGCAGGTCCAGGAGTCGTGGACCTATACCGAGGACGACGGCACCGTGCTGGGGCAGCAGGTCACCCCGCTCGACCGCGTCGGGCTGTACGTGCCGGGCGGCAAGGCAGCCTATCCGTCGTCGGTGTTGATGAATGCAATCCCGGCCAGGGTGGCAGGGGTCGGCGAACTCATCATGGTGGTGCCGACCCCGGATGGCGAGCAGAACCCGCTGGTGCTGGCCGCCGCCGCGATCGCCGGAGTCGACCGCGTGTTCACCATCGGCGGCGCACAGGCGGTGGCGGCGCTGGCCTACGGCACCGCGACCGTGCCGCAGGTCGACAAGATCGTCGGCCCCGGCAACGCCTACGTGGCGGCGGCCAAACGCCGCGTGTTCGGCACCGTGGGCATCGACATGATCGCCGGTCCGTCCGAGATACTGGTGATCGCCGACGGCGATACGCCGGCGGAATGGGTGGCGATGGACCTGTTCTCGCAGGCCGAGCACGACGAAATGGCGCAGGCTATCCTGCTGTCGCCCGACGCGGCCTACCTGGATGCGGTGGCGGCGGCGATCGACAGGCTGATCGAAGATATGCCGCGCAGCGAAGCGATCCGCACCTCGCTCACCAACCGCGGCGCGCTGATCAAGACGCGCGACCTCGACCCGGCGCGCAGACGCTGGGGCGGATCGCCGCCACCCTCGCCTACGGCGAAGGTCTGCAGGCGCACGCGCGTTCCGCAGAGTATCGTTTGGTCCATAAATAAATGAGCCAGCCATTCCGATGAGCCGCTATTGGAGCGCCGTGGTGCACGGCCTGACGCCCTATGTGGCGGGCGAGCAGCCGAAGCTGGCCAACCTGGTCAAGCTCAACACCAACGAGAATCCCTACGGCCCGAGCCCCAAGGTGCTGGAGGCGGTGCGCGCGGAAGCCGCCGACACATTGCGCCTGTACCCCGACCCCAACTCGGACCGGCTGCGCGCCGGCATCGCCGCCTATCATGGCGTGACGGCCGAGCAGGTGTTCGTCGGCAACGGTTCCGACGAAGTGCTGGCGCATGCTTTCGCGGCGCTGCTGAAGCACGACCAGCCGATCCTGTTTCCGGACATCAGCTACAGCTTCTATCCGGTGTATTGCGGGCTGTACGAGATTGCGTATCGGCAGATTCCGCTGACCGAATCGTTCGAGATCCGGGTCGACGATTACCTCGTGCCCAACGGCGGGGTGATTTTCCCCAACCCCAATGCCCCTACCGGGCGGCTGCTGGTGCTGGGCGAGGTCGAGCGCCTGCTGGCCGGCAACCCGGATTCGGTGGTGGTGATCGACGAGGCCTATATCGATTTCGGCGGCGAATCGGCGGTGGGCTTGGTGGCGCGCTACCCGCAACTGCTGGTCGTCCGCACCCTGTCGAAGTCGCATGCGCTGGCCGGCCTGCGCGTCGGCTACGCCATCGGCCAGCCGCAGCTGATCGAGGCGCTCAACCGGGTGAAGGACAGCTTCAACTCCTATCCGCTCGACCGCTTTGCCCAGGCGGGCGCGCTGGCGTCGATGGACGACCATGCCTATTTCGAGCGCATCTGCGCGAAAGTCGTGGCGACCCGCACCCGGCTGGTGGCTGAAATGGATACGCTTGGCTTCGAGGTGCTGCCCTCGGCCGCCAACTTCGTCTTCGCCCGCCACCCCGCGCACGATGGCGCCGAACTGGCAGCCGCGCTGCGCGAGCGCAGCATCATCGTGCGCCATTTCAGAAACCCGGCCCGCATTGCGCCGTTCCTGCGCATTACGATCGGCACCGATGCGCAATGCGATGCGCTGCTCGCCGCGCTGAAAGCCGTCGTGAACTGCTAGAATCCCCTAAAGCCTTATTTTCAGACGCCATGCGCACCGCCCAAGTCACCCGCAACACCCTCGAGACCCAGGTCACGGTCAGTCTCAACCTGGACGGCACCGGCATCGCCAAGCTTGCCACCGGCGTGCCGTTTCTCGATCACATGCTCGACCAGATCGCGCGCCACGGCCTGATCGACCTGGATATCCAGGCCAGCGGCGACCTGCATATCGACGCCCATCACACGGTGGAAGACACCGGGATCACGCTCGGCCAGGCGTTCGCCCGGGCGCTCGGCGACAAGAAAGGCATCCGCCGCTACGGCCATGCCTATGTTCCGCTCGACGAGGCGCTGTCGCGCGTGGTGATCGACCTGTCGGGGCGGCCCGGACTGGAGTATCACGTCGATTTCACCCGCGCGCGCATCGGCGAGTTCGACGTCGACCTGTTCCTCGAATTCTTCCGTGGTTTCATCAACCATGCCGGGGTGACGCTGCATATCGACAATCTGCGCGGCATCAATGCGCACCACCAGGCCGAAACCATTTTCAAGGCATTCGGCCGCGCGCTGCGCATGGCGGTGGAAGCCGACCTGCGCATGGGCGACGTGCTGCCGTCGACAAAAGGCGCGCTATGAGGGCGCCGGCAATTTCAGGTGGCTGCACGCTGCGCGTCCCGCAAATCGAGGCGGCCAAGCCGTGAGCGTCGACATCGCCGTCATCGACTACGGCATGGGCAATCTGCGTTCGGTATCCAAAGCCATCGAACACGTTGCGCCGGCGGCGACCGTGGCGGTGACCTCCGACCCGGCCGCGATTACCGCGGCCGGCCGCGTGGTGTTTCCGGGGCAGGGCGCCGCACGCGACTGCATGCGCGAGATCGATGCACGCGGCCTGCGCCAGGCGATCGTCGATGCCGCCCGCAGCAAGCCTTTTCTGGGCATCTGCATGGGGATGCAGGTGCTGTTCGAACACAGCGAGGAAGGCGATACCGCCTGCCTGGGGATCCTGCCCGGCAGCGTGCAGCGTTTCCCGCACGAGGCGATGCACGACGATCGAGGGAATAAACTGAAAGTGCCGCACATGGGCTGGAACAACGTCCATCAGGTGGTGCCGCATCCGTTGTGGGCAGGAATCGAGGAAGGCGCGCGCTTCTACTTCGTCCACAGCTATTTCGTGCAGCCGGCTTCGCCGGAGGTGATCGCGGGGTTTTCGCATTACCCGTTCCCGTTCACCTGCGCGGTGGCCTCGGCGAACATGTTCGCCGTGCAGTTTCACCCGGAAAAAAGCCAGAATGCCGGGTTGACGCTGCTGGGCAATTTTGTAACCTGGAATCCGGGTGCCTCTGAAACCGCCTGTGATATGTCCGGCGCGGCCTGCGCCTAATATTTACTCCGTACGACCCTGCTGATCAGCCATGCTAATTATTCCTGCGATCGACCTTAAAGACGGCCACTGCGTGCGCCTGGAACAAGGCGAAATGGACCGCGCCACCGTGTTCTCCGAGGACCCTGCGGCGACCGCCCGCCACTGGCAGGAGTTGGGCGCGCGGCGCCTGCACCTGGTCGACCTCAACGGCGCCTTTGCCGGCAAGCCGGTCAACGACGCGGCGATCCGTTCCATCGTCGAGGCGGTGGGCGACGAGATGCCGGTGCAACTCGGCGGCGGCATCCGCGACCTCGCCACCATCGAGCGCTATCTCGACGACGGCGTGCGCTACGTCATCATCGGCACCGCCGCGGTGAAGAACCCCGGTTTCCTGCATGAGGCCTGCGATGCCTTCCCCGGCCACGTGATGGTCGGGCTCGACGCCCGTGACGGCAAGATCGCGGTCGAGGGCTGGTCCAAGATCACCGGCCACGACGTCATCGATCTGGCCAGGCGCTTCGAGGGCTACGGCGTCGAGGCCGTCATCTACACCGACATCGGCCGCGACGGCATGCTGACCGGCGTCAACGTCGAAGCCACCCAGCGCCTGGCGCAGGCGCTGTCGATCCCGGTCATCGCCAGCGGCGGCGTCACCAACCTCGACGACGTCAAGGCACTCTCCACCGTAGCCAAGGACGGCATCATCGGCGCCATCACCGGCCGTGCCATCTATCAGGGCACGCTCGATTTCGCCGAGGCGCAGAAACTCGCCGACGAACTGGCGGGCGGCGTGTTCGGGGTCTGATTCGAGAAGCCGACCATGCTGGCAAAGCGCATCATTCCCTGCCTCGACGTCACCAACGGGCGCGTGGTCAAGGGGGTCAATTTCGTCGAGCTGAAGGACGCCGGTGACCCGGTGGAAATCGCCCGCCGCTACAACGAGGCGGGCGCCGACGAGCTGACCTTTCTCGATATCACCGCAAGCTCGGACAACCGCGATCTGATCCTCCACATCATCGAGGCCGTGGCCGCCGAAGTGTTCATTCCCTTGACGGTCGGCGGCGGCGTGCGCGAAGTGGGCGACGTGCAGCGCCTGCTCAACGCCGGCGCCGACAAGGTCAGCATCAATACCTCGGCGGTGACGAATCCGCAGCTGGTGAAGGACGCAGCGGATCGATACGGCAGCCAGTGCATCGTGGTGGCCATCGATTCCAAGCGAGTGGGCGACCACTGGGAAGTCTTCACCCATGGCGGCCGCAAGGCCACCGGACTCGACGCCATCGAATGGGCGAAAAAGATGGAAAGCCTCGGCGCGGGCGAGCTGCTGCTGACTTCGATGGACCGCGACGGCACCAAGAGCGGCTTCGACCTCGAGCTGACGCGCGCGATTTCCGAGGCGGTCGACATTCCCATCATCGCCAGCGGCGGCGTCGGCAACCTGCAACATCTGGTCGACGGCGTGCGCGAAGGCCGCGCCGACGCGGTGCTGGCGGCGAGCATTTTCCACTTCGGCGAGTACGGCATCGACGAAGCGAAAAAATACATGAAGCAGCACGGCATCGAGGTGCGCCTGTGAGCGACTGGCTCGACGCCGTCAAATGGGACGCCCAGGGGCTGGTGCCGGCGATCGCCCAGGATGCCGCCAGCGGCGAAATCCTGATGGTCGCGTGGATGAACCGGGAAGCGCTGGAGGAGACGGCACGCACGCTGCGCGGGGTGTACTGGTCGCGCTCTCGCGGCAAATTGTGGCGCAAAGGCGAGGAATCCGGCCATGTGCAGAATGTCAGCGAAATCCGCCTGGATTGCGACAACGACGTGGTGTTGCTGAAAGTTGAACAACTCGGCGGCATTGCCTGTCATACCGGACGACGTTCCTGTTTTTTTCAAAGGCTCGAGCGCGACAAACAGGGCGGCGAGCGCTGGGTGACGACCGCCCCGGTGCTGAAAGCCCCCGCTGAGATCTACCGCAAATGAGCGATATCCTGGATCGTCTGGCAGAGACACTGGAAGCGCGCAAGCGGGCGTCGCCCGACAGTTCGTACGTGGCCAAACTGTACGCCAAGGGCACCGACGCCATCCTGAAGAAAATCGGCGAGGAAGCGACCGAGACCGTGATGGCGGCGAAGGACGACCAGGCGGAAAAGATCATCTACGAAGTCGCCGATTTGTGGTTTCATACTTTGGTATTGCTGGCACACAAGGGGCTGAAGCCGGCGGATGTGTTGAACGAACTGGCGCGCCGGGAAGGGCTGTCGGGTCTGGCGGAAAAGGCGAATCGACATGAGTGACTGCATCTTCTGCAAAATCGTCGCCGGCCAACTGCCGTGCGGCAAGGTCCATGAAGACGAGGACGTGCTGGCGTTTCACGATATCCACCCGTTTGCGCGGGTGCATTTCCTGATCATTCCAAAGCAGCACGTCGCTACCCTGGACGATTGCACGCCCGCACACGAGAAACTGCTCGGCAAGATGCTTCTGCTGGCGCCGCGCCTGGCAAGGGAGCAGGGACTCGATACCGGGTTCAAGACCCTGATCAATACCGGACGTGGCGGCGGCCAGGAAGTGTTCCACATCCACGTTCACGTATTTGGCGGGGGTGACCCCGTTTCACGCAGTTAAGTCAAAAGGAGACGTATTATGGGTAGCTTCAGCATTTGGCATTGGCTAATCGTTCTGGTCGTGGTATTGCTGATTTTCGGCACCAAGAAGCTGCGCAACATCGGCAGCGATCTGGGCGGGGCGGTCAAGGGCTTCAAGGAAGGCATGAAGGAAGATGCGCCCAAGCTCGGCGACAGCGCCGAACAAAGCGGCAACACCATCGATGCGGAAGTCAAGGACAAGCAGCACTCTTGAGGGTGCGGAACAGGGTGGGGGCGGGTGAAAATTCGCCAAGCACGGTTCCCACTATCGCCTTATTCCTGGTTGGACATGAATGTTCGATATCGGCTTTACTGAACTCATCGTCATCGGCGTGGTTGCGCTGATCGTCATCGGCCCCGAGCGTCTGCCCAAAGTCGCGCGTACGGCGGGGCATTTGTATGGCCGCATGCAACGCTATGTGTCGTCCGTAAAATCGGACATCAGCCACGAGATGGAGCTAGATGAAATTCGCCGTGTCGGCGTGGAGATCAAGAACTCGGCCGAGTTGGTGGCGCTGGACGCCAAACAGCAAGCCAGTGCGGTTGACGATTACCTGCGCGACGAGGCAAGCGGCATCAACAAGGCCTTGGCGGCGACGGCAGCTGCCGCAACCGCGGGTGAGCACCCTGCCGATGAACCGGCAATGAAAGAGCCTCCGGAACCGGCCGTGCAGCAAAGCCTGCCGCTGGACGAGCCGGATCAGAGCCTTGCACCTGACACGCCGTCTGCCGTGGTCGAAACGGCGCGCGGCGAAACCGCAGGAAAAACCGCATGAGCGACGTGCAGGAAACCTTCATCTCGCATTTGATCGAAATGCGCGACCGCCTGCTGCGCGCAGTGGTGGTGGTGGTGGTGATTTTCATCTGCCTGTTCCCCTGGGCGCAGGATTTGTATGCGCTGCTGGCCAAGCCATTGCTGGCGGCACTGCCCAAGGGGGGGCAGATGATCGCCACCGAGGTCACCACACCGTTCTTCGTGCCGATCAAGGTCACCATGATGACCGCCTTCCTGCTGGCGTTGCCATGGGTGTTCTTCCAGATCTGGGCGTTTGTCGCGCCGGGGCTGTACCAGCACGAAAAGCGTCTAGGCGTGCCGCTGGTGGTCGCCAGCGTCATCCTGTTCCTGCTGGGGATGGCGTTCGCCTATTTCCTGGTGTTCCCGGTGGTATTCGGCTTCATCGTCGGCGTTGCGCCCGAAGGGGTGGCGGTGATGACCGACATCGGCAAATACCTCGACTTTGTGATGACCTTGTTCATGGCCTTCGGGATTACCTTCGAGGTTCCCGTCGCCGTGGTGCTGCTGGTCAAAATGGGCATGGTGTCGGTGACCAAACTGCGTGAAATCCGGCCGTATGTCATCGTCGGCGCCTTTATTATCGGCGCGATATTCACCCCGCCCGACGTGATCTCGCAATTCATGCTGGCAGTGCCGCTGTG
Organism: Thiobacillus sp. 65-1059; assembly: GCA_001897675.1. Lineage (GTDB taxonomy): Bacteria > Pseudomonadota > Gammaproteobacteria > Burkholderiales > Thiobacillaceae > Thiobacillus. The sequence goes on along the minus strand of MKUE01000095.1, from coordinate 66,808 downwards.
GGTGCTGTACGAACTGGGCATCATCGTTGCCGCACTGATCACCAAGCCCAAGCCTGAATCCGAGGCGGATGAATCCGCCTCGGATTACACGCCGATGTCGCAATCCGACATGGATGCGGAATTGGACCGCATCGAAGCCAGCCTGATCGACCGCCCCGCAAGCTTGCCCGATCAACCCGAACCCGGCTCGCCCAAGAGCCATTAGCCTGCCAATGCAAGGCCATTGCGCCGTCCGAGCGCGCTGGCGGGGGTGGTGTTTACCCATTTTGAATGACACCGCCTGGACGGCAATGGCGGTGCATGGCGTCCTGGGGCGGGTTGCGGGCCTGCGGCTGGATGCCGAGGCGGAATTCAATGGCGCCGTTCCCGGCATGCACAAGGTGTCGGCGGCGGACGGGCACGAAACCAACGGGCGGTCCGGCTAGTTTTTTTCCAGTTGCCGCAGGTGTCTGCGGCGTTCGATTCGCAGTTGTTCGAGTTGCCGGTCCAGCTGCACCACGTCGGGATGCTGCTCGGTGTATTTCAGCCGCAGTTCGGCGCGCTTGATGCGCAGCTCGACCTGTTTTTTGTCGAGGCCGGCAAGGTAGGGATCTGTCTGGACGGCGGCTGCCAGTGGGCGCTCCGGCTGGGCCGGCTTGGAGGCGGGCCGGCTTGTCGCGCTCATTTCCGCGTCCGGGACCGCATCTGGCTGCGATAACACTGCATCCTGGGGGGGGCTGGCGTGTGGCGGCGCGGGAGGGGGCAGGATTGGGCGGGCCGGGCCGAGGAAATGCTCGATGACGATAATGCCCAGGCCGATCAGCAAGAGCACGCCGACGGGCGCGCTGAATGCCGCTACCCGCAGCAGGCGTGACACCTGCCTGGAGGGCGGCGGTGCGGACGCCTGTGACGCTGCAGGCGCCAGCACATGCAAGGCGCTGACCAGGGTGCGCGCATCCGGCCGGGCTTCCGGATTCTTGTGCAGCATGCGTGCCAGCAGCCTGGCCAGATCGGCCGGCAACTGGGGGCGCAGGGACGTGGCAGGGACCGGCGCCTCATTGACCACACGGTAAACAATGGCCGGCAGGCTGTCGCCATCGAAGGCATACTGCCCGGTGAGCATTTCGTACAGCACGGCACCCAGCGAAAAAATATCCGAGCATCCATTCACCTCGCGCCCCATGGCCTGTTCCGGCGACATGTAGCGCGGCGAGCCGAGCATTTGTCCGACGTGGGTATAGTCGCTGTTGACGAAATGGGCGATCCCGAAATCGGTCAGCTTGATGCGTCCGCGCCGCCCGGTGACGACGACGTTGGCGGGCTTGACGTCGCGGTGGATGACGTCGTGCTCGTGCGCGAACGCCAGCGCCTCGGCCATCTGCGTGGCGGTGTCGAGCACCAGATCCAGCGGCATCGGGCCCTTGTCCATGAGATCGCGCAGGGTCGCGCCGGGAAGGTATTCCATGGCGATATAGGCCAGCCCATCGGCCTCGCCGACGTCGTAGATCGTCACGATATTGGGATGCGACAGCCGGCCGGCGCTCTGCGCTTCGCGCAGGAAACGGGATTCCGCGCCAGTCCCTTCCTGCCGCAATTGCGCGATGGGCACGGCCTTGATGGCGACGGTGCGTTCGATCAGCGGGTCGCGCGCCCGATAAACGGTGCCCATCGCACCCTGGCCGATCTCATCGAGAATTTCGTAGCGGCCGATTTTCATGACGGGGTGAGCGTCAGGTCTGGCATTCCACGATCTGACCGCGCACGCTGCGGCTGTCCATCCCCATCAGGTACAGATACCAGGGCATCAGGTCGTCAACGCCGGGAATCGTCTCGGGCGCAAGCCCGGGATGGGTGCGCGAACGCAAGGTGGTTGCCACCTGGCCGGGAATCAGGGTGTTGATCCGCAGGTTTTCGTCCGCGCTGAGCTCATCGGCCCAGATCCGGGTGAGCGTTTCCAGCCCCGATTTTGCTACGGCATAGCAGCCCCAGTAGGCACTGGGTTGATGGCCGTGGGTTTCACCGGTGAACACGACCGACGCATCCGGCGCCTGCCGCAGCAGCGGCAAGCAGGCGCGGGTGAGCGCAAACGGCGCGATCAGATTGACCCGCATCAGGGTCTGCCACTGCTCGGTCGTTTGCAGATGGAGGGGGGTAAGGCTGTAAAACTGGTGTGCGCTGTGCAGCAATCCGTCGAGCCGTTTCAGGTGATGTGCGAGGGTGCCGGCGAGGGTCTCCAGGCTGCGGTCGTCGGCGGCGGCTAGGTCATACGGAAACATGGCGGGCTCGGGGCCGCCGGCGGCCAGGATGGCATCGTAGACCGCTTCGAGTTTGGCTTCGTTGCGTGCGAGCAGGGCGACGGTGGCGCCGTGGCGTGCAAACGCCAGACTGGCGGCACGGCCGAGGCCCGAGCTGGCGCCGGTGACGAGAATGACACGACCTGCGAGCAGGTCAGGGCGGGGGAGATAGTTTTTCATAGCTGTTCAAGTAAAGCGCCGGCCGATTGTACTCCGCTCACGGTTGCACTTTCGAGCGTGGCGGGGTAAGGCCCGGCAGTGTAATCGCCCGCCAGGAATATGCGCAGGTGCGCGGTGCGGACGGCAGGGCGTTTCAGGTTGGGGACGCAGGCGTAGCCTGCCTGTTTTTCGACGATGCTTTTGCGCCACTGTGCGGGGCCGGGCTGGGCGATCCGCTGCAACTGGGCTTCGGCCTGATCCAGCCAGTCCGCGGGCAGATGCGCGGCGGTGCTGGCAACAAACGCCAGCAGCCCTGCCTGGTCGTGGCTCTGGCCGCGGTCGAACACAAACTGCGCGGGGCCGTCCGCCAGGGCAAACAGTGGTTTGGCCAGCCGGAAAGCCGGGTCGTACTGAACGTAGCCGGTGGCAATCGGTTGATAGCCGTAGGCCGACACTTCGCGCGCCACCGGTTCGAGCGCGGGGATCGGGGCAGCCAAGCCCGCCAGATGTTGCGGCGCGACGGCGAGGATGACGTGGCTGTAGGCGGTCGACCCGTCGCGCGTGCTCAAGGTGACGGCATCCGCGGTGGCATCGAGCGCGGTTACCCGGCAAGCCAGGCGCACTTGGCCGCCGCGTTCGATCAGGCGCGCGGCAGCGGGTGCAGGGAACAGGGCAGTCAGGTCGCAGCGCGGCAACAGCAGGTCGCTATCATGATTGCGCCCGCCGAAAGCGGCGCGGATGACGTCGCGGAAAACCTTGGCGCTGGCCGTTTCCGGCGGCGTGTTGAGGGCCGATATGCACAGCGGATGCCATAGCAGGCGGCGCAGTGTCTCGGGCTGGGAGCGGGTGAGCTGGCTGACGCTTAGCTGATCCGGCGCGGCCGTTTCGTGCAGCAGCGCATAGGCCCAGCGTGCGGCGGCGAGCTTGTCGCGCCAGCCCAGTCCCCGTGCACCGAGCAGCCCCGCCAGCAAATGCAGCGGCGCCGGCAGGCGCGGGCAGGCGAGGCTGAAGTCCGGCGGCTGGCTAAGGGTCAGCGGCAGGCGCCACAAGCCGTCGCGGGCGGCGGCGGGGCGCAGGCGCTCGATCAGCCGAAGCGTCTGAGCATATGCGCCGAGCAGGATGTGCTGGCCATTGTCGAGCGGCCGGCCGGCGAGCTCGACCGCGCGCGCGCGGCCGCCCAGAGTGCGGCTGGCTTCGAACAGGGTGACGTCGACCCCCGCCTCGGCCAGCGTCAGCGCGGCGGCGCAGCCCGCCCAGCCGCCGCCGATCACCGCGACACGGGCGGTCATGGAAACAGCCAGGTCTTGCTGGCCAGCCACAGCTTGCGCACTGGCGTGAGCGAGACGCGCGCGCGCAATACGGGGAATTCGGCGCGCCGGATTTCATTCAGTAAGGTGCGATAAATCGCCGCCATCACCAGCCCCGGGCGCTGCGCGTGGCGCGCGCTGGCGGGGAGCGCGGCGAACGCGCGCTCGTAACAGGCTGCGGCGCGTTCGAACTGGAACTGCATCAGCGCCTGGAATGCGGGGGTGGCCACGCCACGCAGGATGTCGGCTTCGCGCGCGCCGAAACGTGCGAGTTCATCCTGCGGCAGATAGATCCGTCCGCGTCGCGCGTCCTCGCCGACGTCGCGAATGATGTTGGTGAGCTGGAACGCGAGCCCCAGTTCGTGCGCATAACGGCGAACCGCGCGATCGTCCGCGCTGCGCGGCCCGCCGAAAATCGCTGCCGCGACTTCGCCCACCACGCCTGCCACGCGATAGCAGTACAGATTGAGGGACTTGAAGTCGGGGTAGCGCAAGTGCTCCAGGTCCATCGCCATGCCGTCGACGATTTCCAGCAGCAGGGCGGAGGGAGCGTTGCGGCCTTGCGCGGTATCGATGAGGGCGCGGGTGGCCGGATGTTCCGGCACACCTGCCGCAAAGCGCATGATTTCCTCGCGCCACCAGTCGAGCTTGGCCAGGGCGAGCCGGCTTTCATGGCATTCGTCCACCACGTCGTCGAGTTCGCGGCACAAGGCGTAAAACGCGGTGATCGCACGCCGCGTGTCCTGCGGCAGGAAAACGAAGCTGTAATAGAAGCTGGAGCCGCTGGCGGCAGCGCGTTCCTGGCAGTACTGGTGATTGTCCATATCAGTAGAGCCCGCGCGCGAGCATGATGATCCAGTCCTTCCTGGTCAGCACCGGACGATCGTTGAATACGCAGCCGGGGTCGGCATGCAGTTTGCGCAGGATGGTTTCGCCGCCGCGAATGGTCACGCGCAGCTCCAGCCCGATGCGCCCCTTGAGCGCCCGGCCGAGCGGTGCGCCGGCCTGCAGCAGCCTGCGCGCGCGTTCGATCTGCTTGTGCATCAGCATGTGCCACAAACCGCGTGTGTCGCCCTGCGCGATCTGCGTTTCGCTGACGCGGTGCGCGGCGAGTTCATCCTGTGGCAGGTAAATACGGTCTTTCCGGTAATCGACCGCGATGTCCTGCAAAAAATTGATCAGTTGCAGACTGCTGCAGATGGCGTCCGAATAAGCCAGATGGCGCGGGTCATGGTCGCCGTACAAGTGCAGCATCAGGCGCCCCACCGGGTTGGCCGAGCGGCGGCAGTAGTCCATGACCTCGCCGAAGTCGGCGTAGCGTTTTTTTTCCACGTCCTGCGCAAACGCCGACAGCAGGTCGCGAAACGGTGCGATCGGAATGGCGTGATCGCGGATCGCGGCAGCCAGCGGCACAAAAACCGGATGGCTTGAGGTCTCGCCGCGTTCGATGCGATCCAGTTCGGTGTGGTATGCCGCCAGCTGCTCGAGGCGCGTTGCTGCGGGGGCGTCGCCTTCGTCGGCAATATCGTCCGCCGTGCGGGCAAACCGGTAGATGGCTTCGACCGGTTTGCGCAGCCGTTTGGGCAGCAACCAGGATGCGACGGGGAAGTTTTCGTAGTGATCGACCGGCACCGGCAACAAAAAAACGGAATGGGAATAATGACTTAGGCTGGATGCCGGGCTTGCTTGGGTGACAGCATCGCTTTGATTATATTACACTTATTGGTCGATAGTTTTGCGGCTAAGCCGCGAGAGTGGCGGAATTGGTAGACGCACTGGATTTAGGTTCCAGCGCCGCAAGGCGTGGGGGTTCGAGTCCCCCCTTTCGCACCATCGGCTTTATGCCGTTCACCCTTACATTTCAATTCAGCCAGGAAGTATTTTGATGCAAGCAAATCTTGAAGTTCTCGAAGGTCTGGCCCGGCGCCTGGATATCAGCGTGCCCATGGATCAGCTGGAAACCGAAGTGCAGAGCCGTCTGAAGCGCCTGGCACGCAACGTCAAGATGGATGGTTTCCGTCCCGGCAAGGCGCCGCTGAGTGCAGTGGTGCGTCAGCACGGCCCTGGCGTGCGCCAGGAAGTGCTGGGTGAAACCCTGCAGTCCCGCTTTGGCGAGGCCGTGCAGGCCCACCAGTTGAGAATCGCGGGTTATCCGCGTTTCGAGCCGAAGGCGGGGCAGGCGGCGGCAACGGAAATGATTTTCAGCGCCAGCTTTGAGGTCTATCCTGAAGTGAAGATCGACGTGCTGAATACCGGCAAGCTCAGCCGCCCCGTCGTGAACCTGGGCGAGGCCGATGTCGCAAAGACGCTGGAAGTGCTGCAGAAGCAGCGCCGCAGCTTCGAGACGGCCGATCGGGCCGCAATGGAAGGCGACCTGGTCAAATTCGACTATCAGGGCACGGTGGATGGCGCGGCATTCGAAGGCGGCCAGGGCGAAGACTTTGCCGCGGTAATCGGCGAAGGCCGTTTGCTGAAGGATTTCGAACAGAGCCTGACCGGGCTCAAGGCGGGCGACAGCAAGGGTTTCGATCTGACTTTCCCGGCCGAGTATGCCGCCAAGGAACTCGCCGGCAAGGCCGCGCATTTCGAGGTGCAGGTCAAGGACGTGCAGGCTCCTGTGCTGCCGCCGCTGAATGCGGAGTTTGCCAAGGCGCTGGGAGTCGAGGACGGTGACGTCGAGAAACTCAAGGCCGAGGTCAGGACCAATCTGGAACGCGAAGTGAAACGCCGCGTGCAGGCGAAGCTGAAAGAGCAGGCGATGGAACTGCTGCTGCAGAAAAGCACGCTGGATCTGCCGCAGAGCCTGGTGGCGATGGAAACCGACCGTCTGCAGAAGATGACCGAGGCCGATATGCAGTCGCGCGGGGTTCAGACCATGAAGCTGTCTGCCGATATGTTTACCGGACAGGCCGAGCGACGCGTGCGCCTCGGATTGATCCTGGCCGAGATCGTGCAGGCGAACAAGCTGGTGGCGCAACCGGAGCAGATTCGCGCCCTGATCCAGGAGCAGGCGCAGAGCTACGAGGAGCCGGAACAGGTGGTGCAGTGGTACTACCAGAGCCCGCAGCGGATGCAGGAGATCGAGTCCCTGGCGCTGGAAGAGAATGTGGTAGCATGGGTCGCAGGTCAGGCCCAAGTGGAAGACGTGACAACCTCCTTTGAAGAATTGATGGGACGTGCCTGATGCGCATTGATTTTGAACGCGGTATTTCCAATTCGCGGCCCTTCGAACCGCAGGGGCTGGGACTGGTTCCCATGGTCGTCGAGCAAAGCGGCCGTGGCGAACGCGCCTACGACATTTACTCGCGTCTCCTCAAGGAGCGGGTGATTTTCCTGGTTGGCCCGGTGAACGACGCGACGGCCAACCTGGTAGTTGCGCAAATGCTGTTCCTGGAGTCGGAAAATCCCGACAAGGACATCTATTTCTACATCAACTCGCCCGGCGGTTCGGTTTCCGCCGGTCTTGCGATCTACGACACCATGCAGTTCATCAAGCCGGACGTGTCCACGTTGTGCATTGGCCAGGCGGCGAGCATGGGGGCGTTCCTGCTGACCGCGGGCACCAAGGGCAAGCGCTACTGCCTGCCCAACTCGCGCGTGATGATCCACCAGCCGCTGGGCGGCTTCCAGGGGCAGGCGTCGGATATCGAAATCCACGCCAAGGAAATCCTGTATCTGAAGGCGCGTCTCAACGGCATGCTGGCGAAGCATACCGGGCAGAGCCTGGAGGCGATCGAGCGCGATACCGATCGCGACAACTTCATGAGCGCGGACGAATCGGTAAGCTACGGCTTGGTCGACAAGGTGCTGACCAACCGCAACGAAGCATCAGGCAATTAAGCAAGGAACTGGCATGGCAGACAAAGGCTCGAGCGACAAACTTCTTTACTGCTCCTTCTGCGGCAAGAGCCAGCACGAGGTGCGCAAGCTGATTGCCGGGCCGTCGGTGTTCATCTGCGATGAATGCGTCGAATTGTGCAACGACATCATTCGCGAGGAAATCCAGCAGGCCGACAGCCAGAAGAGCGCAGGCTCCGACCTGCCGACGCCGCATGAAATCAGCGGCATTCTCGATCAGTATGTGATCGGCCAGGGGCAGGCCAAGAAGGCGCTCGCCGTAGCGGTCTACAATCACTACAAACGCCTGCGCAGCAATTCCGGCAGCGGCGAAGTCGAGTTGGCGAAGAGCAATATTCTGCTGATCGGCCCCACCGGGTCGGGCAAGACCCTGCTGGCGCAGACGCTGGCGCGGCTCCTGAACGTGCCCTTCGTGATCGCCGATGCCACCACGCTGACCGAAGCCGGCTACGTCGGCGAGGATGTCGAGAACATCATCCAGAAGCTGCTGCAGAAGTGCGATTACGATGTCGACAAGGCTAAGCAAGGCATCGTTTATATCGACGAAATCGACAAGATTTCGCGCAAGGCCGACAACCCTTCGATCACCCGCGATGTGTCGGGCGAAGGCGTGCAGCAGGCATTGCTGAAGCTGATCGAGGGCACCACTGCTTCGATTCCGCCGCAGGGGGGGCGCAAGCATCCGAATCAGGAATTCGTTCAGGTCGACACCAGCAATATCCTGTTCATTTGCGGTGGTGCGTTCAGCGGGCTGGAAAAGGTCATCCGTGGCCGCACCGAGAAAGGCGGCATCGGTTTCGGCGCGCAGGTGAAGAATGTCGACGAGACCAAGCGCGACGCCGAATTGCTGCACCAGGTTGAGCCTGAAGATCTCATCAAATACGGCCTGATCCCGGAATTCGTCGGGCGTTTGCCAGTGGTGGCGACGCTGGATGAGCTCGACGAAGCCGCGCTGGTGCAGATCCTGACCGAACCGAAGAACGCACTGACCAAGCAGTTCGCCAAGCTTTTCAAGATGGAAGGCGTCGAACTCGAATTCCGCGACGATGCGCTCAACGCCATCGCCAAGCGTGCGCTGAATCGCCGCACCGGTGCGCGCGGCCTGCGTTCGATCATCGAGCATGCCCTGCTCGACACCATGTACGACCTGCCTTCGCTCAAGGGGGTCAGCAAGGTGGTCGTGGACAATGGCCTGATCAACGGCGAAGGCAAACCCTTGTTGATCTACTCCGAGCAGGGCGACCAGCCGCTGGCCGCCGGAGCTTGAACCGATGGCTGGCGGGGAACCTGTCAGCCATCTTGAATTCCAAACTATGCCCCCCAATTGTGGATGAGCGTGGTTGAATGCCGCGCATCCTTTCCTCAAACCCTTACCAGGAAATCATGATGAGCGACAACGTATCCAAGGAACAGGTCGATCTGCCGCTGTTGCCGCTTAGGGATGTGGTGGTGTTCCCACACATGGTCATCCCCTTGTTTGTCGGCCGGCCCAAATCGATCAAGGCGCTCGAAACCTCGATGGAGTCCGGCAAGAGCATTCTCCTGGTCGCCCAGAAGACGGCTGCCCAGGACGATCCCACGCCGGAGGATCTCTACGATACCGGCAGCGTGGCCACCGTGCTGCAAATGCTGAAGCTGCCCGATGGCACCGTCAAGGTTCTGGTGGAGGGGAATCAGCGCGCCCGCGTGCTGGAGGTGACCGATACCGGCACCCATCTCGCTGCGCGCGCCGAAATTCTGCCTGCCGAGGGCGAGGAACTGGTCGAGGTCGAGGCCATGCGCCGCGCCTTGCTCACTCAGTTCGACCAGTACGTCAAACTGAACAAGAAAATTCCGCCGGAAATCCTTACCTCGCTCTCGGGCATCGACGAAGGCGGCCGTCTGGCCGATACCATCGTCGCGCATCTGCCGCTGAAACTGGAGCAGAAGCAGGAAGTGCTGGAGATGATCGGCGTCAACAAGCGCCTTGAGCATCTGCTCGGCCTGCTGGAAGGCGAACTCGACATCCTGCAGGTCGAAAAGCGCATCCGTGGCCGTGTCAAGCGGCAGATGGAGAAAAGCCAGCGCGAGTACTACCTGAATGAACAGGTCAAGGCGATCCAGAAGGAACTGGGCGACATCGAAGAGGGCGCCGAGCTGGAGGAGCTGGAGAAGCGCATCAAGGATGCCAGCATGTCCAAGGAGGCTGAAGCCAAAGCCATGGGCGAACTGAAAAAGCTGCGCATGATGTCGCCGATGTCGGCCGAAGCCACCGTGATTCGCAGCTATATCGAAGCCATGGTCGGCCTGCCGTGGAAAAAGAGAACCAAGATCAGCAAGGACCTGGTGAAAGCCGAGAAAGTCCTCGACCAGGACCACTACGGTCTCGACAAGGTCAAGGAGCGCATCCTGGAATACCTCGCCGTGCAGCAGCGCGTCGACAAGGTGAAGGCGCCGATTCTCTGCCTGGTGGGGCCGCCTGGCGTCGGCAAGACCTCGCTCGGCCAGTCAATCGCCCGCGCGACCAATCGCAAGTTCGTCCGCATGGCGCTGGGCGGCGTGCGCGACGAATCCGAGATTCGCGGCCATCGCCGCACCTACATTGGCTCGATGCCGGGCAAGATCCTGCAAAGCCTGACCAAGGTCGGAGTGAAGAATCCCCTGTTCCTGCTCGACGAAGTCGACAAGATGGGGCAGGACTTCCGCGGCGACCCGTCGTCGGCGCTGCTGGAGGTGCTCGACCCCGAGCAGAACCATACTTTCCAGGATCATTACATCGAAGTCGAGTACGACCTCTCCGACGTGATGTTCGTCGCCACGGCCAACTCGCTCAATCTGCCGGCGCCGTTGCTCGACCGGATGGAGGTGATCCGTCTGTCGGGTTATACCGAGGACGAGAAAATCAACATTGCCGAGCGCTATCTGGTGCCCAAGCAACTCAAGGTCAACGGCATCAAGGAAGGCGAACTCGCCATTGCCGAGTCGGCGTTGCGCGATATCGTGCGCTATTACACGCGCGAGGCCGGCGTGCGCAGCCTGGAACGCGAGGTTTCAAAAATCTGCCGCAAGGCGGTCAAGGCCCTGTTGCTGAAGAAGCAGAGCACCAAGATCCTGGTCACGTCGCGCAATCTGGAAAAATACCTCGGCGTGCGGCGTTTCAGCTTCGGCATCGCGGAAAAGAACAACCAGGTGGGACAGGTGACAGGCCTGGCCTGGACCGAGGTCGGCGGCGAGTTGCTGACCATCGAGGCGGTTGCTCTGCCTGGGCGCGGCAAGATGACGACCACCGGCAAGCTCGGCGAGGTGATGCAGGAATCCATACAGGCGGCGCTGTCCGTGGTGCGTTCACGCGCTCGCAAGCTGGGTATCCAGGAAGATTTCTACCAGAAACGCGATATCCATATTCATCTGCCGGAAGGCGCGACGCCGAAAGACGGGCCGTCTGCGGGCATCGCAATCTGCACCTCGATGGTGTCGATCCTCACCGGAATCCCGGTGCGCGCGGACGTTGCGATGACCGGCGAGATCACGCTGCGTGGAGAAGTGCTGCCGATCGGCGGCTTGAAGGAAAAGCTGCTGGCTGCGCATCGTGGCGGAATCAAGACGGTGCTGATCCCGCAGGAGAACGTCAAGGATCTGACCGAGATTCCCGACAACATCAAGAACAAACTCGACATTCATCCGGTCAAGTGGATCGACCAGGTTCTTGAATTGGCCTTGGAGCACACGCCCGAGCCCTTGCAGGATGAACCGGAAGCGGAAACGCCGGCGATTGCCGTTCCGGAAGAGGGAGGGACCTCCGCCGCGGCGCTCAAACACTGAGTATTTTCCCGTCACTCGCCGGAATCCCGCGCCAGTCGCGGGATTTATTTGTCGATAGCCCGGAAAACCGCTTGACACAAGGTTTTGCGGGTTGCTATAAAAGCGCCCACAGGGTTTTCCTGTGCCACTTGAGTGAAGGGGACAACACGTGAACAAATCCGAATTGATCGATGCCATTGCCGACTCGGCTGATATTTCCAAGGCAGCAGCCGGTCGCGCACTGGATGCAACGGTTGAAGCTGTCAAGAAAGCGCTGAAGAAGGGTGACATGGTGACGCTGGTGGGTTTTGGCAGCTTTTATGTCGGCAAGCGCGCCGCGCGTACAGGCCGCAATCCGCGCACGGGCGCGAGCATCAAGATCAAGGCTGCCAAAGTGCCGAAGTTCCGTGCCGGCAAGGGCCTGAAGGACGCCATCAATTAATAAAAAATGCGATTGCATTTGGCAAGATCGGAAAATCTGTTGTAGAATCTTGGTCTTTGTCGGGTGCTTAGCTCAGCTGGTAGAGCGTCGCCCTTACAAGGCGAATGTCGGGGGTTCGAGCCCCTCAGCACCCACCAGCAGGGAAGTAGCTTGGTAAGATTTTAAGTAGGATGGTTTTTGTAGCATCAGGGAGTGGTAGTTCAGTTGGTTAGAATACCGGCCTGTCACGCCGGGGGTCGCGGGTTCGAGTCCCGTCCACTCCGCCAACATCAAAAAGGCGAACGCAAGTTCGCCTTTTTTTATTTCAGGGGTTTTTTATTTGCCGCATCGGTTGAATTTGTCCATGCGCAACTTTTAATTAATCGCGCCGGGCGAGACGTAAGGCGCAAAGTGCGCGAAAATTCGCGCTGTTGTTTTTTCTGGAGTTGATGACCGTGCTCGAAGCAATCCGCAAGCATGCAAAGGGTTGGCTGGCCAAAGTCATACTGGCCTTGATCGCAATCACCTTCGCCTTGTTTGGCGTGGATTCCTACATGAAGGGCGACAACAGCGGCGGCATGGTTGCCGAGGTCGGCGACGTGGGGATTTCGCGTGAAGAGCTGACCCGGGAGATCCAGGCACAGAGCGACCGCATGCGCGAGGCACTCGGCCCTGCGTTCGACCCCGCCGTCACCGAAACGGCAAACTTCCGCAAGCAGGTTCTCGACAGCCTTGTCGAGCGTAAAGCCTTGCTGCAGGATGCGCAAAAGCTCAAGTTCCTGGCGCCCGATGCCTATATTGCGTCGGTGCTGGCGCAGATCCCGGCCTTCCAGCAGGACGGCAAGTTTTCGCAGCAGCGGTATGAGGCGGTGCTGCGCCAGAATGGCCGCACGCCCGCCCAGTTTGAAAATGAATTGCGCCAGGCTTTCATGCTGGAGGCCATTGCCAGTCCGGTTTCGCTTGCGGCCTTCGCGTCCGGCACATCGCTGGCTCAGATTGCCCGCCTGGTGGCGCAACAGCGTGAAATTGCCTGGGTCGATCTGCCGGCTTCCGCGGTGGCGCCGCAGATCAGGGTGACGCCCGCCGACGTGGAGCGTTACTACGCCGCCAACAAGGCCGAGTTCACCGAACCCGAGCAGATCCGCGCCGAATATCTGGTGCTCGATATGGCGAGTGTGGCGGCGGGCATCGCGGTGAGCGAGCAGGCCGTGGCGGATTACTACGCTTCCCATGCCGCCCAGTTCGGGCAGCCGGAACAGCGCAGTGCGAGTCACATCCTGATTGCTGCAGATAAAAATGCGGATGCGGCCTCGCGTGCCAAAGCCAAGGCGAAAGCGGCCGAACTGGCGCAAACCCTGCAGAAAAACCCGCAGCGTTTTGCCGAGTTGGCGCGCAGCCAGTCGCAGGATCCGGGATCGGCCGCGCAGGATGGCAGCCTGGGCAGCTTTGGCCGCGGCATGATGGTCAAATCCTTCGAAGATGCCGTGTTCAGCATGAAACCCAATGAAATCCGCGGACCGGTGGAAAGCGATTTCGGCTATCACATCATCCGCCTGGATGGCATTCAGCCTGCCCAGACCGCGCCGCTAGCCGAGGTGCGCGCAGCGGTTGTGAGCGAACTGCGCAAGCAGCAGGCACAAAAAGCCTTCGCCGACATGGCCGACAGCTTCAGCAATCTGGTGTACGAGAACGCTCAGTCGTTGCAGCCCGCCGCTGCCGCTGCCAAGCTGACGGTTCGGCAAAGCGGCTGGATGACGGCCAAGACTGCGCCGCCGCCTTTCAATCATGCCGCCCTGTCGTCCGCGCTGTTCAGCCCGGAGTCGATCAAATCCAGGCAGAATACCGAAGCCATTGAAGTGCAGCCAGGCACTCTGGTCGCTGCACGGGTGGTGGAGCATCGCCCGGCCCGCCTGCGCCCGCTGACCGAGGCGTCGCAGGCGATCGAGACCAGGCTGCGCACCGAGCAGAGCATGCGTTTGCTGGCGCAAAAGGCTGAAGCCACCCTCAAGGCACTGGCAAAAGGCGACGAAGCGGGATTGAACTGGTCGGCTTTCCAGATCGTCGGGCGCCAACCTTCCGCCGTGCTGGATGCGGCCGAGGCCAAAGCGGTATTCCGCGTCGGCACGGACAAACTGCCGGCCTACACCGGCTTCGCCCGCGCCGACGGCTCGTATCGCATCGTACGCGTGAGCCGTGTGCTGGATGCGCCGGCGCTGGATCCGATGTTGCTGTCGTCGATCGAAGCCGGCGTCACGCAGGCGCAGCAGCGTGCGGACATGAAAGCGATGGTTGCGCTGATTACCGCCGGCCTGAAAGTGAAAGTCCAGCCCAACGCGATCGAGGGAAGATGAGCCATCGCGTAGCCGCAATAAAAAACGCGCATTCAAAGCGCGTTTTTTATTGTGGGAAAGTTCAGATCAGCTCTCGGCGCCGGCGGTGGAATTGAAGCCGGCGTCGACGTAGGTGATTTCGCCGGTAATGCCAGACGCCAGGTCGGAGAGCAGGAAGGCGGCGGCGTTGCCGACCTCTTCGATCGTTACGTTGCGGCGCAGCGGCGCGTTCTTGGCGACCAGGTCGAGCTTCTCGCCGAAGTTGGCGATGCCGCTGGCGGCCAGCGTCTTGATCGGTCCGGCCGATAGCGCATTGACGCGGATGCCCTTGGGGCCGAGGCTCTGCGCCATGTAGTACACGCTGGATTCGAGGCTGGCCTTGGCCAGGCCCATGACGTTGTAGTTGGGAACGGAGCGAATCGCGCCGAGATACGACAGCGTCAGCAGTGCCGCTTGGCGGCCCTCCATCATCGGCAACGCGGCCTTGGCCAGTGCGGCGAAGCTGTAGGAGCTGATGTCGTGCGCGATGCGGAAGTTTTCCCGGGTGACCGCAGAGAGGAAATCGCCGGCCAGGGCTTCCTTCGGTGCGTAGGCGATCGAGTGCACCAGGCCATCGAGGCCGTCCCAGTGTTTGCCGAGTTCGGCAAACAGGGCATCGATTTGCTCGTCGCTGCCGACGTCGCACGGGAACACCAGGTCGGAGCCGAATTCCTTGGCGAATTCGCTGACCCGATCCTTGATGCGCTCGCCCTGGTAGGTGAAGGCGAGTTCGGCGCCTTCGCGCTTGCACGCGGCAGCGATGCCATACGCAATCGAACGGTTGGAAATGACGCCGGTGACGAGCAAACGCTTTCCTGCAAGAAATCCCATAATGGTCTCGAAAGAATTGAATTGCCGCCGATTATAACGGCTGACGTTGCGGACGCGCTTGGGTACACTTGCGGCATGACGCGCACAGGCACGATTTTCCTCAAACTGGGCCTGCTGGGGCTAGGGCTGGGGTGGCTGGCGGGCTGCTCCGACAGCTGGAACAACCCCTATCCGGGCAGCCCGGCCAACGCCAACATCCTGTACAGCGCGTTTTCCGAACGCCCCAAGCATCTCGATCCGGCGCGCTCCTACAGCGCGAACGAAATCGAGTTCACCGGCCAGATTTACGAGCCGCCGCTGCAGTATCACTTTCTCAAGCGCCCTTACACGCTGATTCCGCTCACTGCGGATGCGGTGCCCCAGGCGCGCTATTTCGACGCAGCGGGGCATGCGCTGCCGGACGATGCGCCCTCTGCGCGCATTGCAAAGAGCGTGTATGAAATCCGTATCCGCCCCGGCATCCAATACCAGCCGCACCCGGCATTCGCCCGCGATGCGGCGGGGCGCTACCGCTACCATGCGCTCACCGCCGCGGACGCCGCCGGAAAAACCCGGATCCAGGACTTTGAGCACAGCGGCACACGCGAACTGGTGGCTGCCGATTATGTGTACCAGATCAAGCGCCTCGCCAATCCGCGGCTGAGTTCGCCGATTTTTGGCCTGATGGCCGAACACATCGTCGGCCTGAAGGCGCTGGGTGCGGCGCTGGAAAAGGCGGCTCAATCCCGCCCCGCTGCAGCGCTGAACCTCGACGATTTTATCCTTGAAGGGGCGGAGGTCGTCGACCGCTACACCTACCGCATCCATGTCAAAGGCAAATATCCGCAGTTCATCTACTGGCTGGCAATGCCGTTTTTTGCGCCGATTCCATGGGAAGCCGACGTCTTCTATGCCCAGCCAGGCCTGGCCGAGCGCAATCTCACGCTCGACTGGCAGCCGGTCGGGACCGGGCCGTATTACCTGGCGGAAAACGATCCCAATCGCCGCATGGTGCTGAAAAGGAATCCGCACTACCACGGCGAAACCTATCCGGCGGAAGGCGGCGACGAAGACAGGCAGGCAGGGTTGCTGGCCGACGCCGGCAAGCGCCTGCCGCTGGTGGACGAAGCCGTGTTCAGCCTGGAAAAGGAAACCATTCCCTACTGGAGCAAGTTTCTGCAGGGTTATTACGACAGCTCCGGCATCAGCTCCGACAGCTTCGACCAGGCCGTGAAGTTCTCCGCCGGCGGCGATCCGCAGCTCACCGATTCCATGCGCGCCAAGGGCATCGGCCTCGTCACTACCGTGGCGGCGTCCCTGTGGTATGTCGGTTTCAACATGCTCGACCCGGTGGTGGGCGGCCTCGGCGAAGACCGCCGCAAATTGCGCCAGGCGCTGTCCATCGCATTCGACTATGACGAGTTCATTTCCATTTTCCTCAATGGCCGCGGTATTCCCGCGCAGGGGCCGATTCCGCCGGGATTGTTTGGCTATGTCGAAGGCGTGGCCGGACTGAACCCCTATGTCTACGAAGCGCGCGACGGCAAGATCGCGCGCCGCCCGCTCGAGGCCGCGCGCCGCCTGCTGGCCGAGGCGGGCTATCCGAACGGCCGCAACGCGAAGACGGGCGAACCGCTGGTGCTGTATTTCGACACCATGGCATCCGGCCCCGATGCCAAGTCGCGGCTCGACTGGATGAAGAAGCAGCTCGACAAGCTCAATGTGCAGCTGGTGGTGCGCGGCACCGACTACAACCGTTTTCAGGACAAGATCCGCAAGGGCAATGCCCAGCTGTTCGAATGGGGCTGGAATGCCGACTACCCCGATCCGGAAAATTTCTTCTTCCTGCTCTATGGCCCGCACAAGAAAGTCGGCAGCGGCGGCGAGAATGCCGCCAACTACGACAACCCCGAGTTCGACCGCCTGTTCGAGCGCATGAAGGACATGGACAACGGCCCCGCGCGCCAGCAGGTGATCGACGCCATGCTCGACGTCGTGCGCCGCGATGCGCCGTGGATCTTCGCCTATCACCCCAAGGCCTTCGGCCTGCGCCACGGCTGGGTGCATAACGTCAAACCCAACCTGATGGCGAACAACACCCTCAAATACCGCCGTATCGACGCTGCCGTGCGCGAAGCCCGGCGCGCAGAATGGAACCGCCCGGTGCTGTGGCCGATGGTGCTGCTGGCCGCTGCGCTGGCGGCCGTGATCGCGCCGGCAGCGATCGCGTGGCGGCGGCATGAACGAAAGACCGCCTGATGTTCGCCTATATCCTGCGCCGCCTGCTGTACGCGATCCCGATCCTCATCGGGGTCAACCTGCTGACCTTTGCGCTGTTTTTCGTCGTCAACACGCCGGACGACATGGCGCGGCTGCAACTCGGCGTCAAGCACGTGACGCCGGAGGCGATCGAGCGCTGGAAGGCCGAGCACGGCTACGACAAGCCGCTGCTGCTGAATGCGGAGGCAACGGGCAGCGCGCAGTTCACCGACACGATTTTCTTCCAGCACTCGGCGGCGATGTTCGTCTTCAAGTTCGGCAAAAGCGACGACGGCCGCGACATCGGCAACGAAATCCGCACCCGCATGGGGCCGAGTCTGGCGATCGCGCTGCCGGTGTTCGTCATCGGCTTGCTGGCCAACATCACCTTCGCCTTGTTGATGGTGTTTTTCCGTGCCACCTACCTCGACCTGTGGGGGGTGGTGCTGTGCGTGGTGCTGATGTCGATCTCGGGCCTGTTCTACATCATCGCCGGGCAGTATTTCATCGCCAAATTGTGGAACCTGCTGCCGATTTCGGGCTTTGCCGGCGGCATCGACGGACTCAGGTTCATCCTGCTGCCGGTATTGGTCAGCGTGGCGGCCGGAATCGGCAGCGGCGCGCGCTGGTACCGCACGATCTTCCTCGAGGAAATCGGCAAGGACTATGTGCGCACCGCGCGCGCCAAGGGCTTGTCCGAAATCCGGGTCTTGTTTCACCACGTGCTGAAGAACGGCATGATCCCGATCCTCACCGGCGCAGTGGTGGTGCTGCCGCTGCTGTTCATGGGAAGCCTGATCACCGAGTCCTTCTTCGGCATCCCGGGGCTCGGCAGCTACACCATCGACGCGATCCAGGCGCAGGATTTCGCCGTGGTGCGCGCGATGGTGTTTCTGGGTTCCTTTCTCTACATCGTCGGTCTCATTCTCACCGACATTTCCTATTCGTGGGCTGATCCGCGGGTGAGGCTGCAATGAGTTTCATGCCCGTGATCCTGTGGACCGATGCGCTGATTTTTGCACTGCTGGCGGGCGTGCTGGCGCTGGCCTGGTTCATCCGTCGCCACGACCATCTGCGCGCTCCGTGGGAGGCCGTGGCACAGCGCCCGATGGCGATGGGGGCGGCTCTGGTGCTGGGCGTCTTCGTCGTCATCGGCCTGCTCGATTCGCTGCATTACCGGCAACGGCTGCCCGACAGCCCGGCCGACAAGCCGCAGTATTCGGTCGAGGTGATGAGCGCGTTCGACGCGCTGGTGGGCGGCCTGCGCACCCGGCAGGAAAAAACCTATTCGGCGCCGCTGGCGATGCAGTTGTACGCCATGGAATTCGTCGAGCGGGATGGCGTGGCGGTGCGCGATTATCCGCGCTTGCAATATGGCGGCGCGCATCTGCAGCACGCCGGCGACCGGGCATCCGACATCGCGCGGCGCAGCCTTGCCGGCGCCGCGCAGGGCGCCCTCGCCGGCCTGCTGCTGTTCGCCGGCCTGGCTGCTTGGCAGGCACGCCGGCTGCGGCTGCCCGTCGGCACATGGCTTGCAAGATGGCGACAGGGCGGCTTGAACTGGCCCGGCCGCACGCTCGTCGGCATGCTGGCGCTGCTACTCATGCTGGGCGGCGCGATGGCGCAGCTGGCGTCCGGCTATCATGTGCTCGGCACCGACAAGGTCGGACAGGACGTGCTCTACATCAGCCTCAAAAGCATCCGCACCGGCCTGGTGATCGGTACGCTGACCACGCTGGTCACACTGCCGCTGGCGATCGGCCTGGGCATCGCGGCGGGGTATTTTCGCGGCTGGGTGGACGACGCGATCCAGTACCTCTATACCGTGCTCAACTCGATCCCGGGCGTGCTGCTGATTGCGGCTGCCGTGCTGATCGTGCAGGTCTACATCGAATCCAACCCCGAACTGTTCGACACCGCCGCCGCGCGCGCCGACATTCGCCTGCTGGCGCTGTGCCTGATCATGGGCATGACCAGCTGGACCGGACTGGCGCGATTGCTGCGCGGCGAATCGCTCAAGCTGCGCACGCTCGATTACGTCGAGGCGGCGCGCGCCTTCGGCGTATCGAATGCACGCATCATCAGCCGCCACATTTTTCCCAACGTGTTCCATCTGGTGCTGATTGCGGTCGTCCTGGATTTTTCCGGGCTGGTGCTGGCCGAAGCGGTGCTGTCCTATGTCGGCGTCGGCGTCGATCCCTCCATGTACAGCTGGGGCAACATGATCAACGGCGCGCGCCTCGAGCTTGCACGCGAACCGGCAGTGTGGTGGCAGCTCGGTGCGGCGTTCGCCTTCATGTTCGCGCTGGTGCTTGCCGCCAACCTGTTCGCCGACGGTGTGCGCGACGCCTTCGACCCGCGTCTGGGAGGCCGCCGGTGAAGCCCCTGCTGCGGGTCGCGGGTCTGGTCACCGAAATCGGCCACGATGCGGATACCCTGCGCGTGGTCGATGGCGTGTCCTTTCATGTCGTCGCCGGCGAAACCTACGCGCTGCTCGGCGAGTCCGGCTGCGGCAAGTCGATGACCGCGCTGTCGCTGATGCGCCTGCTGCCGGACGGCGGCCGTATCGTCGCAGGGGCGGTGCAACTGGACGGGCAGGATGTACTGGCGCTGCCCGAGCGCGACATGCGGCGCGTGCGTGGCGGCGGCATGGCGATGATTTTCCAGGAGCCGATGCTGGCGCTGAATCCGGTCGTCAAGGTGGGGCATCAGATTGTCGAAGCGCTCGCCCTGCATCAGGGCCTGAGCGGGCAGGCGGCACGGGAGGCGGCGCGCGGGCTGCTCGATTCGGTGGGGGTGCCGGATGCGCTGCGGCGGCTCGACAGCTATCCGTTCGAGCTGTCCGGCGGCCTGCGCCAGAGGGCGATGATCGCGATGGCGCTGGCCGGCCAGCCCAGGCTCCTGATCGCCGACGAGCCGACCACGGCGCTCGACGTAACCATCCAGGCGCAGGTGCTCGACGTGCTGCGGAGCCTGCGCAGCGAAAAGCGGATGGGCATGCTGCTGATCACGCACGATCTCGGGGTGGTGGCCGAGAACGCCGACCGCGTGGGGGTGATGTATGCCGGCGAATTGCTGGAAGAGGGGACGCGCGATGCGTTTTTCGCGTCGCCGCAGCACCCATACAGCCGCATGCTGTTCGCGGCGCTGCCGCATGCGATTCCGCACGGGCTGCAGCCCATGGCGGTGCGGAGTCCTGCAGAGAATTCCGGCGATGGCGCGCGGCTGACCACGATTCCCGGCCAGGTGCCGAAGCTCGACGGCCGGATGCGTGGCTGCCGCTTTGCGCCGCGCTGTCCGTTTGCGATTGCGCGCTGCCGCGACGAATCGCCCGACTGGCAAGCGATCGGCGAGCAGCGGGTGCGCTGCCATCTGGCGGGCGCGCTGCCGCAGCGCAGTGCGCCCGTGGCGACGCCGCCGCCGCATTCAACCCAAGCGGCGCAAGCCCTGCTGCAGGTGGACGGCCTGAAAGTGTATTTTCCGATCAGGCGCGGCTTCATCCAGCGCACCGTGGGCCACGTGCGCGCAGTGGACGACGTGACGCTGTCGATCCAGCCGGGCCGCACGCTGGCGCTGGTGGGCGAGTCCGGCTGCGGCAAGACCACCGTGGGCAAGGCGCTGCTGCGGCTGATCGAACCGACCGCGGGCAGCGTCGTGCTGGCCGGCGAGACCGTCGCCGCGCGCAATGCCGCCACCCTGCGGCGACAGGCGCAGATGGTGTTCCAGGATCCGTTCAGCTCGCTCAATCCGCGTATGCGGGTGGCGGACATCCTGCTCGAAGGCATGGACGCCCTCGGAGTGGGGGCGGCTGATCAGCGCCGCGCCGCGGTTGCGCTGTTGCTGCGCCAGGTGGGACTGCCCGACGACGCGGGCGGGCGTTATCCGCATGCGTTTTCCGGGGGCCAGCGGCAGCGCATTGCGATTGCGCGGGCGCTGGCGGTATCGCCCCGACTGGTGATATGCGACGAACCGACCAGCGCGCTCGACGTCTCGGTACAGGCGCAGATACTGAATCTGCTGAAGGATTTGCAGGACAGCCTGGGTCTGGCCTATCTGTTCATCACCCACAACCTCGCCGTGGTCGATTATCTGGCGCACGAGGTGGCGGTGATGTACCTCGGGCGCATCGTCGAACAAGGCCCGGCGGCGCAAGTGCTGCGCGCTCCGCGCCATCCCTATGCCCAGGCGCTGGTGAGTGCCGTGCCGCGGATCGAATCGCCGGCCGGGCAGCGCGCGATTCGCCTGGCTGGCGACCAGCCGTCGCCGCTCAATCCGCCCAGCGGCTGTCATTTCCACCCGCGTTGCCCGCATGCAAGCGGAATATGCCGGCAAATCTATCCCGATCAAACCGCGCTGGGCAGCGGGCACTGGGCGCGTTGCCACTGGGTGGCCGCGCAGGGGCAGGCGTTTACTGAATGGAGCGTCAATTGAATACCGGCAAACGCAGTCGCAATTTCTGGATCGGCAACGTGGTTTTGGGCGTGGCCATGCTGACGCTGCTTTTCATGGGGCCGCTGTCGGATGCGCTGGGCATCTGGGCGGCGGTGCTGTGGATGGTGCTGGCCGCCGTCGGCATGGCACTGGTGATGTCGGACAAGTCGGATGAGCCGCCTGCGCCCGATTAGGGCGGCTTAGATCAGGGCCGCTGGACCAGCGGCGGGCTCAGGGGCGTTTGACTACGATCTGCTGGCCCGCACGGATGCCGTCATCATTGCCGAAAACCGGATTCCAGGTTTTGAGGTCGGCTAGGCTGACGTCGAAGCGCTGCGCGATGGCGTGCAGGCTGTCGCCGCGTTTGACGGTGTAATGAACGGGCTCGGCAGGCTTTCCGGGAAGGGGGCTGAAAGCGGCGTGGCGGAAGGCTTCGGGTTGCCGGGCGGCCTGTTCGTTCAGGGGCAGGCGCAGGGTCTGGCCGGCTTTGAGGCCGCCATCGAGGCCGGGGTTGGCCTGGGTCAGTTGGGCGACGCTCAGGCCGTAACGGCGGGCCACGCCGAACAGCGTATCGCCGCGCTCGACCTGGTGCCGGCTTGCGCTTATCGCTGTTGCCGGGGCGGCGCTTTGAGCCGCGGCCACGCCACGGCCCCTGACGGGGACGAGGATGGTCTGCGCGCGCACCAGTTTGCCGCGTTTCAACTGAAACTGGTTATGTTCTTCGAGACGGGCAAGGCTGACATCGAAGCGCTTGGCGATGGCTTCGGGACGTTCGCCCTTTTGTGCTGTATAGGGCTGCCAGGAGTCCCAACTGGCGGTTTCCAGGTTGCGCTGGAATTTGTCGGCTTTGTCGACCGGAATCAGCAGGTTGACCGGCGTATCGGAACGGATGAGATTGCGCGGAAAGGCGGCGTTGAGCGCGATGAACTCGTCGCTTTTCATGCCCGCCAGCCGCGCGGCGGAGTGGATGTCCATGCTGGCATGGACGGTGACCTGGTCGAAATAGGGCTGGTTGGGCAGCGCGTCGATGGCGATGCCGTACTGTTCGGGATTGCGTATCAGGTTCTTGATGGCGAGAAGCTTGGGGACGTAATGGCGGGTTTCGCTGGGCAGCGCCAGGCTGGCGTAATCGGTGGGCAGTCCCTGCTGGACGTTCTTCTGGATGGCGCGCGCAACGCAGCCTTCGCCGCAGTTGTAGGCCGCCAGCGCCAGCTGCCAGTCGCCGAAATCGAGATACAGCTTGCCCAGGTAGTCGAGTGCCGCCTGGGTGGCGGCGGTGAAGTCGCGCCGGCCGTCGTACCAGTTGTCCTGCTTGAGGCCGTAGAGACGGCCGGTGGAGGGGATGAACTGCCAGATGCCCGAGGCGGCGGACGGCGATAGCGCGGTGGGGTTGAATGCGCTTTCGATCATCGGCAGCAATGCGATTTCCATCGGCATCGCACGGCGGTCGACTTCCTCGACGATGTGGAACAGATAGCGGCGCGCGCGGTCGACGATGCGCCGCACGGATTCCGGCCGCGCCGCGTACCAGGATTCGTGCACGGCAACGAGCGGGTTTGGCGTGGCGTCTTCGATCTTGAAGCCGTTGCGGATGCGCTGCCAGACATCGTCCTGGCTGGCGTTGGCGGGGGGAGCCCCGGCGGCTGCGCTGCTGCCGGCGTCGCCGCCCCATTCCAGGGTCTGGATGGCGGCGAGGGATTCCGCTGCGATGACGGGGTGGCTAAAGAGCAGTGCCAGCACAGCCAGGCTGAAGCGGTTCAATTTGATGCCGGCCGATCGGGGATGGGCCAATTTGATTCCGGGCAAGTCGGTCTCCCGTACTCAACAAGCCCCCATCCTAAGCGGTCGGACGGGGGCGGTCAACCGTCCCAGGCGTCCTTGGCGGCGCGGATGGCGCCGAAGGTCTCGGCCGGGCTGGGATGGGGCCGATTCAGGTAACGGGCGGCAAAGGCCGTCATGTCGGGATCGCGAAAGCGCAGAAACGGATTGGTGGCTTTTTCCTGGGCCAGGGTGGACGGCAGGGTGGGCTGATTGCGCGAACGCCGCGCGCGATCCTGCCGTTCGCGTTCCAGCAAGGCGGGATTGCGGCCGTCCAGGGTTTTGGCGAAGTCGATATTGCTTAAGGTGTATTCATGCGCGCTGCAGACTCGGGTAGCATCGGGCAGGGCCAGAATGGCATCGAGGCTGGCGGCCATCATGGCCGGGCTGCCCTCGAACAGCTTGCCGCAGCCGCAGCCGAATACGGTGTCGCCGCAAAACAGGAAACCGTGGCCGACGTAGCTGAGGTGGTCGAGCGTGTGGCCGGGCGTGGCAAGAACCTCGAAACGCACCTCCGGCTGGGCCAGCACCACCGAATCGCCGCCGTGCAGGGGATGGCTGACGGCGGGAATGCGGGGGTTCTCCGGGGCGTACACGGCACAGCCGTAACGTTGACGCAACTGGGCGTTGCCGCCAGTATGGTCGCGGTGATGGTGGGTGATCAGCAGCGCCGTCAGCGCGAGCCGATGCGCATCGAGAAATGCAATCAGCGGTGCCGGATCGCCGGGATCCACGGCGACGGCATGGCGGCCGTCGTGCAGCACCCAGATGTAGTTGTCCGCGAATGCGGGCAGGGGGATGAGGGTCAACATACATGCGGCTGCAGGACAGGAGGAATGGCTATGTTATCCAAGCTGGATGAAGAATGGTTCGATACGCCGCTGGGAAAGCACTTGCTGTTCCGCGAGCGGCGCTATTTCGATCATGCGGTGTCGGACGTGTTCGGTTTCAACGCCGTTCAGGTGGGACTGCCGCAGATCGATTTCCTGCGCAACAGCCGCATTCCGCTGCGGCTGACGTGCGCGGTGGAAACCCCTGCCCAGGTACGGGCCGATTCCATGTTCCTGCCGTTCGAGAGCCAGTCGCTCGACCTGCTGTTGCTGCCGCACGTGCTGGAGTTCAGCGCCAATCCGCATCAGGTATTGCGCGAGGCCGAGCGCGTGCTGCGCCCGGAAGGCCGCCTGGTGCTGGCCGGCTTCAATCCGCGCAGCCTGTGGGGGCTGGCACGCAGGCTGCAGGGCGGCGAATGCGGTTATCCGTGGAACGGCAGCTTCCTGAATATTTCGCGGGTGAAAGACTGGATGGCGTTGCTGGGACTCGAGGTGGCGGCCGGCAGCATGTGCTGCTACCGTCCGCCGATCAACCGCGCAAACTGGCTGCGGCGGCTGCGCTTCATGGAGCCCGCCGGCGACCGCTGGTGGGCGATGGGCGGCGGCGTGTATTTTCTGCAGGCGGTGAAGCGCGTGCAGGGCATGAACATCATCCTGCCGCAGTGGAAAACGCCGGTGACGCAACGTTTTCTGTCGCCCGCGGCCAAGGTGATCAATCTCAAACAGTATCGGGTCCATCGTGAACGCTGACACCATCTACATATACAGCGACGGCGCCTGCAAGGGCAATCCCGGCATCGGCGGCTGGGGCGCATTGCTGGTATCGGCCGGACACCGCAAGGAAATCTACGGCGGAGAGGCCGCCACCACCAACAACCGCATGGAAATGACCGCGGTGATCCGCGCGCTGGAACTGCTGAAGCGTCCCTCCACGGTCGAAGTCCACACCGACTCGCAGTATGTGCAAAAAGGCATCAGCGAATGGCTGCCCGGCTGGAAGCGGCGCAACTGGCGTGCCGCCGACGGCAAGCCGGTGAAGAACCAGGATCTGTGGCAGCGGCTCGATACCTTGAACCAGCAGCACCGCATCGAGTGGAAATGGGTGCGGGGTCATGCCGGCCACCCCGAAAACGAACGTGCCGACGCGCTGGCCAACCAGGGCGTTCTGCAGGCGCAACAACACTGAAGCTGAAACCATGCGGCAAATCATTCTGGATACCGAAACCACCGGCCTCGACCCCAGCCAGGGGCATCGCATCATCGAAGTGGCGGCGGTGGAAATGGTCAACCGGCGGCTCACCGGCAACCATCTGCACCGTTATGTGAACCCGGATCGCGACATCGACGCCGGGGCGATGCAGGTGCACGGCATCACCCCCGAATTTCTGCAGGACAAGCCGCGCTTTGCCGGCATCGCCCGGGAGTTCGTCGACTTCATCCAGGGCGCCGAACTCATCATCCACAACGCGCCGTTCGATGTGGGCTTTCTCAACATGGAGCTGCGCCTGCTGGAAATGACGCCGTTGGCGACCTGGTGCGACGGCGTGACCGACACCCTGGCGCTGGCCAAGACCCTGCACCCCGGCCAGCGCAACAATCTGGATGCGCTGTGCAAACGCTATGGCGTGGACAACACGGCGCGCACGCTGCACGGCGCCTTGCTCGACTGCGAACTGCTGGCGGCGGTGTACCTGGCGCTGACGCGCGGCCAGGAAAGCCTGTCGATCGGACTGGACGTGCGCAGCGAGCAGGCTGCCCGGGACGTCACACATGCACGGCCCAGGCCCATCCTGCTGCCGGCGTCGAATGCCGAGCTGGAGGCACACGCAAGCCTGCTGGAGGCGATTGCCAAGGAAAGCAGGGGCACTTGCCTGTGGAGTGCGGAGCAGGGGGCGGCTTGACGGTCCGGGTGCCGCGCAGGCGGGGTGCGTTATGCCGCATCGCGCGCCTGGGGCTGGTTCTCGCCTGTCTGCTCCTCGCCCCGGCGCAGGCCATCGCTGCGCGGGTGGCGGTGGTGTTGAGCGACGACTCGGCTCCCTACCAGGAGGTCTATCAGGTCATCCGTGCGCATCTGGACGACACGCCTCACGAGGTCAGCCGGATGGATGCCGATGGATTGACCGCCCCCTCGTTGAACGAGGCCCGATTGACCGTTGCCGTGGGGGTGCACGCAGCCGAAGCGGTGGCGGCGCTGCCGGTGCGGTCGCCGGTGCTGGCGGTGCTGGTGCCACGGGCGTGGTATCTCAAAAGCGGGCGTGCCCGCCTGAGCGACGGCGGCCGCCGCAGCGCATCGGCAATCTATCTGGATCAACCGTTCGAGCGGCAGGCGCAGTTGATCCGCCTGGTTTTTCCCGAAGCGCGGCGTGTGGGCGTGTTGTTGAGCAGGGAACAGGGCGGGCTGCTGACGGAACTGGACGAGGCCTTGCGCATGCAGCGGCTCAGCCTGACGCACGCCACCCTGGCCGAGGATGAACGGCTGATCCCCCAGCTTGAAAACGTGTTGTCCGAGGCCGATCTCTTGCTGGCCTTTCCCGATCCGCAGGTGTTCAACCGCAATACGGCGCAAAGCATTCTGCTTACGTCCTACCGCTACCGCGACCCGGTGCTGGGCTATTCGCGCTCGCTGACGCGGGCGGGGGCATTGTTGTCGCTGCATTCCAGCCCGGCGCAGATCGGCCGCCAGACGGCCGAATGGGTGGGCAGCGTCTTGCAGGGCGGCGCGGCGCGCCTGCCGTCGCCAGCCCCCCCTGCCTATTTCAGCATTTCGATCAATGAGCAGGTGGCGCGTTCGCTCGGCTTTGTCTTGCCGCCGGAAGCCGAACTGGAGAAACGTCTGGGAGGGGGGCGCTGATGGCGGCTTCATTGGGGATACGGGGGCGTGTCATGGTTCTGGCCATGGTGCCGGTGGCGATCGTCGGGGTCTTGCTGCTGTTTCAGCTCATTACCGGGAAAATAGACGATCTGGATCAATCGTTGCGCACCCGTGCCGTGGCGATTGCGCGCCAGCTGGCACCAGCGGCCGAATATGGCGTGGCCTCGGGCAATATCGAGGTGCTGCAGACCCTGCTCGAAAAAGCGGCGATCGAGCCCGATATCCGCGGGGTGGCGGTATTCACCGATAACGGCCGGAGGCTGGCTCAGGTCGGCCTCGGGGCATGGACCTATCCTGAGCAGGGGGGGCTGCCGGTGGACCGCATCCACCAGATCGAATACAAGGACCGGCTGGTGTACTACGCGCCGGTCACGCGTACCGAGGTGGTGGTGGATGATTTCCATGCGGCCGGCGAACGGACGGCGCCGCAGGGCACCCAGACCCGGCTGCTGGGCTGGGTCGGCCTGGACGTGTCGCGCAGCGCCACCATCAAGAGCCAGCGCGATGCCATTCTGCGCAGCCTGACCATTTTGCTGGCGGGACTGGGCGTCAGCCTCTATCTGGCGTGGCGCATCGGGCGCCAGATCACGCGGCCGATCCTGGCCTTGACGCATACGGTCAGTCGCATTGGCGAGGGGCATCTGGACGAGCGGGTGGAACTGAGCGGACAAGCCGAACTGGGCATGCTGCAGCGCGGCGTCAATCACATGGCGGCGCATTTGCAGACGATGCAGGACCAGATGCAGGAAAGGATCGACCGGGCCACGGCGCGCCTGGTTTATCAGGCCAGCCACGATGCCTTGACGGGGCTGATCAATCGCCGCGAATTCGAGCAGCGGCTGGAGCGCGCCCTGCTGTCGGCCATGCAGCAGGATCGCGAACATGCGTTGTGTTACATGGACCTCGATCAATTCAAGGTGATCAACGATTCCTGCGGCCATGCGGCGGGCGACGAGCTGCTGCGCCAACTGGCCCTGCTGCTGAAGGGCAAGCTGCGCGAGCGCGATACGCTGGCTCGCCTGGGAGGCGACGAGTTTGCGCTGCTGCTGGAAAATTGCAGCATCCCGGGTGCGCTGGAAGTGGCGGACAGTTTCCGCGCCGAGGTGCAGCGCTTCCGCTTTAAATGGGGGGAACGCATTTTCTCGGTCGGCATGAGCGTCGGCATGGTGGCGATCAACCGCGACAGCGGCACCGCAGCGGGCCTGCTGTCGGCGGCGGATGCCGCGTGTTATGTGGCAAAAGACCGCGGCCGCAACCAGATTCACGTGTATGAAAGCCGCGATTCCGATCTGGTGCGCCACCGCGGCGAAATGCAATGGGTGACGCGGATTCAGCGGGCGCTGGAAGAGCAGCGCCTGCGTTTGTCGTGGCAGGAAATCCGCCGCACCGACGGCGCAGCGGAATCCACCCGCCACGTCGAGCTGCTGCTGCGGATGGTGGACGACGACGGCAGCGAAATTCTGCCGATGGCTTTCATCCCGGCAGCCGAGCGTTATTCCATCATGCCCGCGCTCGACAGCTGGGTGGTCGAGGAAGCGCTGCGCCTGTGCCGGCAGTATCTGGCGGCAGACTGCGCGTTGCGCTACCTGTTTGCGGTCAACCTGTCGGGGGCGTCGCTCAAAGACCCGGCTTTTCGCGGCATGCTGCTGGCGCGGTTGCAGGAAAACCCCGTCCTGGGACCGCACCTGTGCTTTGAAATCACCGAGACGGCGGCCATCGGCAACCTCGCCGTGGTCAACGATTTCATCGAGGCCATGCGCGGCTTCGGGTGCAGTTTCGCGCTGGACGATTTCGGCAGCGGCTTGTCGTCCTTCACTTATCTGAAGAACCTGAAAGTGGATTACCTCAAGATCGACGGCGCATTCGTGCGCGACATCATGAACAACCCGATCGATCGTTCAATGGTCGAAGCCATACACCGTATCGGCCACCAGATGGGGCTGAAAACGGTGGCCGAGTATGTCGAGTCGGATCGGATCCTGGCGCTGCTGAGGCAGATCGGGGTGGACTACGTGCAGGGGAGCGGCATACACCGCCCGCAGCCCCTGGAAAAGCTGTGCGATCAGGCCTGAAACCCGGGCCAGGGCCGGCGTTTCAGGCGGCTACGCCGAAGCCGGCGTTGACGACGGCCTGTTCCATGGCGGCGCGGTCGACCCGGGCAGGATCGTATGCCACGCGCGCCCGAGCCGGCGTGAGCGTGACCTCGACGCTGTGCACGCCAGGCAATGCGGCCAACACCTTCTGCACGCTGTTGACGCAGCCGCCGCAGGTCATGCCGGTTACGGCTAAAACGATTTCGCTCATGCTGAACCCCGAAAGAATATTCGAGGCTTGATTCTACTTTTTGCGCGGACGTTTGCGCAGGGCTTCTTTGGTGTGGTCGATCAGGCGGTCGGCCACCACTTCGGCGTCGACGGTGAAGGTGCCGTTGGCAAGCGCGGATTTGACCGCCTCGATCTTGCCGGCATCCGCGATGTCGGTCGCAGCCAGCTGGGATTCCAGCGAACGGATGCGGGTGCTTGATTCGGTCAGCGTCAGCGAATCGCCGCCGCCCGCTGCGGGGGCGGCCGTTTTGCCCGCTCCCTTGCCTTTGGCGGCTGAGACTTTGGCGGCGGCGGGAGGGGTGATGCGCTTGTCGATTTTCACGGGGATTCCTGGTCGCTGTTGTTCGATCTTCTGACTGGCCGAGTACTCAAATGGTTTATCGGCCGCCCGGGATGTTTCTTTAGCCGCCGAGGAGCGGGATCACCCCGTCCAGCCCGACCTGGTTCAAGGCATGGCTGGCCTGTGCGCGTACCACCGGCTTGGCGTGGTAGGCGATGCTGAGGGCGGCCTCAGCCATCATCTTCAGGTCGTTCGCGCCGTCGCCCATGGCGATCACCTGGGAACGGGCCAGATTCAGCCCGGCGCGCACCCGGTTGAGCCAGTCGGCCTTGCCCTGGGCGTCCACGATATCGCCGAGCACGCGCCCGGTCAATTTCCCGCCGGCCACTTCCAGCGAGTTGGCTGCAGTGTAGTCCAGTCCCAACCGGGACTGCAGCCGCTCGGTAAAGAAGGTGAATCCGCCCGACACCAGCAGGGTCTTGATTCCGGCGGTGCGGGCGGCGGCCAGCAGGGCCTCGGCGCCCGGCGAGAGCTGCAGCCGCTCGTCGTACACCCGTTGCAGCGCGGATTGATCCAGTCCGGACAGCAGGGAGACCCGCCGGCGCAGGCTTTCGGCAAAGTCGATCTCGCCGCGCATCGCGGCTTCGGTGATGGCCGACACCTGCGGTTTCAGGCCATGCATGTCGGCGATTTCATCGATGCACTCGATGGTGATGAGGGTCGAGTCCATGTCCATCACCAGCAGGCCAAAGTCGCGGATGCGGCGCTCGGCCGGCACCCAGCCGCAGTCGAGGGCATGGGCGTCGCAGTATGCGGCGATTTCGGCGCGCTGGCTGTCGTCGGCCCCAGTCAGCCGGAATGCCGTGGCCGAAACCGTTTCAATCGCTGCGGCGGCAGCCAGTGTGGCGAGTGCCTCGAGACTGGGGGTGGAGACGGTTTTTCCCTGAACGATCAGATTCATTTTGATTTGTCTTCAAATGCTTAATTCAAGAAGTTGAACATGGAGACGACATTCGCCGCCCGCGCGTCGGGAGGGGACGACGCATGCCAGCGCAGTCGGTTTTCGCCCGCCAGCTTGATGTCGCGCCGGGTCTGGATGAGCTGGATGATGCGGCCCGGATCGATCGGCGGCTGCGGCACGAATTGCAGCAGGATGCTGTCCGCGTTGGCATCGACCTTCATGATGCCGAGTGGGCGCGCGGCCAGCCGCAGGCGGTGGGTGTCGAGCAGCGCGCGCGCCGGGTCGGGCAGGCGGCCGAAGCGGTCGACCAGCTCTTCCTGCAGCCGGGTCAGCTCCTCGGCGTCATGGACGCTCGCCAGGCGCTTGTACAGCACCAGCCGTTCGTGCACGTCGGGGCAGTAGTCTTCCGGCAGCAGCGCGGGCAGGTGCAGGTTGATCTCGGACACCACGCCGAGCGGCTGGCTCATGTCGGGTTCGCGGCCGGCCTTCAGGCTCGCCACCGCGCCGGCCAGCATGTCGTTGTAGAGCGAGAAGCCGACTTCGAGGATCTCGCCGCTCTGCTTGTCGCCCAGCACTTCGCCGGCGCCGCGGATTTCCAGATCCTGCATGGCGAGATGAAAGCCGGAACCCAGCTCCTCCATCAACTGGATCGCCTCCAGACGCTTCTTCGCCTGCGGCGTCAAGGTACGGTCCTCTTCCACCAGCAGGTAGGCGAAGGCCTGGTGGTGCGAGCGCCCGACGCGGCCCCGGAGCTGATGCAATTGGGCGAGTCCGAACTTGTCGGCGCGGTTGATCAGGATGGTGTTGGCGGTCGGGATGTCGATGCCGGTTTCGATGATGGTGGTGCACAGGAGGATGTCGTAGCGCTGCTGATAGAAGTCGCGCACCACCTGTTCCAGTTCGCGTTCGCCCATCTGGCCGTGGCCGACGCGGATGCGCGCCTCCGGCAGCAGCTTTTCCAGCCGTTCGCGCATCGCCTCGATGGTGCTGACTTCGTTGTGCAGGAAATACACCTGGCCGCCGCGCTTCAGTTCGCGCAGCACCGCCTCGCGGATCAGTCCACCGGAAAACGGCTGCACGAAGGTCTTGATCGCCAGCCGCTTCTGCGGCGCCGTGGCAATCACCGAGAAATCGCGGATGCCTTCGAGCGACATCGCCAGCGTGCGCGGGATCGGCGTGGCGGTCAGCGTCAGCACGTCGACCTCGGCGCGCAAGGCCTTCAGCTGTTCCTTCTGGCGCACCCCGAAGCGGTGTTCCTCGTCCATGATGACCAGCCCCAGACGGGCGAACTTGACGTCCTTCTGGATCAGCCGGTGGGTGCCGATGACGATGTCGATCCTGCCTTCCTTCAGCGCTTCGAGCGCTGCGGTCTGCTCCTTTGCGGTGCGGAAGCGCGACAGCTCGGCGAGCTTCACCGGCCAGGCCGAGAAGCGGTCGGAGAAATTGTTGAAGTGCTGCTCGGCCAGGAGCGTGGTCGGCACCAGCACTGCGACCTGGTAGCCGCCCATCACCGCCATGAAGGCGGCGCGCAGCGCGACCTCGGTCTTGCCGAAGCCGACGTCGCCGCACACCAGACGGTCCATCGGCTTGCCCGACTGCATGTCGGCCATCACCGCGGCGATGGCGGCGGCCTGGTCGGGGGTTTCCTCGTAGCCGAAGCCCTCGGCGAAGGCCTCGTAGTCGTGCGGCGAAAACTGGAATGCGTGGCCCTCGCGCGCCGCGCGCAGCGCATACAGGTTGAGCAGCTCGGCGGCGGTGTCGCGTGCCGCCTGCATGGCGCGGCGGCGCGCCTTCTCCCACTGGTCGGTGCCGAGCTTGTGCAGCGGCGCCGCGCCTTCTCCGGCGCCGCTGTAGCGCGAGATCAGGTGCAGGTTGGCGACCGGCACGTAGAGCTTGTCGCCCTTGGCGTATTCGAGCTGCAGGAACTCGGTGTCGCCGTCGCCGAGGTCCATGTTGATCAGACCGAGGTACTGGCCGACGCCGTACTGCGCATGCACCACCGGGTCGCCGGGCTTCAGCTCCGAGAGGTCGCGCAGCAGGTTGTCGATCTGGGTGGCGCGGGCTTCGCGCGCGCGCCGGGTCTTCGGCGGGATGGCGTAGAGTTCGGTCTCGGTGATGACGGCGAACTGGCCGTCCGACGTGACGAAGCCTTCGGCCAGCGGGCCGTGGGTGAGCAGGATGCGGTCGGTGTGCTGCCGGCAATCGGCCCAGCTTCCGCACAGTGCGGCGTGGAGGCCGTGTTCGGAAAGATATTCGTGCAGGGTTTCGCGCCGCCCGGCCGACGGCGCGACGATCAGTAGCGTGCCCTTGAATCCGTCGATGAAGCCCTGCAGCTTGGCGACCGGATGGGCCTCGCGGCGGTCGACCGAAATGGGCGGAACGGGGCGGGCCAGCCCGTCGCCGCCCTGTTCCAGGTCGAGCCGCGTGTAGCCCTTGGCCAGGCTGAAGAACGTGTCGGTCGGCAGAAACAGGTCGGCCGGCGGCAGCAGCGGGCGGTCCTTGTCGCCCGACAGCAGGCGGTAACGGCCTTGCGCGTCGGCCCAGAACGCCTGGCCGGCGGG
Source organism: Thiobacillus sp. 65-1059 (assembly GCA_001897675.1). Lineage (GTDB taxonomy): Bacteria > Pseudomonadota > Gammaproteobacteria > Burkholderiales > Thiobacillaceae > Thiobacillus. Next base: position 33,495 of record MKUE01000095.1, on the reverse strand, counting down.
GTCGAGCGCGCCGTGCGCCACCAGCCGCGTGGCAGCGGGCAGATAGTCGAACAGCGTCGCCGTTTCCTCGAAAAACAGCGGCAGGTAGTACTCGATGCCGGCCGGCGCAAGGCCGTTGCTGACATCCTTGTACAGCTTGGACTTGGACGGGTCGCCCTCGAAACGCTCACGGAAATTCTGCCGGAAGCGGGTGATGCCGGCCTCGTCGAAGGGGAATTCGCGCGCCGGCAGCAGGCGGATTTCGCTCACCGGATAGATGCTGCGCTGGGTGTCGATATCGAACGCGCGCAGCGTCTCGATTTCATTGTCGAACAGGTCGATGCGGTAGGGCAGCGCGCTGCCCATGGGGAACAGGTCGATCAACCCTCCGCGGACGCTGAATTCGCCCGGCGCGAATACCTGATTGACGTGGGTATAGCCGCCCAGCGCCATCTGCGCGCGGAAGGCGGCTTCGTCGAGGGTGTCCTTCTGCTTGAGGAAGAAAGTGTGGGCGGCGAGGAAGGCCGGCGGCGCCAGCCGGTACAGCGCGGTGGACAGCGCCACCACGGCGATGTCGAATTCGCCGCGCGAAATCTGGTACAGCGTCGCCAGCCGCTCGGAAATCAGGTCCGGGTGCGGCGAAAACGTATCGTAGGGCAGGGTTTCCCAGTCGGGAAAGGCGCACACCCGCAACTCGGGGTCGAACCAGCGCAGTTCCTCGGCCAGCCGGTTGGCGTCCCACGCGCTGGCGCACACCACGGCGAGCGGCGCGGCGTGGCGCGCCAGTTCGGCGAGATAGAGCGCATCGGCTGCGCCGGCGAGGCCGGACTGGCTGCGCTGGGGGCCGGAAGGCTGGGAAGCGGGGGCGAAGAGCGTCATGCAAATAGCGGGATTATCCTAGAAACGGCAGTCGGGCGCATCCGCGGTGCGGAGGCGGGGCGGGGGCAGGTATAATGCCTGCCTTTCCCGTTCAACCCCCGATATCCCATGAGTCTCGACCGCGTCAGTTCCGGCCGCAATCTGCCGGATGACTTCAATGTCATCATCGAAATTCCCGCCCACGGCGAACCCATCAAGTACGAAGTCGACAAGGAATCCGGCGCCATGTTCGTCGACCGTTTCATGTCGACCGCCATGCACTATCCCTGCAACTACGGCTACATTCCGCACACCCTGTCGGAAGACGGCGATCCGGTCGACGTGCTGGTGGTGACGCCGATCCCGCTGATCACCGGCGTGGTGGTGCGCTGCCGCCCCATCGGCATGCTGAAGATGACCGACGAAGCCGGCGTCGACGCCAAGCTGCTGGCCGTGCCGGTCGACAAGCTGTGCGGCATCTACAAGGGCGTCAACAAGCCGGAAGATTTGCAGGCCCTGCTGCTGGCGCAGATCTCCCATTTTTTCGAGCACTACAAGGATCTCGAAAACGGCAAATGGGTCAAGGTCGAGGGCTGGGTCGGCATCGACGACGCGCGCGCCGAGATCCTCGCCGGCGTCGAGCGCTACCGCAACGCCAAGGACAAGCCGGCGTTCTGAGTAACAAGGTGCAAGATACAAGATTCAAGGAAAACCGGTTCCTTGGCGCTTGTGACTTGAAACTTGTCTCCTGAGTCCTGCACCTGTATGAAAGTCTGCATCCTCTCCGACTCCCACGACAACCGCCGTCTGCTCGGCGCGGCGGTCGAGCACGCCAAGGCGCACGGGGCGGAGGCGGTGCTGCACTGCGGCGACGTGGTCGCGCCGACCACATTGCGCGTGCTGCAGAAATACGAACTGCCGGTGCACGTCATCCACGGCAACAACACCGGCGACCTCTACAACATGAGCCGGCTGGCAGCCGAACCCAACAGCGTGGTGCGCTACCACGGCCAGGACGCCGCCTTCACCCTGGCCGGCCGCAACCTGTTCCTGGTGCATTACCCGCATTACGCGCAGGCGCTCGCCTGCACCGGCGACTACGACCTGGTGTGCTGCGGCCACGATCACAAATCCAGCATCTCGCAAGTGGCCACGGTCAAAGGCGGACACGCCTGGCTGGTCAACCCCGGCACCGTCGGCGGCGTCGGCGCGCCCCCCACCTACATCATGGCCAACCTCGCCGCGATGCAGTTCGAGATTGTCGCCATCGAGGCGGCGCCGGCCTCGGTGCTGCCGCCGGTTACGCCGCACGCCTAGAGCCGGATCGATACTTCTCCTCGCAGCGTGGAGCGCGCCAGGTTTTTATGGGGCGGAGGGGATGAAAAACGGGGCATGACGCCCCGTTTTTTTTTTGCTGCTGGCAGTGCGCTCTTATTTCGCGGGCTTGACCGTGGTCAGTCCGAGCGCTTCCCAGTCCTGCATGCCGCCCCGGTACCATTTGATTTTATTCGCCGGGTAGCCGATTTTCAGCAGGCCTTTGATGTTGGTCGGCGACTGGCCGCACCAGGGACCGTTGCAGAACATGACGACGGTTTTGGCATTGTCGAACATGTAGAAACCATCCTGGTTCCTGACGCCGAAATGCTTTTCAAGGATTTCCTGCACGGTGATGGGATCCGACTTGCCGATGTTGAGCTTGTCCCACGGAATGTTGACCGCACCGGGGATCGTGCCTTTTTCGACCCAGTCAGGCGTACGCGAATCCACCACCATGATGGTTTTGTCGCCGTCGCTCATTTTCTTCAGGTAATGAATGATCTCAAGCTCTCCGATGGTATCGACGCCGGCCGCCAGTTCGCCCGGCTGAATGCAGAAAGGCGGGCATTTGCGCGAGGTCTTGGCGAAATCGGGATTGATGGTGTTTTTCTGGTCCTGATTGCGCATGATCGTGACTTTCTGGCCGTCATGCATCACATCGACCGAAGGCAGGTCGGCAGTGAGGTTGACATCCAGTGCGCTGGCCGCCATGGGCATGGCGAGAGAAGCGAACAGAGTGGATACGGCGAATAGGGTGCGAAGCTTCATTTTGTCTCCTGGATTATGCTTGGCGAGCGATTGCGACTGATTAACCGTTAATCGCAAGCCGGTTCTTCCTTCTTGGTTTCGGTCGTGCTGCTTTGCGATGGATTTGTGTTGGCGGCTTTCTCCTTGGGCTGGGCTGGGTTTTCAGAAGTGCTTGCGACAGCCGGTCCGGCCTGCTGCGCTTCGGCGTCGTCTGCAGCATTGACGATGCCGGGGGCCAGATACAGCACGGCTGCCATCATGCAAGCTAAGTTGGATATTTTCGTCATCCTGTCTCCTCAAAGTGTTCAATGCAAGGCCTTGCGGCTGGCCGATCGGGCGGCGCTTTTTGCCTGTATCGGTAAGCATCTTGTGTGCCAAACCCCTATTTGCCTGATTGCAAAGGGATTCAGGTTTTCCTGCGGAAAGAAAGTGACATTACGGTCAGGCAAAGTGTCATGTTGTCATGACAGCTGCCGCGGGGAACTGGCCGAAGCGGATCGCGCGGCTCTGCGCAACAACGAACGGGTTTGCAGAATGGGATGCTTTCCATGCAGCCGTTGAGGATGCCCGGCTGCGTGAAATAACGCAGGGGGCGCCGGACCGTTTCCGGTTCCCGCTTTTCACCCGTGCCCGCATGGCGCAGCCATGAACACTTCCTCTTATTCGCGCATAGAAAACTTCGATTGAGATTGCGCGCTTGCCCGTGGCGGCGGGCATGGCCTTGGGGGTACTATTTCGGATGTCGAATTCGGGTTTAAAACCCGCTATCCGGGAGGGATGTCCCGGGTGGTTGTTCAGAAATTTTGCATCCATCTGATGGAGAAAACAATGACGGAGCATGTTGCAACCAACGAGACCATACTCGTGGTCGGCGGCGGGATTTCCGGCATGACCGCCGCGCTCGAGGCGGCCGAAACCGGCAAGAACGTTGTCCTGGTTGAGAAGAATCCTGCACTGGGCGGACGCACCTCCCAGCTGTATCGCTACTTTCCCAAGCTGTGCCACCCCATCTGCGGCCTGGAGATCAACCAGCGCCGTCTGAAAAACAATCCCCGCGTGCGGGTGCTGACGCTGGCCGAAGTTTCCGGCATCGAAGGCGATGCCGGCAACTACACCGTTACCGTCAAGGTCAAGCCGCGCTACGTGAACGAAAACTGCACCGCCTGCGGCGACTGCGGACGCGCGGTCGAAACGATGGTGGACGATCCGTTCAACTACAACCTCGGCCAGCACAAAGCCGCCTACCTGCCGAACGCGATGGCCTACCCGCAGCGCTACGTGCTGGACCCGGCGATCATCGGCAGCGCCGACGCCGACCGCGCCAAGGCTGCGTGCAAATACGGCGCGATCGACCTCGACATGCAGGAGGAGACGATCCAGGTCAAGGCCGGTGCGGTGGTGTGGGCGACCGGCTGGCAGCCCTACGACGCGGCGAAGATCCAGCCTTATGGCTACGACCGCTTCAAGAACGTCATCACCAGCGTCGAGTTCGAGCGCCTGGCCGACATCCACGGGCCCACGGGCGGCAAGATCCTGCGCCCGTCCGATGGCAAGGAAGCGAAGAACATCGCCTTCATCCAGTGCGCCGGCTCGCGCGACGAGAACCATCTGCGGCACTGCTCGCGCATTTGCTGCATGGCCTCCTTGAAGCAGACGCACTACGTGCGCGAAGCGTATCCGGAAGACGGCAAGTCGACCATCTACTACATCGATATCCGCGCCATCGACCGCTTCGAGGACTTCTATCAAAAAGTCCAGGCCGACCCGTCGGTGAATTTCATCAAGTCCAAGGTCGCGAAGATCACCGAGGACGAGCACGGCAACCCGGTGTGCCATGGCGTCAACACCGAAGGCTACAAGCGCTACACCACGCCGCACGACCTGGTGGTGCTGGCGGTCGGCATGGAGCCCTCGGTCAAGGGCGTCAATATTCCCGGCCACATCGTCGCGGATTCGAGCGGCTTCATCGAGGCCGATCCGGCCAACGGCGCGGTGTTCGGCGCCGGCTGCGCGTCGAACGCGCTGGACGTGAACCGTGCCGTGCAATCGGCCACCGCGGCGGCATTGCGCGCCATCCAGGTGGTCAACAAAGTAGCAAAGGCGGAGGCTTAAACAATGGCTGACATCAAAGTCGCAGCGTATATCTGCAAGGGCTGCGGACTCGGCGAGCGTCTGGATACGGACGCGCTGGTCAAAGTCGCACAGAAGGACGGCAAGGTGCCGCTGGCGAAGTCGCACGATTTCCTGTGCAACGCCGACGGCGTGGCGATGATCAGGAACGACATCGCCAACGAGGGCGTCACCCACGTCATGATCGGTGCCTGCTCGCGCCGCGCCAAGACGGAGGCGTTCTTCTTCCCTGAGAACGCGGTGGCGCGCGCCAACCTGCGCGAGGGCGTGATCTGGATCCGTCCCGACACCGAGGAGGCGCGCGAGACCACCCAGGAGATGGCGGAAGACTACATTCGCATGGGCTGCGCCGAAGTGAAGGCGATGACCGCGCCCGGCGGCAACGCCAACACCGGCAGCAGCAAGACCCTGCTGGTGGTGGGCGGCGGCGTCACCGGCATGACCACCGCAATCGAGGCGTCGAAGACCGGCTACCCGGTGGTGCTGGTGGAGAAATCCGGCGCGCTCGGCGGCTGGGCCGGCAAGCTCTACAAGCGCGTGCCGGTGCACGAGCCGTACAAGTCCCCGATGGATACCGGCGTGGCCGATCTGGCCTCGCAGGTGATGGGCGACAGCAACATCAAGCTGTATCTGAACGCCACCGTCGCCAAGACCGACGGCGCGCCGGGACGCTTCGTGGTCGACATTGCCACCGAATCGGGCGCGACCCACACCGAGGATATCGGCGCCATCGTGCAGGCGACCGGCTTCACCCTGTACGACATGAACAAGCTGCCGGAGCTTGGCGGCGGCCAGTCGCCCAACGTGGTCGACCAGGCCGGCCTCGAAGCGCTGGCGACCGCCGCGGCGGCGGGCGATGGCGTGATCCGCCGCCCGTCGGACGGCCAACCGGTGAAGTCGGTGGTGTTCGTGCAGTGCGCCGGCCAGCGCGACACCACCGGCCAGCACCTGTCGTACTGCTCGGGCTTCTGCTGCAACGCCAGCATCAAGCAGGCGATGTACTTCAAGGACGCCAATCCCGCCGTCGACACCACTATCATCTACACCGACCTGCGCACCCCCGGCAATGGCGAGGACTTCTACCGCAGCGCGCAGGAGAAGGGCGTCGTCTTCACCAAGGGCCGCGTCGCCCAGGTGCTGCCTAACGGCGCCACCAGCACGGTGAAGTTCCATGACCTGATCCTCGACGACGCCGACGCCGCGATGGCGGACGTCGACCTGGTGGTGCTGGCCACCGGCCAGGTGGCGAACTCGGGCGTCAACATCGAAACGCTGACCAAGCCGCAGGTCGAAGGCCAGGAAGGCGAGCCGCAAGCCGCAGCCACGGTGGAAGTGAAGCCGATTTCCATCCTCAACCTGAGCTACCGCCAGGGCCCGGACGTGCCGCAGCTGAAGCAGGGCTTCACCGATTCGCACTTCATCTGCTTCCCCTACGAGACTCGCCGCACCGGCATCTACACCGCCGGCCCGGTGCGCCGCCCGATGGATATCGCGCAGGCGCGCGAGGACGCCACCGGCGCTGCGCTGAAGGCGATCCAGGCACTGGAAAACGCCGAGCTCGGCCGCGCCGCGCATCCGCGTTCGGGCGACCTGTCGTTCCCGAAAGTGCGCCTGGAAGGCTGTACCCAGTGCAAGCGCTGCACCGTGGAATGCCCGTTCGGCGCCATCGACGAGGATGAAAAACGCTTCCCGGTGTTCAACGAATCGCGCTGCCGCCGCTGCGGCACCTGCATGGGCGCCTGTCCGGTGCGGGTGATCTCGTTCGAGAACTACTCGGTCAACACCGTCGGCGCGCAGATCAAGGCGGTCGACATCCCGGACGAGTTCTCCGAGAAGCCGCGCATCCTGATCCTGGCCTGCGAGAACGACGCCTATCCCGCGCTCGACATGGCGGGGATGAACCGCAACGAGTACTCGGCCTTCGTGCGCATCATCCCGATCCGCTGCCTCGGCTCGGTCAACACCATCTGGATCACCGATGCGCTGAACGCCGGCTACGACGGCGTGATGCTGATGGGCTGCAAATCCGGCGACGAATACCAGTGCCACTTCGTCAAGGGTTCCGAGCTCGGCCGCGTGCGCATGTCCAAGATCGACGACACGCTGAAGACGCTGAACCTCGAATCGGAGCGGGTGCGCGACCTCGAAGTCGCCATCACCGACATCCAGCGGGTGCCCGAGATGATCGACAAGTATGCTGCCGAGCTGGTTGCCGTTGGCCCCAGCCCGTTCAAAGGCTTCTAATCATGCATCGGCCATTTTTGACGATGCATCATTCAGCTGGCAAGGAAACGACATGAGCGCAAATACCGCAGTGGCGGCGAAATACCGCAACAACTTCCTGAAGGAAATCGAAGAACAGGTCGAGATGGGCGACTGGGTCAAGATGTGCATGCAATGCGGCGTCTGTTCCGGTTCCTGCCCGACCAACTTCCAGGGCGCGTGGGAGCATCCGCCGCAGGAACTCTTCATGATGATCCGCGCCGGCAAGCGCGAGGAAGTGCTGACCACCAGTTCGATGTGGAACTGCACCTCCTGCTACAACTGCATCGTGCGCTGCCCCAGGAAGCTGCCGATCACCCACATCATGCACGGCATCGCCGAATATGCGCACCGTCTCGGCATGGCGCCGAAGCTGCAGCCGACGCGCTTCTTTTCCGGCCTGTTCTGGAAGAACGCGACCAAGACCGGCCGCGTCAACGAACTCAAGCTGTCGATGGGGCTGTACTTCAAGGACGGCTTCGTGCAGGGGATCAAGAACGGCATGGCGATGCAGGCGGTCGCGCTGGGCCTGGTCAAGGCCAAGCGGCTGAACGTGATGGAGCTGTTCGGCGGCCACAAGTGCAAGGATCAGAAGGGCATTCAGGCAATGCTGAAGAAGGCCTACGAAATCGAACGCAGCCGCAAGACCGCCAGGATCGCGGGCTGAGGAGAGAAAAATGTCCAAACATGAATACGCGTTTTACCCCGGCTGCTCGTCGCAGAAGGGCGCTTCCGCATCCAACTACCTGACCTCGGTCGAGGCGATGTGCAAGACGCTCGACGTCAAGCTCACCGAAATCCCCGACTGGAACTGCTGCGGCGCATCCATCGGCTATGCGGAAGCCGGCGAACTGCCGCGCCACGTCCTGAATGCGCGCAACTTCGCGCTGTCCGAGCAGAACCTGCCCGGGCAGGAAATCGTCGCCACCTGCGCCGCCTGCTGGCTCGGCGCGCGCGAAACCCGCGAGCGCCTGACCCACTCCGACACGCTGATGGCCGACACCCGCGAAGCGCTCAAGGAAGCCGGCCTGACGATCAACGAGATGCCCGAGATCCGCCACATGGTCGAAGTGCTGATCGAGGATCTCGGCTTCGAGGAAATGGCCAAGCACGTCGTGCGTCCGCTCGAAGGCATGAAAATCGCAGGCTACGTCGGCTGCCAGACCAACCGCCCGTTCGGCGTCGCCGGCGAATCGTTCGAGAACCCGGTGTATCTCGACAAGATGGTCGAGATGGTCGGCGCCGAACCGATCCCGGAATACGAGCAGAAGGTGACCTGCTGCGGCGGCGCGCTGGCGTTCTCCGAGCCGGAAAAGGCGCAGGCGCAGATCAAGGACATCGTCGAGTCGGCCTACGACCACGGCGCCGAAATGATCGTCACGCCGTGCCCGCTGTGCCAGGCCAACGTCGAGATCTATCAGGGCCAGATCAACAAGCGCTACGGCACCAAGTTCGACATCCCGGTGATGTACTACAGCCAGTTGATGGTCGTCGCCTACGGCGGCGACGCCAAGGCCGCCGCGCTCAACGGCCAGGTCATCAAGGCGCGCCGGCTGGAGGAAATCGCCGCCAAGCCGGTCAAGCGCTGAGCCGGTCTGCGCAGACAAAAACAGGGGCATGCGGCCCCTGTTTTTTTGTCTGTCCGGAATGCGGCGCTATTTGCGCGCGGAATAGGTCGGCAGGGTGATGCGGAACGCCATGGCGATCAGCCGCAGTCCCAGGATGACCGCCATCCCGATCCAGGCAGCGATCACGGGGGACAGCCCCAGGGCCTGCAGGCCGATCAGCACCAGGGCGCCGGCCCAGGCGGCCGATGCGTACAGTTCGCCGCGCAGGAACACCAGCGGGACTTCGTTGCACAGCACGTCGCGCACCACGCCGCCGACGATGCCGGTGATGACCCCCATGAGGCTCGCCGCAAGCCAGGGCGCCTGCCACACCAGCGCGATCTGGGTGCCGACGATGGTGAACAGCGCGAGGCCGACGGCATCCGGTATGAGAAACAGGCGCGGCGGCAGGCGCAGGCCGCGCGCGGCGATGAAGACGGCCAGCGTCGTCGCCAGGGCAACGTACAGGTAAATCGGGTCGTCGAGCCAGAACACCGGGCGCTGCAGCAGCACGTCGCGCACCGTGCCGCCGCCCAGCGCGGTGGCCATCCCCACCATGGCCACGCCGACCAGGTCCATGTTCTTGCGGCCGGCATCGAGCACGCCGGTAAGGGCGAACACCGCGACCGCCGCCAGGCCGACCCAGTACAGCAGATTTTCCATGACGTTTCGTCCGGAGCGGGCGGCGATTCGGCCGCCCGGGGAATGAGGATGCCGGAGTATCGCAAGAAACGGCGGCAAGGACATCCGGCGCCGCTTATTTCTTGCGCTCGCGCCGCAGCAGCTCGGCCTTGCGGGCGACGCCCCAGCGGTAGCCTGACAACGCCCCGTCGGCACGGACGGCGCGGTGACAGGGGATCGCCAGCGCCACCGGGTTGGCGGCGCAGGCGTGCGCCACGGCGCGAAATGCCCTCGGCTGCCCGATGCGCGCGGCAATTTCCGAGTAGCTGGCGGTCCGGCCTGCGGGGATCGCCAGCAAGGCCTGCCAGACGCGGCGCTGAAAAACCGTTCCCTGGACGTCCAAAGGCAGGTCCAGCACGCCCTGCGGCTGCTCGATGTAAGCGATCACCCGGGCGATCCAGCGTTTGAGTTCGGCTCCGGCCGGCGCCAACCGCGCCTGCGGGAAGCGTGTCCGCAAGCGTTCGGCCAAGGCCTGCGCATCGTCGCCAAGTTCGATGGCGCACACCCCTTTGCCGGTAGCGGCGACGCTGACCCAGCCCAGCGCGCAGGGCTCGGCGGCGTAAAAAAGCCTGGCCGGGTTGAGTCCGACTTCGTGGAGGACGGCGTTCGACAGGGAGGCGGCAGATTCGGTATCCATGGCGGGCATTCGGCTGGGGTTGGAAGATCGCAGTGTCGACCGCTTCGGCGCGCTCCGCAATCCGGAACGTGCGTCCGCATCCCGCGCCTGTCGCACCGCCCGCCAAGCGGCGGTATGCTTGCGTTTTGTCAAAAAAGCATACGAACATGAAAAGAGCCCGAGACCTCAATCAGCTGATCGACCTGGTGCACGAAGCGGTGTACGAAGTCGACGAACTGCGCGCCTGCCTGGAACACGACGACGACGAAGCCTCCACCTACGCGCCCTTCCTGGATGATCTCGACAGGATGCTGCGCGACCTGCACGAATCGATGGCGTCCGGAAAATACGCGGGCGTGGGGAGCGGCGAGGATCTGGTTTTCATGCCGCTGTTCAAGAAGCACGAGCGCAGCATTCCCTTCCGCGAGTTGCTGCGCACGATCAATGCGACGCATCGCGAGGGCTTCGAGCCTTAAGTGAGGAGGCCGTAAAAAACTGTGGCTGCTTCTTGAGGGGCGCTTCCCGGCTGGCAGCGGCCAGTCGGTGTCTCTCTTCATGCGGCAAGCTCGCCGGGAACGGACCTCGAAGCGAAGCGTGCAGCATGCCGCACATAATCCTGTGATCGCCTCGGGGAAGCGGCCATGCGTTGGCCGATGAGCAGCCGGTCGGAACTTTCCACACGAATGCCTGCCTGGACTCGGAACCGGGCGGCGGCACCGGAAAGGCGTCGCCTGTATGCCCAGGCCAGGTATTGCTTCACCTTTGGCCATTACTCCGCCCGCAGCGCGTCCACCGGATTCAGCCGCGCCGCGCGCATCGCCGGCACGACGCCGGCGGCGAGTCCGATCAGCACCGATATCAGCAGCGCGCCGAGGGCATAGTCCCATGGCGTGCTGACCGGCAGGCCGCTGACGGTGGCTTTCAGCAGGGCGGCGATGCCGGCGCCGACGGCCAGGCCACCGAGTCCGCCGAGGGTGGACAGCACGGTCGATTCCATCAGGAACAGGGTGCGGATGCGCGCCCGTGTCGCGCCGAGCGCGGTGAGCAGGCCGATCTCGGCGACGCGCTCGGCCACCGCGATGTGCATCAGGGTGACCATGCCGACCGCGCCGACCAGCAGCGAGATGCCGCCGAGCGCGGCGACGGCGAAGGTGAGCACGTCGAGCACGGTGGAGAGCGTGTCGAGCATCTGCTGCTGCGGGGTGACGGTGAAATCCTCGCGGCCGTGGCGCGCGATCAAGATCCGTTTGATGTCGCCGACCACCGCCGCGACCGGCGAGCCCGGTTTGTAGGCGACGTGGATTTCCATCACGCCTTCGCGGTTGAACACTTCCAGCGCGCGTGCAGTGGGGATGTAGACGGTGTCGTCGAGGTCGAAGCCGAGCACCTGGCCCTTCGGCGCCATCACGCCGATCACGCGGAAGCGCGAGGCGCCAACCTGGAGAATCGCACCCAGCGGATTGGCGCTGCCGAACAGTTCGCTGCGCACTTTCGCGCCCAGCACCGCATAGGCGCGCGGATTGCGCGGATCGTCGGCAGGCAGGAACCGGCCGACCGCGACGTGCATGTTGAAGGCGCGCGAAAAGTCCGGTCCTTCTCCATACACCGTTACGCGCCGGCTGCGGCCGTGGGCGCGGATTTCCGCATTGCCCATCACCCCGGCGTTGGTGTATTGCGCGTAGCGCGAGGTTCTCAGCGCCAGCGCATCGTCTATCGTCAGCAGCCGCGCGCTGCCGATGGCGCCGACCGAGGCGCCATGGGTGCTGGTCTTGCCCGGGCTGACGTTGACGATGTGGGTGCCGAACTGGGTGAACTCGGCCAGCACGAAACGATGGATGCCGTCGCCGATCGAGGTGAGCAGGATCACCGCGGCGATGCCCACCGCGATGCCCGTGGCCGAAAGGAAAGTGCGCAGCCGGTGCGCGGTCAGCGCGTGCAGGGCGAAGCGCAGGGTGTCGGCAGCGCTCATTTTCCGGACAGCGCGAGCACGGGGTCGAGCCTGGCCGCGCGCGATGCGGGCAGCAGGCTGGCGGCGATGCCGGTGACGAGTGCGGTGGCCACGCCCGCCACGCTGGCCCAGGCCGGCGGCCAGGCGGGGAGCAGCGGATAGGCGAGGCGGACCATCCAGGCGCCGAAGTGCCCCAGCGCGAAGCCGATCACGCCGCCCGCCAGCGACAGCCACAGCGCCTCGGCGAAGAACAGGCGGCGGATGTCGGCGGCGGGCGCGCCGATGGCTTTCAGGAGGCCGATTTCCGCGGTGCGCTGGGCGACCGCGACCAGCATCACGTTCATCACCAGGATGCCGGCCACCGCCAGGCTGATCGCGGCGATGCCCGCCACCGCGAGCGTCAGCGCGGTGAGGATGCGGTCGAAGGTGGCGAGCACCGCGTCCTGGGTGATGACGGTGACGTCCTCCTCGCCGTCGTGGCGCAGCTTCAGGGCATGGCTGATCGCGGCCTTGGCAGGCTCGATGGCGGTGCGGCTCTTCGCCTCGACCAGGATGCGGAACAGCGATTCGGTGTTGAACAGCTCCTGCGCGTAGTCGATCGGGATGATGGCGATCTCGTCGGAGTTGAAGCCCATCGATTCGCCCTGGACGGCCAGCACGCCGGACACCAGGAAGCGGCTGTCGCCGAGGCGCACACGCTGGCCGACCGCACGACCGTCGGGAAAGAATTCGCGCGCCAGCACGCTGCCCAGCACGATCTGCGCGCTGCGCTCCGAGCCGTGGGCGAGAAAGCTGCCCTGCGACAGCTTCATGTGGCGGATCGGCAGCAGTTCGGCGTTGCTGCCGAGCACGGTCACCTCGCGCAGCCGCCCGCCGGCCGTGAGTTCGGCCACTCCCACGTTGAGCGGTGCGAGGCGCCGCACCTGCGGCAACTGGCCGATGAAGCGGGCGTCTTCCAGGGTCAGGTCGCGCGGCGTCTGCCCGAGCGCCGCGCCGGGAAAGCCGCCCGCGGTTTCGGCGCGGCCCGGCAGGACGATGAGCAGATTGGTGCCGAGCGAGGAGAACTGCCCCACCACATAGCGCCGCGCGCCTTCGCCGAGTGCGGTCAGCACCACCACCGCCGCCACCCCCAGCGCCATCGCCAGCACGATGAGCAGGGAACGGGTGCGGTAGCTCGCCACCGTGGTCAGGGACAGCGTCAGCGTGTCGCGCAGATTCATGTTTCGTCGGCGACGATCTCGCCGTCGCGCATCGCGATGTGGCGATGCGCGCGCGCGCCGAGTTCGCGGTCGTGGGTGACGATGATCAGCGTGGTGCCGCCATGGTGCAGCCCTTCCAGCAGCGCCACCACCTCGGCGCCGATGCGGTGGTCGAGGTTGCCGGTCGGTTCGTCGGCCAAGAGCGCGGTCGGGCGCAGGATGGTGGCGCGCGCGATCGCCACGCGCTGGCGCTGCCCGCCGGAGAGTTCGGCCGGGCGGTGAAAGGCGCGGTCGCGCAGGTCGAAGGCGTCCAGCGCGGCGTCGACGCGGGTCTTGCGCTCGGCCGGCGCGACGCCTTCGAGCATCAGCGGCAGCTCGATGTTTTCCGCCGCGGTGAGGCGCGGCACCAGGTGGAAGGACTGGAACACGAAGCCGATCTTCTCGCGGCGCACCCGCGCCCGCTCGTTCTCGGAAAGACCGGTGACGTCGGTGCCGTCCAGTTCGTAGCGACCGCTGTCGGAACGGTCGAGCAGGCCGATGACATTCAGCAGGGTGGACTTGCCGGAACCCGACGGCCCCATGATGGAGACGTATTCGCCCGAGGCGATGTCGAGGCTGATGCCGTTGAGCGCGCGCACTTCCTGGTCGCCCATGCGGAACACGCGCGTGATCGCGGCGAGGCGGATCATGGCTTCGCGGCTTTCGTGTCCTTCGGGGGATTGGGCGTGACCTGGGTGCCTGCCTGCACGTCTTCGCGGTCGAATGACAGCAGCACCCGCTCGCCGGCATTCAGACCGCCGGTGACTTCGGTGAACGCCCAGTTGGCCAGCCCGGTTTTCAGGCTGCGCGTTTCCAGCCTGTCGTCCCTGCCCAGCACCAAGACCGTGCCGTCCTGCCGGATCGCCTGGGTGGGCACGCGCAGCACGTTGTCGCGGCGCTCGGTGACGATTTCGGCATCGGCGCTGTAGCCGACCAGCAGGATCTGTTTGGGCGGCGTGTCGAAATCGACCTCGACATCGACCGTGCGCGCCTGCTTTTCCACCTCGGTCACGTACGGCGCAATGCGCCGCACATGGCCGGGAAAGACCTGTCCGGGCAGGGCGTCGAAGGTGATGCGCGCGGGCTGGCCGGGCTTCAGCCTGGGGGCATCGACCTCGTCCATCGGCGCGCTGACGTAGAGGCAGGTGTCGTCGATCAGGTCGACCGCGGGCGGGGTGGGGATGCCGGGCGGCGACGGCGTGGTGAATTCGCCGACCTCGCCGGTGACCTTGGCCACGATGCCGGCAAACGGCGCGGTCAGCGTGGTGCGCTCCAGCCCGGCCAGGGCGACGCGGATCTGCGCCTGCGCGCGCTTGACGTCGGTGGCGAGCGCATCGCAATTGGCCTGGCGGGCGCGCGCTTCGGCACGATCGTCCTCGCCGCGCTGCGGGCTGACGAAGCCGCGCGCGGCAAGCTGCTGGGTGCGCTCGGCGTTGCGCCGCGCGTTGTCGGCCATGATGCAGGCTTCGCGGCGGCGCTCCTCGCTGGTGGCCAGCTGGCGGGTGGCGAGTTCGCGCTGCGCGGCAAGGTCGCGGTTCCACAGTTCCAGCAGCGGCTGCCCTGCCTTCACGCGGTCGCTTTCCTTCACCCACAGCTTGACGATCTGCCCGCCCGCCACCGGGGCGAGGCGGGCGCGGCGGCAGGCCTTGACCGTGCCGGCGCGGGTGTTGACCACGGTGGCTTCCACCGTGCCGCGCGCGATCGTGGCGAGTTCGACTGCGGGCGGCAGCGGCCGGGTGAAGCGCCAGGCCGCATAGGCCAGCGCAGCGAGCGCCAGCACGACGAGTACAAGACGCAGCCAGGTTTTCGGTTTCGGCATGATAGGGCGGGGCAGCAGCGAACCGGCCCAATGTAACATTCGGGGATGCTGAAAACCATTATTCCGGCCCGCCTCGAATTCAGGGACGGCGTGCCGTATTCCGCCGCCTACGGCGACATCTACCATACTGCCGACGGCGGTGCCGGGCAGGCGCGCCACGTCTTCCTGCAGGGCTGCGGCCTGCCGCAGGCGTGGGCACATCGCGCCCGCTTCGTCATGCTGGAAACCGGCTTCGGCACCGGGCTGAATTTCCTGGCGACCTGGGCGGCGTGGCGCGACGACCCGGCGCGCCCCGCGCGGCTGCATTTCCTGTCGGTCGAAAAGCATCCGTTCGGCGTCGACGACCTGGCGCGCCTGCATGCGCAATGGCCGGAATGGGCGGCGCTGGCCAGCGAACTGCGGGCGAACTGGCCGATGCCGACGCCGGGTTTCCATCGCATCGCGCTCGACGGCGGGCGGGTGCAGCTCACCCTGATGCTGGGCGAGGCGGCGAACTGCCTGCCGCAGGTCGAGGCGGGCGTCGACGCCTTCTATCTAGATGGTTTCGCCCCCGACCGCAACGCCGACCTCTGGCAGCCCGGACTGTTTGCCGAACTCGCGCGGCTGGCGAACCCCGGGGCGGTGGCGGCGACCTACACGGTGGCGGCAGCGGTGCGCGAGGGGCTGAACCGGGCGGGCTTCGCCTGCGAAAAACGCGCCGGCTACGGCCGCAAGAGGCATTGCCTGAGTGCGCGTTTCGCCGCCAAGGCCGGCGCCGATGAATCCGCCGTGCCGCGGCGTGTCGCCGTCATCGGCGCCGGCGTCGCCGGGGCGGCCGTGGCACATGCGCTGGCGCAGCGCGGCGTCGCCGTCGCCGTGCTGGAACGCGCGGCAGACAGCGCGCAGGAGGCCTCCGGCAATCCGCTGGCGGTGTTCCGCCCGGTGCTCTCGCGCGACGACAACCACGCCAGCCGGCTGACGCGCGCGGCGTTTCTGCACGATCTGCGCGCCTGGGCCGCGCTGGGCGATGCGCCGGAATGGTCGCGCTGCGGCGTGCTGCATCTGGCCAAAGACGCGGCTGCGGCGGCGCGGCAGCGGCTGGCGCTGGCCGGCACCGCGCCGCCCGCCGATTACGCGCGCTGGGTGGAGAGGGACGAAGCGCGCGAACTGGCGAACTGGCCGGTCGCCGCGGCCGGGGTGTTTTACCCGGCGGCGGGCTGGGTGGTGCCGGGAAGCCTGTGCCGCGCCTGGCTCGATCATCCGGCAATCCAGCTGAGAACCGGCTGCGCGGTGGCGCGCGTGCAGGGCGGCGCTGCCGGCTGGCAGGCGCTGGGCGAGGATGGTGCGGTGCTGGCGGATGCCGATGCCGTGGTGCTGGCCAACGCGCGCGGCGTTCTGGATCTGGTTGCGGGGCAGGCCTGGCCGCTGCATACCGTGCGCGGCCAGGTCACGCGGCTGCCGCCCGGCGGGCTGCCGGAAATCCGGCGGGTGATCGCGCGCGAAGGCTACGTGGCGGCGGGTGCAGGCCAGCTTGTGGTCGGCGCGACCTACGAGCACGATGACGACGACAGCGCACCGCGCAGGGCGAGCGATCTTGCCAACCTGGCCCGGCTGGAGGCGATCCTGCCGGGGGCGGGCGAACGCTGCGCGCTGGCGGCAGTGAGCGGGCGCGCAGCGCTGCGCGCTACGCTGCCGGACCGGCTGCCGATGCTGGGGGCGGTCGGCGGGCAGGCGGGGTTGTATGTGGCGGCGGGCTACGCGTCGCGCGGGGTGGTGTGGGCGGGCTTGCTGGGCGAGGCGCTGGCCGACCGCATCACCCGCCAGCCGCTGCCGCTGGAGGCCGATTTGATGCGGGCGATCGCGCCTGGGCGCTTCGCCCGCTGATCAGGCGGCGGTGAGGGGGGTGCCCTTGCGCGCGGCGACCGCCTGGCCGGCTTGATCGTACAGGCCACCCTGGCTGGTCGCGGCGTGGACCAGCACATTGAGCGCCTGCCGGGTGGAACTGAGGCGCAACTCGATCAGCGAGCCGATGCGTTGGTTCGCCGCCTGCACCTCCTGTTCGAGCGCGCACAGCTGTTGCCAGCGGGCGCGCTGTTCGGGCTGGCCGTGCCGCGCCAGCCAGGCGTCCACGCCGGCGCGATCGGCGGCGTGTCCGGCGGCCAGCAGCTCGGCATGGCGCTTTCGCGCATACTCGCTCGCGGCCTGCAACTGCGTCAGCTTGGCGGCATTCAGCGGGGCCAGGCGGTCGGCCTCGCCCGCGATCAGTGCCCGCTCCTCGTCCTGCAGGATCTCCAGCAAGCCCTGCCAGGCAGCGCTTTCCGCCGCCAGACCGGCAAGCGGAGCGGGATCGGGGGACGCCGGCCTATCTGGCGACATGGAGCATTTCCTTCACCGAATCGATCAGGCCTGCGGCGATGTTTTCGGGTTTGATGGTGTACTGGCCGCTGGCGATGGCTTCCTTGATGCCGTCCACCCGCGCCCGGTCGATCGCCGGGATCGCCGCCAGCTGGGTTTCCAGCTGTTTCAGCTGGGCAGCGCGCGGACTCAGCGTGACATCGGTCTGCTCGGCGCCGGTACGCTTGTTCGCCTGCGGCTGGGCAGGGCGGTTTTCGACGGAGGGGGGCAACGTAACCTGCTTCAGGCCTGGATCGATTTTCATGGCGGGTTCCTGGTTTCGGGTCGGGCGGCAAGGGGAGGACATTTCCCACGCTACACGAGTAACGTCAATTCACCAATATTCTGAAGTCGAGGCGCGGCTCAAAAGGCGACGACGACCTGCTGGCCGTCGTATGCGACGCCGCTGATCACCTGGCCGGAGCGGGTTTTTACCCGCACCCGGTCGCCGCGCCCGGCATTGGCCAGCGCCTGGCCTTCGCTCTGCACGGAAAATCCCGGGCCGTTCAGCACCAGCCGGGTGACCTGGCCCTGCTGCACCGCAAGCGGGGGACGCAGCAGGGCGCTGCGCAGCGGCGCGCCCGCGGCCAGCCCGGAAACCGCGCGGTAGCCCAGCATCGCCTCGGCATCGGTGACCACGTCGGCGGGCAGGCTGCCGAGATCGCCCTCGCGCAGCACGATGTCGGCGGCGGTGAGGACGTGATTGGCGGGAAGCGGCTGGCGGGTGACGGCATACGGGCCGATCACCCGCACCTGCGCGGGCAGGTAGACCGTCCATTGCGCCGGCGCCAGGCAGCGCACGCCGACGCTGATCTTGCCGATGCTGCGGCTGCCGGCGGGCAGGAATGCGTCGAGCGCGGCGCAGGCGGGCAGCGCAGTGCGCGGCGGCTTGACCTGTATCGTCACCTTGCCCGGCAGGCCGCCGGTCTGCGTTTTCAGGAAGCGCTCGGCGTGGGCCTGCAGCGCCGCGGGGTCTTGCGGATCGGCCGCGTGGACGGCGGCCGCCAGGCTCAGGCAGGCGGCGGCCAGCCACAGCCCGCGGGCAGGTCCGCCTGCATGGATCGGTTGTGCGGCCATCCTCGGCTCCTCGATTCGCTTTTTCACAGTGCGTCATTCTAGGAAGCGCGGCCGCATCCGAAACGCCGAAATGAACCGGCTTTCTGCCGCTTATCGTGCGATTGAATGGACAGGCGCATGTCTAGGATGCAGTCATCGCAAAAAGGCTTTGCAGCGCAGGCGGCAAAGTAAAGAGGTGACGACCATGCTGAACCGGCTGGATGACATGCTGAATTTCCATCAACAGGCGCTGCGCATCCGCGACCAGCGCCAGCAGGTGCTGGCGTCCAACATCGCCAATGCCGACACGCCGCATTACAAGGCGCGCGACATGGATTTCAAGGCGACCCTGCAAGGCGCGCTCAAGGGCGGCGGCACCTCCGGCGCGACGCCGCTGGCCACCACGGCACCCGGGCATCTGGCGGGCAATCCCGGCCAGACCGCCGCGGCGGGGCTGCTGTACCGCACTCCCGCCCAGGGCAGCGTCGACGGCAACACGGTGGACGTCGACGCCGAGCGCGCCGCCTTCGCCGAAAACGCCATCCAGTACGAATTCAACCTGACCCGGATCAACCAGCAGATCAAGGGTCTGCTGAGCGCCATCCAGGGATAAGGAGTCCGAGCATGTCGTTGTTCAATATCTTCAACGTCGCCGGCTCGGCGATGAACGCCCAGTCGCAGCGGCTGAACACCGTCGCCAGCAACCTCGCCAACGCCGACAGCGCGACCAGCGCCAGCGGCGAGCCCTACAAGGCCAGGCAGGTGGTGTTCAGCGCGACGCCGGTGGGCGAAAACGGCGCCACCGGGGTGAACGTGGCGGCGGTGATCGAGGATCCGTCGCCGATGAAAATGGTGTACGACCCGAAAAACCCGCTGGCCGACGGCAAGGGTTACGTGGCCATGCCCAACGTCAACGTGGTGGAGGAGATGGTCAACATGATTTCCGCCTCGCGTTCCTACCAATCCAACGTGGAAATGATGAACACCACCAAAACCCTGCTGCTCAAGACATTGAGCCTGGGCCAATAAACGAGGACACGCCATGAGTACGGTACAAGACGCAGGCAATGTCAGCAGCCAGTTCGGCGCTGGCGCAGCCAGGACAGCAAAGAACGGCACCGCAGACACCCAGGACCGCTTTCTGAGCCTGCTGGTTGCGCAGATGAAGAACCAGGATCCGCTGAACCCGCTCGACAACGCCCAGGTGACCAGCCAGATGGCGCAACTCAGCACGGTGGAAGGCATCGAGAACATGAATAGCAGCCTGCAGGCCATGGTCGCCAGCATGGGCGCCAACCAGATGGCGCAGGCGGCCAGCCTGATCGGGCGTGGCGTGCTGGTTCCGGGAGACACGGTCAGCCCCGCCCAGTTCGAGGATGTGATGGGATTCGAGCTGGCGCGCCCGGCCGACAAGGTCACCGTCAGCATTCACGACGCCGCGGGCGGGCTGGTGCGCAAGCTGGAACTGGGCTCCAGGGAGGCGGGCGTGAGCGTGCTGGCCTGGGACGGCCTGACCGACAGCGGAACCGCGGCGCCTGCCGGCCAGTACAGCTTCAAGATCGATGCCGTCCAGGGCGACCAGCCGGTCAGCAGCGTCGCCCTCAATCTCGGCATGGTGAACAGCGTTTCGCAGAACGGCCAGGGCGTGCAGCTGAACCTGGCGGGGAACACCAGCGTGGGGTACGCCGAGATCCGGCAGATTTTCTGAGCAGCAGGACCGCCAGCAACCATTACAAGGAGCAGAACATGAGTTTTCAGCAAGGCCTGAGCGGGCTCAATGCCGCCGCAAAGAATCTGGATGTCATCGGCAACAACGTCGCCAACGCCAGCACCGTGGGGTTCAAGCAGTCGCAGGCGCAGTTTGCGGATGTCTATGCCAACTCCCTGACCGGCGCCGGCGGCGCCGGCGTCGGCATCGGCACCAAGGTGGCGCAGGTGGCCCAGCAGTTCACCCAGGGCAACATCTCGTCCACCAACAATCCGCTCGATATCGCCATCAACGGCGGCGGCTTTTTCCGCATGGACAACAACGGCGAAATCACCTACCAGCGCAACGGCCAGTTCCAGCTCGACCGCATGGGCTTCATCGTCAATCCGACCGGCGCCAAGCTGACCGGGTACATGGCGAACGCCAACGGCGTGCTGGCGACCGGCTCGCCGGTGCCCCTGAGCATCAATACCGCCGACCTGGTGCCGCAGGTCACGAGCGAGGTGAACGCGGTGCACAATTTCAATTCGAACAAGACGCCGTTGCTGGCGGCCGACTTCGACATGAGCGACCCGACCACCTACCACGACTCGACCGCCCTTTCGGTCTACGACAGCCTGGGCAACGAGCACACGTTGCAGACCTTCTACGTCAAATCGGCAGCGGGAACCTGGGACGTTTTTGCCGCCAATGACGGCGTACTGATAAGCGGCAGCGGCGCGGATGGCCAGATCGGCACCCTCAGCTTCAACGACACCGGCGCCCTCACCGGCGGCTCGCCGCTGACCATATCCGGGCTGGCGGTGGCGACGGGGGCGACCGCGCTCGATTTCACGATCGATTTCACCGACAGCACCCAGTTCGGCTCCGCGTTCAGCATCAACACGCTGAACCAGGACGGCTACACCTCGGGGCGGCTGGCCAGCTTCAACGTCGGCGCCGACGGCATCGTTTTGGGCCGCTACACCAACGGCAAGTCGGCCGTGCTGGGCCAGGTGGTGCTGGCCAATTTCGCCAACCCCAACGGCCTGCAGCAGCTGGGCAACAACATGTGGGGCGAAACCTCGACTTCGGGCACCCCGCTGGTGGGCGCGCCCGACTCGGGCAGCCTGGGCGTGCTGCAATCGATGGCGGTGGAGGATTCCAACGTCGACCTGACCGCCGAACTGGTCAACATGATCACCGCGCAGCGGGTATATCAGGCCAACGCGCAGACCATCAAGGCCCAGGATGCGGTGCTGCAGACCCTGGTCAACCTGCGTTAAGCCTGACTTGACGACGTACTGAGGAGGCAGCATGGACCGTCTCATCTACACCGCCATGACCGGCGCGAAACACGCGCTGGAGCAGCAGGCGACCACCTCGCACAATCTGGCGAACGCGACCACCACCGGCTTTCGCGCGCAGATCGACCAGTTCCGCGCGGTGCCGGTGCAGGGTGCGATCCTGCCGACCCGCGCCTTCGTGGTCGACTCCACCACCGGCAGCGATTTCCGCGGCGGCGCGATCCAGCATACCGGGCGCGATCTCGACGTGGCGGTGCAGGGCGACGGCTGGATCGCGGTGCAGGCGGCGGACGGAACCGAGGCCTATACCCGCAACGGCAGCCTCAAGCTGGACGAGAACGGCGTGCTGCAGACCGGCAGCGGGCTCACCGTGATGGGCGACGGCGGCCCGCTGGCGATTCCGCCCGGCCGCAACATCGCGGTGGCCAAGGACGGCACGATTTCGCTGGTGCCCGACGGCTCCACCGCCACCGGGCTGACCTCGATCGGCCGCATGAAGCTGGTGAACCCGCCGCAAGCCGAACTGGTGCGCGGCGACGACGGCCTGTTCCGGCTGAAGACCGGCGACGCCGCCAACGCCGACCCCAGGGTGACGCTGATCAGCGGCGCGCTGGAGTCCTCCAACGTCAACGTCGTCGACGAAATGGTCAACATGATCTCGCTGGCGCGCCAGTTCGACATGCACATGAAGCTGCTGCAGCACGCCGAGAACAACGACGGCAAGGCGGCGCAGCTGCTGTCGATGAACTGATCCCCGATTATTTGAAGGAGCCGACATGATTCGCTCACTGTGGATTGCCAAGACCGGCCTGGATGCGCAGCAGACGCAGATGGACGTGATTTCCAACAACCTCGCCAACGTCAGCACCAGCGGCTTCAAGCGCTCGCGCGCGGTGTTCGAGGACCTGCTGTACCAGACCATCCGCCAGCCCGGCGCGCAGTCGTCGGAACAGACCCAGCTGCCCTCGGGCCTGCAGATCGGCACCGGGGTGAAACCGGTGGCGACCGAGCGCATCTTCACCCAGGGCAACCTGCAGCAGACCGGCAACGCCAAGGACGTGGCGATCCAGGGCAACGGCTTCTTCCAGGTGCTGATGCCGGACGGCACCACCTCCTATACCCGCGACGGCTCGTTCCAGGCGGATGCCAACGGCCAGCTGGTGACGTCCAGCGGCTATGCGGTGCAGCCCGCCATCACCCTTCCGCCCGACACGCAAACCCTCACCATCGCGCGCGACGGCACGGTGTCGGTGACGCAGGCGGGGGCGACCGCGCCGGTGACCGTCGGCACCCTGCAGCTGGCGATGTTCGTCAACCCGGCCGGCCTGCAGAGCATGGGCGAAAACCTCTACGCCGAGACCGCCGCCTCCGGCACGCCGAGTTCCAACGCGCCCGGCAGCAACGGCGCCGGCCTGCTGAATCAGGGCTACGTCGAGACCTCGAACGTCAACGTGGTGGAAGAAATGGTCAACATGATCCAGACCCAGCGCGCGTACGAGATCAACAGCAAGGCGATCCAGACATCCGACCAGATGCTGCAGCGCCTGACGCAGCTGTGAGGATTGTCATGAACACCCTGCGTTCGGCCGGCGCGCTGGCATTGATCCTCGGGTTGAGCGCCTGCGCCACCACGCCGTCGAGCATCGTGCAGCAGCCGACCACCGCGCGGCCGCAGATGCAGGCATCCCAGGCCGCCGGCAATGGCGCGATCTACCAGGCGGCCGCTTACCGCCCGCTGTTCGAAGACCGGCGCGCGCGCAACGTCGGCGACGTGCTGACCATCGCCATCAACGAAAAAACCCAGGCGGGCAAACAGGCGTCCTCCAATGGCTCGAAGACCAGCGAGGTCGATTCGTCGATCAGCGCGGTCGCCGGGCTGCCGCTGAAAATGTTCCAGGGCCTGGGGCTGAACGCCGAGGCGTCGAACCAGTACGACGCCAAGTCCGCGGTCAATTCCAGCAACAACTTCACCGGCAGCGTCAGCGTCACCGTGGTCGAAGTGCTGCCCAACGGCAATCTGGCCGTCGCCGGCGAAAAACAGGTTGCGCTCGACAAGAGCACCGAATACATCCGCCTGTCGGGCGTGGTCAACCCCGACACCATCCAGGCGGGCAACGTCGTGTCGTCGGCCAAGGTGGCGGACGCGCGCATCGAGTACCGCACCAGCGCCAATTTCGACAAGGCCGAAATGATGAGCTGGCTGGCGCGCTTCTTCCTCAGTTTCATACCTCTATAAACGGTGGGCACCATGCGGATTTCAAGCTTGCTTCTTCTGGCCGCGCTGCTGGCGGGCGGCGCGGCGCATGCCGAACGCATCAAGGACATCGCAAGCATGCAGGGCGTGCGCACCAACCAGCTGGCGGGATACGGCCTGGTGGTGGGGCTCGACGGTAGCGGCGACCAGACCACGCAGACCCCGTTCACCACCCAGAGCATCGCCAACATGCTGACGCAGATGGGGGTCAACCTGCCGCCCGGCATCAACATGCAGCTGAAGAACGTGGCGGCGGTGATGGTGACGGCCGAGCTGCCGCCGTTTGCCCAGGCCGGTCAGGGCATCGACGTGACGGTGTCGTCGATCGGCAACGCCAAGAGCCTGCGCGGCGGCACCCTGGTGATGACGCCGCTGAAGGGCGCCGACGGCCAGGTCTACGCGATGGCGCAGGGCAACCTGGTGGTCGGCGGCGCCGGCGCCTCGGCCAGCGGCAGCAAGGTGCAGATCAACCATCTGAGCGTCGGGCGGATTCCCGCCGGCGCGACGGTCGAGCGCAGCGTCGCCAGCGCGCTGGGCGAATCCGGCAGCATCAACCTGGAACTGCGGCAAAGCGACTTCACCACCGCCAGCCGCGTGGTCGACGCGGTGAACGCGCATTTCGGCAAGGACACCGCGCGCGCCCTGAACGGCCGGGTGATCCAGGTGCGGACGCCGCTCGGCGAGAGCGAGCGGGTGGCGTTTCTGGGCGCCATCGAAAGCCTCGACGTCAGCCCGGCGCAGGCCATGGCCAAGGTCATCATCAATGCGCGCACCGGTTCGGTGGTGATGAACCGCGCGGTCATGCTCGACCCCAGCGCGGTATCGCACGGCAACCTCTCGGTGATCATCAACACCGAACCGGTCATCAGCCAGCCGGCGCCGTTTTCCAAGGGGCAGACCGTGGTGGCCGCGCAGTCGCAGATCGAAATCCGCCAGCAGCCGGGCGAGGTCATGCTGGTAAAAGGCAGCGCCTCGCTGGCCGACGTGGTGAAGGCGCTCAATTCCATCGGCGCCACCCCGCAGGATCTGCTGGCCATTCTGCAGGCCCTGAAGGCGTCCGGCGCGCTGCGCGCCGAGCTGGAGGTGATTTAAGTGATCGGCGGCGCGGACCTCTCCTCCAAATTTGCGCTCGACGTCCAGGGCGTCAACCAGCTCAAGCTCGACGCGAAGCAGTCCTCGCCCGAGGCTTTGCGCGCCGCCGCGCAGCAGTTCGAGGCGGTGTTCATGAACATGCTGATGAAAAGCATGCGCGAGGCGACGCCGCAGGACGGCATGTTCGACAGCGACCAGACCCGCATGTACACCTCGATGCTCGACCAGCAGCTGACGCAGCGCATGGCCAGCCGCGGCGTCGGCCTCGCCGACGTGATGGTGCGCCAGCTTTCCGCCACGCTGCAGGCGCC
Source organism: Thiobacillus sp. 65-1059 (assembly GCA_001897675.1). Taxonomy (GTDB): domain Bacteria; phylum Pseudomonadota; class Gammaproteobacteria; order Burkholderiales; family Thiobacillaceae; genus Thiobacillus. Next base: position 8,213 of record MKUE01000095.1, on the reverse strand, counting down.
GGGCGGCGCGGGCGCAACGCCGGACCTGCCGGCGCCGCCGGCCGCGCGCAGCGGCGACGCGCCCGCGCACGTCGAGGCCTTCGTGCAGCGGCTGCTGCCGCACGCCCGGGCGGCGAGCGCCGGCAGCGGCATCCCCGCCCAGTTCATGCTGGGGCAGGCGGCGCTGGAAACCGGCTGGGGCAAGGCCGAAATCCGCGGCGCCGACGGCCAGAACAGCCACAACCTGTTCGGCATCAAGGCGGGCGGCGGGTGGCGCGGCCGCACGGTCGACATCGTCACTACCGAGTACGTCAACGGCAAGCCGCAGAAACAGGTGGACATATTCCGCGCCTACGACTCCTACGCCGATGCCTTCCGCGACTATGCCAACCTGCTGCGCACCCAGCCGCGCTACCAGAACGTGATCGCGCAGGGGCAGGATGCGGCCGGGTTTGCCCGGGGTTTGCAGCAGGCGGGCTATGCCACCGACCCGAATTACGCCCAGAAACTGATCAGCGTGATCAGGCAATTCGACCAGGTTTGACCCCGGCGGCTCAAGAATTCCGCGATTCCACCGATTCACCTGTCAAGCGTAGCGATAACCCGTTTTCCATCCCAACCCTGGCGACCCGATAGATGGCAACCAACATACTCAACATCGGCCGCAGTGCTCTCGCCGCCGCGCAGGTGGGAATCAGCACGACCGGTCACAATATCGCGAACGCGGCGACGCCGGGCTACAGCCGCCAGGTCGTGGTGCAGGGCACGGCGCAGCCGCAGAGCTTCGGGTTCGGCTTCATGGGGCAGGGCGCCGAAATCGACACGGTCAAGCGCGTTTACAGCGAGTTCCTCGGCAGCCAGGTGCGTTCCGCGCAAACCTCGAAAAGCGGGCTCGACAGCTATTACGCGCAGATCAAGCAGATCGACAACCTGCTGGCCGACCCGGCTGCCGGGCTGTCGCCCGCCTTGCAGGGGTTTTTCAGCGGCATTCAGGAGATGTCCTCGAATCCGGCGCTGATCCCGTCGCGCCAGGCGGCCTTGTCGTCGGCCGAGACGCTGGTTTCACGTTTCCAGAGCCTGGCCGGACGGCTCGACGAGATCGAACAGGGCATCAACAGCCAGATCACGTCGAGCGTCAACGGCATCAATACCTATGCGCAGCAGATTGCGCAGCTGAACGATGCCATCGGCCGCGCCCAGAGCGGCAGTGGCCAGCCTGCCAACGACCTGCTCGATCAGCGCGATCAGCTGGTCCTCGATCTGAACAGGGAAATCAAGGCGACGGTCGTCAAGCAGGACAACGGCCATTACAACATTTTCATCGGCAACGGCCAGCCGCTGGTGGTGGGGGTGAACACCTACGCGCTGTCGACCGCGGCTTCGCCCGCCAACCCGGAGCGCATCGAGGTGGCTTACCGGACGGCCGGCAAGACGGTGGTGGTGGGCGAGTCCAGCCTGGTTGGCGGCAAGCTGGGCGGCCTGGTCGAATTTCGCAACCAGACGCTCGACTCCGCCCAGAACGCCCTGGGCCGCGTTGCCATCGGCATGGCCAGCACCTTCAATGCGCAGCACCGCCTCGGGCGCGACCTCAATGGCAATCCGGGCGGCGATTTCTTTACGCTGCCCCCCCCCGTGGTGGGCGCGAACAGCGCCAATGCCGGTGACGCCAAGATTTCCGCCAGCATCGGCAATGTCAATGCGCTGACCACCAGCGATTACCGGCTGCAGTACGATGGCACCGACTACACCCTGACCCGGCTGTCCGACAACAAGAAATTCCCCCCCGGCGCACTCCCGCAAACCGTCGACGGCATTGAATTCAGCCTGGACTCCGGCAGCGCCGATGCGGGCGACAGCTTCCTGATCCGCCCCACCGTCAATGGCGCATCCGGCCTGGCCGTGGCGCTCACCGACCCGGCGCAGATCGCCGCCGCGGCCGCCTTGCCGGTGACGCCCGTCGGCACGTCGGCCGCGAGCGCCAATGCCGGGGACGTCGCCATCGGCGGCGCCACGGTCGACAGCAGCTATACGGCGCCGCTTGCTGCGCCGGTGACGTTCACCTATAAGGTCGACCCGGTGAACGGCGATGGATTCGTCCTCTCGACCCCGGTGACGGTGACCGATGCGGGCGCCCCGCCCACCACGACCGCCTATGCCGCGGGCGACATCGTGCCTTATGTCGAAGGCGCAACGATCAGCTTCGGCGGCATCAGTTTCGTCCTCAGCAGCCCCACCGGCACCGCGCCGGCCGACGGCGACAGCTTCACCGTGGCGGCCAACCCGTTCGGCATCGGTGACAACCGCAATGCCTTGCTGCTCGGCGCATTGCAAACCGCCAATACCCTTGGCGGCGGCACCGTCAGCTTCCAGGGGGCGTATTCGCAGCTGGTCAGCCAGATCGGCAACAAGACCCACGAGCTCGAAGTCACCAGCAGCGCGGCCGGCAAGCTGCTCTCCGAAGCGCAGCTCTCGCTGCAGACCGAGTCGGGCGTCAATCTGGATGAAGAGGCGACCAACCTGCTGCGCTACCAGCAGGCCTACCAGGCAGCCGCCAAGGTCATGCAGATCGCCAGCGAGATGTTCGACGCGCTGCTCTCCATTGGCCGATAAGGGGATCCGAACACCATGCGCATCAGCACCCAAACCCTGTTCGAGACGGGCGCTGCCCGCCTCAGCGAACTGCAGTCCGGCCTTGCCAGGACGCAACAGCAAATCTCCAGCGGACGCCGTGTCCTGACCCCGGCAGACGACCCGGTCGCTGCCGCGCGCGCGCTCGACATCACCCAGTCGCAGTCGATCAATGCGCAGCACGGTGTCAACCGGCAAAGCGCGAAAAGCGCGCTCGGCGCAGTGGAGGGCACGCTGTCGGGGGTGACGGCATTGCTGCAGGACGTCAAAACCACCGTCATCGCCGCCGGCAATCCCACGCTGAGCGACACCGAACGCGGTTTCATGGCGACCGAGTTGCGCGGTCGCCTCGATGAGCTGCTGGGAATGGCCAACAGCCGCGACGCACTGGGCAATTACCAGTTTTCCGGTTTTCAGACCGCGACGCCCGCGTTTTCCAAAGACCCGGCTACCGGCGCGGTGCGATACGACGGCGACCAGGGGCAGCGGCTGATACAGGTCGACAGCGCGCGCCAGATGGCGGTGAGCAGCCCGGGACAGGCGGTTTTCCAGGGCGGCGGACAGGATATGTTCGCCACCCTGAACGCGCTCATCGTGCAACTGGAAACGCCGGGCACCGCCGGGCTTGACGCCACCTTGGCAACCGCCAACGGCGATCTGGACCTGGCGCTGAACAACGTGCTGACGGTGCGCGCGTCGGTCGGCTCGCGCCTGCAGGAAATCGATGCGCTCGACAACGCGGGTGAAGACCGCAAGCTGCAGTACAGCCAGGAGCTGTCCGAATTGCAGGATCTCGATTACGCCCAGGCGCTGACCCAGTTGTCGCAGCAACAGCTGACGCTCGAAGCCGCGCAGAAGTCGTTCGTGAAAACCTCCGGGCTGTCGCTGTTCAACTTCCTGTAAGGCCGTACATGCTTCCCCAGGAACCCCCGTCCAGCGAATTGTTGATGAATACCCAGGTCGTGCGCCTGCTGTCCGGCGTGTCCGTGCATGGCGACCAGCACCTGGCGGAGGTCGAGCGGGATCTGGTGCAGATGGATGTATTGCTGGACGAGGCCATCAAGAAGCTGTGCGCGAGTTTCATGGCGATTCATCACGCAGTCGACCGGCAGCAGGAAGCCTTGAACGGCCTGCTGGCCGGCAGCCTGCCGGCATCCGAGTACGCGCAGCGCTTCGAAGCGCTGCGCGGCGAGATCGGCCGGCATGTCAGCGCCGCCGTGACCGGACTGCAATTCCAGGACATGACCAGCCAGCTGATCGGCCGCATGGTGCAGCATCTGGCCAGCCTGCGCGACGTGTTCGGCGCGCTCGACACGAACGGTTCGGCCTTGCCGCAAAGCGGAAACGAAGCGCTGCTGGCGCTGCTGAGCGACATCGGCGACCGGGTGGATGCGCGTCGCTCCGGAGTGCGCAGCACGGTGAACCAGCGCCACATGGAAAGCGGCGACATCGAACTGTTTTGAAATGACGGAATACGCGGGCACACGCCCGCACATGCAAAGAGCGGGAGCAACGATGAGTAAAACAATACTTGCAGTGGACGACTCGGGTTCGCTGCGCCAGATGCTGTCCTTCAGCCTGAAGGCCGCGGGCTATGGCGTGATCGAGGCGGTGGACGGACAGGACGGCCTGGACAAGGCCAGGAAGCAGACGGTCGATCTGGTGCTCACCGACCAGAACATGCCGGGCATGGATGGCCTGAGCCTGATCAAGGCACTGCGCGGGATGAAGAATTACCGGAACGTGCCGATATTGATGCTGACCACCGAGGCCGGCGACGACATGAAGGCAATGGGCCGGGCTGCCGGCGCCAATGGCTGGCTGGTGAAACCGTTCGACCCGGCACGGTTGACCGAGGTGGTGAAAAAGCTGATCGGCTGAGGATGCGGCGATCGAGCCTGCAGCGAATAAATGACGGAGCTTGAAAATGACTATTGATATGAGCCAGTTCTACCAGGTGTTTTTCGACGAGGCAGACGAACTGCTCGCCGAGATGGAGAAACTGCTGCTGGCTCTCGACGTGTCCGCGCCCGACAGCGAGGATCTCAACGCGATCTTCCGGGCCGCGCATTCCATCAAGGGTGGCGCCGCCACCTTTGCCTTTACCGATATCACCGAAGTCACCCACATGCTGGAGTCGCTGCTCGACAGAATCCGCAAGGGGGAAATGGCGCTGACGCCCGAGCATGTGGATGCCTTCCTGGCGGCCAAGGACGTGCTGACCATGCAGATGGATGGCCATCATCATGGATCGGGTGTCGACCAGGATGCGGTTGACAGCGTCTGCCAGCGGCTGAAGGCGCTGTCGCAGGGCATCGTTCCGGAAATGCCGGCCGTCGAGGCCGTCCCGGTGGCCGCTCCCGAGCCCGCCGCAGCCGCAGCCGCACCGGCAGCCGTACCGGTTGCGGATGCCGACGGCAACTACATTTTCCGCATCGAATTGCCCGAAGTGCCGCAGCGGGATGTCGATGCGCTGGCGGCGGAACTGGGCTTGCTGGGAACGATCGGCCAGGAGCGCCTGGCCGACCAGCGCGTGGTTTTCACGCTGACCACCAGCGAGAGCCAGGACAACATCGTCGCGATTTGTTCGTTCGTGCTCGATCCGGATGATCTCAAGATTACGCTGGGCGCTGCCCCGGCCGCCCCGCAAGCCGAACTGCAAGGCGGCAGCGGAACGAAGCAGCCGGCCGAAGACCCGGGCTATGGAATTTTCGAGCCGCAGCAGGCGGAGGCGGCCAGCCCGCTCCCCCCCGCCGTCAAGCCGGAGCAGGCCGCGGCCGGCGCGCCCGCAGCCGAAGCCAAGAACTGGGGCCGGCGCGCCAGCGACAAGGACGGCGCCAATCAGGAATCGTCGTCAATCCGGGTCGGCATCGAGAAGGTCGACCAGCTGATCAACCTGGTCGGCGAACTGGTCATCACCCAGGCCATGATCGAACAGCGCATCGGCGCGCTCGATCCCATCGCCCACGAACGCCTGCTCAACAGCGCCAGCCAACTGGCGCGCAACACGCGCGACCTGCAGGAAGCGGTGATGTCGATCCGCATGATGCCGATGGATTATGTGTTCTCGCGTTTCCCGCGCATGGTGCGCGATCTGGCCGGCAAGCTCGGCAAGAAGGTCGATTTCGTCACCCACGGCGCCGCCACCGAGCTCGACAAGGGGCTGATCGAACGCATTGTCGACCCGCTGACCCACCTGGTGCGCAACAGCGTCGACCACGGCATCGAAATGCCCGAGAAGCGCCGCGAGAACGGCAAGAGCGAAACCGGCAAGCTGAGCCTGTCGGCCGCGCATCAAGGCGGCAACATCGTGATCGAGGTGAGCGACGACGGCGGCGGCCTGAATCGCGAGCGGATTCTTGCCAAGGCGAAGCAGCAGGGTCTGGATGTATCGGACACGATGCCCGATGCCGACGTCTGGAATCTGGTTATGGCCCCCGGCTTTTCCACTGCGGAAGTGGTGACCGACGTGTCCGGCCGCGGCGTGGGCATGGATGTGGTCAAGCGCAACATCGCGGCAATGGGCGGCACCGTCGATATCCGTTCGGTTCCCGGCAGCGGCACCACGATTGCCATCTCGCTGCCGTTGACGCTGGCCATCCTCGACGGCATGTCGGTCAAGGTGGGAGAAGAGGTGTACATCCTGCCGCTCGGCTACGTCATCGAATCGCTGCAGCCGGCCTCGGCCGACGTCAAGGAAATTGCCGGCCAGGGCCGGGTGATCAAGATACGCGAGGAGTATTTGCCGCTGATCCCGCTGTACCAGATCTTCGCCATCGAGCCGTGTTTCACCGAGCCATCGGATGGAATCGTCGTCATTCTCGAGGCCGACGGCAAGAAGGCCGCCTTGCTGGTCGACAGCCTGGTCGGGCAGCAGCAGGTGGTCGTCAAGAACCTCGAGTCGAATTTCCGCAAGGTGGCCGGCATTTCCGGCGCCACCATTCTGGGGGATGGCGGCGTTTCGCTGATTCTCGACGTTTCCGCGCTTTTGCGCTCGAGCCGCCAGCTTAGCGCCGACCCCATCTTTTACTGAGGCCGGATCACCCATTCGGGCAAAAAAGGATTTACAGCATGTCCTACACCACACAGACACAAGCACAGGCCGGCGTCGGGGAGATTGCCGGGAAAGAGTTTCTGGCCTTCACCCTGGGGCAGGAAGAATACGGCATCGACATCCTGCGGGTGCAGGAGATCCGGGGCTACGAACCGGTCACCCGCATCGCCAATGCCCCCGACTTCATCAAGGGCGTGGTGAACCTGCGCGGCATCATCGTGCCGGTCGTCGACATGCGCATCAAATTCAATCTGGGTACCCCCACCTACGACCAGTTCACCGTGGTGATCATCCTCAACATCGGCGGCCGGGTCATGGGCATGGTGGTGGACAGCGTCTCCGACGTCACCACGCTGTCCCCTCACCAGGTGAGGCCTGCGCCGGAAATGGGAACCTTCGACAGCGATTGCCTCATCGGCCTCGGCACACTCAACGAGCGCATGCTGATCCTGGTCGATATCGAAAAGCTCATGTCCAGCAGCGAAATGGGATTGATGGAAAAAATCGCCGCCTGAGTGGCTGTCGAAATCAAATAACGACTATCAAAAGCCGGGAGCTTTAAATGTTTGAAAACCTGAGCATCAAGGCGCGCTTGATCTTCATCGTGTCTTTTGTGTCGGTTCTGCTGCTGGGGGGCGCGGCCATCGGCCTGTACGGCATCACTGAAAACGGAAAGGGGCTCGAAACCGTTTACGAGGACCGTACCGTTCCGCTGGTGGATCTGGGGCTCGTCATCGATATGGCCAACCGTATCCGCACCAATATGGTGATTACGGTTAATGCCGGCATGCCGGAGGTGGCCGAGGCCGCGCGTACGGAATCGCTCGCGCTGGACGGCGAGATCGATACGCTCTGGACAAAATACACCGGCTCCCGCCTGACCGCGGACGAACGGCGGCTGGCCGACGATTTCAGTTCCAGGTGGAAGGCTTACCGGGCATCGCGCGATGCCACGCTGAAACTGGCGATGCAGGAAGACGACATCGTCGCGGCCCAGGAACATGCCACCAGCGATGGCGGGCCAAAATTCACCGCTGCGCGCGAAACCCTGTTCAAGCTGATCGAGCTGCAGGGCTCGGTGGCCAGGCAGGAATTCGAACAGGCACGCGAGCGCAGTGCGGCGATCCGCAATTTCGCCATCGCCGCGGTCGCCATGGGTCTGGGCCTGCTGGTCTGGATCGGTCTCATGACCATCCGCGCCATCACCGGTCCGCTGAATACCGCCGTGAATCTTGCGCGCGCCGTTGCTGGCGGCGACCTGACGCAGCGCATCGAAGTCCGCTCGACGAACGAGACCGGCCAACTGATGCAGGCGCTGAAGGACATGAACGAGAGCCTGGTCCGGATAGTCGGCCAGGTTCGCAGCGGCACCGACAGCGTGGCCACGGCGTCGAGCCAGATTTCCAGCGGCAACCTCGACCTTTCCGCGCGCACCGAACAGCAGGCGTCGAGCCTGGAAGAGACCGCCAGCTCGATGGAAGAGCTGACCAGCACCGTCCGGCAGAACGCCGAGAACGCGCGCCAGGCCAACCAGCTCGTCGTCTCCACCGCC
>MKUE01000094.1 GCA_001897675.1 Thiobacillus sp. 65-1059 | reverse complement strand
TTGCCGGCCTTGGCGGGATCCTTGGTGTCCTTGGGGTACATGAAGATGCCGCCGCGGGTGAGGATGCGGTGCACTTCGGCGACCATCGAGGCGACCCAGCGCATGTTGAAGTCCTTGCCGCGCGGACCGGTCTTGCCGGCCAGGCACTCGTCGACGTAGCGCTGCACCGGCTTCTCCCAGAAACGCATGTTGGACGCGTTGATCGCGAACTCCTTGGTTTCGGTCGGGATGGTCATGTTGGGGTGGGTCAGCACGAATTCGCCGACGTCGCGGTCGAGCGTGAAGCCGTTGGTGCCGTGGCCGAAGGTCAGCACCAGCATGGTCGACGAGCCGTAGATCGCGTAGCCGGCGCACACCTGCTTGGTGCCGGGCTGCAGGAAGTCCTCGGCCTTGGCGGCGCGGCCGGCGACCGGGGCCTTGAGGATCGAGAAGATGGTGCCGACCGAGATGTTGACGTCGACGTTCGACGAACCGTCGAGCGGGTCGAACACCAGCAGGTACTTGCCGAGCGGGTACTGGCCGGGGATGGCGTAGACGTCGTCCATCTCTTCCGACGCCATGCCGGCGAGGTGGCCGGCCCACTCGTTGGAGCGGATCATGATGTCGTTGGTGATGACGTCGAGTTTCTTCTGCGTTTCGCCCTGCACGTTCTCGGAGTCCAGCGCACCCATCACGCCCAGCAGCGCGCCCTTGTTGACGGCGTTGGAGATGGCCTTGCAGGCGGTGACGACGTCGTTCAAGAGCGAGGTGAAATCGCCGGTGGCGCCGGCGGTGCGGCGCTGCTCTTCAATGATGAACTGGGTGAGGGTGGTACCGGTGTGCATGATGAGGATCTCCAGAAAGAGGATAAATAAATAGAAATATTAGGACAATCAAACATTTTATCACGTGATAAAGACGGCAAATCCCCTGCCGGGACGACGAACGGAAGCCCGGTCCGGGCCCGCCCTTCGGGCAGGCCGGGTGGCGTGCAGCCGGTTTCTGTGGGGTTTTCTGGTCGCAGGGCGGAGATGCCGCCGCTGCCCGCGCTGCGGCCGCTGGAATCAGTCGGTGCCGACGAGCTGATCCGAGCGGGTGAAGGTCCAGGTGCGGGTGATCGACAGGATGTCGGCTTTCCTGCGCATGTCGTCGGGGAAGGCGGCGTAGGGCGCTGCGAGCTCGACGATCCTGACCGCGGCGGCATCGAGAATCTTGGAGCCGGATGGCCGATCGATTTCGATCTTTTCGATGCGGCCGTCGGCGTGGATCGACACGGTGAGCTTGAGGCTGCCGTAAATTCCCTGGCGGCGCGCGGCCTCGGGATAGTTGACGTTGCCGATGCGCTCGACCTTGGCGACCCAGTCCTCGACATAGCGCGCAAACGCGTATTCCTTGACGTTGGCGCCGACGAAGGCGCGCTTGGGACGTTTCTGGTAATCGTCCCACTGCTGCGAAATGCGCGCCTGCAGCTGCGCCATTTCCCGTGCCTGCTGGTTGAGCTGGCTGCTGTCGATGACGGGCTGAACCGGGGCGGGCGGCGCCGCCGCGGGCGGCTCTTGCAGCTGGGCGTCGGGCTGCAGCTGGCTCAACAGGGTTCTCGCCTGCTGCTCCAGTTCGGCCACGCGCGCCTGCAGCATCCTTTCTTCGCTGCCGATCCGGGTTTCGCTGCTGGCGGGCAGCGGGCTTTTCAGCCGCCGGTCCTCGTCGGTGTTGCCGCCGCCCGCCAGGCTCACTTGCGCCAGCGCGTCGGGGTTGAGCGGCGATTCCGCGCTTCTGGCGTTGACCAGCACCACCTCCATCGGCACGCTGGTGTCCTCGAACAGGCGCGGATTGATGTGCACGATCTGGGTCGACAGCAGCATGCCATGCAGCGCCGCCGAAGCCAGCATGGCAAGCGCCATGCGCGTGCCTTGTCTGGAGGGCTTGGCGAGAGAGGGAGGCGGAGCGGCGGACACCATGCAAACGGAAAATGAGGGGAAATCCGATTCTACGGAAGGGCGGCGCCGCTGTCAGGCGGCGTATCCAGGGTCTCCCGATACTCGGCGTGAAAGCTGATGTCGAGCAGATCGATGTCCGAAATCGCCAGCCGCACTTTCGATCCCGGCGCGATGCCGGCCACCGACGGCGCGCGCGTCACCATCGGCAAGTTGTCGAAGCGCACCAGGTCCTCGCGGATCACGCAGGCGGTCACCTCGCTCACGTTTTCCTGGAGCAGCCAGCGCAGCATCCAGTAGCGTTCCAGGCGGCGCTGGAAGTCGTTGTAGGCGTCGTAGGCCAGCTCGAATTCGCGCACCACCGAAAACAGCTGCTCGCTGCGCGGCGGGTACACCGGGTCGCTCTGCTGCGCCAGCGCAATCAGCTGGCGCTGGTTGACCAGATCGACGTAGCGCCGCAGCGGCGAGGTCGACCACGCGTACTGGTCGACGCCCAGGCCCTGATGCGGGTCGGGCGCGGTCGTCATGCGCGTCTTGCCGTTCGCCTGCGCGCGGTAAATGCCGGGCACCCGCTTTTCCGCCAGCCAGCCGCCCCAGTGCGTATTGGCAAAAATCATCAACTCCGACACCACCTTGTCGATCGGGCTGCCGCGCTTGCGCGGCACGATGTCGATGCGTTCGCCGTCGAGCTTGAAACTGTAATCGACACGGTCGGCCGCGTCGGTCTTGCCGCGCCCGGCTTCCAGCACGGCGGCGAAATCCCACAGCCAGGCCAGTTCGCGGCGGTAGGGATAATCCGCGCCCGCCGGGTCGCCGAGGGTGTCGGCGTTGAATTGAACTTCGAGCGTCTCATGGCGCAGGTTGTCGGCGATGTGCACCATTTCCACCCGGGTTTCGGTGCCGAGCACGCGCAGGTCGGGCGCCACGTCGACGTAAAGCGACAGCGCCGGGCAGTCGTGCGCCTCGCCCAGCGTGTAATGCTGGATCAGCGCCTCCGGCAGCATGGTGATCTTGTCGCCGGGGTAATACACGGTCGACAGCCGTTCGCGCGCCACCCGGTCGAGTTCCGAGCCGGGCGCGATGCCGAGCGCCGGCGCGGCGATGTGGATGCCGACGCGGACACTGCCGTCGCCGCGCCACTCCACCGACAACGCGTCGTCGATCTCGGTGGTCGCCTCGTCGTCCATCGAGAACGCGCGCACGTGGCTGCGTGGGAGTTCAGGCGGGTCGATGGGGTCGGCCACCGGCGCGAAGCCGGTGCCGCGCGGAAAGTATTCCAGCAGGAAGCTCGCCAGGTGGAAGTCGAGCGTCGACGGGATCGCGCCGCAGCGCTCGATCAGCCGCAGCTGCGACAATCCCGCCGCCGCCGCCGCGTCTTCCAGCGCCTTGTATTCCAGCGTGTTCTTGTCCGGCGCGATGAGGATGCGCGGGATCAGCGAGACGTATTCGGGCGGCAGCCGGAAGGCCGCCAGCTCCGCCGCCAGATGCGCTTGCCTTTCCGCCGCCAGCCGTTTCTTCTCCAGCCCGGCCTTGGCCGCCGCCAGCGTCTCGGCCGGCGCCGGGCGGTAGCGGCCGCGGCCCTTCTTGTGGAAGTGGATCGGCGAGGCGTGCAGCTTTTGCAGCAGCGCCACCGCTTCCGCCGGCCGCGGCGCGTGGCCGTAATACTCCTGCGCCAGCTGTTCGAAGCCGAATTCGTCGCTGCCGGCCGCCTCCCACAGGAAGTCGGCGTCGAGGTCGCCGCTCAGCGTCTCGGCTTCGCCCATCACCTCGGCCGGGGCAGGCGCGGCAAAGCGCAACAGGATGTTGGCTGCCTTGATCTTGCTGCGCTTGCCGGATGCGGTTTCCACCTGTGCCGTGGCGTCGGTTTCGGACAGGATGGAGCCGGCCTTGAAATGGCCGTCCTCTTCAAAAATGAGGTACATGAAGAATCAGAAATCCAGAATGGTTTGGAAGTGGCGCTCGAAGCCGGAAAAGCCGTGGTCACCGCCGTCCTCGATGATCTGCCTGGCGCCCGCGTAATAGGCGACGGCGTCGCGGTAGTCGATGACCTCGTCGCCGCTCTGCACCAGCAGCAGGTAGCGCTCGGGGCGGGTGATCGCAGGCACGTCGAGGGCAGCGAGTTCGGCCAGATGCGCCGCGGTGAACTGCCACTTCTCGCCGCTGTGCCAGTTGGTCTGGGTGCCGAGCGCGCCGCGCATCAGGATGTGCGCATGCACCGCCGGGTTCACCAGCACCGCCTTGCAGCCGTGCTTCTCGGCGAGATGGGTGGCGTAGAAGCCGCCCAGCGAACTGCCGACCAGGGTGATGGGCCCTTTATGCCGGGCCAGGCCGGCTTCGATGTGTGCGATGGCTTCGCGCGGGCTGTTGGGCAGTGCCGGGCAATAGTAGTCCGCCGTGCGGCCGATAGCCGCCATGTGCTCGCCGAGCTGGCGGGCCTTGCCGGACGCGGGGGAGGAGTTGAATCCGTGGAGATAGACGATCATCGCCGGGATTTTACCGGGGTGGGGGGGATTCCAGAAATCGGGATTGCGCGGTCATTGGGGCGCGCGGCGACGAGGCAATCCGGTCTGCACGCACAGAGAACGACTGCAGAAGCGTGCCGTCCTCCGCGCCGTTCGCCCTGAGCCTGCGGAAGGGGCGCCCACCGGCGTACCTCTTGCGGGTGCTGTCGAAGGGCGTGGCCGTTGTGGTGGAGATGTTTGGGGGACCGCTGACCGTTGGCTGGGGGTTGCCCGGCGGCAAGTTACTTTCTTTGTCTCGCCAAAGAAAGTAACCAAAAGAAGGCGACCCCGACATCCCCGAATTCCCGGAAATAGAACCTGCCGGACGGGCGGCGAAGAACTTGCCCCGCCTTGCCGTTTTTAATTTGGTTTTTGTGGGCGGGACTCAAACACCTTCGCCGCTGATCCGCCCGGCAGGCCCGATTTCCGGCGGGGCTGTGAGGGGAGGGAAGTCAAAATCAGGGCGGTGATGACTGGATGGTTTGCGTGCTTGTGATGCGACGCGGGTTTAGTGAAAACCCTTTGTCACACGATCTATGCGTACTTGTTGGAAGTTTTCTCTTGCGAGGAATAACGAAAGCTCTCCTCGTAGAAGGATTTGTAAGATATTTCTAGATCACCTCTGTTGAGGGCATGCTCAACGGACTCTGGTGATGGAAGTTGTGGTCCAAAAAACTGTACTGAGACAACCACACATCGCTCTTTTGGAGCCATCGAGTAGTTCGTTGCTAGGTAAGAGTGATTTGAATGATACGAGAGATTCGGGAAGAGGATTTTCAACGCCTTCTCTATCGGTTCAGTTCCATCACCCGAGATTTTCTTTCCATCGACCTTTAACACGAAATCTTCTATAACCGCGGGTCCGATGCCGTTGTTTATCAGCTCCACCGTGTAGAACCCTTTATCCGAATTGCGGTGTATCCATGTCGTGAGATGCGGTCTGACGGAAAGCCTGTTGTGCTTTTTCGTTTGGGCTCCCTGCCAAAGCGAAAATACTAAGGCACACAATGCAATGACTGTGCTTGATATTCCTGTGATCGCTTGCCAATCTACGTCCTCACAACCCACACTTTTCTCCTGTTTATGTTGGGTGGAACCGTACAGTTATCAGCTGCCTGATTTTGACTTTCCTCCCCTCACAGTCCCGCCGAAGATCAAGCGTGGCGGGCGGATCAGCGGCAAAGGTGTTTGAGCCCCGCTCACAAAATCAAATCAACCCAGCAAAAGCGGGGCGAGTTCTTTGCCGCCCGCCCGGCGCGCTTGATCTTCGGGGTTTCGGGGATGTCGGGGTCGCCTTCTTTTGGTTACTTTTCTTGGCGAGACAAGAAAAGTGACTAGCTGCCGGGCTACCCTCGGCCAACGGCCAGCAGTTTCGCGAAACACTTACTACTCAGTCGTGCTTCGCGCCAATCCACGAACTGCATTGCTTCGCGGATTTTATGCCCTTCGGGTACTCGCAATGAAGGCGAATTCACTCCCCCTTACGCATACCCCCCATACCGATGCATCGGCGTCAGCACGATGTCCTCGTGATAGTGCTGACGCAGCGTGTCCAGCAGCTTGGCGTGGATGCCGCCGAAGCCACCGTTGCTCATCATCAGCACGTGGTCGCCGGGGCGGGTGTCTTCCAGCAGCTGGCTGACGAGTTTGTCCAGGTTGTCGAACACGCGTGCCTTGGCCCCCAGCGGGGCCAGCACTTCGGCGGCGTCCCAGCCGAGGGTGGCGCCGTAGCAATAGACCTGGTCGGCGTCGCTGAGGCTGGCGGGCAGTTGCGCTTTCATCACGCCGAGTTTCATGGTGTTGGAGCGCGGCTCCAGCACGGCGAGGATGCGTGCGTGGCCGACCTTGCGGCGCAGACCTTCGATGGTGGTGGCGATGGCGGTGGGATGGTGGGCGAAATCGTCGTAGACGGTGATGCCGTGGACCGCGCCGCGGATTTCCATGCGGCGCTTGACGTTCTCGAAGCGGCTCAAGGCGTCGATCGCGGCGGCGGCGGGCACGCCGGCATGGCGCGCGGCGGCGATCGCGGCGAGCGCGTTCATGCGGTTGTGCTCGCCCAGCAGGTCCCAGTTCACCCGGCCCTGCCGGGCGCTGTTGAAGAATACGTCGAAGCCGCCCTGGGCGTCGGCCTCGCCGGCGGTCCAGCCGCCGCTGCTGCCGAAGCGTTCCACCGGGGTCCACAGACCGCGCTCGAACACGCGTTCGAGGCTCGCTTCGCGGCCGTTGGCGACGATGAGGCCGTTGCCGGGCACGGTGCGCACCAGATGGTGGAACTGGGTTTCGATGGCGGCGAGATCGGGGAAGATGTCGGCGTGGTCGTACTCGAGGTTGTTGAGGATGACGCTGCGCGGACGGTAGTGGATGAACTTGGAGCGCTTGTCGAAGAAGGCGGTGTCGTATTCGTCGGCCTCGATGACGAAGAAGGGGCTGTCGGTCAGCCGCGCGGAGACGCCGAAATTCTGCGGAATGCCGCCGATCAGAAAGCCCGGGCGCATGCGCGCGTCGTCGAGGATCCACGCCAGCATCGCGGCGGTGGTGGTCTTGCCGTGGGTGCCCGCCACCGCCAGCACCCATTTGTCCTTCAGCACGTTGTCGGCCAGCCACTGCGGGCCGGAGGTGTAGGGCAGGCCGCGTTCGAGGATGGCCTCCAGCAGCGGATTGCCGCGGGTGACGACGTTGCCGACGACGAAAACGTCGGCCTTGAGGTCGGCCTGTTCGGCGTCGTAGCCTTCGATGAGGTCGATGCCGAGGGCGCGCAACTGGTCGGACATCGGCGGGTAGACGTTGGCGTCGCAGCCGGTGACGGTGTGGCCGGCTGCACGCGCGATGGCGGCGATGCCGCCCATGAAGGTGCCGCAGATGCCGAGAATGTGCAGGTGCATAGTATTAATAAGGCGAGTTTCGAGAGGGGGGCGCGGCGAATTATCCCACAGCCGCAGGGCGCGCCTGCTGGATCAGGTGGGTGAGCAGGGCACGCAGTTTGGCCGGGCGCAGCGGCTTGTGCAGCAGCGGAAATCCGGCGCGGCCGATGCGCAGGATGGTGTCGGGCGCGGTATCGCCGGTGACCAGGATGGCCGGGATGTCGCGGCCGAATTTTTGCCGCAGGCGGGCGATGACCTCGATGCCGTCGGTGTCGTCGGGCAGGCGGTAGTCCGACACGATCACGTCGGGCACGCGGCCGATGCTGTCGAGCCATTGCACCGCTTCGGCGGCGCTGTGGGCGGTGACCAGATCGATATTCCAGTTGTCGAACAGTTCGGCCATGCCGCGCAGGATCGCGCTTTCGTCGTCCACCAGCAGCACCAGCGCATCGGCGGGGATTTGCCCGGGAACGCCGGCGGCGGCGGGCGGCTGGATCAAGCGGGCATCGCCGCACGGCACGTCGAGGCTGAACGTCGAGCCGTGGCCGGGGCGCGAGCGCAGCTCCACCCGGTGCCCCAGCAGCCGTCCCAGGCGCGACACGATGGCGAGCCCGAGCCCCAGCCCTTTGCTGCGGTCGCGTGCCGGATTGTGCAGCTGCACGAATTCGTGGAACACGCTTTCCTGCTGCTCGGGCGGTATGCCGCGGCCGGTGTCGACCACGCTGATGCGCACCATGCGGCCGCGGCGCCGGCAGCCTATCAGGATGCCGCCGTCGTCGGTGTAGCGGATGGCGTTGGCGATCAGATTGGCCAGTATGCGCTCGATCAGCAGCGGGTCGCTGTAGAGGGTGGCGCCGCACGGGCGGAAACGCAGGTGCAGCTGCTTTTCCGCCGCCACCGCGCTGAACTGATGGTTGAGGTCGAGCAGCATTTTCTGCAGCGGGAAATGCACCGGGTGCGCTTCGATGGCACCGGCGTCCAGCCGCGAAATGTCCAGCAGCGCATTGAACAGCAGTTCCATCGCCGCGGTGGACGCTGCAATGTTGTCGATGAGGGTTTGCGCTTCCGGCGGCTGGTTGCGCATTTTCAATGCCGCGACAAACAGCGACAGCGCGTGCAGCGGCTGCCGCAGGTCGTGGCTGGCGGCGGCGAAGAAACGCGATTTGGCCTGGTTGGCGCGCTCGGCCATCTCCTTTCTTGTGGCGAGATCGGCGGTGGCCTCGTGGATGCGTTTTTCCAGTTCGCCGCGGTGCGCCTGCAAGGCTTCGGCCATGTTGTCGATCCCGGCGGCCAGCATGCCGACCTCGCCTTGCGGCGGCAGCTGCGTGCGCACCGTGAGGTCGCCGCACGCCAGCCGCTCCACCACATGCCCGACATGCCGCAGCTGCCCGGCCAGCCGGCTGGACAGCCGCCACGCCAGCGCGCCGGTGAGCGCCAGTGCCGCCAGCATCAACAGTGCGGCATGGATCAGCGAATCGCGCCTGAAGGCACTGATCTGGCCGAGCGATACGCCTACTTCAACCCGCCCCAGCAGGCCGCCAGCGGGCGAGGCGCGGGCGGCAGCCGGGGCGCCGCCGGACAAGTCGGCGGCGGGCAAGCGAATCGCGGCGTGTTGCCGGTGATGCTCATCCGGGCGGGCTGTGCGCAGGGGGACGCCGGTGCTGGCGATGGGATTGCCGTGTGCGTCGGCGACCCTGGCAAAGGACAGCTGGCTGTTGGCGGCCTCGATTTGGAGCAGGCTATGCACCCGCGCCGCGTCTCCGCTTGCCAGCGCATCGGGCAGGGCGTCGGCCAGGTGGCGGGCCGCGTCGGCGGCGCGGGTATGGAGGGCGTGTTCGGCGGTGGCGAGGGCTTCGGTGGTGAAGTGCACCACCATCCCGAATTCGGCCAGCAGGGCGGGCAGCAGCGCAATGACCAGCAGCCGGCTGCGGATGCTGGCCGGCGACGGGCGCTCGAACAGGCTGCGTAAAAATCTCACGGTGCGCTCAGGGCGCCTGCGGCAGACGTTGAATGGCGAGCACGGCCTCGGTCCGGTTGCTGACGTTGAAGACGCGGAAAATCGCCGCAATGTGCACTTTCACCGTGCTTTCCGACATCGCCAGCATGTCTGCGATGGCCTTGTTGGCGCAGCCTTGCGCCAACAGGCGCGCAACTTCAAGCTGGCGCGCCGTCAGTCCGCTGTGCTGCAGGGCATCGAAACCAGCGGCGGGCGCCGCCGGATGCCGGCCGGCATGGCGGTCGTCCAGGCCGGCCGGCACATAGATGCCGCCTGACAGCACCTGCCGCAACGCGGCCAGCATGGCCGTGGTAGGGGATGCCTTGGGGATGTAGCCGAGCGCGCCGGCTTCCAGCGCGTGGCGGATGTCGTGCGGCGATTCCGACGCCGACAATACCATCAGCGGAATATCCGGGAAGCGGTTGCGAAACTGCGTGATGCCCTGCATCCCGACGAAGCCCGGCATGTTCAGGTCGACCAGCGCCAGATCGAGGTCGGGATGCAGGGCGGCGCGCGCAAACAGGCTGGGATAGTCGTGGGCGTCGAGGATTTCGACCGGCGGCTCCAGTTGGGCCAGCACCTGCCGCACCCCCTCGCGCACCAGCGGGTGGTCGTCGGCCAAAAGGGTTTTCATAAGGGCGCTCCCTGCATGGCGGGAATTTTATTCCGTTTCCCGGCCGCGCGTGGCTTTGCCGGGCCTCGTCCTGTCGCGCCGCGGCACTGCCCGCGGCCCGGCCGTGCGCCGCGCACGAACCGGGAAACGGCCTGGCGGTCTGCCTATTTGCCGCGCACTTTGCGTATGCCTTCGTCGATTGCCGCTTCCAGATAGCCGAAGTAATAGTCGGGCGACAGCAGGCCGACGATGGCTTCGCTGGCGTCGGCGCCCTTGGTGTCGAACACTTTGACGGTTGGCACCAGGAATATCTTGTTGGCTGCGGCGAACGCGCCTTCGGAAGTGGGGGCGCCGTCGAACCCGGTCAGCGGGGTGGTGGCGCCGATGGTGACTTCGCGGATGATGGCGCGGTTACGGTAGGCCGGATCCTTGTGCATCGGGATCAGATATTCGCGTTTGACGCGCTCGCAATACGAGCAGACCGGGCTGGTGAAGACCACCAGAATGGGCACCCCGCGTTTGGCCGCAATACGCGCGTCGGCCTGGAAGTTCTTTGCATGAACCAGCCCGTCTGCCGCGCCGGCCGTGCCGGACAGCGTCATGCCCCATGCTAAAATCAAGGCCCAGACTGCAATCAGTCGAGTCATCGTTGTCGTCCCTGTCGTGGTGCGAACACATCGATATCATGCGTGTCGCGTCGCCATTTGCCAAATTAAATTGTTTACTTCTACCGCCATGCACACCCTGACCATCGCTTCCCGAGAAAGTGCCCTTGCCATGTGGCAGGCGGAGCATATCCGCGACCGCCTGCGTGCGCTGCATCCCGGCTGCGCCGTGAACATTCTGGGGATGACCACGCGCGGCGACCAGATTCTCGACGTCACCCTCTCAAAAATCGGCGGCAAGGGCCTGTTTGTCAAGGAGCTCGAGGTGGCGCTGGAAGCCGGGCAGGCCGACCTGGCCGTGCATTCGATGAAGGACGTGCCGATGGAGCTGCCGCCGGGATTCATGCTGGCGGTGATCGGCGAACGCGAAGACCCGCGCGATGCCTTCGTGTCGAACCGGTACGAACGCCTGTCCGACCTGCCGCCCGGCAGTGTGGTCGGCACTTCCAGCCTGCGCCGCGAGGCGCAGCTGCGCGCGCGCTATCCGCACCTGACCGTGAAGCCGCTACGCGGCAACGTGGGCACCCGCCTGAAGAAGCTCGATGAAGACCAGTTCGATGCGATCCTGCTGGCGGCCGCAGGCCTCAAGCGGCTCGGCCTGGGCGCGCGCATCAGGAGCCTGCTGTCCGTGGAGGACAGCATTCCGGCCGCCGGCCAGGGTGCACTCGGCATCGAAATCCGCAGCGGCAACAGCGGCGTGGCGGCGATGCTCGCCGCGCTCAACCACCCTGAAACGGCGGCCTGCGTGCGCGCCGAACGCCAGGTCAGCCGCGTGCTGGGCGGCAGTTGCCAGGTGCCGCTGGGCGCGCACGCGGTCTTGCAGGACGGCTGCCTGGTGCTGAACGGCTTCGTGGCGAATCCGGACGGCAGCGGTTTCATCCACGACCGCGCCGAGGGCGACGCCGGCGATCCTGAAGCGGTCGGCCAGGCGCTCGCCGACAAGCTGCTGGCGCTGGGCGCGCGCGCCATCCTCGACGCTTTGCCTGCATGACGGGGCCGCTGGCGGGGCGCACCGTGCTTGTGACGCGGCCGGCCCATCAGGCCGCCGCGCTGGCGCAGGCGGTCCGGACGGCGGGCGGAGCGGCGTTCGAATTCCCCGCGCTCGCCATCGAGACGGTGCCGCTGGACGAGTTGGCCGCGCCGCTGGCGCGGCTGGCCGGCGCCGATATCGTGATTTTCATCAGCCCCAATGCGGCGCAGTTCGGCATGGCGGCGATCCGCGCCGGCGCCGCGCTGCCGGCCGCGGCCCGGATCTTTGCGGTGGGGCCGGGCACCCTGCGCGCGCTCACGGCGCAAGGCCTCGACGGCGTCGTCACGCCAGACGGCCAGGACAGCGAAGCGCTGCTGGCGCTGCCGCAACTCAACGACGTCGCCGGCAAGCGGGTGGTGATCGTGCGCGGCGTCGGCGGCCGTGCATTGCTGACCGACACGCTGCGCGCACGCGGGGCGCAGGTGGATTTCCTGGAGTGCTACCGGCGCGTGCGGCCGCAGGCGGATGCCGCAGCGTTGCTGGCATGCTGGCAAACCGGCGGAATCGACGCGGTGACCGTGACCAGCGCGGAGACGCTGCATAATCTGGCGGCACTGCTGGGTGCGCCGGGCGCGCCGCTGCTGCGGCATACCCCGCTTTTCGCCCCGCATGAGAAAATCGCCGAGGCGGCCCGCCGCTTCGGTATCGCCGACGTCATCGCCACGCCGGGTGGCGATGCAGGTCTGGTAGAGGGACTGATCAACTGGTTCAGGGACAATCAATGAGCGACACACCCGAAACGTCTTCCGCGCTGCCCGCCGCCGCATTGCCTGCTGTGCCGCACGCGCGCATCCAGCCGCTGCCGCTGGTTGCCTTGCTGGTCGCGGTGCTGGCGCTGGCGGCGGCGGCCTGGTCGTGGTCCGACGGCCGCGAGCGCATCCGCGATCTGAAGACCGAACTGGGGCGCCGGCTGGCCGAGTCGGGCAAGGACGTGAGCGAAACCCGCCTGCTGGCGCGCAACGCCGACGACGCGATGCGGCAGGTCGGCGAAAAGGTCGCGCATATCGAAGGCCAGATGGCGACGTCGCAGCAGCAGCAGCTGGCGCTCGAAGCCCTGTACAAGGATCTGGCGCAGGGGCGCGACCAGTGGACGCTGGCGGAGATCGAGCAGGTGCTGCTTACCGCCGCGCAGCAATTGCAGCTGGCGGGCAATGTGAAGGCGGCGATCATCGCGCTGGAAGGCGCCGACACCCGGCTGCAGCGGGTGAACAAGCCGCAATTCACCGCGCTGCGCCGCGCCATCGCCGCCGACCTCGCCAATCTGCGCGCGGTGCCTTCGCTCGACGAGGTGGGCGCGAGCGCACGCATCGAGGCGCTGGTGGCGCGCCATGCCGGCTGGCCGCTGGCGAGCGCGCAAGGCTCCGAGACAGCGCTTGCGCCGCGCCGGGCCAGTGCGACGAACCTGGGCCAGGAATTGTGGACGGAGCTCAAGCGGATCGTGCAGATCCGCCGGCTGGAAAGCAACGAGGCGGTACTGCTGCCGCCCGACCAGGCCTACTTCCTGCGCGAAAATCTGCGTCTGCGCCTGCTGTCGGCGCGGCTGGCGCTGCTGGCGCAGGATCAGGCAGGGTTCCAGGCCGACCTGCGCGCGGTGTCGGAGATGCTGGAGCGCTATTTCAATACGCGCGACGCCGGCGTCGCGGCCGCGCTCAAGGAGGTCAAGCGTCTGTCCGGCCTGCAGATCGCCATCCGGCTGCCCGGCATCGACGCCAGCCTGGCTGCGCTCGACGCCTACAAAGGGAATCACTGATGCGCTGGCTGATCTCGTTCCTCATCGTCGCGGTGCTGGCCGTCGCGCTGGCGATGGCCGGGCGCTACGACCCCGGCTATGTGGTGCTGGTGTACCCGCCGTGGCGGATGGAGATCTCCTTCATCAGCTTTGTGCTGATCGCGATCGGCCTGGTGGTGGGCGGCATCGTGTTGCTGCGGCTGGCCCTGCTGACCCTCAATCTGCCGCGCATCGTGCGCGAACAGCGCGAGCAGCGCGCAGCGAAAAAACGCGACGAAAATTTCGTCGGTGGCCTCAGGGCGTATACCGAATACCGCTACCAGGACGCCGAACTGTCGCTGGGGCAATGGCAAGGCGACGACGCCCGGCGCGGGCTGGCCCGCGTGCTGGCCGCCCGCGCCGCCCAGGAAATGCGCGCCACGCCGCAGCGCGAGCGCCATCTCCAGGAAGCCTCCGAATACGGTGCCGAACTCGCTGCGCAGCTGTTTGAGGCCGAAGCCTGCCTCGACGCCAAGGACGCGGCGGCCGCGCTGGTGGCGATCAACCGGGCCAAGGAGATCGCGCCGCAGCACACCGCGCTGCTGCGCCTCGAACTCAAGGCGCGTCAGCTGACCGGACAGTGGGACGAGGTCGACCGCCTGCTCGACGCGCTGATGCGCAGCAATGCCATGGAACCCGGCGTGGCCACCCAGAACCGCCGCATGGCCTATGCTGAAAATCTCAGACGCCGTGCCGAAGACGACCGCGGCCTGCTGGAATACTGGAAGAAAATTCCAGCCGATTTCAAGGCCGATGCCTGGGTGGCGCGTGCCGCCGCCCGTGCCTTCATGCAGCGCAACGGCCACGACACCGCGCTCGACGTGCTCGAAGCCGCGCTCAACCGCGACTGGCACGAGGAGTTGGTGGCGCTGTACGGCGAAGTGCGCGGCAGCAGCCCGACGCGGCAGATCGAACAGGCCGAGAAATGGCTACATGCCCGACCGCGCGACGCCCAGTTGCTGCTGACGCTGGCGCAGCTGTGCAGTGTGCAGGCGCTGTGGGGCAAGGCGCAGAGCTATCTGGAAGCCAGCCTCGCCATCGCGGCCAGTGCCGAAGGCCATGTCCGCATGGCCGAACTCAAGACCCAGAGCGGTCAGCCGGGCGAAGCCTGCCAGCACTATCAAAAAGCGCTGGCGCTGTGCCGCACGCAGTAAGCCGGCGACGCGCCCCGCGCGCGTAGCACGTTTGTGCGGGGATACGCTGCGGGACGGGGTGTATTATCAGAAAGTGCTTATATTCATGAGGAGTATTCCCATGCGCCCTGCTTTCTTTGCCGTATTAGGCGCCGTGTTGGGCGCGTTGCTGCTGTCCGCACCCGTCAGCCAGGCGGCAGCGCCGCCAGCCGAACAGGCCGTCCAGGCCGACGTTTACAAGGTGGCCATCGAGCGCGGCGTCGGTTTGAAGGATGCGGCCGATTCGATGCGCTTGCGTGCCAATGCGCTGAACCTGCAGCTGGTGGCGGAGCTTCCGCTGTCCAAGCAGGTGGAGGCGGTCACCGGTCAGCCGCAGCGCACCATCACCATCTTCCAGTTCTGCGATGCCGTCACCGCCAAGGCGCTGATCGACCTGAATCTGGATTTTGCGGTGTACATGCCGTGCCGCATCGCCATGATCGAAGATGCCAATGGTCAGGGCTGGCTGGTGATGATGGACGTCAACGTGGACATGCTGGCGCAGGAAAAGCGCGTGCCGCAGGCGCTGAAAGACCGCATCAACGCGGTGCGCCAGGCGCTGGTGGAGATCATGCAGGCGGGCGCCAAGGGCGAGCTGTAAGCCTGCCGACCGGCCTTAGGCGGCGGGCGCGGTTTCGGCGTCCGCCGCGTAGCTGAAGGCATCCGCGAAGAACGCGTCCTCGGGCAGGCGGCGGGTCCGGATGAAGGCGTCGCGCGCGCTGTCCACCATGACCGGCGCGCCGCAGGCGTAGACCTGGTAGCCGGACAGGTCGGCGAAGTCGGCCAGCACGGCCTGGTGGACCAGGCCGGTGCGCCCCTGCCACCGATCGTCCGGCGCGGGATTCGACAATACCGGAACGAAGCTGAAATTGGGGCGCTCGGCCAGCCATTGCTGCGGCAGTTCGGCCATGTACAAATCCTTCAGCGAGCGCACGCCCCAGTACAGCACCAGTTCGCGGTCGGTGTGCTCGGCGAAGGCATGCTCCAGCATGCCCTTGATCGGCGCAAAGCCGGTACCGCCGGCGATGAAGAGCATCGGTTTGTCGGAGTCTTCGCGGATGAAGAAGCTGCCGAGCGGCCCTTTCAGGCGCAGGATGTCGCGTTCCTTCAGCGTGGAAAACACCTGGTCGGAAAACAGGCCGCCGGGCACGTGGCGGATGTGCAGCTCCAGCAGCGCGTCGTCGTGCGGCGGGTTGGCGAGCGAATAGCTGCGCGTCTTGCCATCCTTCAGCTGGAAATCGATGTATTGCCCGGCCAGGAACTGCAGGCGCTCGTTGGCGGGCAGCTTGATTTTTACCAGCATGACGTCGTCGGCGCGCTTCTCCAGCTTTTCCACCCGGCACGGCAGCGTCTTCACCACGATGTCCTTGGCGGCGCCGATCTCCTTCGCTTCGATGGTCATGTCGGAGAGCGGCTTGGCGCGGCAGAACAGTGCGCGTCCCTGCGCCTTCTCCTCGTCTTTCAGCGCGTTGGGCTGATGCACGCCGTAGTCGAACTGGCCCGCCAACACCTTGCCCTTGCAGGCGCCGCAGGCGCCGTTGCGGCAGCCGTAGGGCAGGGCAAAGCCTTCGCGCAATGCGGCTTCGAGAATGGTTTCATCGTCGGCGACGGTGAACTGGTGCCCGCTGGGCTGGAGGGTGACCTGATGCGGCATGATGTGGGCTTAGAATACGGTTACAAACCAAGGAATTATCGCCCGAGCGCGCGGGGTTTACACCCCTGCGGGCATAGGGTTACAGACAGGCAGCGATGAAAAAGATCTTGATTGTGGGGTTCGGCGACGTGGCCGAACGGCTGGCGAAACGCTATGCCGGGCAGGCCGAGTTCATCGGGCTGACGCGGCGCGGCGAGCGTGCCGCCGAGCTGCGTGCGCTTGGCGTGACGCCTTATATCGGCGATCTCGATGTGCCGCGGAGCCTGCGCCGCCTGCCGCGCGTCGATGGCGTATTCCACTTTGCGCCGCCGCCCGGCGAAGGCACGACCGATCCGCGCACGACCCATCTGCTGCACGCGCTGATGCGGCGCGGCAAGCCGGGTGCGCTGGTGTATATCAGCACCAGCGGCGTGTATGGCGACTGCGGCGGCAACTGGGTGGCCGAGACGCGGCCGGTGGCGCCGGTGAACGGCCGTGCGGTGCGGCGGGTCGATGCCGAACGCCAGTTGCGCGCCTGGGGCGAGGCGTTGCGGGTGCAGGTGAGCATCCTGCGTGCACCGGGGATTTATGCTGCCGATCGCCTGCCGCTGGAACGCATCAAGCGCGGTACCCCTGCGCTGATCGCCAGCGACGACAGCTACACCAACCATATCCACGCCGACGACCTGGCGCGGCTGGCGTGGGCGGCGCTGTTTCGCGGACGCTCGCAACGCATCTACCATGCGGTCGATGCGCATCCTTTGAAAATGGGCGACTGGTTCGACAGCTGCGCCGACGCTTTCGGCCTGCCGCGCCCGCCGCGGGTCGACCGCGCGGAGGCGCAAAAGGTGTTGTCGGAAGCGCTGTTGTCCTTCCTGCGCGAGTCGCGCCAGCTGTCGAACGCGCGCACCGTGCGCGAACTGCGCTTGAAATACCGCTATCCGGCCTCGGACGACCTGCTGCGCGAAATCAAGCAGGCGCGCGGGCAGATGAAGCTGTTTTGATCGGCACAGTCGACGTGACGCAGTTTTTTGCTAACGCAGCAAATCGTCGGATTCGCGCTTGAACTCGCCTTCCAGCACATCGTCGTTGGCCGGCCGCAGCGGATCCGGCTTGTGCCGGTTCCAGGTGCCGGGGGCCAGCAACAGCAGCAGCGCGGCGGCATCGCTGATGAAGCCGGGGAAGGCCAGCAGGCCGCCGGCGAGGAGAATGCGGCCGCTGGCGAACAGCGCGGCCAGCGGATGCGCGCCGGACTGCACCGAGAACAGCAGACGCGCGCCCCAGGCAACGCGCTCGGCGCGAATCAGCATGACCCCGGCGATGGCATCGAGCAGCAGCCACGGCAGCACCCAGCCGCCGATGGCGTCGGCCATCCAGAAAATGCCGATGGCTTCCAGCACCGGAAACGACAACAGCAGTAGCACAATCCAACCAAAGCGCATGACATGGAACCTTTGTTAGTCTTGACCAATGTACCCGATCGGAGCGCCGCCGAAAAACTCGCGCGCGAACTGGTCGAGCGCCGCGCGGCGGCATGCGTGAACGTTTTGCCGGCCTGCCACTCCATCTACCGTTGGCGGGGAGCGGTGGAAACAAGGGAGGAAATCCCTTTGCTGATCAAAACCAGCGCGGCGAATTACCCGCTGATTGAAGCAATCGTCCGCGCGCAACACCCTGACGACGTACCTGAACTGATCGCCGTACCGATAACGCACGGCCTGCCCGCTTATCTTGACTGGGTGGCCAAGGAGACTGAAAAACATGATTAAGTGGATTCGTTTGCTCGGCGTACTGCCCGTACTTTGGGGTGCGTTTGCGCATTTTCC
Source organism: Thiobacillus sp. 65-1059 (assembly GCA_001897675.1). Classification (GTDB taxonomy): domain Bacteria; phylum Pseudomonadota; class Gammaproteobacteria; order Burkholderiales; family Thiobacillaceae; genus Thiobacillus. Next base: position 45,821 of record MKUE01000094.1, on the reverse strand, counting down.
AGTGGCCCACGCCGAAGAATTTCTTGACCCCGAAGTTGCGTTCAAGTTCTCGGCGCGCGCACTCGATGCCAACACGCTGGAAGCGCGCTGGCAGATCGCGGACGGCTATTACATGTACCGCGACAAGTTCAAGTTCGAGCTTGCCGGTGCCACCCTGGGCGCGCTGCAGCTGCCGCCGGGCAAGCTGAAGCAGGACGAATATTTCGGCAAGGTCGAAACCTATCTCAAGGACGTGCGTATCGCGCTGCCGATCCAGCGCACGCCGGGCGCCACCTCGGTGACGCTGAAAGCCACCTCGCAGGGCTGCGCCGACGCCGGGCTGTGTTACACCCCGCAAACGGTCAGCGCGACCATCAAGCTGCCGGCGCCGCTGCCCGCCGCCGCCGCGCCGGCACCCGCGGCCACGCCGATTGCGACTGCCGCGCTGGACGGCCTGCGCAGCCTGGCTGGCGACGACGGGATGCCGAAAGTGCTGCCGCCGGACGAGGCCTTCCTCGTCGCCGCTGCCATGCCGGATACGCAGACGGTCAAGCTCGACTACACGCCGACCGCGAACACTTATCTGTACCGCGACAAGCTCGCCTTTGTCGTCAAGTCGCCGGCCGATGTGAAGGTGACGGGCGTCGACACCCCGGCGGGCGAGGTCAAGGACGACCCGACCTTTGGCCGCACCGAGGTGTATCACCGCGGTTTTGCCGCCGCCGTGACGCTGTCGCGCGCGCTTGCCGCGAATGAAACGCTGGTACTGGAAGCAACCTGGCAGGGGTGCAATGAAGCGGTGGGCATCTGCTATCCGCCGATCAAGCGCGAGTTTTCCCTGGCGGCAAATGGCGCTGCCGCGACCGCGCTGCTGGCGGCGGCCGATGCCCCGGCCGAAGCGGCGAACGAATCCGACACCTCGCGCATCGAACGCGTGCTGAAAGACGGCAGCTTCTGGGCGGTGGTCGCCACCTTCTTCGGTTTCGGCCTGCTGCTGGCGCTGACGCCGTGCGTGTTCCCGATGATCCCGATCCTGTCGGGCATCATCGCCGGGCAGAAAAAGGAACTCACCAAGACCAGCGGCTTCCTGCTGTCGCTCGCCTACGTGCTGGGGATGGCGATCACCTATGCCTTGGCTGGCGTTGCGGCCGCCCTCTCCGGCACCCTGCTGTCGAACGCACTGCAGAATCCTTGGGCGCTCGGCATCGGCGCCGGCATTTTCGTGCTGCTGGCGCTGTCGATGTTCGGCTTTTTCGAGATCCAGCTGCCGAGCGCGCTGCAAAGCAAGTTCTCCGATGCCTCCAACAAGATGAAGGGCGGCAATTTCATCGGCGTCTTCGTGATGGGCGCGCTGTCCGCCGTCATCGTCGGCCCCTGCGTGGCGCCGCCGCTGGCCGCCGCGCTCGCCTTCATCGCGCAGACCGGCAACACCACCCTGGGCGGCGTTGCACTGTTCGTGCTGGCGCTCGGCATGGGGATACCGTTGCTGCTGGTCGGGCTGTCGGCGGGGGCGCTGCTGCCGCGTGCCGGTGGCTGGATGAATGCGGTGAAGTACTTCTTCGGCGTGCTGATGCTGGCGATCGCCATCTACCTGATCTCGCCGATCATCCCGGCCTGGGTCAACATGCTGCTGTGGGCCCTGCTGCTGATCGCATCGGCGATCTACCTGCATGCGCTCGATCCGCTGCCGGCCCACGCATCCGGCTGGTCGCGGCTGTGGAAAGGACTCGGCGTGCTGCTGCTGATCGGCGGCTTGTCGATCATCCTCGGCATGCTGGCAGGCAGCCGCGACCTGCTGCAGCCGCTTGAAGTGTACAAGGGGGGCGTCTTCAAGGGCGGCTCCGCGATGGCGGCCGAGCAGCAAGGCCTGGCGTTCGAGAAGGTCGCGGACGTCGCCGAACTCGACGCGCGCCTGGCGGCGGCGAAGGCCGAGGGGCGCGCGGTGATGCTCGATTTTTACGCCGACTGGTGCGTGTCGTGCAAGGAAATGGAACGCTTCACCTTCAGCGACCCCAAGGTGCAGGCGCGGCTGCAGAACGTGGTCCTGCTGAAGGCCGACGTTACTGCCAACAGCGATGCCGACAAGGCGCTGTTGAAGCGCTTCAAGCTGTTCGGCCCGCCCGGGCTGATTTTCTGGAACAGCGCCGGCGCGCAGTCGGAATTCAAGGTGATCGGGTTCGAGAAAGCCGAGAAATTCCTGTCTAGCATCGACTCGGCGCTGGGACGCTGAGGTCGCCTGGCCGTTCCGGGGCGGCCGGCTTCACACGCGCTTTCGGGCGCGCTGAAGACCTTCAGGGCTGGCGCTGCAGTACTGCGATGCCGTCCAGCAGCGGGACGACGACGGGCTGGATCTTGCGCCGCATCAGCGAGCCGATCGCGGTGGTCTTGAGGAAGATCGGCCGTGCGCTGTCGGCATCCGCCGTGGCCAGGGCATCGAGCGCCGCGCAGTCCGGCTCCAGTTGCGGTGCGGCCGCGAGCACTGCGGCACGCGCCGCACCGCGCGCGGCCGCGTCGGCCTGGCGCAGCGGCGCGCACCATTGCGCCAGCGCGTTCAGCGCGTGGTTGACCACTTCCTGGATTTCCGGGCGGTCGAGGACGAGCGCGGTGGTGGCGAGGAAGGTCTGGCCCTGCCCCGACAGCGCTTTTTCCAGCATCGCGCTGTAAGGATTGCCGGCAATGTGCGGTACGCCGGCGTGGTCGGCGCGTGCGCCGCGCGGATTCGGCAGCGTATCGGGCTGTAATTCGAGGAAGGCCACGTAATACGAATTGCGGCTGCTGCCGCGTTTCCAGATCGACAGCCGCTCGGCTTCGGTGAGCACGCCCGAAACCAGCATCACCGCCACGGTATCGAGAATGCCGACATCGTCCTCGTGCAGGAAGGCGAGGTGCTCGATCAGGAATTCCGCCAGCGTGCGGCCCATGCCGCCCCGGCATACCACGTCGCGCATCAGCATCAGCCGCGCATTCTCGATGGTCGGCATGCACCACCACGCGTAGCGCGCCAGTTCGTCGGTCAGCGCGGGCGAGTGCACCACCGCGACCACCGCTTCCTCTTCGGCGATCAAGAGCAGCTGCGCCAGGTGCTGGGCCGACAGCCCGGCCTGCGACTGCCGCGTCCAGCGCGTCAGATGCACCGGGTAGCCGCCGGGCGAGCCCAGCGCGTGGCCGGACAGCTGCTCGCGCACCCGCTTCAGGTAACGGTCGGAGCGCTCGTTGGGCTTCAGCGGCACGCTGGCTTCGCCCTGCGGCGTCAGCGCCCACAGCGTCATGCTCGATTCGTCGATGCGGACGGCCTTGAGCTCAGTGTTGAAAAGCACGTTGAGGCGCAGCTCGTCTTCGGGGGAAAGCTCGTCGTTCATTTGGAAAACCTTGTTTCATCCGCGAAGGACGCGAAGTTCGCGAAGCGGATTTTCACCTGCGCGTTCTTTTCGCGTCCTCCGCGGACAAATGTTCTTACAGCAATTTGAAGACCTCGCGCGCGGCGGCGACGGTGGCGTCGATGTCGGCATCGCTGTGCGCGGCCGAGACGAAACCGGCCTCGAATGCCGACGGCGCGAGGTAGATGCCGCGGTCGAGCATGGCGTGGAAGAAGCGGTTGAATTTTTCGCGGTCGCCTGCCATGACCTCGACGAAGCTCGCCGGCGGTTTGGCGGCGAAGTAGAGGCCGAACATGCCGCCGACCGAATCGGCGCAGAAGGTGACGCCGGCGTCCTCTGCGGCGGCGGTCAGCCCCTGCACCAGCCGCTCGGTGCGGGCGGTCAGCGTCGCATGGAAACCGGGTGCGGAAATCGCATCCAGCGTCGCCAGCCCGGCCGCCACCGCCACCGGGTTGCCCGACAGGGTGCCGGCCTGGTACACCGGGCCGGTCGGCGCCAGCGCGTCCATCACGTCGGCGCGGCCGCCGAAGGCGCCCACCGGCATGCCGCCGCCGATCACCTTGCCGAGCGTGGTGAGGTCGGGCTTGATGCCGAGCAGTTTCTGCGCGCAACCGAGGTCGACGCGGAAGCCGGTCATCACCTCGTCGAAGATCAGCAGCGCACCATATTGATCGCACAGTCGGCGCATCGCGGCCATGAATGCCGCGGTCGGCTTGACCAGGTTCATGTTGCCGGCGAACGGCTCGACGATGATGCAGGCGATCTCGTTGCCGATCTCGGCGAAGGTGCGTTCCAGCCCGGCGACATCGTTGTAGTCGAGCACGATGGTCTGCGCTGCGACCTCAGCAGGCACCCCGGCCGAGGTCGGATTGCCGAAGGTGAGCGCGCCGGAACCGGCCTTGACCAGCAGGAAGTCGGCGTGGCCGTGGTAGCAGCCCTCGAACTTGATGAACTTGGAGCGGCCGGTGAAGCCGCGCGCCAGGCGGATCGCGCTCATCGTCGCCTCGGTGCCGGACGACACCAGGCGCACCTTCTCGATGCTCGGCACGAGCTCGATGATGCGCCGGGCGATGGTGAGCTCGGCCTCGGACGGCGCGCCGAACGACAGGCCGTTGGCGGCGGCGTCCTGTACCGCCTTCACCGTGCCGGGATGGGCGTGGCCGAGGATGGCCGGGCCCCACGAGCCGACGTAGTCGATGTATTCGCGGCCGTCGGCGTCCCACACCCGCGAGCCCTGGGCGCGGCTGAAGAACACCGGGGTGCCGCCGACGCTCTTGAAGGCGCGCACCGGCGAGTTCACCCCGCCGGGGATGACTTGTTGCGATTGTGCGAAGAGTTGTTCGTTGCGGGTCATTGTTCAGATTCCGTTGCAAATAATTGATTCAGGGCGTGCGCGGCGGCACGGATGTCGGGCGCACCGAACAGGGCGGAGAGGACGGCGAGGCTGTCCGCGCCGGCATCCAGCAAGGCGGGCGCATTGGCCGGCGTGATGCCGCCGATGGCGACGATCGGGATGAGCAGGGCGCGTGCCGCTTCGCGCAGCAAGGCCGCATCGGCCCGCCCGGCCGCAGGCTTGGTGGGCGATGGAAAGAAGCTGCCGAAGGCGACGTAGTCGGCGCCCGCCGCCTGCGCCGCCTGCGCCAGGTCGAGGCTCTGGTAGCACGAGGCGCCGATGAGCTTGCCGCGGCCGAGGATGATGCGCGCCTCGCGCAGGCCGCCGTCGTCGCGTCCCAGGTGCACGCCGTCGGCATCCGTCAGATCGGCCAGCCGCAGGTCGTCGTTGACGATCAGCGGCACGCCGAAGCGGCGGCACAGCGCGACGAGTTCGCTCGCCTGCTCGTGGCGACGCGCGACGTCGCCCGATTTGTCGCGGTATTGCACGGCCGCCACGCCGCCTGCGAGCGCGTCCTCGACCTGGCTCAGCAGCCGTTCGGTGTCGGCGGTCTCAGGGGTGATGGCATAGATGCCGCCCGGGAATTCAAGCATGGCGGAAGTCAGGCATTGCCTTCCGTCTGCGCATCCTGCGCCCAGAAGAAACGCTCGGGGATGTATTGCCCCATGCCGGGGCGGAAGGCGGCCTTGAGCGTTTCGTAGGTGAAGTTCTGCGCATCGCGCACCGCCTGCGGCACGTCCTGGCCATAAGCCAGGGTGGCCGCGATGGCCGAGGCGAGGGTGCAGCCGGAACCGTGATAGCTGCCGGGCAGGCGGTCCCAGGCATCGGTCTGCACGTGGCCGTCGACGTCGTACAGGCTGTTGAGCACGCGCGGTGTGGCTTCATGGGTGCCGGTCACCAGCACATATTCGCAGCCGAGGTCGATCAGGTGTTTGGCGCAGGCGGCGAGATCCATGTCGTCCTCGTCCGATTCGAACAGCGCCAGCCGCCGCGCTTCGTGGCTGTTGGGGGTGAGCACGGTGGTTTGCGGGATCAGCATGTCGCGCATCGCGGCGATCATGTCGTCGGTGGCGAGTTCGTCGCCGCGCCCGGACGCCAGCACCGGGTCGAGGATCACCGGGATATCCGGGTAGTCAGCGAGGATTTCGGCGATGACCGCGATCGACTCGGGGCTGCCCAGCATGCCCAGCTTGAACGCTGCGACCGGGACGTCCTCCAGCAGCATGCGCGCCTGATCCATGACCCATTCGGAGTCGATCGCCAGAATTTCATCGATCCCCGCGGTGTCCTGCACGGTCAGCGCGGTGATCACCGACAGCGGATGACAACCCATGCTGGCCAGCGTCAGCAGATCGGCCTGGATGCCCGCGCCCCCGGTGGGGTCGGACGCGGCGAAGCTGAGCACCAGCGGGGGAGACGGTTTGGGGGTGAAAATAGGCGGCATGGCGTCACTGCTTTAAAATCAAGCCCCGATTTTAGCCGATTCCCCCCTTGTCCCATGCCTGAGTCCCCGAAATACAAGAACTGGATGTGCCTGATTTGCGGCTGGATTTATCGCGAAGAAGCCGGCGCGCCGGATGACGGGATTCCTCCCGGCACGCGCTGGGAAGACGTGCCGATCAACTGGACCTGCCCGGATTGCGGCGCGCGCAAGGAGGATTTCGAGATGGTGGCGTTTTGACGCCCCGGTTTTTTACGGCTGCCGGCTCAAGAAAAGCATTGAATGAGGCGTTAGAACGTTGACGGTGCCGGTTTTTTAGCCATGAAATCATGGCCTGGCCGCGGAAATCCGGGTCTGCGGCCTGACCGGGCGGGTTTCACATAAAGTTTATTAAAAATAAATACTGAACTAAGGAGACGGTCATGATTCTGCGGTGGATTTCGGCATGGGGCTTGCTCGCGTTTTCGGCAGGCGTGTGGGCGGTTTCTCCCTATATCCAGGGAGACCCGGTGGCCGGCGGCAGCGCCCAGGCCGCGGCGGCGGCTGTCGAATCCAAGCTCAAGGGCGGAGGATTCAAGGTGGTCGGCAAATATTTCCCCAAAACCCTGACGGGATACGGGGTGGTCGTCGCCACCGACGATGCCATGCTCAACGAAGTGGGCGCGGCGGGCGGCCCTGCCGTGCTGGGCGCGGCGATTCGCGTGGGGGTGAAGGCGGACGGCAGCGTTGCCTATACCAATCCGGATTACTGGTACCGGGCCTATTTCCGCAAGGCTTTCGACAAGAGGGAAGCTGCAGTCAAAGCCCTGCAAGCGCGCTTGCAGGACACGCTGGGCGCGGGCAAGGGGCAGGGAGGCGACGAGCCTCCGGGGAACCTGGCCAATTACCGCTACATGATCGGCATGGAACGCCTGGATTCCTCGAAGAGCAAGCTGGCCGAGTACGGCAGCTTCGCCGAGGCGCTGAAGACCGTGCGCGACAACCTGGCCAAAGGCGCAGGCAAAACGGCCAAGGTCTACGAGGTGGTGATGGCGGATCGCAAGCTGGCCGTGTTCGGCGTGGCGATGAACGACGCCGAGCACAACGATGGCGACTGGATCAAGAAAATCGACATGCAGAACAACATCGCGGGACTGCCTTACGAGATCTATATCGTCGACAACGAGGTGAGCTCGCCGCATGGCCGTTTCCGCATCGCCCTGGCGTTCCCGGATGTGGGGATGGGCCAGTTCATGCGCATCTCGTCCCTGCCGAATGCCATCATGGAGGCCATGGGCAGCGTGGCGGGCGTCGAGAAGAAGCCCAGCGCGGAAGCCTGGCAGCAGTAAAACCGGCCGCTTGAGTTCGGCAGGCCGGAAAGGCGTCGCGATGCGACGCTTTTTTTTCGGGCGCATGCACCCGCCCGGCGGCAAGGCGGGCGCTAAAGAAGCCTGCGTCGATGCCGTAATGCTTACCACATAGGGTGAATGGCAGGTGCCGTTCAGCCGACGATTCTGCTGGAGAAACGTGTGGATAACGAAGCATTGAAAGGCGTCAAGGTGATGGTCATCGACGACAGCAACACCATACGCCGCAGCGCGGAAATCTTTCTGAACCAGGCCGGTTGCGAGGTCATCCTGGCGCAGGACGGTTTCGATGCGCTGTCCAAGATCACCGATCACGAACCGGATGTGGTGTTCGTCGACATCATGATGCCGCGACTCGACGGCTATCAGACCTGCTCGCTCATCAAGCGCAACGCCAAGTACCGTACCACGCCCGTCATCATGCTGTCGTCCAAGGACGGATTGTTCGATCGCGCGCGTGGCCGCATGGTGGGATCGGATGAATATCTGACCAAGCCTTTCACCAAGGACACGTTGCTGACGGCGGTGCGCGAGCACGCCTGTGCCGGGGCTTAACTGTTTTCCAAGGAGCATAAATTATGGCGATCAGCCGAATTCTGGTGGTGGACGATTCTCCCACTGAGCGCTTTTTCCTGTCCGAGCTGCTGGTCAAGAACGGCTATCTGGTCAGCATGGCCGAAAGCGGCGAAGAGGCGGTCGCGCAAGCCAAGCAGACGCTGCCCGATCTGATCGTGATGGATGTCGTGATGCCCGGCATGAATGGCTATCAGGCGACCCGCATGATTTCCAAGGAGGACGCGACCAAGCATATCCCGGTCATCATGTGCACCACCAAGGGCCAGGAAACCGACAAGGTGTGGGGCATGCGCCAGGGCGCAAAAGCCTATCTGGTGAAACCGGTGAAGCCGGAAGATCTGCTGTCGCAGATCAAGGCGCTCGGCTGAACGGACCGACATGGCCAAGAAATTCAATCTGCGCGAATTTCAGACCACGCTTTCGCAGCAGTTGCAGGCGGCGGCCAGCCGCGACAATACCGGCTCCCGCCTGGGCTTCCGGGTAGGCGACGCGAACTGGCTGGTGAGCCTCTCCGATACCGAAGAGGTGATCCCGGTGCCGCCCATCGTCAAGGTGCCCGGCGCGCGCCGCTGGTTTCGCGGCGTCGCCAACATTCGCGGCAACCTGTTCGCGGTGAGCGATTTTGCCGATTTCATGGGGCAGGGCGTGACGCCCGATCATGCCGATTGCCGTCTGTTGATTCCGCATCACGATTTTGGCGTGAACGCGGCGCTGCTGGTGCGCGGCACCCTCGGCCTGAAAAACATCAATCGCTATCAGCTGCGCAGCGAGGCTGCGATACACCCCTGGGCCGCACGCCAATACGCGGACGAAGCGGGCAGCGGCTGGTGCGATATGGATTTCGGGCGATTGCTCGGCGACGCCGAGTTCCTGAAGGTCGAAGCGCAGCTCGGCAACTGATCGCACATCGAATAATGAAGGCGCATTGGCGCCGGCAAGAGGAGGGATGGGAGCAATGAATAGGGCGATAACGATGAATGGCCTGAAAGGCCTGGCTGGCCGCATGACGGGAAAGGTCACGGGCAGGAACAGGGGCGGAGAGCAACCACCCTGATCATGCAGACGGTGCGCAAGCTGGCCGACAAGGAGCCCGGCCAGGCGCCTTTGATCGGCCATTTGCCCGTCGACAAGCAGTATCTCTATACCGGCGGCACCTTGATCGCCTCGCTGCTGCTGGCGGCCGGCTTCACCATTTACAGCTCGCTCCAGCTCGACAATCGCACCGGCTACGAGGCCCGCGCGGGCGAACTGAAAGTGCTGTCGCAGCGACTGCCGCTGACGGCACAGCAGTCCGTGCTGGGGAATGCCGCCGCCTTCAAGAAGCTGGCGGAGGGCAAGGCTGCATTCGAGGCGACCTTGAGCGGACTGGCCGAAGGCGACGAAGAGGTGCCCGCCACCAGCGGGGCGGCACGCGATTCGCTGGAAAAAATCAGTGCGCAGTGGCAGCAGTTCAATCCGCAGGTCGTGCAGATTTTGTCGCAGCAGAAAAATCTGGTGGCGATGAACGAGAGCGTCAAGCGCATCAACGCGCTGAGTATCGATCTGCAGGAAGTCGCCGAACAGCTCGCCAGCCAGTTGGCCGATGCGGGGGTCGGCGTGCGCGAAGTGTCGCGCGCCAATCACCTGGTCATGCTGAGCCAGCGGCTGCCGAAAAACGCCAACATGCTGCTGTCGTCCGACCTGATCGATCCCGAGGTGGTGCTGCAGCTGGAAAAGGATACGACCTCGTTCCGCGACACGGTGCAGGCGCTGATGGAAGGCGCGGCCAGCCAGAACAAGGACAGCATGCTGACCCTGGAAGACCTGGGCGCCAACATGGGAGACATGGTGGAGTCGGTGGGGGCGGTGCTCGCCAACACGCAACCGCTGCTGCAGGCCAAGATGGCGGCCAACAACCTGTTCGTAGGCAGCGATGCCCTGCTGCAGGATACCGATCGGCTGTCGCAGGATTATCAGTCGGTCGGCGGCACCGGCTATCTGCTGGCCGCCCTGTTCGGCCTGCTGGCGATTGGCTCGCTGGTGATGCTGGGGCTGGTCAACATCAACGAAACCAAATCGCGGGCACGCAAGAGCGAAGAGGAAAACAGCCGCAACCAGGAAGCGATTCTGCGTTTGATGGATGAACTGGGCGAACTGGCCGAAGGCAACCTCACCATCAACGCCAGCGTGACCGAGGACATCACCGGCGCGGTCGCCGACTCGATCAACTACACGGTGGAAGAGCTGCGCAGCCTGGTGCGCGGGATCAACAACGCCACGCTGCAGATGGATCAGGCCGCCAGCCAGGCGGGCCAGGTGTCCGATTCGCTGCAGCAGGCGGCGCGCCGCCAGTCCGAGGAAATCGAGGAAACCTCGGCCGCGGTGGTGAACCTGGCGCAGTCGGTGCAGCAGGTGTCGGGCAACGCCGCCGAATCCGCCCGCGTGGCCGAACAATCGCTGGCGGCCGCGGAAAAGGGCCAGCTGGCGGTGGCCAACGCCATCGCCAGCATGAACGGCCTGCGCGAACAGATCCAGGAAACGTCCAAGCGAATCAAGCGCCTCGGTGAATCGTCGCAGGAGATCGGCGAAATCGTCGAACTGATTTCCGACATTACCGAACAGACCAACGTGCTGGCGCTCAACGCCGCCATCCAGGCGGCGTCCGCGGGCGAGGCCGGACGCGGGTTCTCGGTGGTGGCGGAGGAGGTGCAGCGGCTGGCGGAGCGCTCGGCCGATGCCACCAAGCAGATCGCGGCGATCGTCAAGACCATTCAGTCGGACACCCACGACACCGTGGCGGCGATGGAAATCTCTACCCAGGGCGTGGTCGAGGGCGCCAAATTGTCCGATGCGGCGGGCCAGACGCTGGCCGAAATCGGCAGCGTGTCGAAGACGCTGGCCGAACTGATCGCGGATATCTCGGCTGCCACGCAGAGCCAGGCGGAATCGACCGCCAAGGTGGCGGAAACCATGCAGGACATCAAGGCGATTTCGGCGCAGACCGGCACGGGCACCCAGCAGACGGCCGAATCGATCGGCGGCATGAAGCAGCTGGCGCAAGACCTCAAGAATTCGGTTGCGGGTTTCAAGCTCGCCTGACCGGGGCGGCCACGGCGCGAAGCGAGAAAATCGGCCAGGGCCACTGCAATCAACCTCAGGAACAACACACCATGAGCGCCTTACTCGACTACGATACCGGCCCGCTGAACTGGGTGCGCGGGGACATCGACGCCGCCCTGCAGGCCGCCTTGGGGCGTATCCAGGCATACAGCGTCGACGCCGATCTGACCAACGCCCTGCGGCTGGCGCGCGACGATGCGCACCAGGTCACCGGCGCGCTGCACATGGTCGGTCTGGAAGGCGCGGCCGCGCTGGCCAAGGCGCTGGAATCCTGTCTGGCCGACATCAATGAAAACCGCCTGATGGCTGACGACGAAGTGCTGCGCGCCTTGCGCAATGCCATCGAAGGCTTGCAGCGCTGGGTCAAGGATCTGGCCGACGGCCGCGGCAGCGGCGAACTGGCGCTGTTTCCCCTGTACAAGCGCCTGCGCGAACTGCAGGGTGCCGAGCGGGTGTTCGAGGGCGAGTTGTTTTTCCCCGATATGCGCGCGCGGGTGCAGGGCAAGCCTGCCAACGATGGCCTGCCGCCGGAAGCGCTGGCGGCCGAAGCCAAGGCCGCACGCAACCTGTTTCAGCGCGGCCTGCTGGCCTTCCTGCGCAATATCGAGGCAGAGCAGGGGCTGCAGCGCATGCGCGAGGCGCTGGCCGCGGTCGAGCGCATCGCGCCGTCGCAGGCCTCGCAAACCTTCTGGTGGGCCTGCGTCGGCTTTATCGACAGCCTGATTGCCCGCGGCGTCGAAGCCGATTTTCACGTCAAGCAACTGCTTGCCCGCATCGACCTGCAAATGCGCCGGCTGATGGAAGGCTCGCCGCAGGTCGCCGAACGCCTGCTGCGCGATGCGTTGTTCTTCGTCGCCAAAAGCCAGGCCCTGGATGGCCGCGCTGCGGAAGTTCGCTCGACCTTCGGCCTCGATCGCTACCTGCCGGGCCGCGGCATGCTGGACCCCGAAGCGCTGGCGCACATGCGCCCGGTGCTGGATGCCCTGCAGGCCGGCCTGAAGGCCGCACGCGACAGCTGGCATGCCTACGTGGAAGGCGATGCCGGACAGCTGGAGCAGTTTCAGGGCCAGCTGGCGCGCATGCAGCCGCAGGCGCAGATGCTCGAAAACAGCGGCATGACGCCCTTGCTGGATGAGCTGGCGGCGGCGGCCCTTACCGCTGCCGGGCGCGATGGCGAGGCGCGCGAACAGGTGAATCTGGAAGTCGCTTCCACGCTGCTGTTCATGCAGAATGCCGTCGATCAGGAGGATCTCCTGCACGCCGATTTTGCGGTGCGCGCGGAGGGCCAGCAGGCGCGCCTGAATGCCCTGATCGAAGGCCGCGAGATGCCGGCCAGCGTCACGGCATCCGCCAGCCAGCGCGAAGCCGAGCGCGACATGCTGGTGCATATGGCGCAGGAAGTCGGGCAAAATCTGAAGCAGATGGAGGAAGCGCTGGATGCCTTCTTCCGCGACGCCGGCGAGCGCGAAGCGCTGGCCGGTCTGCCGGTGCTGGCGCAGCAGGCGCAAGGCGCGCTGACCATGCTGGAACTGCCCGACGCTGCGAATCTGCTGGCGGCGGCCATGGCCACCGTGCAGCCGTTTGCCGGCGAAGGCCATCCCGACGAGGCGACTCAGCAACGTCTGGCCGATGCCTTCTCCAGTCTCGGACTGTATATCGAGTCCTACTGCTCCGGACGTGCCGATGCAGCCAGGATCCTGCGCCCTGTCCTGGTCGACTTCGGCGTGATCGATGCCGGCAGCACCGACGAAAGCGCGCTCGACGACACGGTTGAATCGGGTTTGCCCGTGCGCAAGGCTGAGGTGCAGGCAAGCTATCTGGACTGGCGCGATCAGCCCGGCGACGACTCAAAAAAAAAATTCCTTGATGCCCTGACCGAGCTGAGTCGCGACGCCGAGCTGATCGACGACGCCGTGCTCAAGCAGCAGACGCGAGCTGCGCTCGGCGCCAGCCGCGATGCCGCCGAGGCGCCGCTGGCGCTCGATGCCGGGATCGCCGCCCTGAGCGGCCTGGCGTTGCCGCAACGGGCGGCGATTGAAATCCCGCTGAAGCTTGACGAGACTGAACCGCAGGGCGGCGAAACGGCCGCTCCGATGCATGCCGAGCCGGGGATGGACGCCGCAGCGCTTGAATTCCTGCCCGCCGAGGCTGCCGAAATTGTACCGCCGGCGCACGCGGCCGAACCGGCAGTGGCCGCGTCCGCAGCCGGCGAAAGCGCACCCGCCGAAGACCATCTGCTGGCCGTGATCCCCGAGGGGGTCGAGCCGGAACTGCTGGATATTTTCCTGGAAGAGGCCAACGAGGTGCTGGCGACCATCGGCGAGGCCGGCGATGCCTGCCAGGGCGACCCCGAAGACCTGGCTGCGCTGACGGTCATCCGCCGCGGTTTCCACACCTTGAAGGGCAGCGGCCGCATGGTCGGCTTGAACGAGCTGGGCGAAGCTGCGTGGCGTCTTGAACAATTGATGAACGGCTGGCTGGCCGATAAAAAGGCGGCCAACGGCGATCTGCTGGGCCTGATCGGGCGCGCCCGCGGTGTGTTCCAGGACTGGGTGGATGCGTTGCAGGCCAATCGCCCCGTGACGCTGCCGGTGTCCGCTTTGTTGGCCGCGGTTGGCCGCGTGGCACAGGGGCAGGCACTGGAGGTCGCGCCGGCTGCGGCCGCAATCGAGAGCGTCGCGGCCGAAGCGCATGGGCAAATCCAGGCAACGCCGGAGGCGGTGGCCGAATTAGCGGATGACGCCGGGAGCGACGTCGCAGCGGCAGCGGAAACTGCCGCGCAAGCCGAAGCCGGGGCCGCGCCCGCAGCGGAACTGGAGGCCGCAGCCGAAACCGAATGGCTGCCTCTGCCCGTTTCTGGCGTTGAGCCCGCTGTCGCGATGGCGGCAGTCGTCGAAGCGATGCCGGATCAGCTTCGCGCCGTCGAGCCTGAAGCGGCGGAGGCCCCGGCTGGCATGCCCGTTCCGGATGTGGGCGCCATTGTCGAATACGCCGCGGTAGGCGCGCAGGCGGCTGCCGCCATGCCCGCAGAACCGGTAGCGGCCGATGCCGCGCTTGGATCGCCCGTGCCGGACGAGATCTGCATCGGGCCGGTCTGCCTCTCCGCCGGCTTGTACGAGATTTTCATGACCGAAGCGCATCAGCACCTGGCCGCGCTGCAGGAAGAGACGGAACGTCACGCCGAGCTTGCCGACAACACGGTCAGCGAACACGCGCGCCGTGCCATTCATACCCTCGGCGGCATCGCGGGCACAGCGAGCATCACGGTCCTGTCCGATCTGTCGCATGCGCTCGAACAGTACTGGAATCGTTTTGCGCAGGTTCCGCTGCCATCCGCGCATCTGCCGCTGGTGCAGGATGCGGTCGCGCGCCTGCACGGCATGATCGCAACCATTGAGAGCGGGCAATTGCCCGCGATGGCGAACGACCTGATCGCGGCGCTGGGCGAACTGGAAGACGAGCAGGCCACGGCGCCGGCTAGCGGAATGCCGGTGGAGCATGCTGTTGAAGCAGCGCCAGCCGCGGCGGCCGAAACCAGCCACGCCGACCCCGTTCCCCATCTGCTCGACGTCAGCGCGCTGGTGCCAGACTTGAAACCCGCCACGCCGGTGCCGGTGTTCGAACGGCGCGAGGTTGCCGATGAAATCGACTTGCAATTGCTGCCGATTTTCCTCGAAGAAGCCGATGTCCTGGTGCCGGATGCCAGCGCGCAGTTGCGCGCCTGGCTGGCAGCGCCCGGCGAAGCGGCCGCACGCGATGCGCTGCGGCGCAGCCTGCATACCATCAAGGGCAGTGCGCGCATGGTCGGCGCGATGCGCCTGGGCGAGTTGACCCATGTGATGGAGTCGCGCGTGATCGCCGTGATCGAAGGCCAGCTGGCTGCAAGTGCCGACGTCTTCGGTACGCTGGAAGCGCAGCTTGACCGCCTGCACGATGCGGTGGAACGCCTGAAGCAGGGCGGTCCTGCAGCGGCTGTCGAGGAAACGGCCGCGCCGCTGGAAGCGCCGGTCGAGCCGGTGCTCGAGCGTATCGAGACGGCTGCTGCGGCGACCTCTGCAGCGGCCGATCCGCTGGCGCCCGCGCAGCCGGTTGCGCGCGACGGCAATGCGCTGACCTTGCGGGTGCGCGCCGACTGGGTCGATCGCATGGTCAACCAGGCGGGCGAAGTGGCGATCGCGCGCTCGCGGATCGAGAGCGAAGTGTTTGCGTTCAAGCGCCACGTCAACGAATTGTCCGAGGCGCTGGTGCGGCTGCGCGGCCACATCCGCGAAGTCGAAATCCAGGCCGAGTCGCAGATGCAGGCGACCTTCCAGACGCAGGGCGCAGCGGAAGAATTCGACCCGCTGGAGTTCGACCGCTTCACCCGTTTCCAGGAAGTCACCCGCTTCCTGGCCGAAAGCGTCAACGACATTTCCACCGTGCAGCACATCCTGCTGGCGCGCCTGGGCGAGGCCGACGCTGCGCTGATCCAGCAGACGCGGCTGAACCGCGAACTGCAGCAGGATCTACTGCGGGTACGCATGGTGCCGCTGTATTCGGTGGCCGAGCGCTTGTATCGCACCGTGCGCCAGACCGCGCGCGACGTCGGCAAGCGCGCCCAGCTCGACATCCAGGGTGGCGATCTGGAAATCGACCGCTCGGTGCTGGAGAAAGTCACCGCGCCGCTCGAACACCTGCTGCGCAATGCGCTGGCGCACGGCATCGAAGCGCCCGAGGCGCGCCGCGCCGCCGGCAAGGCGGAGTTCGGCGAGATCGTGCTGTCGGCGCGCCAGACCGGCAACGAAATGCTGATCACCGTGAAGGACGACGGCGGCGGCCTCAACTACGCGCGCATCCGCGAAAAGGCGGAGGCCAACGGCCTGCTGCTGCCGGGGGTCGAGCCGACCGAAACCCTGCTGGCGCAGATGATCTTCGCCGCCGGCTTCTCCACCGCCGAGAGCGTGAGCCAGGTTGCCGGCCGCGGCGTCGGCATGGACGTGGTGAAGAGCGAGATTTCCGCCCTCGGCGGCCGCATCGACATCGCTTCTACCGCCGGCGCCGGCACCTGCTTCAATATCTACCTGCCGCTCACCCTGGCGATGACCCAGGCCGTGATGATCCAGGCCGCCAGGCACGATTACGCGCTGCCGGCGCCGCTGGTGCAGCAAGTGCTGGAACTGAAGCCGCATGAGCTGGAACAGGCGATGGCGGCAGGCGAGATTAAGTGGCGCGGCGCGCGCTACCCGCTTTCCTATCTGCCGCATTTGCTGGGCGACACCGAAGCGCTGCACGAAGTGCAGCGCTACAACCCGGTAGTGCTGCTCGCCAGCGGTTCCAGCCAGGCCGCGGTGCTGATCGACGCGATCGAGGGTACGCGCGAAATCGTGGTCAAGAACATCGGCCCGCAGATGGCGCGCATCACCGGCGTGGCGGGCGCCACGGTGCGCGGCGACGGGCGGGTGATCCTGATCCTCAACCCGGTGCCGCTGGCGCTGCGCTGGGCCGGCCTGCCGCGCGCCGCGGCAGAGCGCACGGCGCCCGCCGCGGCGGCCGAAGCCAATGCCGCCTCGCAGGCGCCGCTGGTGCTGGTGGTCGACGATTCGCTCACGGTGCGCAAGATCACCACCCGCCTGCTCGGCCGCGAAGGCTTCCGCGTCGACAGCGCGAAGGATGGCGTCGATGCGCTAGAAAAAATGCACGATCTGATCCCCGACGTGGTGCTGCTCGACGTCGAGATGCCGCGCATGGATGGCTTCGAACTCGCCCGGGTGATGCGCAGCGACGCACGCATGAAGGCGGTCCCGATCATTATGATCACCTCGCGCACGGCGGACAAACACCGCAAACACGCGCTGGAAATCGGCGTCAACGTGTATCTGGGCAAGCCGTATCAGGAACAGCAGCTGCTCGATTGCATTGCCGAGCAGCTGGGGCGGGAGGTCGCGCTGCCGGCTTGAATCGGCAGGCTTAGAGTTTGAGGCCGGCGAGATCGCCGCCCGCCAGCGCATCGAGGCGCGCGTCGCCCTGCAGCGGGTCGCGATGGTAGGTGGCGGCCAGTTGCCGCGCCGCATCCAGCCAGTGACTTCCTGCCCTGGCCACGAGTTCGGCGAACCCGGCGTTGCCGGGTGTGCCGAGCCAGCTTTCGTACGCCTGCGGCAGCGCCGGGAACAGCGCGCGCCGCAGCCCCGACAGATTGGCCAGGTAAAAATGCAGCGAGCCGATGGCTTCGCGCTCCAGCAGCGTCGGCAGCGTCACCAGGCTGTCGGCCAGATGATCGCGCACCGCGCGCACCAGCAGCTCGGCGTGCCTGGAGGTCAGCTGGCCGAGCATCGTGTTCCAGTCCTCGCCCAGCAGCGCTTCGGCGCGCGCCTCGCCGATTTCATGCAGGATCATCGCCTCGCTCTCGGCCTCGGCCATGCGGTCGAGGCCGCGCTCGATGTCGTGCTCGAAGCCGTAGTGGGCGAACGCGCGTCCGAGCGCGCTGTCCTTCTCCTTCCACTGCCATTCCTCGTACTTGTTCCACAGCAGCCGGCGCACCGCGTCCATGCGCAGGAAGATAGCGCCGTCGCGCATCGCCGCCGGCGGGGCAATCAGGTCGCGCGCATATTCGCATCCCGCCACCAGTACCTGCACGCCCTCGCGCATCTCGGCACGCTTGAGTTCGGCCAGCACGAAATGCGGCTTGCGGAAATGCCCCAGCCCGCTGCTGTAGACCAGTCCCTGCGGGATCAGCGCGCGGTTGATGTCGTCGGCCGCGAACGGATCGATCCCGGCCGGGTTCAGCGGCAGCGGTGCGAAATCCTCTTCCTCGACCGCATCCCACAGGCTTTCGCGCGCGTTCAGCCAGTCGCCGAGTTCGTCCCTGGGCAGGCGCGCGCCATAGGGGATCTCCATCTCCCAGCGGTAGTACTCGCGCATTTCCAGCAGAAAGGTGCACATCGTCATGTCGCGCGCGTGGCGGGCGTCGGCGATGGTGCAGTTCTTCTGCACCGTATCGATGAGGGCGGAGAGGTTTTCGACCATGGGCACTCCTGTAGACAGCTTCACTCGACTGGAAACGGCGGCTGAACACGCCAACGCTGCTCTGCGGGTACTGCGGGCGCGCTTCCGGGACACGGCAGCAAAGGCAAGGAAGCCGCTTGTGCCTCCTGCAGAAGACATCGGCATTCGACGGTCGTTCCATTTTCAAGTGTACAAATAAAAACAGCCCGTTCAACCGGGCTGTTTTCAGGGGTATTGACGGATTTAATGGCGGCGCATGGCGCCGTAGAAATTCAGGTCGGCGTGCGAGCGGCGGCTGAATTCGAAGCGGGCGGCATCGGCGCCGCCGAACAGCCCGGCGAGCTGGGCGTAGGCTTCGGTCGCCCAGGCCTTGTCGTTCAGCGCGTCGGCAATCCCTTCGGCCCAGCGCAGCTTGTCGGCCGGTTTGCTCAGGTGCGCACCGCATTCGGCATACCATTTTTTCAGCACTTCGGCCGGCAGGGCAAATCCCTTCAGGCGGTCGATGAACTGGATGCAGGCGTCGCCGTCGCGGCAGGCGGCCGCAGCGGCGGCATAGAGTTCATCCGCGTGGGCGCTGTTGCCCATGGAGGCGTACAGCCGGCCGATGTGGGTCAGCGCGAAGTGGTCCCCGGCCTGGGCACGCGCGGCCTCCAGCAGGCGGCTGGCCTCGGTGGCGTCCTGGGTGGCGGCAAAGCTCGCCTCGGCGAGCTTGGCGGTATCGTACACGCTGGCATGGGCGTCCGCCGCCAGCGCGGCCTCGCGTGCGGCGAGGTAGGCGCGCGCCTTGGAAACGCCCAGTTCGCGGTGTTTCAGCTGCGCAGCGGTGACCACCAGATCCTTGAAGGCGATAAAGTCGGTCGCGTTTTCCGCCGCGCGGTCGAGCAGGCGGGACAGCCAGCCGGTATCGTCCAGGTTCTTGTCCACCGCCAGCAGGAGCGGCTTGTAGCGCGAGAACTGGTAGCCGGTGCCGTCGAGCAGCTTTTCCGCCGACTCGATCAGCTTGGCGGCGTAGAACGGGTCTTCCAGCTCCAGCCGTACGCGCTCGGCCAGTGCGAGGAACTGCTTGACGCTGACGGCGTCCTTTTCCAGCTGCTGGAATTCCATGTAGCGCGCGTGGTTGGCCTGACGCTTTTCCAGCTTGGCCTTGACCCGGTCAAGGCGCTCGGCATCGTCGGCCAGATGCGCTTCGACGGCGGTGGCCAGCTTCTGCATTTCGTCCAGTCCCGCCACGGCGTCTTCGGCCTTGTCCAGCAAGGCCGCAGCGCCCGTCTTGTCGCCCACTCCGGCCAGCCCCTCGGCCAGTTCGATGTATTCGCCGGTGGCGCTTGCCAGGTCGCCGGCCTTTTTCAGTGCGGCCTGCATGAAGGCCGCGTCGCCCGCCTGCTTCGCCGACTCGATCAGCGTCTTCGCCGCGGCGAAGTCGGTCGCCCCTTCCAGGGCGCGCTGATACAGCGCCTTGGCCTTCTGCGGGTCGCCCAGCGTCTTGGTCACTTCGCCCGCCAATGACAGCAGGTCGGGCACGCTGGAAAGCTTTTCCGCCGCCTTGTTGAAAATCGCCGCCGCGTATTCCTTGTCGAGCACGTGCTCGGCGGCGGCCGCCGCCAGCTTGCCGTATTCCACCGCGCGCGAGATTTTCGTCTCGGCTTTTTCCAGCACCTTTTTCGCAAATGCGCTGTCGGCGATCACGTTCATCACGTTCTTCGCCAGGACGATCAACGGGTCGAGGTTGCCGGTTTCCTTCAGCGCCTTTTCATACGCGCCCACCGCCGCGGCCTTGTCGCCCAGCACCTTGAACTTGGCCTCTGCCAGTGCCACCTGCTCCTCGCCCGACATGCAATAGTCTTCCGCCGTTTGCAGCAGTTCCTCGGCGCGGCCCTGTTCGCCCAATGCCTGGTAGACGATGGCGCAGGCCGCCAGGTCCTTGGTGAACTGGCAGTCGTCCGCCACCCGGTCCATCAGCTCCCTGGCATAGGCCGCATCGGCGGGCTCCTGCAAGGCTTCCAGCGCCAGCGCAGCGTATTCGGCGCCGCTGCTGCATTGGGCTTCTTTGGGAGTGAGGGTGTCGCGGGTGGCCATGGGAATCTCCGAAAAAGAAAAAGGTGTCGTGCGATTTTCCGCTGGAGCAGGGTAGCCAGCCAATAAGTAATGTCGATGATGGTATTAGCGGGCCGGCTAGCGTATCCGCTGGCGGGCGCGCGACAACTCAGGAAGCGGCCCCGCCGCATTCATCAGCTATATTTATGCCATCGCCAGCCGTACGGCTGGGTATTTAAATATTTAATACATATTAATATAGTAATGTACTAAATTAGCTATGGGTGTTTTTTGAGGGATCGGGAGGATTATGCTGACGCGTCTGCTACTGATGGTAACCCTGCTGGCCGGATTCGGCCTGTCTCCAGTCCTGGCGGCGCCGGACGGCGCAAAGCTTTACGGGCGCAACTGCGCCGCCTGCCATGGCGAGAACGGTACCGGCGGCATCGGCGTTCCGCTGGCGTTGCCGGCCTTCCAGAGCGGGGTCAGCGACGACTACTTGCGCAAAACCATACGACACGGCCGACCGGGGCGGGTGATGCCGGCCTTTTCCCAGCTCGACCAGGCTGAAATCGAAGCCATCGTTCGCCATGTGCGCACCTGGAACAAGGGCACGCCCGCCACGTATTCCGCGCGTCCGGTGAAGGGCAATCCGGGGCACGGCAAGAAACTGTTCGCGCAATACTGCGCGGCCTGCCACGGCGCCAACGGCGAAGGCGGCAAGGGCACCGGCGTCACGTTTTCGCGCCCCCGCGACCTGCCCATCATGGCGCCCGCGCTGCACAACCCCGGGTTCCTCGCCGCGGCATCCGACGCCATGATCAAGGCGACGCTGATGCACGGCCGGGAAGGCACGCCGATGGTGTCGTTCCTCAAGCAGGGGCTGAAGGAAAAGGACATCGACGATATCGTCAGTTACGTGCGCGGATTCGAAAAACAGCCGCTGTCGGGAAGCGCGCAGATCCTGGCGGTGGAAAACCCGGTCATCGTCCGGGATTCAGGCTACGACCTGGATACCACCGTGGAAAACGTCAAGCGGGCGGTGAGCAACAACAATTTCTTCTACGGCCGGGTGCAGACGCTGGAATACGGGCTGACCGATCCGGCCAACGAGAACCCGAAACAGGTCATCGTTTATTTTTGCAACATCAGCCTGCTCAACCAGGCGCTGGCCATCGACCCGCGCGTCGGCATGTTCCTGCCCTGCCGCATCACGATTCTGGAGACAAACGGCAAGGTGCAGGTGATGTCGGTCAACCCCAAGGTGCTGAGCAGCCTGTTCAACAATTCCGAACTCAATCGCCTGTGCGATGAGATGAGCAAGAGCTACACCGCGATCATGGAGGAGGCGACGTTATGAAGAAGCCGTTGCAATGGATGGGCGCCGTCTGCCTGGCGCTGCTGCTGTGCGCGCCCGCCGCCGCCGGCGACCTGATGATGGCGCGCGTGAACCGGCTGTTCCCGGAGGCGATGACCCTGCTGCAATCCGCCATTTCCTCGCGCGGCTATACGGTCACGCGCCTGCAGCAGGTGAACGAAAACCTGCAGCGTCGCGAATTCAAGAGCGACATGTACCGTGTGGTGTATTTCGGCAAGTACGAGGAAGTGCGGCAGGCAACGGCTAGGAATCCCGGCCTGATCCCGTTTTTGCCGCTGAACATCACGATCTTCGCGGAAGGCGACCAGGCCATCCTGGTGACCAGCCATCCGCAGATGCTGCGGGACTATTTTCCCGACCCGGAACTGAAACCGCTGTTCGAGCGCTGGGAAAAAGACATGCTGGAAATCATGGACGAGGTGCGGGAAGCGGGCTGAGGCCTTGCGGGAGCGCCGGCAGCCATTCCGCCGGCGCCCGCGCTTCAATGTTTCTGCGGATTCGGCATCAGCTTGTCGATATACGCAATCGCCACCGCCGACACGATGAATGCCATGTGGATGACGGTCTGCCACAGCAGGACTTTTTCATCCAGGTTGGCGGCGTTGATGAAGGTCTTCAGCAGGTGGATCGACGAGATGCCGATGATGGCGGTGGCGAGTTTGACCTTGAGCACGTTGGCGTTGACGTGCGAAAGCCACTCGGGTTCGTCGGGATGGCCTTTGAGGTTGAGGCGCGAAACGAAGGTTTCGTAGCCGCCGACGATGACCATGATGAGCAGGTTGGAAATCATCACCACGTCGATCAGACCCAGCGCGATGAGCATGATGGCTGCTTCGGAAAGGGTGAAGGTGCCGACGATCAGATGTTTCAGTTCGACCATGAAGTGCACGACGTACACCAGTTGTGCGACGATCAGGCCCAGATACAGCGGCACTTGCAGCCAGCGGCTGCCGAACAGGAGGGTCGAGAGAAGGTTGCCGCGGACTGCGGCGGGTGGGCTGGTTTCGGGTTTCATGGAACGGACTGCGCGTGGCGGAACAAAAATTGAGATTCTAAAAACGCGGGATTACAGGACGTAGCGCGCCAGGTCTTCGCGTGCGGCCAGCGCAGCGAGGCGGCCCGTGACGGACTCGGCATCGACGATGTATTCGCCGGTAGTGTTACCGGCGTCGAAGGAAATGTCCTCCAGCAGCTTTTCCATCACGGTATGGAGCCGCCGTGCACCGATGTTTTCGGTGCGTTCGTTCACTTCGAAGGCAATCTCGGCGATGCGGCGGATGCCGTCGCCGGTGAATTTGAGCGTCACCCCTTCGGTCGCTAGCAAGGCCTCGTACTGGCGCGTCAGGCAGGCGTCGGTGGCGGTCAGAATCCGCTCGAAGTCTTCCACCGAGAGCGCCTGCAGTTCGACCCGGATCGGCAGCCGCCCCTGCAGTTCGGGGATGAGGTCGGAGGGCTTGGACAGGTGGAACGCGCCGCTGGCGATGAACAGGATGTGGTCGGTCTTCACCATGCCGTACTTGGTCGACACGGTGGTCCCCTCGATCAGCGGCAACAGGTCGCGCTGCACGCCCTGGCGCGACACATCGCTGCCGTGGGCGTCGCTGCGGGTGGCGATCTTGTCGATCTCGTCGAGAAACACGATGCCGTTCTGCTCGACTGCTTCGAGCGCCTGCTGCTTGGTTTCCTCGTCGTTGATCAGCCGCCCGGCCTCTTCCTCGGCCAGCAGCTTCATCGCCTCGCGCACCTTGAGCTTGCGGCTCTGGCGGCGGCTTTGCCCGAGGTTCTGGAACATGCCCTGCAACTGCTGCGACAGGTCTTCCATTCCCGGCGGAGTGAAGATTTCCATGCCGGGGCTGACCGCCGCCAGCTCGATCTCGATTTCCTTGTCGTCGAGCTGGCCTTCGCGCAGCATCTTGCGGAAACGCTGGCGCGCCGCGCCTTCCTCGCGCTGCGGCTCGGCTTCGGCGAAGCCGACGCTGCGCGGCGGCGGCAGCAGCGCGTCGAGGATGCGCTCCTCGGCGGCCTCCTCGGCGCGGAAGCGCACCTTGGCGGTGGCCTGCCCGCGCATCTGCTTGACCGCGGTTTCCATCAGGTCGCGGATGATGGTGTCGACGTCGCGCCCGACGTAGCCGACCTCGGTGAACTTGGTCGCCTCGATCTTGATGAAGGGCGCGTTGGCGAGGCGTGCCAGACGCCGCGCGATCTCGGTCTTGCCGACCCCGGTCGGGCCGATCATCAGGATGTTCTTCGGGGTGATTTCCTGGCGCAGCGGATCGGCCACCTGCTGGCGCCGCCAGCGGTTGCGCAACGCAACCGCGACCGCGCGCTTGGCGGCGGCCTGGCCGACGATGTGTTTGTCGAGTTCGTGGACGATTTCTTTGGGAGTCATTGGGCAGTGAGGCGTTAGGCGTGAGGGGTAAGGTGGGGGCACTTCACCCTCACCCTTCACGCCTCACAGGGTTTCGATCACGTGGTTCTGGTTCGAGTAAATGCAGATGTCTCCCGCAATGGTGAGGCTCTTTTTGACGATTTCAAGCGGGGGCAGGTCGGTGTTTTCCAGCAGCGCGCGCGCGGCGGACTGGGCGAAGGCGCCGCCCGAGCCGATGGCGGCGATGCCGAGTTCGGGTTCCAGCACGTCGCCGTTGCCGGTGATGATGAGCGAGTACTCGCGGTCGGCCACCGCCAGCATGGCTTCGAGCCGCCGCAGCATGCGGTCGGTGCGCCAGTCCTTGGCGAGCTCGACCGCGCTCCTGAGCAGGTGTCCCGAATGCTTGTCGAGCTTGGCCTCGAAGCGCTCGAACAGGGTGAAGGCGTCGGCGGTGCCGCCGGCGAATCCGGCCAGGACTTTTTCCTGGTACAGCCGGCGCACCTTGCGCGCGGTGGACTTGATGACGATGTTGCCGAGCGTGACCTGGCCGTCGCCGCCGAGAGCGACCTCATTGCCACGGCGGACGGAGAGGATGGTGGTGCCGCGATATTGTTCCATGGCCGAATTATAAATGACGCTCAGGCCGCGGCAGCGCCGGCTTGGCGCGGCCGCCCGATGGGCCGGAGTCAGTCAGGGTGATGCGGGATGAGTTGCGCCAGCTGGTCGATGCCCATGACGCGAAACAGTTCGTGGATGAGCGCGTTGTGCCCGCGCAGGGTGATGCTCTTGCCGCTGCCCAGGCACTGCATCAGCACGCCGATGAACTGGCTGACGCTGCCGTAATCGACGCGGGTGACCTGCGCCAGATCGACCAGCACTTCGCTGTGGGTGGCGGCGTAGCTGCCGAGCTGCTGCAAGGCGCTGTCGTTGGCGGGGGTGATCTCGCCGGCCAGCCGCAGGGCATTGTCCAGCGGCTCGGCCGGCTTGCCCGGCACCACTTCCGCGGCTTGCACCTCGCTCCAGGAGGGGGGGGATACTTCAAAACGCACGGCGTAGTCGACCGCCAGATCCTCGAATTTTTCCTGCTGCCCGAGCGTCTGGTACAGCTCCAGCAGCAGCAGCCAGTGCACCGCGCGGCTGTGGGTGGCGCGGTTGAGGTCCTGCAGCAGCGCGATCAGGCGGTCGACGCCGCTGACCTGCAGCTTGCGCCTGGCCTTGCGCGCCGCGCTCAGAATCCGCGCACATTCGTCCGCCCCCGATTCGTCGACCATGGCGATGCCTGAAAAATCGATCCGTACCGCAGTGTTTTTGGCGGTGGCGGCAATGCCGTCGCGCAGCGTGCCCGCAGCGGTCTTGTCGAGCAGGCCGGGTAACTCCAGGCTGGCGGTCTGGGCTTGCTGGGGAGTGGCCGCGCCGTTGCCGTTCATTTTCTGCCAGACTGGCGGCGAGGTCTCGAAGCGCATCGCGTAATCCAGCGCCAGTTGTTCGAATTCCTTTTCGCGGCCCTGGATGGCGTAGAGATCGAACAGCATGTGCCAGGCGCGCCGGTCGCCCGCGGTCAGGATGCCCTGCAGCAAATGCTCGGCCATCTCGATCTGGCCGCTGGCATAGAGGATGGCGACTTCGTCCACCGGCGACTGGGGCGCTCCGCTGGTTTCTTCCACCACGATGCCGCCCGCCCCCATGTCCATGGTCAGCAGGGTCTCGGTGGGGGGCGACTCGGCTTCCCGCACGGCTGCCGGCTTGTGCGCGGCGGCGGGGACCTTGTCCTTGCCTTTTTTGAAAAACGGGAGAGCCACGGAATATGCGTGCTTGGATGAGGGAATCAGTGTTGGATACTAGCGCTGTCGCCCGCGTGCAGCAACCCGCAATACCCCCCCGGCGAGCAGGGCGGCGATGGCAAGCGCGATGACGATTGCCGGGCCGGCGGGCCAGTCGAACAAGGCCGAGGCGGCCAGCCCTGCCGCATACGCCAGCGTGCCCAGCGCCCAGCCGGCGAGCAGTCCCGCGCGCGGCGGCCAGCCGCGCACCGCCAGCGCAGGCAGAATCAGGCTGGCAAATACCAGATACACGCCCACCAGCTGCACCGAGGCGGTGATGGCGAGTGCGAAGACCAGATAAAACCCGAGCGTCCCGAGGCCGGCGCCGCGCCATGCCCACAACGCCAGCAGCGCGGCGTACAGGACGCCGATCTGCGCGGCTTGCCGCGGGGTCGCCCAGAGGATCTGTCCGGTGAGCAGCTCGGACAGGTGTTCGCCGCCGTGCGGATCGCCGGTCAGCAGGAGGGCGCCGAGGCTGGCTGCCACCACGAAAGCGGAGCCGATCAGCGCTTCCTGAACGGCAGGCCAGCGGCGCTCGCAGCCTGCCAGCAGGGCTGCACCCGCCAGCGCCGCCGCGGCGGCGGCAAGCTGGGTAGGCCAGCCATCCGGCGCCAGATCGAACGCGTGGGCCGCGATCACGCCGAGTACCGCGATCTGCGCGATCGCCAGGTCGAGAAAAATAATCCCGCGCGCCAGCACCCGCCGTCCCAGCGGCACGTGGGTGGCCAGCACCAGCAGGCCGGCGAGCAGCGGCCAGCCCAGCAGGCCGGGGTCGAGCGCGGCAAGGTTCAGCGTGGAATTCATGGCGCAGCTTTCAGCAGTTGGTCCAGCGTGTCGTCGAACAGGCCGAACAGATCGCTTGCCCGCGCACTGCCACCCACGGTGTAGGGCAGCGCCAGCGCGGGAATCCCGGCGCGCCGCGCCAGCCAGTCGGCCGGGCGCGGGCTCTGGTAGACCGCCCGCAGTACGGCTTTGGCGGGCGTCGCCTGCAACTGCGCGGCCACCTGCGCCAGGTGGCCGACCGAGGGCTCGACGCCGGGCTTGGGTTCGAGCGTGGCTACCGTGCGCATTCCCAGCCAGTCAAGCAGGTAGCGAAACGATGGATGCTGCACTGCCACCGGCATGCCCGCGAGCGGCGCGGCCCGCGTTTGCCAGCGCGCCAGCGCCGCGTTCCAGCGCGCGGCGAAGGCCTGCCCGCGCGCGCGGTATGCGGCGGCGTTCGCCGGGTCGACCTCGGCCAGCCGCGCCGCCAGCGCTTCGCTCACGCGCAGGATGTTGCGGGGATCGGTGTGGATGTGCGGATTGCCCTGGGCGTGAACGTCGCCTTCGGCGCGATCCAGCCGTGCCGGCTTGTCCAGCAGGGACACGCTTTGCGTGGCTTCGAAGTAGCCGCGGCGCCCGGGCTGCACCCCGGCGTTGCCCGCTTCGCGCAGCAGCACCGGCAGCCAGCCGATTTCCAGCTCGGCGCCGGTGCACACGACCAGCCCGGCGCGCCGCATCTGCGCGATCAGGCTGGGGCGCGCCTCGATGCGGTGCGGGTCCTGCAGGGCCGTAGTGGCGGCGAACACGCTGACGTCGGTGCCGCCGATTTCCCCGGCCAGGGCGGCCCATTCGGGCTCGCAGGCGAACACGTTGAGGGCGGCGTGCGCGTACACGGGCAGCCACAGGATGAGAAAGACCAGCCGTCGTTTCATGCGGTTCTCCTCAGAAAGCATGGGCGCCGTGCGCGCCCAGGCTGTGGATGTACTGCACGAGCCACTGGTTCTCGCGGGCGTTCTCCATCGACTTGTCCTGCGAATACTGCAGCCGCAGGCGCGAGAACTCGGATGGCGAGTAATCGAGCATCAGCGAGTGGCGTGCCGGCTTGTATTCCGACACGGGCAGGAAGGCGCTGTTGGCGCCGAAGTCGACCGTGCCGGGGTCCAGGCGGTCGTAGCGGTAGCCGGTGCGCCAGCGCGGCATGAACTGGTAGACGCCCTGGGCGTAGAAGCCCGATTGGCGGGAGCGGTAGGCATCGTCGCTGCCGTCGCATGCGCCGCCGGCGCCCGTATTGTCCTCGCACAGCAGGCTGCCGCGCTCGCTGCGGCGGAAGTATTCGGCGGCGAACTTGAAGTTCCGCTCGGCGGCATTGCCGTCGGGCGCCCATTTCCAGACGAGGTCCGCCACCCAGGTTGTGCTCTTGCCCGAGAACAGGGTTTTGGCGTGCATGCCGTCAATGTCTTCCAGCTCGCTGTCGCGCTCGTGCGCCTTGCTGTGCAGGTAGGACAGCCCGGCGCGCCAGCTGTGGGATGCGCCGGCATCGCCGCCGAGATGGCCGAACAGGGCGTAGCTGCCGGCGCCGTTCCTGTCGCGGTCGGTGCCGGGGAAGCCGGCGCCGCGTCCGGCCTCAACGCCGAACTCCATGAACAGATCGGTCGGCGCCACCCATTTCAGCTGCACGCCGTCATTGCCGTAGGCCTCGCCGAACAGCGCGCGGTACATCAGGGCGTTGTCGGCGAAATCCCAGGCGTGCGGATGCTGCTGGTTCTGGTAGCCGAGCCCCGACAGGAAACGCCCGCCCTTGAGCGAGACGCCATGGCCGAGCGCGGTGGTCTGGAACCAGGCTTCTTCGATGGCGACTTCCTCGTCCAGCAGGGCAAGGTTGAAATAGCCGCGGAAGTAGGGGTCGATGCTGGCCGACATCACCAGTTCGGTGTGGTCGAGCGAGAAACCGCGCGGCGTGCCGTGGCCGTGCCCGGCAGGCAGGAAGCCGCTGATCTGACGATGCTCGATATCGTCGAGATGGGCGTATTTGCCCTGCAGGATGAGCGAGATGTCCGGGTTGAAACGGTTGCCGGCAGCCGTGCTTTGCTGCGGGGAGGCGTCGGCTTGCGCGGCGATCGGGGCGGGCGCGGCCTCGGCCTGCTGCAAGCGGGCTTCCAGCGCCCGGATGCGTGCCTCGTAGGTGGATTTCATTTCCTTCAGCTCGGCGCGCAGCGCGTCGAGATCGGCGTCGGCGGAAACCGGAAAGGCAGCCGCGAGCGCGGTCGCCAGAATGGCGGGACGTAACATTTTTCACTCCGTAAACGAATGACACTGGCCCGCGCTGGCGTTGCGCGGGCCGGATGAAGGTCAGGCGTGGACGGAAAAGGGCGGGGCGCGGGCGCGGGCGGGACGAGGCGCGAGATCGACGCGCACGGGCGCGTCGGCGGGCCGGCCCATGCGGGCGCCAGGCGGAATCGTCAGGACGAGCAGGCTGGGCGGCGCGACCGAACCCAGCTGCGCCTGGGCGATGCAGACTTCGCAGGGATGATTGGCCTGATCCGCGTCGTGCGGGTGCAGATGGGTCAGCGTATGCGCGAACGCCACCGCCTGCCCGCACAACAGGATCAGCGCGAACAGCCAGGGCAGCAGGCGACGGAGGGACAGGGGCCGCATTTATTTGTGCTTCTCGACTGGCGGCACCGGGTCGTAGCCGTGGGCGCAGCCGGGGCGGCAGCGGCCGATGCGTTTGGCGGCCAGCCAGCCGCCCTTGAGCGCGCCGTGTTTTTCGATCGCTTCCTTGCCGTATTCCGAGCAGGTCGGCAGGTAGCGGCATTGCCGGCCCAGCCATGGCGAGAGCGCCAACTGGTAGAGGCGGATCGCGCCGACAAGGCATTGCTGCGCCAGGTTCATGGAATTGCCTGCGCGCCGGGCTCGGCCTGGCTGCGCGCCGCACCGGTGAAATCGGCCAGCAGCTTTTCCACGAAGCCGGGCTCGAGGTCGCGCACGATGAAGACGAAACGGCTGCGGCGATCCGCGTCCGGCCAGGCGTCGAGCCTTACCTCGGGATACAGCACGTGCTGTACGCCGTGCAGCACCAGCGGCTGGGCGTCGCCCTCGAGGTTCACGATCGCCTTGAAGCGCAGCAGGCTTTCCGCGCGAAACGAGGTGAGCATGCCGAGTGCGGATTGCAGGCCGTAGCGGTCCAGCGGCGTGGCGAGCACCACCGAAAATGCCTGGATGCGCGCGTCGTGCAGTGCGCGCGGCGTTTTTCCGATGGCGGGGCTGGCGCCGGCCGGCCGATAGCGCTGCTGCTTCAGCCAGCGCGCCACTTCCAGCGATTTGGTCGCGGCATTCCACAGCCCCAGGTTCTGGATCGCCGCGGGGTCGAGCTCGCCGCGCGTCACCGTGACGACGTCGGCTGCCGGGTTGAGCGCGGCCAGCCGTTCGCGCAGGGCGGCGATCCGGTCCGGCGCTGCGAGGTCGGTCTTGGTGAGCAGCAGGCGGTCGGCTACCGCCACCTGCTTCACCGCCTCGAAGTGCGCGTCCAGCTGGTCCTCGCCGAACTGCGCATCGACCGTGGTGACCACGCCGTCGAGGCGGAAGCGCGCGCGCACCCAGTTGTCGTGCAGCAGGTTGTCGAGCACCGGCACCGGGTCGGCCACGCCGGTGGTTTCGATGATGACGCGCTCGAATGCGGGAATATCGCCCTTCTGCCGCGCCATCCACAGGTTTTTCAGGGTCGGCGACAGGCTGCCGGAAATCGTGCAGCACACGCAGCCGCCCGACAGCAGCGCCATCGGCCCCTGCATTTTTTGCAGCAGTTGATGATCGAGCGCGACTTCGCCGAACTCGTTCATCAGGATCGCGGTACGCGGCAGCGAGCGCACCAGGTGGTTCAGCAGCGTGGTTTTGCCGCTGCCTAAAAACCCGGTGAGCAGGGTGACCGGAAGCGGGTCGGCGTTGCCTAGCGGAGCGTCCATGCCGGGAGTTCGCGGCGGCGTTCAGGCATGCAGCCTTTCCTTCTTTTCGTGGCGCTCCTGCGCCTCGATCGAGTATTCGGCGGTGGGGCGGGCCAGCAGGCGGGGCAGCCCGATGGGGTCGCCGGTCTCCATGCAGTATCCGAATTCGCCGGAATCGATGCGCGCCAGGGCGGAGTGGATTTTTTTCAGCAGCTTGCGCTCGCGGTCGCGCACCCGCTGTTCCAGCATATGTTCTTCCTCGACCGTGGCACGGTCGTTGGGGTCGGCAAAATTTTCGTTTTCTTTCAGGGTCTCGCTGGTGTCCGCCGCGTTGCTGAGCATTTCATCACGCAAGGCTTCGAGGCGGGCGCGAAAAAATGCGAGCTGGGCCGGGTTCATGTAGGCGGAAGCCGGCATTTTCAGCAGTGCGGCTTCGGTGAGGGGTTTGGACGAGGTAGGCATCGTGGAGACTCCGTTCAGTCAGCAAAGACAGGTTGTGAATCATGCATCCTGCTGGCAGGGGCATACGTGTGTACCCAGGCGGCAAATACCTGCCCTCCCGGGCGCATCACGGGCGAGTGCGCACCGCGCATTGCCCGGCATCATACCCCGCGGTTCTCTCCCCGGGGACGAGGTGCATCGGTGCAACCCTGCAACAGGGTTGCATGGTTGGCAGGCGGCCGTCATTCTTCGCTCGCTTCACTCGCCGGGGGCGCGGCGGCGCACTCGGCACAGCGGCCATGCACCGTGATATCGACCCGGTCGGAGACGAATCCGGGCGGCAGTTCCGGAGTGGCGCTGGCGAGGCTGCCGCGCAGGCAGAACAAGCGTCCGCAGACGCCGCATTCGAAATGCGCATGGGCGTGGTGCGCGTTCATCAGGCTGAAGCGGCGGACCCGGTCATGTCCGGCCACGCTGTGCACCAGCCCCTGCGCGGCCAGCCAGTCGAGCACACGGTAGAGCGTCACCTTGTCGAAGGGATGGCCGCCGGCCGCCGCCGCCTGCTGCAGCGACTGGTGCGACATCGCGGCGTCGGCCGCCAGCAGCAGCTGCAGCACCCGCACCCGGGCCGGCGTGGCGGTCGCGCCGCGCTGGTGCAGCAGGCGGGTGGCCTGGTCGTGGCGGGTAGGGGCGGGGGCCGCTTGCATGCGCCGATTGTAGGACGCGATGCGAAAAAATGCAACACAGTTGCAAAAATGCGCTGATGGCGTGCCAACCAGGGACATGCGATTACGCGATAATCCCGCCATGAAAACGCCCCTGTTGCCGACCCTCCTCCTATTGCTGCTGTCCGGCTGTGGGCGCGATGCGCCGCCTGCGGTGCCCGAGGATGTGCGTACGGTGCGCGCCGAGCAGGTCGGCCTGCATGCTGCGCGCAGCGGCGCGCGCTATGCCGGCGAGGTCCGCGCGCGCTACGAGACCGCGCTGGCATTCCGGGTCGCCGGCCGGGTGCAGACCCGCGCGGTGGAGGTCGGCACGCAGGTCAGGGCCGGCCAGCTCATCGCCACGCTGGACCCGCAGGATTACGCGCTGGCGGCGAGCGCGGCGCGGGCGCAACTCAGCGCCGCCGAGGCCGAAGCCGGGCTGGCGCAGCAGGACTTGCAGCGCTACGCCGAACTGCGGGCGCAGAATTTCATTTCCCCGGCCGAACTCGACCGCCGCCGGACCGCTGCCGAAGCGGCGACGGCGCGGGTGCGCCAGTTGCGCGCCGAGGCCGAGCGCCAGGGCAACCAGCAGGCCTACACGCGGCTGACCGCGCCGCACGCGGGCGTGGTGACGGCGATCTCCTTTGAAGCCGGGCAGGTGGTGGAGGCGGGGCAGCCGGTGGCGCAACTGGCGCGCAACGGCGAACGGGAAGTGCGCATCGACGTGCCGGAAAATGCGCTCGCGGCAGTGCGTGCGGCGCAGAACCTGAACATCCGTCTGTGGTCGGCGCCGGGGACGGACTATGCCGGCCGTTTGCGCGAGTTGTCGCCGATGGCCGATGCCGCGAGCCGGACGTACAGCGCGCGCGTGAGTTTCATCACGCCGGATGCGGGGGTGAAGCTCGGCATGAGCGCCACGGTGGATGTCGGCAGCGAGGCTGCGCCGAACCTGTCGGTGGCGCAGACCGCGCTGTTCAGAATCAACGGCCAGCCGCAGGTCTGGGTGGTCGATCGCCGAACCCGGAAAGTGGCGCCGCGCAGCGTGCGGCTGGGCGGCTTGAGCGGCGATCGCGCAGTGGTGACGGCGGGGCTGGCGGCCGGCGAATGGGTGGTGACCGCGGGCGTGCACAAGATCGCGCCGGGCCAGCAGGTGCGTCTGGCGCCTTCTAGGCAGCCATGAGCGCGCCGCCCCGCTTCGCGCCGCGGCGCGGCAACCTGTCGCGCTGGGCGATCGAGCATCCGGCGCTGGTGCGCTTCTTCATCGTGCTGATCCTGCTGCTGGGCGCGCGTTCCTATATCCAGCTGGGGCAGGCCGAAGATCCGCCGTTCACTTTCAAGACCATGCTGATCCAGGCGCAATGGCCGGGTGCGACGGCGCAGGAAGTGTCCGAGCAACTGACCGAGCGCATCGAGAAAAAACTGCAGGAAATGCCCGAGCTGGATTTCGTGCAGAGCTATGCCAAGCCGGGCGAAACCGCGCTGTTCGTGAACCTCAAGGAGACCGTCCGCGGGCGCGATGTGGCGGAGGCCTGGTATCAGGTGCGCAAGAAAATCGGCGACCTCGAACCGCAGTTGCCCGCCGGGGTGCAGGGGCCGTTTTTCAACGACGAGTTCGGCGATACCTTCGGTTCGATCTACGCCTTCACCGGCGAGGGCTTCAGCCGCGCCGAACTGCGCCGCGCCGCCGAAGACGCGCAGCGCGAAGTGCGCCGCCTGGCCAACGTCGGCAAGGTCGAACTGTTCGGCATCGTGGCGGAAAAAATCTATATCGAGATTCCCGCCCAGAAGCTCGCCGCGCTGGGCCTCACCCCGCAGCAGATCATGCAGGCGGTGCAGGAGCAGAACAGCGTGGTCGCCGATGGCCGGGTGGAAAACGACGTGCTGTCGATCCCGCTGCGCATATCGGGGGCGTATTCCGAGGTGGAGCGCCTGCGCGAAACCGTTATCCGGGTGGGCGCGCACCGCCTGCGGCTGGGCGACATCGCCGAGGTGACGCGCCGCTACGAGGATCCGCCCGTCGCCGAAATCCGCTCGCAGGGCGAAGCGGCGGTATTGCTCGGGGTGTCGCTGGCCGACGGCGGGGATGTGGTGGCCATGGGACGCGCCGTCGCCGCCGCCATGGAAACGCTGCAAAAGACGCTGCCGGTGGGCCTGGAAATCCGCCAGGTTCACGACCAGCCCAGCATCGTCAGCCACGCGGTCAAGCTCTTCATGCAGAGCTTCCTCGAAGCCGTCGCCATCGTGCTGGCGGTGACCTTCCTGGCGCTCAAGTGGCGCGCCGGGCTGGTGGTGACGCTGTCCATTCCGGTGGTGCTGGCGATCACCTTCAGCGCGATGTGGCTGTTCGGCATCGACCTGCACCGTATTTCCACCGGCGCGCTCATCATTGCGCTCGGCCTGCTGGTGGACGACGCCATCATCGCGGTGGAAATGATGGCGCACAAGCTCGAAGCCGGCTGGAATCGCTTCGAGGCCGCCACCTATGCCTTCCAGTCAACCGCGTTTCCCATGCTCACCGGCACCCTGCTCACCGCCACGGCGTTTCTGCCGATCGCGCTGGCCAAATCGGTGGTCGGCGAGTACACCTTTGCGATTTTTGCGGTGACCACGATCGCGCTGCTGTCGTCCTGGCTGGTGGCGGTGGTGGTCACCCCCTATCTCGGACATGCCCTGCTGAAACCCAGCCAGCACGTGACCGATGAAAACGCCGCCTACCTGACGCCCTTCTACCGGCGCTTCCGCGCCGCGGTGACCTGGTGCGTGACGCATCGCCGGACGGTGATTGCGCTGACGGTGGTCGCGCTGGCGGTGGGGCTGGCCGCGATGCAGCGGGTCGAAAAACAGTTCTTCCCGCAGTCCGACCGGCTGGAAATCCTGATCGAGCTGTGGCTGCCGGAAGGCGCCTCGATCGATGCCGCGCGCGCCGAAGCGCTCAGGCTCGAAACCCTGCTGCGGCAGGACCGGGACGTGGCCCATGTCCTCAACTACATCGGCCAGGGGGCACCGCGTTTCGTACTGGCGCTGGATCAGCGCCTGAACAACCGCAACTTTGCGCAACTGGTGGTGATCGCGAAGGATGTGCCGGCGCGCGAACGCGAACTCGCCCGCATCCAGCGGCTGTTCGAGACCGATTTTCCCAATGTGCGCGGACGCGCGGTGCGCTTCGAGTACGGCCCGCCGGCCGGCTATCCGGTGCAATACCGCTTGAGCGGCCCCGACATTCCGCAATTGAAGATCGAAGCCGAGAAACTGCGCAAGATCGTCGCCGCGCAGCCGCAGGTGACGGCGGTGAACCTCGACTGGAACGAACAGTCGCTGGCGCTCAAGGCGCACCTCGATCAGGACAAGATCAAGGCGCTGGGCTTGAGTTCCGACCTGGTCGGCCGGCTGGTGGCGTTGCAGCTGTCGGGCGTCAGCGTCACCCAGTTCCGCGAAAACGACCTGCTGATCGACGTGGTGCTGCGCACGCCGCGCAACGAACACCGCGACGTCGATGCATTGAAGTCGCTTCCGGTCGGCCGCTTCAACGGCCAGAGCGTGACCTTGGGGCAGATCGCCCGCCTCGAGCCGGTGTTCGAGGACGGCGTGATCTGGCGGCGCGACCGCCTGCCGACGATCGCGGTGCGCGGCGATCCGGTGGGCAAGACCCAGCCTGCCACCATCATCGATGCCATCGCGCCGCAGGTGGCCGCATTCAAGGCCCGGCTGCCGGACGGCTTCCGGCTGGAAGTCGGCGGGCCGGTGGAAAGCAGCGCCAAGGCCAATGCCGCCATCGGCGCATCGTGGCCGCTGGTCGTGATCACCACGCTGAGCCTGCTGATGCTGCAGCTCGGCAGCTTTCCGCGCGCGCTGCTGGTGGTGCTGACCGCGCCGCTCGGCATCATCGGGGTGGCGATCGCGCTGCTGCTGAGCGGCCAGGCGATGGGTTTCGTCGCGCTGCTGGGGATCATCTCGCTGGCCGGCATGATCATGCGCAACTCGGTGATTCTGGTCGACCAGATCCAGCAGGACATCGCGCGCGGCCTGTCGCAATGGGATGCGATCGTCGAGTCGACGGTACGGCGGATGCGTCCGATCAGCCTTACCGCCGCTGCCGCGGTGCTGGCGATGATCCCGCTGTCGCGTTCGATTTTCTGGGGACCGATGGCGGTGTCGGTCATGGGCGGCCTGGTCGCGGCGACCGTTCTCACCCTGTTTTTCCTGCCGGCCTTGTATGCGGCGTGGTTTCGGGTTAAACCGAACCAATAGGATGCCCGTTGCAAGGAGGCCGCATGAAGACGATCGGACTTGGACTCGTGCTGTTGCTGGGCGGCTGTGCGGGACTGCAGTCGCCTGACCCGGCGTCGCCGTATTACACCTATGCGCCGGGCTGGACGGTGCAGTTGAACCGGCCGCTGACGATTCCGCCGGATGCCGCCACGGTGCGCCTGCAATACGGCCGCATCGTGCCGCGCAACAGCGTGCAGGAGTACGCTCCGTTCTGCGTGGTGGAGTTGAACACGGTGCGCGCCGAAGCGCAGACGCTGCAGCCGGGGCGCTTCGAGGTATGGCGGGTGACCCGCAGCGTCAGCCCCGTCGCCGCGACGGCTTCGCCTTTCGCCAAGGCGAGGTTCGTCGCCGACGACGGCGATCCGACTTTCCTCTACTTCAAAACCGAATTCCGCCTGCGCGACGCGGCCCAGCCGAATCTGCGCGGCATGAGTTGCGCCTGGAACCAGATGGCGCCCGGCAATCGCGCGTTGATGCGGCATCTCAGCCTGGACGAGATCCGCCAGGCGGTGGGCGGCTGGATGAGCCTGATTCCGCCCGGGGAACGCCTGTGAAGCCGGCCGAAACCCGTATTGCCCCCGACACCAGGGTCAAGTTGTCGAAATGGGATGCCGGCGACAACGCGATCGTCGGCAAGGAAAAATCCGACGCGCGCGAGCGTCTGGACGACTATCGCGAACGCCTGGAAACGCTGCAGGAGTTGCTGTACGCCGAAGGCAGGCACAAGCTCCTGGTCGTGTTGCAGGCGATGGACACCGCCGGCAAGGATTCCACCATCCGTCACGTGTTCCAGGGCGTCGATCCGCTGGGGGTGCGCGTGGCCAGCTTCAAGACGCCCACGCCGCACGAGCTGGCGCGCGACTATTTGTGGCGGGTGCACCACCACGTGCCGGGCGCCGGCGAGATCGTCATCTTCAACCGTTCGCATTACGAGGATGTGCTGATCACGCGGGTGAACGGCTGGATCGATGCCGCCGAATGCAGACGGCGCTTCCGCCAGATCAACGACTTCGAAAGAATGCTGGCGGAAACCGGCACCACCATCCTGAAGTTCTATCTGCACATTTCCCGGGACGAGCAGAAGAGGCGCCTGGAGGAACGCCGCGACACCCCCGAGAAGCAGTGGAAATTCCAGCCCGGCGACCTCGCGGTGCGCGCGCAGTGGGACGATTACATGGAAGCCTACGAGGCGGCGCTGTCGGCCACCAGCACGGCGCACGCGCCGTGGCACGTGATTCCCGCCAACAGCAAGCTGGCGCGCAACCTGATGGTGTCCAGCCTGCTGATCGAGGCGCTGGAAAACCTGAAAATGCGCTATCCGGATCCGGCCGAGGGAGCGGCGGATACCGTGATCGTCTGACGGGCTATCTGACCAGCGTCAACTGCGGCGGCCGCGCAGCGCCGGCGTGTGAAACCGGTTGCCAGTGCGGCAAGGCTTCCGGGCGATGGATGTGGTAGCCCTGTAAATAATCCACCCCGATGTCCTTCAGCAGCGCGGCCATTGCGGCGTCCTCCACCTGCTCGGCCACCGAATGCATGCCGAAGTCGCGCGCCAGCTGCGCGATCGAACGCACGATGGCCTGGTCGCGGCGGTCGTCCAGCATGCCGCGCACGAAGGCGCCGTCGATCTTGAGGAAGTCGGCCGGCAGGTGCTTGAGGTAGAAGAACGAGGAGGCGTCGCGGCCGAAATCGTCCAGCGCGAACTGGCAGCCGCGTTCACGCAGGCCGTGGATCAGGCGTTGCGCATCCGCCAGATTCACCACCGCCGCGGTTTCCGTGACCTCGAAGCCGAGGCGCTCGCCGGCCACGCCATAGTGGTCGAGCAGATGGCAGACGGTGCCGAGGAAGGATTCGTCGGCCACCGTCTTGCCCGACAGGTTGATGAAATACACCGCATTGTCGCCGGGTTGCGCCGCCAGGTAGGACACCACGGCTTCCAGCATCCAGCGGTCGAGGATCGGCGCCTGCCCGTAGCGTTCGAGCGCGGGCAGCAGCTTGGCCGGCCCCTCGATCGCGCCATTGCGCTGCCAGCGGATCAGCACTTCGTAATGCGGCTGCCCGCCGTGCGAGGCCGGCTGGATCAGCTGGCGGTAGGGCAGGAACTGGTTGGCTTCCAGTGCCTGCGCGAAATCGGCGGCCCAGCCCATTTCCGCCTCCAGGCGGCGGAACCCGATCTCGTCCGCCTCGTACAGCATGATCCGGCCGCTGCCTTCGGATTTGGCGCGGTAGCAAGCCATGTCGGCCTGGATCATGAGATCGCCGGCGGTGGTCGCGGACTGGGTGATGGGCGCGATTCCGGCGCAGGCGCCAAGCGTGAAACGCCGCCCCTTGTGTTCGAAACGGAAGTCGCGGATGCGCTGCACCAGCTGCCGGCAGACCACGCTGGCCGCGTCGGGCCGGGTGTCGAACAGGATCAGGCCGAATTCGTCGCCGCCCAGACGGCCCAGATAGGCATGCTCGGGCAAGGCTGCCTGCATGGTCTGCGCAATGTTCATCAGCAGGGTGTCCCCCACCGAATGGCCGCAGGTGTCGTTCACCAGCTTGAACTGGTCGAGATCGATGTAGCAGAACGCGTGTTGCTGTGCCTGCTCGCGCGCGGTGCGCAGGGCGCGTGCCAGCCGGCCTTCCACCGCGCGGCGGTTGGGCAGCGTGGTCAGGGTATCGTGGAAGGCCATCTCGCGCAGGCTGTCGAGCAGCTGCTTTTTCTCGGTCTCGTCGCGCAGCACGTAGACCGCGCCGAAACCGCCGTTTCCGGTCAGCGGGGCGCAGCTGTAGCTGATCGCCAGGTCCTGCCCCAGGCGCGTTTGCAGGCGGGCCGAGCCGGTCTGCCCGAGCTGCGGCGAGTTGGGCGCGAGAAAACAGACCGGGGCTTCGTCGCCGCCGCCCGGCCGATCGAATTGCATCAGGCTCTTCAGCGGGCTCGATACGGCATCTTCCAGCGCGATGCCGAGCAGGCTCTCGGCGGTCGGGTTGAGATAGACCACGTGATTATGGGTATTGGTGACGATGACGGCGTCGTTGATCGATTGCAGCGTGACCTGCCAGCGTTCCTTTTCCTCGCTGAGCGCGGCTTCATCAAGCTTGCGTTGCGTGATGTCGACGTGGATCGACAGATACTTCAGCGGCAGGCCGTCGTCGCCCTTGATCGGCGTGATGGTCGATGCCGTCCAGAACAGCCGGCCGTCCTTGGCGCGGTTGCAGATTTCGCCGCGCCAGGTCCGCCCGTGCGAGACGGTCTCCCACAGTTGGGCAAAAAACGCGGCGTCGTGCCGGCCCGAACGGAGGATGCGATGGCTCTGGCCGAGGAGTTCTTCGTGGGTGTAGCCGCTGACGATGCAGAACAGGTCGTTGGCGAAGGTGATGTTGCCGGCGAGATCGGTTTCGGACACGCTGGCGGCGCTATCAAGGGCCTTCTGGTGCTCCTTGAGGTCGGTGAGCAGGCGCTCCAGCGCTGCGCTCATGTGGTTGAAAGCGCACAGGGTCCCCTGCAGTTCGGGCGGACTGCAGGCCCGAATGGGAATCCGTGCGCTGTAATCTCCGGCTTCGATCTGGCGCGCGGTCGCGCGCAGCCGCTCCAGGTCCTTCAGGTTGATTTTGAGCAGCCCGTAAGTCAGCCAGCCGAGCAGGATGAACGCGGCGCCGAGCAGCATGAACAGGCGGGTGCCGAGATGCCACAGAAAGTCCTCGTAGGCATGGGCGGACGGCTGGATGAGCAGGCGGCCATGGTAGGTGCCGTCGACGACCAGGGACTCCTGCATGACGGGGGCGACCAGGTCGGTCAGTCCGGCAAACCAGCCGGGACGGTCTACCGGGAAAGGCGCTGCCTGCTGGCTCAGGCGGCGGCCATCGGGCGCGGTGTATTCCACCCGCTGCAGGTTGCCCTGCGCAATCGGAATGCCAAGCCGCGCCTGCACCGCGCGGTAATCGCCCCGGCTGGCCGCGTCGGCCACCGCCTGGGACAGCGCCGCCAGCTGGGCCGACGCCTGCACGCGCAATGCGGCGCCGGCATCCTGGTGGGCGATGTGCAGCGCCTGCCGCCCCGCCAGGGCAAATACCGCGAGCAGGATGAGCAATACCGCACCCATGACCCGGCCCTGCGTGCTGAGGTAGGCGGGGCGCAAATCCTGCACAAGGCGAACAAGCCGGGAGAAGGGAATGACGCGCATACGGAATGAATCGGCCGCATTTCCCATTCCTGAAGGGAGTGTAAAACCGGGGGCGCCGGATTGTGCGGGCACGCGCCCCGGCGGCAGACTCAGGGTTTCTTGCGGGCGCGCGGATGCGCCTGATCGTACACCTTGGCGAGATGCTGCCAGTCGAGGTGGGTATACACCTGGGTGGTGCTGATGCTGGCGTGGCCGAGCATTTCCTGCACCGCGCGCAGATCGCCGGACGACTGCAGCACATGGGTCGCAAACGCGTGGCGCAGCATGTGCGGGTGAACGTGCTGGCTGAGGCCGGCCTGCCGCGCCCAGCGGACGAGGCGCAGCTGCACGCTGCGCGGGGTGAGGCGGCTGCCGTTGCGGCCGACGAACAGCGCGGCGGTGTCGCGCGCCAGTGCCAGCCGCAACGGCAGCCAGGCGGCGAGGGCGGCGAGCGCCTGCCGCCCCACCGGCACGACGCGGGTTTTGCGGCCCTTGCCGGTGACCTGCGCTTCGCCGGATTGCAGGTCGAGGTCGCCGAGGTCGAGCCCGGTCAGTTCCGCCAGGCGCAGGCCGGACGAATAGAACAGTTCGAACATGGCGCGGTCGCGCGCCTGCAGGGCGTCGCCGCTTTCCGCAGCGGAGCCGTTCTGCAGCAATTGGGCGCAAGCGTCGGGCGACAGGATGTCCGGCAGGGCCTTGGCCGCCTTGGGCGGGCGCAGGCCGAGACAGGGATTGTCCGCGTGGCCGAGGCGGCGGCAGGCGAAGGCGTAAAACCCGCGCCAGCTCGACAGCTGGCGCGCCACGCTGGTAGCCGCCAGGTTCTGGCCGCGCAGCTTGACGATGGCGCCGCGGATGTCGGCGACGCCGAGCTCGGCCAGCGGCTTGCCGTCAGCTAGCCTGGCCAGGCTGGCCAGATCGCGCCGATAGGCCGCAACCGTATGCGGCGACAGCCGCCGTTCGGCGGCGAGGTGTTGCAGGTAGCGGTCGACCGGATTCAACCCTGCATCCGCACCAGCGCGGCGCCGACCAGCTGGCCCAGCCGTTCGAGGTAGAGCGTGCCCATGCCGGGGTAGAAGCGCTTGGCCTCCTCGGATGCCAGCACCAGCAGGCCGATGGGGGCGGCCGCGGCGGCGGGCCGCAGCGGGATGCAGGCGAATGCGCGCAGGTGCGGCGACACTTCGCCGAACCAGTCGCTGGCGTCGGGCACGGCAAGCGGGCCGCATACCGGATATGGCATCGCCGCCACGGCATCGCGCGCTGCCTGCGACACCGGCTGATCGAGTCCAGGCATCGGCTCGCCGGTCAGCATCCAGGCGCGCAGCGCGTGATGCGGCACGGCGAAGCCGTCGCGCAGGTGGATCGCCAGCGCGGCGGCGATGTCCTGCGGCTGGCTGGCGGTCACTAGTGCGAGCGTCAGCGCGTGCAGCTTTTCGGAGATGCCGTCGTTCTCCTCGCCGAACTGGATCAGTTCGGCGAGCTTGTTCTCCAGCATCCGCACCTTGTCGCGCATCGCGATCAGCTGGCGTTCGCTCATCGACACCGCGTGGGTGCCGTGCGGGTGCGGGATGTGCAGATCCGCCAGCAGGGTGGGGAAGTCGTTGAAGAAATTCGGGTGCCGGGTCAGAAACTCGGCAATCGCCGGTGCGTCCAGCGTGGTGGGTTGCGTGTCCATTAGAGTTCGATCTCCCCTTCAAATACTGTTTCGGCCGGGCCGGTCATGCTGACCGGCCGGTCCTTGCCTGCCCATTCGATGACCAGGTCGCCGCCGCGCATGTGTACGCTGACCGGGCTTTTCAGCCACCCCTGGCGGATGCCGGCGACCGCCGCGGCGCAGGCGCCGGTGCCGCAGGCCAGGGTTTCGCCGGCGCCGCGCTCGTACACGCGCAGGCGGATGTCGTGCGGGGTCAGCACCTGCATGAAGCCGGCATTGACGCGCTGCGGGAAGCGCGCATGCGATTCGATGGCGGCGCCGAGGATGTCCACCGGCGCGCTGTCGAGGTCGTTCACCCGCAGCACCGCGTGCGGGTTGCCCATCGACAGCGCGGCGATCTCGATGACATGCTGGCCGACTTTCAGCGGATAGGCGAGCGCTTCGGCCTCGGCCGCGAACGGGATGTCGGCCGGCGCAAAGCGCGGCGCGCCCATGTCCACCGCGACCTGGCCATTGCCGAGCAGGCGCGGCTCGATGACGCCGGACGCGGTTTCCACGCGGATCGCGGTCTTGGCGGTGAGGCCTTTTTCGTGCACGAAGCGCACGAAGCAGCGTGCGCCGTTGCCGCATTGCCCGACTTCGCCGCCATCGGCGTTGAAGATGCGGTAGCGGAAATCGACATCCGGCCGGCTGGCTTTCTCGACCAGCAGGATCTGGTCGCAGCCGACGCCGAAGTGGCGGTCGGCGATGCGGCGGCACTGTTCGGGGCTGAGCGCGACGGCCTGGCCGACGCCGTCGAAAACGACGAAATCGTTGCCGAGGCCGTGCATCTTGGTGAAGCGGAGTGTGGTGCCCGGTTGGGCGCTTGTGCCTGCGGTTTTCATGCGGTTTTGAGCCTGACGTATTCCTTGAGGATGCAGCGGTCCATCACCACCGCCATGCCGCCGTCCTGCGCGCGTTGCGCGGCGGCCTCATGCACGATGCCTTCCTGGATCCAGATGGCTGCCGGTAGCCGATGCGCCGGCGCATCGGACCGCTGCAGGGAGTGTAGCGCCAGGCATTGTTCGACGATAGCCGGCACGTGCTCGGCGGCGCGGAACACGTTGACCAGGTCGACCCCGAACGGGATGTCGGCGAGGCTGGCGTAAGCCTGTTCGCCGAGCACCCGATCCACCAGCGGCCGCACCGGCACGATGCGGTAGCCGTAGCGCTGCATCGCCTGCGCCACGCGGTAGCTCGGCCGCGCGGGTTGCGGCGACAGGCCGACCACCGCGATCGTCCGGGTGCGGTCGAGCAGGGCGCGCAGGCCGGCGTCGTCGGGATTGGCGAAGCTCACAGCGTCAGTTCCATCACGTGATCGTCCATCACAAAACCGCCGCCGATATCGAACACCCGCGACTCGGCGA
Organism: Thiobacillus sp. 65-1059; assembly: GCA_001897675.1. Taxonomy (GTDB): domain Bacteria; phylum Pseudomonadota; class Gammaproteobacteria; order Burkholderiales; family Thiobacillaceae; genus Thiobacillus. The sequence goes on along the minus strand of MKUE01000094.1, from coordinate 2,710 downwards.
TGCGGAAGCCGTATTTCCGGTAGGCGGCAATGGCCTGCGCGTTGCCGCGATTGACTTGCAGGCGCAGGCAGCGGGCCCGCTGCTGGCGCGCCCAACTGGCGACGGCGCGCAGCAGCGCGGCGCCGATGCCCTGACGCTGGCTGTCCGGATGGACGTAGAGCTTGTCGAGCTTGCAGGCGGTGCCCTCCAGCACCGCATGGGCAAAGCCGACCAGAGCGTCGCCCCGGCGCATCCCCCACCAGGCCTGGCGCGGATCGTCCAGCTGTTCCCGCATCCGTTCGGGCGCATAACGGTCGGCCAGCATGGCCTCGATCTGCGCCTGCGGGATCAGCGCCGGATAAGTGGCCTGCCACACCATGCGCGCCAGCGCACCGACGGCATCGGCGTCGGCGGCCGCCAGCCGCGACAGATCGGTCCGCGGCTCATTCATACAGGCTGGCCTCGTCTTCCGGGCGGGTCTTGAAGCGGCGGTGCAGCCACAGGTATTGCGGTGGCATCTCGCGGATGCGGTCTTCGATGAACCCGTTCATGCGGGCGACGTCGGCCTCCAGGTCGCCGCTCGGGTAGTTGTCCCATGGCGGATAGAAGCGCACCGCGTAGCCCCGCCCCCACGGCAACTGGCGGGTGATGGCCGGGACGATCTGGGCGCCGGTGAGTTTGGCCAGGCGCGGCAGCGCCGATACGGTGGCGGCGGGAATGCCGAAGAATGGAACGAATACGGCATTGAGGCGGCCATGATCCTGATCCGGCAGGTAATAGAACGGCAGGCCGTCCTTGAGCGCCTTGAGCACGGGCTTGATGCCGTCGTTCTTGGCGATCAGCACCGGGGAGAAAAAGCGCGAACGCCCGTGCCGCATCATTTCGTCGGCGACGGGGTCCTTGGCGCGCGCGTACATCGAAGCGGCGGTGCGATCCATCGCCAGCCGCACGCCGCCCATGTCGAGCCCGACAAAGTGCGGCGCCAGCCAGATCACCGGGCGCTTGCCGTCGCCCAGCACCGCTTCGGGATTGTCGATCCGGATCAGCCGCCGCAGGCGTGCCTCCGACCCCCACCACAGCACGCCGTGTTCGAGCGCTGCGCGCATCGAGCTCTGAAAGGTCTGCCGCAGCCAGCGGCGGCGCGTTTCAGGCGCGGCCTCGGGAAAGCACAGTGCGAGATTGGTCGCGACGATGCGCCGCCGCCGTCCGGGGAACTGTGCGATCAGCCAGCCTGCGGCGTTGCCGAGTGCCGCCTGGACCGGCAGCGGCAGCCAGTGCAGCAGCCAGAGCGCGCCCACGCCGAGCCAGTTCGGCAACAGCGAAGGGTGCAGCAGGTTTGCGTGGGCGGCCGGCTTCATGCGTGTTCCTGGGCGTCCGGGGGGGCGACGTCGCCCGGGCGCTTGTGGCGGTTGTAGCTCCACATGTATTGCGTCGGGAAGCGCCGCACGATTGCCTCCACCGCCTGGTTTAGCTGGACGGCGGCGGCGGTCTTGTCGGCCGGCAGGGCCTCGTCCAGCGGAAAGACGTGCAAGTGGTAGCCGCGCCCCCAGCTCAGCCGCTCGGCGGCGATGAAAAAGGCCGCCGCCCCGGTCTTGCGCTGCAGGCTGGCGGCCAGCGTCGGCGTGTAGGCCGGGCGGCCAAGGAACGGCGCCCACACGCCGTCGCCGCCGGTTGCCACCTGGTCGGGCAGAATGCCGATCGCTTCGTGGCGCTTCAGGGCCGCCAGCTGCGCGCGCACGCCGGAGAGATCGCTCGGCACCAGCGTCGCCTGGCCGCGCTGACGGCCGGCCAGCATCAGCGCGTCGAGCACCGGCTGACGAGGCGGTTTGTACATGGCGGTGAAGGGATGCCGCGCGGCGCAATAGAGGCTGATGATCTCGAAGCAGCCGATGTGCGGCGACAGCAGGATGATGCCCTTGCCGTCCGCGCGCGCGGCATCGATGTGCTCCCAGCCGCTGGTGCGCTTGATCAGCTTCAGCACCTTCTGGTACGGGCGCAGCCACACCGGCAGCAGTTCGATCATGGCCTTGCCGGCCTCGCCGATGCTCTTGCGCAGCAACCTCCGGCAGCCGCGCCCGGGAGTGCAGATCCCGCTGCTGAACAGGTTGTTGCGCACGCGCGCGGAATAGCGCCCGGGCGACCAGTAAAGCAGCCAGCCCAGCACGATGCCGGCGCCATGCAGCAGCGGCAGCGGCAGGCGGGCCAGCAGCTTGAGCAGGAACATCATGCGGGCATACGATCTTTCATGGGCTTCAGCCCATAGAAAGTCGGAGTCCCCTTGTGGGGCATACGATCTGTCACGCGCTTCAGCGCGTAGAAAGTCGGAGTCCCTTCATGGGACATGCGGCCCCACATGGGCTTCAGCGCATGGTGGATCGGCGTCCCCCTGCGGGAATTGACGCCGGGGGAAGCGGCGGGGCACAATGCGGCAGCCGCCGCGTTAATCTTGACAACTTGCGGGCGGGATACAAATACAGCTAAAGCGTCGCCGCTCCGTTGGTCCCCCGAGCCGGTTACGCAGTCGGTAATCGGGACTACAGGAGCTGTCATGCAAAAGGATTTCATTTTCACGTCTGAGTCGGTGTCCGAAGGGCACCCCGACAAGATGGCGGATCAAGTGTCGGATGCGGTGCTCGACGCGATTCTAACCCAGGACAAACATGCGCGCGTGGCGTGCGAGACCCTGCTGACCACCGGTCTGTGCGTCATCGCCGGCGAGATCACCACCTCG
>MKUE01000093.1 GCA_001897675.1 Thiobacillus sp. 65-1059 | reverse complement strand
CCTTATGCGGTGATGCCGCCGATTTGTACTTCGGTGAAGTACTGGCGATGGCCCTGGCTCTTGCGATAGTGCTTGCGGCGGCGCATCTTGAAAATCTTGATCTTGTCGCCACGAGCCTGGTTCAGCACGGTGGCTGTGACCGTTGCCCCACGCAGCATGGGAGCGCCCATTTTGATGTCGGCACCATCGCCCACCATCAGCACCTGATCAAAGGTGATCTCGCTGCCGATCTCGGCTTCGAGCTTTTCAATTTTAAGTTTGTCGCCGGCACTCACGCGATATTGCTTGCCGCCGGTTTTGATGACTGCGTACATGGGGGGTCTCCAACCAATACGAACCCAGGAAAGCGCGAGATTCTAGCGGCGAACAAACAACGAGTCAAACGATTTAATCCGGCCGCCACATGATTATCTGGCCGCGAGCGGTGAAAAACCGTGCCCGGACTGCTAACATCACAGGTTTTTCCCTATACAAGCCCTTACCGTGTCCCTGGAGAGCCTGCAATCCTACCTGGCCGACGACATGCACGCCGTCGATCACGTCATCCGCCAAAGCTTGCATTCCGACGTGGCGTTGATCCGTCAGGTCTCGGAATACATCATCAACAGCGGCGGCAAACGGCTGCGCCCGGCGCTGGTGCTGCTATCCGCGGGCTGCTTCAATTATTCGGGGCGCGCCCATTACGAGCTTGCCGCGGTGGTCGAGTTCATCCATACCGCCACCCTGCTGCACGACGACGTGGTCGACGAATCCGAACTGCGGCGTGGCCGTGAAACCGCCAACGCCCTGTTCGGCAACGCCGCCAGCGTGCTGGTCGGCGACTTCCTCTATACGCGCGCCTTCCAGATGATGGTGGGGGTCGACAGCATGGAGGTCATGCGCATCCTGTCCGATGCCACCAACGTCATCGCCGAGGGCGAAGTACTGCAGCTGCTCAACTGCCACGACCCCGACATCGACGAGGAGAACTATCTGCGCGTCATCCGCTACAAGACCGCCAAGCTGTTCGAGGCCGCGAGCCGGCTGGGTGCCGTCATCGGCGGCGGCACCGACGAGGAAAAGGACGCGCTGGCGCACTACGGCATGCACCTCGGCACCGCATTCCAGCTGATCGACGACCTGCTGGATTATTCCGGCGACTTTCTCAAAACCGGCAAGAACATCGGTGACGACCTGGCCGAAGGCAAGCCCACCCTGCCCCTGCTGTACGCGATGAAGCACGGCACCCCGGAGCAGGCCGCCAGCATCCGCCAGGCAATCGAACACGGCGGCCTCACCGAATTCCAGAGCGTGCTCGCCGCAATCAAGGATACGCGCGCCCTGCAATACACCCGCGAAGCCGCGCAGCGGGAAATTCAGATGGCAAATAATGCAATTTCTGCATTACCTGATTCAAAATCCAAATCAGCTTTGCTACAATTAGCGGCTTTCGCGGTTGAGAGAAGTTTTTAATCGCGCTGTTTCAGTATTTCCCGGTAGTTCTTCAAAAGGGTTCAGCACATCACTGGGCCCGCCATATCTGCCTCGGGGTGTAGCTCAGCCTGGTAGAGTACTGCGTTCGGGACGCAGGAGTCGGAGGTTCGAATCCTCTCACCCCGACCATGAATTCTCATTCATGACAGCCGGCAGCACTTCTCGGTGCACGACTCGGCTTCGTCATGTCAGCGTCAATTGCCACAAAAACCATACGGATTTCAAAGCGTCCAATACCGCTAGAATGGCGCTTTTTTCACAGGAACAAGCCATGTCCGATCCCGTTGTCTATGACCGCAACCCCGCCGAGCTCGAACTCGAACCCGGCGAATACTGGTGGTGTTCGTGCGGCCGCTCGATGACACAGCCGTTTTGCGACGGTTCGCATGAAGGCAGCGGGATCGAGCCGATGCTGTTCGTCATCAAGGAAAAAACGACAGTATGGCTGTGCAACTGCAAGCACAGCAAAGACAAGCCGTTCTGTGACGGCGCGCACAACGAGCTGCCCGACGACATGTTCTGAGCCGCACCGAGCCCGCCATGACAAACGCCTCCGAAAGTGTGCTCGCTTTCTGGTTCGGACCGCCCGGCAACGCGGCCGAAGTGGCCGGGCGGCAGCGCAAGCTGTGGTTTGGGAAATCCCCGGAAAATGACCGGGCGGTGATTGAGCGTTTTTCGGGCACGCTCGTTGCGGCAGCCGCAGGCAAGCTCGACCACTGGGCCGCCACGCCGCGCGGACGGCTGGCGCTGTTGATCGTGTTCGATCAGTTCCCACACCACATCCACCGCGATCAGCCGCAGGCATTCGCCACCGATCCGCAGGCGCTGGCCTTGAGCCTGGATGCCCTGACGGCGGGCGAAGACCGGCAGCTGGCGCCGATCGAACGGGTGTTTCTCTATCTGCCGCTGGAGCACGCCGAGTCGATTGAAATGCAGGATCGCTCGGTGTCCTTGTATGAACAGCTGGCACGCGAAGCGACCGCCGACGAGCGCGCGCTGTTCGATGGTTTCCTGGATTACGCACGCCGGCACCGCGATGTCGTCGCGCGCTTCGGCCGTTTCCCGCATCGCAATGCGATTCTGGGGCGGCCGTCTACGGATGAAGAAACCGGGTTTCTGAAACAACCCGGCTCGCGTTTTTAGCGTATCGCCGAAGGACTCCGCGGCCTGCTGGCGTTAAAATGGCGGATTCTTGTGCCCCTTGGGTATCCGCCCGGCTGTTTCCATGTCCCGCCAAATCCTCGTTACTTCCGCCCTGCCCTACGCCAACGGCAGCATCCACCTCGGCCATCTGGTCGAATACATCCAGACCGACATCTGGGTGCGTTTCCAGAAGATGCGCGGCCATGACTGCCGCTACATATGCGCCGACGACACCCACGGCACTGCGATCATGCTGCGCGCGGAAAAGGAAGGCATCACCCCGGAAACGCTGATCGGTAGGGTGTGGGACGAGCACACGCGCGACTTCGCCGGCTTCCACATCGGCTTCGATCATTACTACTCGACGCACTCCGAGGAAAACCGCCAACTGGCGTCGACCATCTATCTGCGCCTGAAAAAAGCCGGCCTGATCGAAATCAAGACGATTGCGCAGCTGTTCGACCCGGTCAAGAACCTGTTCCTGCCGGACCGCTTCATCAAGGGCGAATGCCCGAAATGCGGCGCGGCCGAGCAGTACGGCGACAACTGCGAAGTGTGCGGCGCCACCTACAGCCCGACCGAACTGAAGAATCCGGTATCGGCGGTGTCGGGCGCGACGCCGGTGCACAAGGATTCCGAGCATTACTTCTTCAAGCTTAGCGACTGCGAGGCCTTCCTGCGCGAATGGACGACCTCGGGCAGCCTGCAGGAAGAAGCCGCCAACAAGATGCAGGAGTGGTTCGCCTCCGGCCTCAACAACTGGGACATCAGCCGCGACGCACCCTACTTCGGTTTCGAGATCCCCGGCGCGCCGGGCAAGTATTTCTACGTGTGGCTGGATGCGCCGGTGGGCTACATGGCGAGCTTCGCCAAATACGCTGCGGACAATGGCCTCGACTTCGACGCCTGGTGGGGCGCCGATTCCAAGGCCGAACTGGTGCACTTCATCGGCAAGGACATCCTCTATTTCCACGCCCTGTTCTGGCCGGCGATGCTGAAGTATTCCGGCCATCGCCTGCCGACGGCGATTTATGCGCACGGCTTTTTGACGGTGAACGGGCAGAAGATGTCGAAGTCGCGCGGCACTTTCATCACCGCGGAAAGCTATCTCGATCAAAAACTGAACCCCGAGTGGCTGCGCTACTACTACGCGGCCAAGCTCAACGGCTCGATGGAAGACATCGACCTCAACCTCGACGATTTCGTCGCGCGGGTGAATTCGGACCTGGTCGGCAAGTTCATCAACATCGCCAGCCGCACCGCCGGTTTCATCCACAAGAACTTCGAAGGCAAGCTCGCCGACGGCGTGGAAAATATCGAACTGATCGGCTCATTCCAGACTGCTGCCGGTTCAATCGCCACGCATTACGAAGCGCGCGATTACGCCAAGGCCCTGCGCGAAATCATGGCGCTGGCCGACCGCGCCAACCAGTACGTGGCCGATGAAAAACCCTGGGAACTGGCGAAGAAACCCGAAGCCGTCTATCGCCTACACGAGGTCTGCACCGTCGCGCTCAACTGCTTCCGCCTGCTGACCCTGTACCTGAAGCCGGTGCTGCCGAAGCTCGCCGAGCAGGTCGAGGCCTTCCTCGACATTCCGCCGCTGGCCTGGGACGATTCCCAGAGCTTGTTCATCCGCCGCCGCATCAACGCTTACAGCCACCTGATGACCCGTATCGACCCCGCCACGATAGCCGCCATGGTAGACGCCAACAAACAGAATCTCGAACCCGCGCCCGCCCCCGCGCCGGTGCGCCACGCCGAAGCCCAGGCACACGCCGCGCAGCCGGTGGCCGCCGCGCCAGTATCTGAAACCATCAACATCGACGACTTCGCCAGGATCGACCTGCGCATCGCGCGCATCGCCGAGGCCTCCCACGTCGAGGGCGCCGACAAGCTGCTGCGGCTGACGCTCGACGTCGGCCCGCTCGGCACCCGCCAGGTGTTCGCCGGCATCAAGTCGGCCTATGCGCCGGAAGCGCTGGTGGGCCGGCTCACCGTGATGGTCGCCAACCTGGCGCCGCGCAAGATGAAGTTCGGCATGAGCGAAGGCATGGTGCTGGCAGCTTCCGGCGATGCGCCCGGCCTCTTCATTCTGTCGCCCGACAGCGGCGCGCAGCCGGGCATGAAGGTGAAATAAGCCGCGCATGAAAACGCAGCGCCTGCGCATCCATGGCCGCGTGCAGGGCGTGTGGTTTCGCGAGTCGATGCGGCGCGAGGCTGAACGGCTGCATGTGGCCGGCTGGGTGCGCAACGCGCCCGATGGATCGGTCGAAGCGGTGGTTCAGGGCAGCGCCGCAGCCGTTGACGCGCTTATTCAATGGGCGCGCAGCGGCCCGCCGTTGGCGCGGGTGGAGCGCATCGAGCTCGATGAGGCGCACGGCCGCTTCAGCGGATTCGAGAAGCGGGTCGATTAGCTCGACGCCGGGATGCCGCCTCGCCCAGGCAGGCAGGCAAAAAAATGCCCGGCTCAAGAGCCGGGCTGAATATCCACCAAAGGAGGAGGATTGGAGGAGACAACACCGAGTGCTATTGCAGCGACCTCAGCGTTATTAGAATAATCTAATATAATTGATTTCATGTCAACACTTTGTTGAAAAAACTTCAGCCGGGCTTCCCGTGTCGCCCGGCATTCAATAAATAACGTTCACGGCTTCGGGCTTGAGCCAGCCTCCCAGCGATTCGAGCAGCCGGTCGTCCAGGCGCACCCGCCACTCCTCGCCCAGGCGCACGCGGCAGCACGCGCCAGGATTGCAATAGTCGACCCACACCGGACAGCCCCCCTCCTGCGCCTTGTAGGGTGCGAGCAATTCGGCCAGTTTGCGGCTGCCGGACTGCCCGTTGCACGTCAGCCGCAGGCCCTGGGCAAAGCGGGTGCGCGCACCGGCGAGGTCGTAGATCCGCTCCGCCGTCACCCGCACGCCGCCCGAGTAGTCGTCGCGGTTGATCTTGCCTTCGATGATCAGCAGGGCATCGTCTTTCAGCAGATGTCGGCTCTGCTCGTAAAGCTCGTTGAAGATCACCACCTCGACCTGCGCGGTCGCGTCGTCCAGCAGCAGGATCAGCATCTTGCCGCGGCGCGTCATCTGGGTGCGCAGCGAGACGGCAATGCCGGCCAGCATCACCGGATC
>MKUE01000092.1 GCA_001897675.1 Thiobacillus sp. 65-1059 | reverse complement strand
TGGCGGAGAACAGCGCGTGCTCCAGCACCCGCGACTGCGCGTTGGAACGGTACAAGAGCGCCATGTCGGACAGCGCCATGCCCTCGCGGTTGAGCGCGCGCACCTCGTCGACCACGAAGCTCGCCTCGTCCTGGTCGGAATACGCCTCGAACACGCGGACCGGCTCGCCGTCGCCCTCCGCCGTCCACAGGTTCTTGCCGAGGCGGTGCGCGTTCTGCGCAATCAGCGTGTTGGCGGCGGTGAGGATGTGGCCGTGGCTGCGGTAGTTTTGCTCCAGCTTGATCACGTTGCCGTGCGCGAACTCGCGCTCGAACTCGGCCATGTTGGCGGTGTTGGCGCCGCGGAAGGCGTAGATCGACTGGTCGTCGTCGCCGACCGCGAACAGCGCGGTGTGCGGCCCGGCGAACAGCTTGAGCCAGCGGTACTGCAGCGTGTTGGTGTCCTGGAACTCGTCGATCAGGATGTGCTTGAAGCGGTCCTGGTAATGCTGCCGCAGCGGCTCGTTGCGGTAGAGGAGCTCGTAGGAACGCAGCAGCAGTTCGGGGAAGTCCGCCACCCCCTCGCGCTGGCATTGCGCGTCGTAGGCCTCGTACAGCTCGGCCATGCGCATCGAGTATTCGTCGAACGCCTCGGCGTCGCGGGCGCGCCGGCCGGCTTCCTTGTTGTTGTTGATGAACCATTGCACCTTCTTCGGCTCGTATTTTTCGGTGTCAACGTTCATCGCCTTCATCAGCCGCTTGATCGCCGAGAGCTGGTCCTGGCTGTCGAGGATCTGGAACGACTGCGGCAGGCCGGCTTCGCGGTAATGGATCCGCAACAGCCGGTTGGCGAGGCCATGAAAGGTGCCGACCCACATGCCGCGCGTGTTGATCGGCAGCATCGCCGAAATCCGCGTCAGCATCTCCTTCGCCGCCTTGTTGGTGAAGGTCACCGCCAGCACGCCCAGCGGCGACACCTGGCCGGTCTGGATCAGCCACACCATGCGGGTGGTCAGCACCCGCGTCTTGCCCGAGCCGGCGCCCGCGAGGATCAGCGCGGATTCGTGCGGCAGCGTCACCGCGGCGCGCTGTTCGGGGTTGAGGTTTTCCAGCAGATGGGTGGGCATACAGGGGTAGAATCAGGCGATGGTTGAGGCGGCACAGCGATGCTGTTGACGGCAGTATGGGTGGTGTCTCGTTCGAGTCAATCCATGCAGCGAGGCCGTCTCAATAACCCGCTGTTTTCAATGTCCATCGATTCGCCATGCGAAGCCCGACCGGCCTCCGTTGGCCCACGCGAACGCTGCATGCGCCGAATCGATAATGGCGAATTATAAGGGGCTCTCCATGGTGAAAATCCTGTTTTTCGGCGATCTGGTCGACACCCTCGGCATGGCCGCCGACGAAATCCCGCTGCCGCCCGACATCGCCGATGTCGAACGCCTGCTGTTCCTGTTGTCGCGGCGCGGCGAGATGTGGAAAAAAATGCTGCTCGGCAATCCCAAGCTGAATATCACGGTGAACAAGCAGTTCGCCGAGAAATCCGCTCCGCTCAAGGATGGCGACGAAATTGCGCTGGTGGGCTTCGCGGTGGCGTGAACCGGCCCCGTCCCCGCTCGGCGCCACGGGCGGCCGGGCAGGGCATGAACGCAGCAGCGAGGCCGCGGTTGCGCCATGGCCGCAGCGAAGAATGCACCGCAAGGAGAGGTGAGCATGCTCGATGAATTCATCCACGAAGCGCGCGTCGCCTATTTCTCCATGGAGATCGCGCTGCGCAACGAGATCCCGACTTACTCCGGTGGCCTGGGCGTGCTGGCCGGCGACACCGTGCGCTCGGCCGCCGACCTCGCGTTGCCGCTGGTGGCGGTGAGTCTGGTGAGCCGCGCCGGCTATTTTCGCCAGCAGATCGATGCGCAGGGGCGGCAGGTCGAGCAGGCGGCCATGTGGGAACCGGGGACATGGGCGCAGCCGCTGGACGCCAAGATTGCCGTGTCGATCGAGGGCCGGGCTGTGTGGATCGGCGCGTGGCTGTATGTGCTCGAAGGCCACATGGGCGGCCGTCAGCCGGTGCTGCTGCTCGACACCGACCTGGACGAAAACCGGCATGACGATCGTGAGATCACCCATTTCCTCTATGGCGGCGACGACGTCTACCGGTTCAAGCAGGAGATCGTGCTCGGCATCGGCGGAGTGCGCCTGCTGCAGGCGCTCGGTTTCAGGATCCGCCAATACCATATGAACGAAGGGCATTCCGCGCTGCTCGGCCTCGAACTGCTGCGGCGCTATGTTTACCCGCCTGAGGATCTGCGCCCGGGCGAGCCGCCCTACGATCTGCCGCGGGTGCGCGCGCTGTGCAACTTCACCACCCACACCCCGGTCGAGGCCGGCCACGACCGCTTTTCCTATGCGCTGGTGCAGCGCGTGCTCGACAATGCGGTCGATGCCGAGACCGTGCAGCGCCTGGCGAACGTCGCCGATGCGCGGCGCAGCCGCCCCGCGGCCGGCGAAGGCTTTGTCGATCTGGCGACGCTCAAGCACCTTGCGGGCGAGGACGGCCTCAACATGACGCGGCTAGCGCTCAACTTGAGCGAATACGTGAACGGCGTGGCCAAGCGCCATGCCGAAATCTCCAACACGATGTTCCCCGGCTATCGGGTGCATGCCGTCACCAACGGGGTGCACCCCTTCACCTGGACCAGCGCGCCTTTCCGCACGCTTTACGACCATTATCTTCCGAGCTGGTGCCACGAGCCCGAACAGCTGATGCGCGCCGACTGCTGCATTCCCGATGCCGCCATCTGGGAGGCGCATACGCAGGCAAAGCAGATGCTCGTCGAGCGGGTGCGCGCGCGCACCGGCGCCGCCCTGGATCCGGAGGTGCCGATCCTCGGGTTTGCCCGGCGCATGACCGCGTACAAGCGCCCCGACCTGTTGTTCGCCGACCTCGAGCGGCTGCAGGCGATCGCCCGGCAGCGCCCGTTTCAGATCGTGCTCGCCGGCAAGGCGCACCCGCGCGACGAAAACGGCAAACGGCTGATCGAACGGCTGCACGCCCAGGCGCACGCGCTCGAAGGCGTCGTGCCGGTTGTCTATCTGCCCGATTACGACATGGATATCGCCCAGACGCTGGTGGCCGGCGTCGATATCTGGCTCAACACGCCGCTGCGCCCGTACGAGGCCTCCGGCACCAGCGGCATGAAGGCGGCGCTCAATGGCGTGCCGAGCCTGTCGGTGCTCGATGGTTGGTGGATCGAGGGCTGTATCGAAGGATTGACCGGCTGGGCGATCGGCGATGCCGCGGGCACGAACGGCGGCGACGCCCGCGCACTGTACGACAAGCTCGAACAGACGGTGCTGCCGCTTTATTACGGATATGCGCAGGATCCGGGCAGCTGGATCAGGCTCATGAAGGGCGCGATCAGCAAGAATGCGTCGTACTTCAACAGCCACCGCATGATGCGCCGCTACGCGACGGAAGCGTATATCCGATGAATCCGGCGGGCGGCAAGCGCCGCGAAATGCCATAAAAAAACGGAGCCGGGCCGGCTCCGTTTCCCGTTCGAACCGGCCCTGCCTACTTCTTCTTGCCGGCGATCATGTCCTGGATGATGGGGGCCAGGATCAGCTCCATGGCAAAACCCATCTTGGCGCCCGGCACCACGAGGGTGTTGCGGCGCGACATGAAGGAGTTCGGGATCATGTTCAGCAGATAGGGGAAATCGACGCCCTTCGGCTCGCGGAAGCGGATCACGATGAAGCTTTCGTCCGGCGTCGGAATGTCGCGCGTGATGAAGGGGTTGGAGGTGTCGACGGTGGAGACGCGCTGGAAGTTGATGTCGGTGCGCGAGAACTGCGGGGTGATGTAGTTCACGTAGTCGGGCATGCGGCGCAGGATGGTGTCGACGATGACTTCGGCGGAATAGCCGCGCTCGGCGCCGTCGCGGTGGATTTTCTGGATCCATTCGAGGTTGACGATGGGCACCACGCCGATGCCGAGGTCGACATGCTGCGAGACGTCGACGTCGTCGGTTTTCACCAGGCCGTGCAGGCCCTCGTAGAACAGCACGTCGGAGCCGGCCGGCACGTCTTCCCACGGTGTGAATTCGCCGGGGTTGAGGCTGGTGTTGAGGCGCTTGTTGTGCTCGGCGGCCTCTTCGTCGCTGTGGATGTAGTAGCGCTTCTTGCCGCCGCCGGTTTCGCCGTAGGTCTTGAACAGTTCGGCCAGCTTGGCGAAGTGGTTGGCTTGCGGGCCGAAATGGCTGAAGTGCATATTGCCTTCGGCTTCGGCCTTCTTCACGGCGTCCTTGAATTCCATGCGCGACAGGCAATGGAAGCTGTCGCCTTCGATCACGGCGGCATTGATCTTTTCGCGGAAGAAAATGTGCTCGAACGCGCGCTTGACCGTGGTGGTGCCGGCGCCGGACGAACCCGTGACCGCAATGACGGGATGCTTCTTGGACATGCTGGGACTCCCTGAAGAGGTAAGAATGAAAGGCGAAAACCCCGCATTTTACCCGCAAGGGGTAGGCCGTGGTAGTGGCGGCGCCAAAGCCGCCAAGGGCCCCGATCCACTATGGGCTCTTGTGCCCGTCAGGGCAGAAGCCCATGTGGAGCCGTATGCCCTCAAGGACTCCGATCCACTATGGACTAAAGTCCATGTGGAGTCGTATGCCCCGGCAAGCGCGCGGCCCGTTTCAGGAGGGGGGCGCTTACATGGCGAATTCCAGCCGTTCCTCCACCTTCTTCAGCGCGGCTGCGGCACAGGCGGCATCCTTGTCGCCGCCGGGCGCGCCGGAGATCCCGACCGCGCCGATCAGGCTGCCGGCAGCGCGGATCGGCAGTGCGCCGTCCATCACGATAAGGCCGTCGATGTGGTTGAGCTCGGGGCGGATGTCGCCGCGCGCGGCGCGGAACTCGCCTGATTCGGTGCCCGACATAATGGTCATGCCGGCCTTGCGCTCGGCGATTTCCAGCGTGTGGCGCGCGGCCAGCGTGTCGCGCAGCGCGACCTGGACGTTGCCGGCCCGATCCAGCACGACGGCGGAGACGTTGTAGCCGTCCTGGCGGCAGGCCTCGACCGAGGCCATGGCGATATCGCGCGCCAGTTCCAGGCCGATCTGCTTGACCGGCAGCACGTCGGGCTGGGCGGCCAGGGCAGGCAGGGAGGCGGCGGGCAGGGAAGCGACAAGCAGGGCGAGCGGAAGCAGCGTTTTCATGTAAGTCTCCTTCGGGGTAAAGGGTAACCGACATCCGTGGACGGACAGTGTTCCCGGCCAGGGCCAAACAGCCCGGCCGGCCGCAATGGGAATGCTCCAGGTCCGGGCGGCGCGGCGGGGCCGGCGGTATAATCGCCGGCTTGATTCTAAGCGGTTGCTGCAATGCAAGAAAAATACCTCCCCTCGGACATCGAACGCGCCGCCCAGGCAAAATGGGCGGCCAGCCAGGCCTATCGCGCCCATGACGCGTCCGGGCGCCCCAAGTACTACTGCCTGTCGATGTTCCCCTACCCCTCGGGCAAGCTGCACATGGGGCACGTGCGCAACTACACCATCGGCGACGTGCTGGCGCGCTACCACGCCATGCGCGGCTTCAACGTGCTGCAGCCGATGGGCTGGGACGCCTTCGGCCTGCCGGCGGAGAACGCGGCGATCGCCAACGGCGTGCCGCCCGCCGCCTGGACCTACGCCAACATCGACCACATGCGCGCGCAGCTGCAGGCGCTCGGCTTCGCCATCGACTGGTCGCGCGAGCTCGCCACCTGCAAGCCCGACTACTACCGCTGGGAGCAGTGGCTGTTCACCCGCCTGTTCGAGAAGGGCGTG
>MKUE01000091.1 GCA_001897675.1 Thiobacillus sp. 65-1059 | reverse complement strand
CTCTTCGATCTTGGCCACGACGCCGGCACCGACCGTGCGGCCGCCTTCGCGGATGGCGAAACGCAGACCTTCGTCCATGGCGATCGGCTGAATCAGCGACACCTTGATGCTGACGTTGTCGCCAGGCATCACCATCTCGGTGCCAGCCGGCAGTTCGATGCTGCCGGTGACGTCGGTGGTGCGGAAGTAAAACTGCGGACGATAGCCGTTGAAGAACGGGGTGTGACGACCACCTTCGTCCTTGGAGAGCACGTAGATCTCGGCCGAGAACTTGGTGTGCGGCTTGATGGAGCCGGGCTTGGCCAGAACCTGGCCGCGCTGGACTTCTTCACGCTTGGTGCCGCGCAGCAGGACGCCGACGTTGTCGCCCGCCTGCCCCTGATCGAGCAGCTTCCTGAACATCTCGACGCCGGTGCAGGTGGTCTTGACGGTCGGGCTGATGCCGACGATTTCGATCTCTTCGCCAACCTTGATGATGCCGCGCTCGACACGACCGGTGACGACGGTGCCGCGACCGGAGATGGAGAAGACGTCTTCAACAGGCATCAGGAAGGGCTTGTCGATGGCACGCTCGGGCTCGGGGATGTAGGAGTCGAGGGCTTCGGCCAGCTTGATGATGCTGGGCTCGCCGATGTCGCTCTGGTCGCCTTCGAGGGCCTTCAGCGCGGAGCCGACGATGATGGGGGTGTCGTCGCCCGGGAAGTCGTACTTGGACAGCAGCTCGCGGATTTCCATTTCGACGAGCTCGAGCAGCTCGGCGTCGTCGACCATGTCGGCCTTGTTCATGTAGACGATGATGTAGGGCACGCCGACCTGGCGGGCCAGGAGGATGTGCTCGCGGGTCTGCGGCATGGGACCATCGGCGGAGGACACGACCAGGATGGCGCCATCCATCTGCGCGGCGCCGGTGATCATGTTCTTGACGTAGTCGGCGTGGCCGGGGCAGTCAACGTGGGCGTAGTGACGCTTGGCGGTCTCGTACTCGACGTGGGAGGTGTTGATGGTGATGCCGCGCGCCTTCTCTTCAGGCGAGTTGTCGATCTCGTCGTACTTCTTGGCAGCACCGCCAAACTTCTTCGACAGAATGGTGGTGATCGCCGCGGTCAAGGTGGTCTTGCCGTGGTCAACGTGTCCAATCGTGCCTACGTTTACGTGCGGCTTGGTCCGCTCGAATTTTTCCTTAGCCATTT
>MKUE01000090.1 GCA_001897675.1 Thiobacillus sp. 65-1059 | reverse complement strand
CGCCGACGATGGCCACGGTCAGGTTGTGGAACTCGCCCTTGTAGCGGCGGATGGTGAACATGTCGAGCAGGCCCTGGGTGGGATGCGCGTGGCGGCCGTCGCCGGCGTTGACCACCGAGATGTGCGGCGCGACGTGGCGTGCGATGAAGTGCGCCGCGCCCGACTGCGAATGCCGCACGATGAACATGTCGGCGTGCATCGCGGAGAGGTTGTCGACGGTGTCGAGGATCGCCTCGCCCTTGGTCTGGCTGGAGGTGGCGATATTGAGATTGACCACGTCGGCGGACAGCCGCTTGGCGGCGATCTCGAAGGTGGTGCGGGTGCGCGTCGACGGCTCGAAGAACAGGTTGAAGATCGACTTGCCGCGCAGCAGCGGGACCTTCTTCACCTCGCGCTCGCCGACGTCCATGAAGGATTCGGCGGTGTCGAGGATCTGCGTCAGGATGGCGCGCGGCAGGCCGTCGAGCGTGAGCAGGTGGTGCAGTCTGCCGTCTTCGTTGAGTTGTGGGTTCATGCAATCGAGAGGGTCAGATGGCCGTCGTCCAGCCGGGAAAGGTTGATGTTCTGGTGCTCCGGGACGTCGAGCGCGAGGCCGACGAAATCCGGGCGGATCGGCAGTTCGCGGCCGCCGCGGTCGACCAGCACCGCCAGCCGGATCGAGGCCGGGCGGCCGTAGTCGAACAGTTCGTTCATTGCCGCGCGCACCGTGCGTCCGCTGTGCAGCACGTCGTCGACCAGCAGGATGGTGCGATCTTCCAGGTCGAACGGCAGGTTGGACGGTTTCACCTGCGGATGCAGGCCGATGCGCGAAAAGTCGTCGCGATAGAACGAAATGTCGAGCGTGCCGAGCGGCATGCCGCACTGCAGCAGCGCATGCAGACGCTCGGCCACCCATGCGCCGCCGGTGTGGATGCCGACGATGAGGGTGTCGGGGGTGAGCGAGGGGGCAATGGCGGCGGCGAGTCGTGCGATCAGGGTGTTGGCGTCAGGCAGTGAGGCGTGCATCGAAGAACCCTTGCAGAATGAGTTGTGCGGCGACGGCGTCCAGCAGCGCCTTGTTCTTCTTGCCGTGGATGCCGCGCGCATGAAGTTCGGATTCGGCCGCCGTGCTGGTGTGGCGCTCGTCCACCAGGAACACCGGCAGGTTGAAGCGCGATTCTAATTTGCGCGCGAAGTTTTTGGCCACCCGCGTCATTTCATGTTCGCTGCCGTCGGCGTGGGCAGGCAGCCCCAACACCAGCAGCACCGGCCGCCATTCGGCATTCAGCTTGGCGATGGCGGCCAGCCGTGCGTCGGTGGAATCGGCCTGGATCACGGTAAGCGGGTGCGCGATTCCGATCGACAGCTCGCCCGACGCGACGCCGGTGCGCTTCAGGCCGAGATCGAAGGCCAGCACGGTGCCATGGGTTTCCGCCAAGCTCAAGCGTGCCCGGCTTCTTCGGAGAGGCTGGCGAAGTCGATGCCGAGGAGCCGCATCGCGGCGGACAGGCGTTCTTCGGGCGCCAGATCGAAAATCACCTGCGGGTCGGCGGCCACCGAAAGCCAGGCATTCTGCTTGATTTCGTCTTCCAGCTGGCCGGCTGCCCAGCCCGCATAGCCCAGCGACACCATGAACTTTTCCGGCCCGGCGTCCTGGCTCACCGCTTCCAGCACATCCTTCGAGGAAGTGAGGCTGACTGCGTCGTTGACGGTGAGGGTGGAGCTGAAGGTGAGCGGCGGCGTGTGCAGCACAAAACCGCGCTCGGTCTGCACCGGGCCGCCGAAATAAACCGTGTTGCCGTGCAGGCGTTGCGGCAGGGACAACCCGATTTGCTCGAACAGGGTCGACAAGTCCAGTTCGATCGGCCGGTTGACCACCACGCCCAGCGCGCCCTGATTGCTGTGGTCGCAGATATAGGTCAGCGTGCCGTTGAAATTGGGATCGGCCATGCCCGGCATGGCGATCAGGAAATGGTGGGTGAGGTTGATGGTATCCATGATTGCCTTCCCATTGTAATCTGCCTCAAATCAAGCAGGCACTTATATACGCGTCCCTGATCCCTTTTTACACTATAGCGACCGGCCCGTCCGATGCCTGAATACACCCGCGCCCTGGTCTGGTTTCGCCGCGATCTGCGCGACTTCGACCATGCCGCACTTTTCCATGCGCTCAAGCAGGCACGGCAGGTGGTCTGTGCCTTTATCTTCGACCGGGAAATTCTGGATGCGCTCCCCGATGCATCCGACCGCCGGGTCGCGTTCATCCACGCCAGCGTCGGCGAGCTGCAGCAGGCCCTGCAAGCCCGGGGCGGCGGCCTCGTCGTCAGATACGGCGTCGCGCGCGACGAAATCGTGCAGCTGGCGGCCGAGTTGCGGGCCGATGCCGTGTTTTTCAATCACGACGACGACCCCGCCGCACTGGCGCGCGACGCCGCGGTGCAGACCGCGCTGCACCGCCGCGGCATCGCAGTCCATCACTACAAGGATGCGGTGATCTTCGAGCGCGAGGAAGTGCTCACCGCCAGCGGAACGCCTTTCAGCGTCTTCACCCCCTACAAAAATGCCTGGCTGAAAACGCTGACGCCGTTTTACCTGCGAGCCTATCCGGTGGATGCCTACGCCGGCCGGCTGGCCGCGCAGTCGACGGCCGTCCCGGGCTTGCAGGAGATGGGGTTTGCCCCCGCCCGGCTTGCCGCACTCAAATTGCCCGCCGGCATGGCGGGCGGTGCGCGTCTGTTCGACGAGTTTCTGCAGCGCATCGACCGCTATCAGGAAACGCGCGACTTTCCGGCGGTGAAAGGCGTGTCGTATCTGTCGGCCCACCTGCGCTTCGGCACGGTGTCCATCCGCCAGCTCGCCGCCGCGGCCTGGCAGGCAGGCGGGCGCGGCGCGCAAACCTGGCTGTCCGAACTGATCTGGCGCGATTTCTATCACCAGATCCTCTGGCACCGTCCCGACGTGGCCAGCGGGCATAGCTTCAGGCGGCAGTACGACGCGCTGCCGTGGCCGAATCCCGCCGGCCATTTCGAGGCCTGGTGCGCCGCGCGCACCGGCTATCCGCTGGTCGATGCCGCGCTGCGACAGCTCAACCAGACCGGCTACATGCACAACCGCCTGCGCATGATCGCCGCCTCGTTTCTGACCAAGGATCTGCTGGTCGACTGGCGCCTCGGCGAGCGCTACTTCGCCGACCGGCTGCTTGATTACGACCTCGCCGCCAACAGCGGCGGCTGGCAATGGGCAGCCTCGGTCGGCTGCGATGCCCAGCCGTGGTTCCGCATCTTCAACCCGGTCACCCAGTCGGAAAAGTTCGATCCGCAAGGCCGCTTCATTCGCCGCTATCTGCCCGAGCTTGCGGCGGTTCCGGACGCATTCATCCACGCGCCGTGGGCCTTGCCTGCCCGCGAGCAGGCGCGTATCGGCGTGATCGTCGGCCGGACCTATCCCGCACCCATCGTCGATCATGCGGCTCAGCGCGTGCGGGCGCTGGCGCTGTTCAAGGCAGCCGCGCCGGCGGGCTCGGCATAGAGCCCGGCCGGGGTTCGGCCGGCAGGGGGAAACCCCGCGCGGCCCGGGCGGGCACATGCGTTCAAGTATGCCGTTCCGGCTCCGTTAAGATGAAACCCGCACCCAGGCTGGTGCTACGGGCCGCCGTGACGGTATCGCGAGACTGGGCGGAAAAAGAAGGAAGCGGGCAAACTCAAAATGGCTTCCTTGGCAGTAAGTAAGGTTAATTGTGCAACCCTCCAGCCAAGAGAGGACGCTTTGCTTTGATGCGATTGCCAGGACAAGACACCCACAGCCGCATCGGCATGCTGTTGCTGGCCGCGAGCATCCCGCTGCTGTTATGGCAGGCCGTGCCGGCCAACCAGTTGGCGATTTCAGCCCCGGCTTTCCTGGCGGCGCATTCGCTGATGGAAATTTTTGCCGTCGTCGTTGCAGCGCTGATCTTCTTTATTGGCCATGGCGCGCAGGAAACCATCCGCTCGGTGCGCTCCATCGTGCTTGGCTGCACGTTCCTGGCGGTGGCGCTGTTCGATACGCTGCATTTTCTGTCCTATCTCGGCATGCCGGATCTGGTCAGCCCCAACTCTCCCCACAAATCGATCCTGTTCTGGCTGTGCGGCCGCATTGCGGCCGGCTTGGGGCTGCTGGCCTACATCCTGATTCCGGAGGGGCCCGCCATGCGCGGTCCGGCGCGGCGTCTCGCCCTCGCCGCGATGCTGCTGGGGATGGGGGCGGTCGCCTATGTCTTTCTGGCCGTGCCGCAGGCCATGCCGGCCATGTACGTGCCCGGCATGGGGCTGACTGCGCTCAAGCTCGCGCTCGAATGGGGCGTGTTCGTCCTTTACCTGGCGGTTGCCGGCGTGCTGGCCCTGCGCCGCAATCGGGTGACCCACTGCGATATCGGCAGCCTCATGCTGGCCTTGCTGTTGATGGCCGCGGGCGAACTGTTCTTCATCGTGTATGTCGAGGTGAGCAGCACCGCCAATCTGCTGGGGCATGCCTACAAGGCGGTTGCCTACTATTTTCTCTATCTCGCGATCTATGCCGATGCCGTGAGCCGGCCGTTCCGCCAGATGCGGCACATGCTCACCCATGACGACCTGACCGGCCTGCCCAATCGCACCGCATTCAACGAGCAGCTCAATCTGGCGGTGGTCCGCGCCCAGCAGGACGCGCCCTGCGCCGTCCTGCTGCTGGACCTGGATCACTTCCAGAACGTGAACGACACGCTGGGCCACGAACAGGGCGACATGCTGCTGGTGGCCGTTGCCGAGCGTCTCCGCACCAGCCTGCCGCAAGCGGCCTTCATGGCCCGTTTCAGCGGCGACGAGTTCGTGATCCTGCTGGAAAATGCGGCGGTCGAACGGGCCAAACAGGTGGGCCAGGCGCTGTTGCAGGCCATGGCGCGCGAGTTCGACCTGGGCAGCGACCGGCTGGGGATCAGCGCCAGTCTCGGCATCGTCATCTATCCGACGGATGGCGAATCGGCCAGCGTCCTGATGCGCTATGCCGACCTCGCCCTGCATCGTGCCAAATCGGCGGGACGCAACTGCCTGACCGTGTTCAGCCGCGATCTGTCGGAGGAAATCCAGCGCCGCGTGCTGCTGGAGGCGCGCCTGAAACATGCCCTGGCGCGCAAGGAGCTTGCGCTGCACTACCAGCCCAAGCTGGAGATTCTGTCCGCTCGCCTGGTGGGCTGGGAGGCGCTGTTGCGCTGGCAGTCGCCGGAGCTCGGCGCGGTCAGCCCGGAAGAATTCATTCCGGTCGCCGAACAGAGCGGGCTGATCCTGCCGATCGGCGACTGGGTGTTGCGCGAGGCCTGCCGCCAGATGCGTGCGTGGCAGGATCTCGGCCTCGCCGCCGGCAGCATGGCGGTCAACCTGTCGGCGCGGCAGTTCCGGCAAAAGCATCTGGCCGAGGAAATCAGCGCGGCGCTCGCGGACAGCGGACTTGCGCCCGACGCGCTCGAACTGGAAATCACCGAGTCGTCCCTGATGGACAATCTGGTCTCCGCCGCCGGCGTGTTGGCCGAACTGGAGCGGCTGGGCATCCGCATCGCGGTGGACGACTTCGGCACCGGCTATTCGTCGCTGAACTACCTGAAGATGTTTTCCATCCACTGCCTGAAGATCGACCGTTCGTTCATCCGCGACGTTCCGGGCGACGAAAACGACACCGCCATCGTGCGCACCATCATCGCGCTGGCCAGAAACCTGGGCCTGACCGTGGTGGCGGAGGGCGTCGAGACGGACGCTCAACTGGCCTATCTGCGCACCAACCACTGCGACCAGGCGCAGGGCTATCTGTTCAGCCGGCCGCTGCCGCCGGACGAATGTGTCAGGCTGATGCGCACTGGCCTGCGCCGCGCGGCGGCGTAGAGGCCCCAATGAAAAAGCCGGGCATCGCCCGGCTTTTTCATTCCAGCAAGTCGCGATGCGAACCCGGGCGGCGCTTACGCGGCCTTTTCGTGATGGTAGCCGGTGACGGTGTCGACCTCGGTCTTGGAACCCAGAATCACCGGCACGCGCTGGTGCAGGCCTTCCGGATTGATGTCGAGGATGCGCTGGTAGCCGGTGGTGGCGGCGCCGCCGGCTTGCTCGACGATGAAGGCCATCGGGTTGGCTTCGTACATCAGGCGCAGCTTGCCGGCCTTGGCGGGATCCTTGGTGTCCTTGGGGTACATGAAGATGCCGCCGCGGGTGAGGATGCGGTGCACTTCGGCGACCATCG
>MKUE01000089.1 GCA_001897675.1 Thiobacillus sp. 65-1059 | reverse complement strand
GCCAGGCCGCGGTGTCGCAGCGCTCGGCCGGCGGCAGGTATTCGCCGTAGGCCTCATCCAGCACCACCAGCACCTGCGGCGGCACGGTTTCGAGGAAGGCCTCGATCTGCGTCCACGGCAGGAAGGTGCCGGTCGGGTTGTTGGGGTTGGCGATCCACAGCACCCGCGTGTCGTCGCGGATCGCCGCGCGCATGGCATCGAGATCGTGGCCGTAATCCTTCGCCGCCACCTCGATGCATGCCGCCCCCGCGGTCAGCGTGGCGATGGGGTAGACGGCGAACGCATGCTGCGCATACACCGCCGACGCAGCCGGGCCGAGAAACGCGCGCGCAGCCATGTCCAGCACGTCGTTCGAGCCGTTGCCCAGCACGATCTGATTCGCCGCGACGCCCAGCTTCGCCGACAGCCTCGCCTTCAGCGCAAAGCCGGCACCGTCGGGGTACAGGGCCATGTCGTGCAGCGCATCCTGCGCCGCGACCAGTGCGGCGGGGCTGGGGCCGAGCGGGTTTTCGTTCGACGCCAGCTTGACGATGTCGGCCTCGTCCAGCCCCAGTTCGCGTGCGAGTTCGGAGATGGGCTTGCCGGGGCGATAAGGCGCGATGGCGCGAATGTGGGCGGGAGCGAGATCGCAACAATTCATGACTGTGCAGCGGGATAGGAGCCGAGAATCTTGAGGAAGGCGGCGCGCGACTCGATTTCGGCGAGCGTGGCGGCGAGTTTGGCGTCCTGCCGATGGCCTTCGCAGACGACAAAGAACAGGTACTCCCAGTTGGCCGAACGCGCCGGACGCGATTCGAGCTTGCTCATGGAAACCCCGGCATCGGCCAGCGGCTGCAGCAATTTGACGATGGCGCCGGGCTGATTGTGCACGCCGACGACGAGCGAGGTCTTGTCGCGACCGGACGGCGCGGCATCGGCGGGCGCAAGGACGAGAAAACGGGTGGTATTGCCGGCCTCGTCCTCGATGCGCGCCTCGACGATGGCAAGGCCATACAACTCCGCGGCCGCATCGCTGCCCAGCGTGGCGGCATCGGGCTCTGCCGCGGCACGGCGCGCGCCTTCGCTGTTGCTGACGACGCTCACCCGCTCGGCCCGGGGCAGATGCCGGTTGAGCCAGTTCTGGCACTGCGCGAGCGACTGGGCATGGCCGTAGACGCGGTCGATGCCCTCCAGGCCCGCGTTTTTGCGCATCAGGTTCTGGTGGATCGGCAGCATGATCTCGCCGCAGATCTTGAGCGGGCTGGCGACGATCAGATCGAGCGTGCGCGCAATCGCACCCTCGGTGGAATTTTCCACCGGCACCACGGCAAAATCGGCACGTCCGGTTTCGACGGCGCGAAAACAGGCGTCGATATCGGCTTCGGCAACCGCCTCGACGGCATGGCCGAAGTGCTTGTAGGCGGCCGCCTGGCTGAAGGTGCCGGCCGGGCCCAGGTAGGCCACGCGGATATTCTGTTCCAGCGCCCGGCAGGCCGACATGACTTCACGGATCAGGCGCTCGACAGTGTCGCCGTCGAGCGGTCCCGGGTTGGTTTCGCGCAGGCGGCGCACGATCTGGGCTTCGCGCTCGGGGCGATAGATCTTTTCGCCGTTCTTGGCACGGCCGACGGCTTGCGCAAGGCCTGCGCGTTCGGAAACCAGCTGCAGCAAGGTGTCGTCGATGCTGTCGATGCGCGCGCGCAGCGCCTTCAATGCCTCATCCATCGGGTCAGGCGTCGGGCAGATAACGCACCGCGAGCACACCGGCAATCCCGGTCAGCTGGCGCATCACGGCATCGCCCACCGCGCTGTCGACATCGGCCAGGGTATAGGCCATGTCGCCCTTGGATTTGTTGACCATGTTGTGGATGTTGAGTCCGGCGGCGGCCAGCACCGACGAAATCTGCCCCACCATGTTGGGCACGTTGGCATTGGCGATCGCGATACGATACGCCGATTCGCGCGCCATGCTGACGTTGGGGAAGTTGACCGCGTTCTGGATGTTGCCGTTTTCCAGATAGTCGGCCAGCTGCCCGGCCACCATCACCGCGCAGTTTTCTTCGGCCTCGGAGGTGCTGGCGCCCAGATGCGGCAGCGCGACGACCCTGGCGTGGCCCTTCAGCGCATTCGCCGGGAAATCGCAGATGTAGGCATGCAGCTTGCCGGCGTCGAGCGCCTCGATCACGGCGGCGTTGTCGGCCACGCCCTCGCGCGCGAAGTTCAGCAGCACCGCGCCGGGGCGCATGGCGCCGATGCGCTGGGCATCGATGAGATTGCGCGTGGCGTCCAGCAGCGGCACGTGCAGGGTGACGAAATCGGCCTGGCGCAGCACCTCTTCCACGCTCTCGGCGCGCTTGACCTGCGACGGCAGCCGCCACGCGGCATCCACCGTGATCGCGGGGTCGAAGCCGACCACGTTCATGCCGAGCTTGATCGCGGCTTCGGCGATGGTGGAGCCGATCGCGCCGAGGCCGACGACGCCAAGCGTGCGGCCGGGCAGCTCCGTGCCGGCAAACTGCTTTTTGCCGGCTTCGGTCGCCTTGTGCATTTCCTCGTCGCTGCCCGACAGGCCTTCGACGAACCTCAGCGCCGGCACCAGGTTGCGCGCCGCCATCAGCATGCCGGCAATGACCAGTTCCTTCACCGCGTTGGCGTTGGCCCCCGGCGCATTGAACACCGGCACCCCGCGTTCCGACAGTTTTTTCACCGGAATATTGTTGGTGCCGGCACCGGCGCGGCCGATCGCCTGCACCGAGGCGGGAATCTCCATCTCGTGCATGTTGGCCGAACGCACCAGGATGCCATCCGGGTCGGCAATGTCGCCGCCGACGACATAGTGCTGCGGCAAGCGCGCCAGTCCGCGTGCGGAAATGGCGTTGAGGGTGAGCACCTTGCGCGGTTCAGCCATGGCTTTTCTCGAATTCGCGCATGGTGTCGACCAACGCGCGCACCCCCTCGACCGGCATGGCGTTGTAGATCGAGGCGCGCATGCCGCCGACCGAGCGGTGGCCTTTCAGCTGGATCAGGCCGCGGTCCTTGGCGTCCTTGAGGAAGGCCTCGTCGAGCGCGGCATCCTTCAGGGTGAAGGGGATGTTCATCAGCGAGCGGTTGTCGCGTGCCACCGGAGAAGCGTAGAAATCGGTCGCGTCGAGCGCGTCGTACAGCAGGTTCGCCTTCTCGCGGTTGGTCTTCTCCATCGCGACGAGGCCGCCGCGCGCCTTCAGCCACTTGAACACCAGCCCCGCCGTGTACATGGCGAAGGTGGCCGGCGTGTTGTACATCGAGTCGTTGTCGGCGTGGATCTTGTAGTCGAACATGGTCGGCGTGCCGGGAACGGTCTCGCCGATCAGGTCGTCGCGCACGATGACGATCGTCAGCCCGGCCGGGCCGATGTTCTTCTGCGCGCCGGCGTAGATCACGCCGAATTTCGACACGTCGATCGGGCGCGACAGGATGGTCGACGACATGTCGGCCACCAGCGGCACGCTGCCGGTCTCGGGTGTCCAGAAGATTTCCACACCGCCGATGGTTTCGTTCGGCGTGTAGTGCACGTAGGCCGCGTTCGGATCGAGGTGCCAGCTATCCTGCGCCGGCGCGTAGCTGAAATTCCTGTCCTCGCTCGACGCCACCACGTTCACCGTGCCGTATTTCTTGGCTTCCTTGATGGCCTTCTTCGACCACTCGCCGGTGTTGAGGTAATCGGCGGAAGCTTTGCCGCGCAGCAGGTTCATCGGCACCATGGCGAACTGGCTCGACGCGCCGCCCTGCAGGAACAGCACCTTGTAGTTGGCGGGGATGCCCATCAACTCGCGCAAGTCGGCTTCCGCCTCGGCGGCGATGCCCATGAACTCCTTGCCGCGATGGCTCATTTCCATCACCGACATGCCGGAGCCGTGCCAGTCGACCAGTTCGGCCTGCACCTGTTGCAATACGTCCCTGGGCAGCACGGCCGGGCCGGCGCTGAAGTTGTAGATCGTCATGTTTTAATCCCCCAATTCCTCTTCGTTGTCGGTTTCAGCCACTTTTTCCAGGCTGATCAAAGTCTCGCCCTTGTCCAGGTTGATCAGCGTGACGCCCTGCGTCGCGCGGCTCATCGCCCGGATTTCCTTGACGCGGGTGCGAATCAGCACGCCGCCGGTGGTGATCAGCATGATTTCGTCGTCTTCCTTCACCAGCGTGGCCGCCACGACCTTGCCGTTGCGCTCGCTGGTCTGGATCGCGATCATGCCCTGCGTCGCGCGCGCATGCCGCGTGTATTCGGCGATCGGCGTGCGCTTGCCGTAGCCGTTCTCGGTCGCGGTCAGCACGAAATCGTTCTCGTCTTCCGCCACCAGCAGCGAAATCAGCTTCTTGCCCTTGGCGAGCTTCATGCCGATCACGCCGCGCGCGGTGCGGCCCATCGGGCGCACGTCGTTCTCGTCGAAGCGCACCGCCTTGCCGCCGTCGGAGAACAGCATCACGTCGTGGCGGCCGTCGGTGATCGAGGCGCCGATGAGGAAATCGCCCTCGTCCAGCCCCACCGCGATGATGCCCGCGGTGCGCGGACGCGAGAAATCGGACAGCGGCGTTTTCTTGACGATGCCGTTGCTGGTCGCCATGAACACGTATTGATCGTCGTCGAAGGTCTTGACCGGCAGCAGTGCGTTGATTTTCTCGCCGTCTTCCAGCGGCAGCAGGTTGACGATCGGCTTGCCGCGCGCGTTGCGTCCGCCCTGCGGCACGTTGTAGACCTTGAGCCAGTACAGGCGACCGCGGTTGGAGAAGCAGAGGATGTAGTCGTGGGTGTTGGCGATGAACATCTTTTCGATGAAGTCCTCGTCCTTGGTGCCCGCCGCCTGCTTGCCGCGCCCGCCGCGCTTCTGCGCCCGGTAGTCGTCGATCGGCTGCGACTTCATGTAGCCGCCGTGCGACAGCGTCACCACCATTTCTTCCGGCTTGATCAGGTCTTCCATCGACATGTCCTGCGCGTTCTCGACGATGGTCGAGCGGCGCGCGTCGCCGAACTGGTCGCGGACCTGGGTCAGTTCCTCGCGGATGATCCGGGTGATGCGCGAAGGATTGGCGAGAATGTCGAGCAGGTCGGCGATCTTCGCCATGATCTCCTTGTACTCGCCGATGATCTTGTCGGACTCCAGGTTGGTCAGGCGCTGCAACTGCATTTCGAGGATGCGCTGCGCCTGGATCTCGGACAGGTGGTAGCCGTCGGAATGCAGGCCGAACTCGGGGCCGATGTTCACCGGGCGCGAGAACTCGGGATCGATGCGCGCCAGCATCTCCTCGACCATCGCCGATTTCCAGGCGCGGCCGAGCAGACGCTCCTTGGCGATGACCGGGGTTTCCGAAGACTTGATCAGTTCGACGATTTCGTCGACGTTGGCGAGCGCCACCGCGAGGCCTTCGAGGATGTGGCCGCGTTCGCGCGCCTTCCTCAGATCGAACACGGTGCGGCGGGTGACGACCTCGCGGCGGTGACGCAGGAAGGCGTCGAGCATTTCCTTCAGGTTGAGGAGGCGCGGCTGGCCGTCGATCAGCGCCACCATGTTCATGCCGAAGGTGTCCTGCATCTGCGTCTGCTTGTACAGATTGTTCAGCACCACGTCGGCATTCTCGCCGCGCTTCAGTTCGATGTAGACGCGCATGCCGGACTTGTCGGACTCGTCGCGCAGATCGGCGATGCCGTCGATCTGCTTTTCGCGCACCAATTCGCCGATCTTGATCAGCAGATTGGCCTTGTTCACCTGGTAGGGCAGCTCGTCGATGATGATGGCCTGCTTGCCGCCGGCCTTGTCGAGATCCTCGATGTGGCAGGTGGCGCGCATCACCACGCGGCCGCGCCCGGTGCGGTAGCCGTCGCGCACCCCGGAGAGGCCGTAGATGATGCCGGCGGTCGGAAAGTCGGGCGCCTTGACGATCGCGATCAGCGACTCGATGTCGATCTCGGGATCGTCCAGCAGCGCAAACAGCGCGGTGCAGATGTCGGTGAGGTTGTGCGGCGGAATGTTGGTCGCCATCCCCACCGCGATGCCGGACGAGCCGTTGATCAAGAGGTTCGGGATCTTGGCCGGCAGCACCAGCGGCTCGTGCTCGGAGCCGTCGTAGTTGGGCCCGAAGTCGACCGTTTCCTTGTCGAGGTCGGCCAGCAGCTCGTGCGCGATCTTCGCCATGCGCACTTCGGTGTAACGCATCGCCGCCGCGTTGTCGCCGTCGACCGAGCCGAAGTTGCCCTGGCCGTCGATCAGCGGGTAGCGCAGCGAGAAGTCCTGCGCCATCCGCACCATCGTGTCGTACACCGCGGTGTCGCCGTGCGGGTGGTATTTACCGATGACGTCGCCGACTACGCGCGCCGACTTCTTGTAGGCCTTGTTCCAGTCGTTGGAAAGCTCGTTCATCGCAAACAGCACGCGGCGATGCACCGGTTTCAGGCCGTCGCGTACGTCCGGCAGCGCGCGTCCGACGATCACGCTCATGGCGTAATCGAGGTACGAACGCCGCATCTCCTCTTCGAGGCTGACCAGGAGGGTTTCCTTGGCAAACTGTTCCATAACCGGCTTTTATTGTTTCAGGCTTTAAAGCCCGCGATTTTAGCATGGCTGCCCGACGCGCCCGCCTTTGCCAAACCACGCCCAAACAGTGAGAATGCAGGCCACCATGAAAGCACCCGCCGACCTTCTTCTCCTGCCGCAATGGGTGGTGCCCGTCGAATCGGAAGGAACGCTGGCCGACCATGCCGTGGCCGTGCAGGACGGCCGTATCCTCGACGTGCTGCCTGCAGGCGCCGCCCAGGCACGCTACGCCGCCGCGCAGACGATCGCCCTGCCCGGCCAGGCGCTGATCCCGGGCCTCGTCAACCTGCACGGCCACGCCGCGATGTCGCTGATGCGCGGCTTTGCCGACGATCTGCCGCTGATGGCCTGGCTCAACGGACGCATCTGGCCGGCCGAAAAAAAACACGCATCCGATGCCTTCGTGCGCGACGGCACCCTGCTCGCCGCCGCAGAAATGCTGGCGGGCGGAATCACCTGTTGCAACGACATGTATTTTTTCCCGCAGGCCGCGGGCGAAGCTTTTTTGCAGGCCGGCATGCGCGCCACCCTGGGAATACTCGTACTGGAACTCCCCAGCGCCTACGCCTCGGATGCCGACGACTACCTGGCGCGCGGGCTCGCCATGCGCGACGCGCTCAAGGAAGAGCCGCTGCTCGGTTTCGCTTTCGCCCCGCACGCGCCCTACACCATTGCGGACGCCACCTTCGGGCGCATCAGCACCCTGGCCGAACAGCTCGGCCTGCCCCTCCACACCCACATCCACGAAACCGCCGACGAAATCCAGGCCAGCCTCAAGCAATACGGCGTGCGCCCGCTGGAGCGGCTGGCGCGGCTCGGCCTCCTGGGGCCGAATTTCATCGGCGTCCATGCCGTGCATGTAAACGACGCCGAGATCGACCTGCTGGCGCAACACGGCTGCCACGTGGCGCATTGCCCCACCTCGAACCTGAAACTGGCCTCCGGCATCGCGCCGGTGGCCAAGTTCGCCGCGGCAGGCATCAATCTCGGCCTCGGCACCGATGGCGCCGCCAGCAACAACCGTCTCGACCTGTTCGCCGAGATGCGCCTGGCCGCTCTGCTGGCCAAGGGCGCCAGCAATGACGCCGCCGCCCTGCCCGCCGCCGCCGCGCTGAAAATGGCGACCCTCGATGCCGCCCGCGCGCTCAACCTCGACGACCGCATCGGCAGCATCGTCCCCGGCAAACGCGCCGACCTGGTCGCGGTCGACCTGCATGCCCTGTCCAGCCAGCCGGTATTTGACCCGG
Organism: Thiobacillus sp. 65-1059; assembly: GCA_001897675.1. Taxonomy (GTDB): domain Bacteria; phylum Pseudomonadota; class Gammaproteobacteria; order Burkholderiales; family Thiobacillaceae; genus Thiobacillus. The sequence goes on along the minus strand of MKUE01000089.1, from coordinate 8,311 downwards.
TCTCGCACCTGGTTTACGTTGCCGGACGCGAGGACGTCACCCACGTCTGGGTCGACGGCAAGCTGAAACTGGATGACCGCCGTCTGGTCGGTCTCGACACCGACGACCTGACCGCCCGCGCCGCCTACTGGCGCACCAAACTTACCGCCTGAGGTTCCTGATGAGCAACGTCGACGCTGCCGAAATCGCCAAATTCTCCGAACTCGCCCACCGCTGGTGGGACCCGAATTCCGAGTTCAGGCCGCTGCACGAAATCAATCCGCTGCGCCTGAAATGGATCGACCAGCTGGCGCCGCTGGCTGGCAAGAAGGTGCTCGACGTCGGCTGCGGCGGCGGCATCCTGTCCGAGGCGATGGCCGGCGCCGGCGCCGCGGTCAGCGGCATCGACCTGTCGGAAAAAGCGCTCAAGGTCGCCAAACTGCACCTCTACGAATCGGGCAGGCAGGTCGACTACCAGCTGATCTCGGCCGAAGACTACGCCGCGCAGCACGCCGGTGAATTCGACATCGTCACCTGCATGGAAATGCTCGAGCACGTGCCCAACCCCGCCTCGGTGGTCGCCGCCTGCGCGCGCCTGGTCAAGCCGGGCGGCTGGGTGTTCTTCTCCACGCTCAACCGCAACGCCAAGAGCTACCTGTTCGCCGTCGTCGGCGCCGAATACATCCTCAAGCTGCTGCCGCGCGGCACCCACGACTATGCCAAGTTCATCCAGCCCGCCGAGCTCGCCCGCATGGCGCGCGAAGCCGGGCTCGACACCCAGGAGCTGACCGGCATGACCTACAACCCGCTGACCAAGACCTACAAGCTGGGGGCCGATACCGACGTCAACTACCTGCTGGCTACCCGCCGGGGAGACTGAAGCCGTGAAGCTTGAGAACATCCGCGTCGTGCTGTTCGACCTCGACGGCACCCTGATCGACACCGCCCCCGACCTCGGCTACGCGCTCAACCTGCAGCGCGCGCGCCACGGCCTGCCGCCGTTGGCCGACGAGGCGATCCGCCCGCAGGCATCGCACGGCGCACGCGGCCTGCTCGGCGTCGGCTTCGACCTGCATCCCGACGACCCGCGTTTTGCCCGCATGCGCGAGGAGTTCCTGCAGCTTTACGCCGACAACATCTGCCGCCATTCGCGGCCCTTCCCCGGCATCCTCGATCTGCTGGCCGAACTCGAAGCACGTCAGTTGAAATGGGGCGTGGTCACCAACAAACCGGCGCGCTTCACCGAACCCCTGATGTCCGTGCTCGACCTGGCCGAGCGCGCCGCCTGCATCGTCTCCGGCGACACCTGCCCGCAACCGAAGCCGCATCCGGCGCCGATGCGCGCCGCCGCCGAACTGTGCGGCGCCTCCCCCGCGCAGTGCCTGTATCTGGGCGACGCCGAACGCGACATCCAGGCCGCGCGCGCCGCCGCCATGCCCGCGCTGGTCGCCGCCTGGGGCTACCTCGACGCCGCCGACCAGCCGCACACCTGGGGCGCGCATGCGGAAATCCGCCACCCGGCCGACGCCCTCGACTTTCTTGGCTGAGCAATGGCCTACCTCATCCTCAAGAACCTGCACCTCACCACCATCGCCATCACCCTGACGCTGTTCGTGCTGCGTGGCATCTGGATGATGGCGGGCTCCCCCCTGCTGCAGGCGCGCTGGGTGCGCATCGTCCCGCACGTCAACGACAGCCTGCTGCTCGCCAGCGGCATCGGGCTCGCCGTGCTGATACGGCAGTACCCGCTGACGCACGGCTGGCTCACCGCCAAGTTTTTCGCGCTGATCGCCTACATCGTGCTCGGCACGATTGCCCTCAAACGCGGCCGGACCCGGGGCCAGCGCATCTCCGCCTGGTTCGCCGCCCTGCTGGTGTTCGGCTACATGGCGGCGGTGGCGCGCGCGCACGACCCCTTCCCCTTCATCGGCTGAGCTGGCGGATGGAAGTTTTCCCGGCGCCGGAACTTTTCCGCAGGCGCCGCCTCTATGCGGTACACTGTTGCAGCAACACAAGGGGCCGACCTGGCTTCGACGTGGGTCGCAAAGCAGCGTAGGGCATACCGAGGGTCAGAGCACCTCGTAAATCCAACTGAAAAACTTTAGTCGCAAACGACGAAAACTACGCCCTGGCCGCTTAAGGTCCAGGACTCACACTAGCCTGTTCATGGGCTAGGTCGGGGCAACCCGGCAGTGAGTTAATTCACATGAAATCGTGCTTGTCCGGGTCGCTTGGGCAGGCGTTAAATCCAAGGCGACTCGGCGAAATCCAGCCTGTTCGGCGGGCGTGATCAAGCTTAAAGCATAAAAACACCGGACTAAGTATGTAGAACTGCCTGTAGAGGGCTTGCGGACGCGGGTTCGATTCCCGCCGGCTCCACCAATAACGATGCCCAACTGTGTATGCAGTTGGGCATTTTTCTTGAAGCCCCGCGTACCTACGCGGGTTCCTGCGGATTCCTGCGGACTTCGCCCCGGCGCCCGGACGCCTGAAAACACCCGTTTTCACTCTCTCCACGCAATTCCTCGCTCTGGACTCACCCTTCGGAAGTGGCCGGAAGTCCGCAAAGGCCGCAATTCACGATCATATAAATCAACAGATTACGCGCGGACGAATCAAGCAGTTGTTTTTCAGCATCGGCAGGTGGAGGAAACCGCCCCGATTCGGAGAATGGAGAATGCGCCACCACGAGTCAGGAATTTGTCGACCAGTTGCGGCCGGTCCGATACAATTGTCCGGTCATTGGGGAGTAGCCTCTCTTCATCGCGAAGAGGCTTACGTCAACACACTTGACCGGCAGGTCATGGCGTAAGCGGTTCCCGAGCTTGGCAAGACCTTTGACCACAACGCCTCCGCACATGGCCGGGGATGCGTCGTGGTCAATCGTCTGTAGACCGGCCTGGGAATTTTTATGGAATCGCTCCTCGTCTCTACTGGCGTCGTCGCCCTTGCTGAAATTGGCGACAAAACCCAACTTCTCGCCTTCATCCTTGCAGCACGCTTTAAGAAGCCTGTGCCGATCATCCTTGGCATCCTCGCTGCAACGATTGTCAATCACGGCCTTGCCGGTGCACTTGGGGCATGGATCACTGCAACAGTGAGTCCAGAAATCCTGCGGTGGGTCTTGTGCCTCTCGTTCATCGGAATGGCTATCTGGACGATGATCCCCGACAAGATTGAAGAAGAAGAAACCCAGGTGGCCAAGAAGTTCGGCGTCTTCGGCGCCACCCTGATCACATTCTTCCTCGCCGAGATGGGTGACAAGACGCAGATCGCCACGGTAGCCATGGCAGCGCACTACGCCACGCCGTTAATGGTGGTCATCGGCACAACCCTCGGGATGCTGATTGCCGACGTACCTGCTGTGTTCGTCGGTGACAAGCTCGCATCAAGAATTCCGATGAAGCTTGTGCATTCGATTGCTGCCGCGATCTTTGCCCTCCTTGGAGTCGCGACATTGCTCGGCGCGGGATCAAAACTGGGGTTCTAAAGCCCCACGGATGTACACCATCGAGAGAGTGACTGCATCTCCAATGGCGGCATCTCGCCGCCTCTGATACCATACCCCCCTATGTTATGTTTTGGTCGACGAGTATGAGCCACACCGTCCGTGAAAAGTCGAAGCTGATGGGCCGAGTGCGACGCATCCGGGGTCAAGTCGAGGCCCTGGAGCGCGCGCTCGATGCCGAGAAGGGTTGCGCCGAAGTCCTGCACCAGATCGCAGCGGTACGGGGAGCCATCAACGGTCTGATGGCGGAGGTGCTCGAAGAGCACGTGCGCACGCACATCGCCGACCCTGCGATCACCAGTACTGCCGAGCGAACGCAAGGTGCCGATGAGTTGATCGATGTCCTGCGCGCCTACCTGAAGTGAGATCCGTCATGCATACCGAAAACCTGTCCAACTGGATACACGACCACGTCTTCGATACCGGCAACGACGCCGCCGAGCGCAGCACTCGGGTGGTGATGTGGATTACCGCCGTCATGATGGTGGTCGAGATCGCTGCGGGCTGGTGGTACAACTCGATGGCCTTGCTGGCAGACGGCTGGCACATGAGTTCACACGCCGTTGCGATCGGGCTTTCCGCGATGGCCTACGCCACCGCCCGACGGTACGCGAAGGACCCGCGCTTCGCGTTTGGCACCTGGAAAATCGAGATTCTGGGCGGCTTTGCCAGCGCCATCTTCCTGCTTGGCGTGGCCGTGATGATGGTGGTCGGCTCAGTGGAGCGGATCGTCTCGCCGCAACCCATTCAGTACCAGGAGGCGATTGTGATCGCTATCCTCGGGCTGGCGGTGAATGTTGTCTGCGCTCTGATTCTCGGCAAGGCGCACCATCACGATCACGGTCATACCCATGGACACGAGCACGGCCATGACCACCACGAGCACCATCACGATCTCAATCTGAAATCGGCATACCTCCACGTCATCGCTGACGCGGCCACTTCGGTCCTCGCCATTGTGGCCCTGTTCGGTGGCTGGATGTACGGCTGGTCGTGGCTGGACCCGGTTATGGGCATCGTTGGTGCCGTGCTGGTGGCAGCCTGGGCCGAGGGGCTCATTGCCGATACTGGCAAGGTACTGCTCGACCGCGAGATGGATCACCCGGTGGTCGATGAGATCCGTGAGGTGGTGGAAACGGGTGAGGACGCGGGCGACACCCGGATCGCCGACCTGCACGTCTGGCGTGTGGGCAAGCAAGTCTATTCGTGCGCGATAACGGTGGTGACCCATGACTTGGCGCTAACGCCAGACGTGGTGCGTGAGCGGCTGTCCGTGCACGAAGAAATCGTCCACTCGACCATCGAGATTCATCATTGTCGCGAGGAGTCAGCGGGAACGGTCGGAGCGACGGTGTGAAGACGCTCTCGCTTTACCTCATCACCGCGATCGCGGAAATCGTCGGTTGTTATTTGCCGTGGCTTTGGCTGCGGCAAGGCGGGTCTGCGTGGCTGCTGCTGCCCGCAGCGGCTAGCCTGGCCGCATTTGCGTGGCTGCTGACCTTGCACGACGCCGCATCCGGCCGTGTATACGCCGCCTACGGCGGGGTCTATATCGGCGCTGCCCTGATCTGGTTGTGGGCGGTGGATGGCATACGGCCTTCAACCTGGGATATGGCGGGTGCAGCTGTGGCTTTGGCGGGCATGAGCATCATTGCGTTTCAGCCACGGTAAAAGTCAATCGACCAAAGACAAGCCGCCTTACCCAGGATCGACATGACAAGAACCTCAAGAGAAATACGAAAAATTCCTGCGGGAATCTGGGTTCTCGGCTTTGTCAGCATGTTGATGGATATCTCCTCCGAGATGATCCACAGCCTATTGCCACTCTTCATGGTAAGCACCCTTGGTGCTACCGCTTTCGTTGTTGGAGTCGTTGAAGGACTGGCCGAGTCGACAGCGCTGATCGTCAAAGTGTTCTCTGGCGCGTTGAGCGACTACCTTGGCAAACGCAAAGGGTTAGCCGTCTTTGGCTATGCACTCGGCGCGTTGAGCAAGCCGCTGTTCGCCATCGCGCCCACCATGGGTGTGGTGCTAACTGCGCGCTTTCTAGATCGGGTTGGCAAGGGCGTGCGTGGCGCGCCACGTGACGCCCTGGTCGCCGATATCGCGCCCGCAGAGGTTCGCGGCGCAGCCTTTGGATTGCGCCAGTCGCTGGACACGGTCGGTGCGTTTCTTGGCCCACTGCTGGCGGTAGGCCTGATGCTGCTGTGGGCCAATGACTTTCGAGCGGCATTTTGGATCGCCGTCATCCCCGGTCTGCTGGCGGTCGCGCTGCTGCTCTTTGGCGTGCACGAGCCAGAGCGTCATATCGGCGAGAAGCGGTCCAATCCGATCCGTCGAGAAAATCTCAAGCGTTTGAGTGGCGCCTATTGGTGGGTGGTTGGCGTCGGAGCGGTATTCACGCTAGCCCGGTTCAGTGAAGCCTTTCTAGTGCTCAGGGCGCAGCAGGGTGGCATTCCCGTTGCTCTGGTGCCATTGGTGATGGTGGCGATGAATCTGGTTTATGCCGGCGCGGCCTACCCCTTCGGCAAACTGTCGGATCGCGTGAACCACAAGACATTGTTGGCGTGGGGCCTGGTTGTGCTCGTTTTTGCCGATCTGGTGTTGGCCAGTAATGACCACTGGACCACCGTCGTCGCGGGTGTAGCGTTATGGGGCGTTCATATGGGCATGACCCAGGGATTGCTGGCCACGATGGTGGCGGACACTGCCCCTACCGACCTGCGCGGCACAGCGTACGGAGTCTTCAATCTGATCAGTGGCGTCGCCATGCTCATCGCCAGTGTGGTCGCCGGACTTCTTTGGGATCAGTTTGGAGCGTCATTTACCTTCTATGCCGGTGCCCTGTTTTGCGTGCTCGCCCTGCTCGGGTTGATCAAGAGGGCCTAGCTACAGAGGAAGCAAGCACCCGTGCCAGCCCTCAGGAACCCGCATCTTTCCGCAGGAATCCGCATCCTTCCGAACGAGACTTCATATTCCCCTTCGGCCACCAATAACGAAACCCCAACCGTTCTCGGTTGGGGTTTTTTCTTGCCCGATCGCGCCAGTTCCCGCGTGTTGTTGGGGGTTCCTGCGGAAGCCTGCGGACTTCGCCAGCCGCCCGAATTGGCCGTTCCGGGCCACATTCCACTCTCTCCTGGCCATTCCTCGCTCCGACCTCGCTCCCTGGAACTGGCCCGAAGTCCGCAAAAGCCACAAGTCAGCGCCATATAGATCAAAGACTTACGCGCGGACGAATCAAGCGGTTGGATTGCAGCATTGGCTACCGGAGTGGGCAAACGTCCCTAGCGCAAAGCCAGCAGTCTTACCGTGCGTTCTATTCGATCTGGTCAAACAGTTTCTGCGCAGCGAGCCTGGCAGCGGCGTCTTGCGCCGGAGCAAGCGGTTCAAGATCTACCCCGTCACGACCTGCGACGTAGGCGGGACCGCCGACGTCATCGTCATAGTCCGAACCGTCCTCGTTGATGGCGTAGTGCGCGTCCCGAGTCAGATCCGTTCCGACCAACTGCGAGAGATACACCCACGTCCAGCATCGCTGTAAGTCACCTTGATCGTGTTCCTCAATGAGCTGGAGCATGGCGTCCGTATCTCCCCTCTCGGCAGCCAGCGTCAGCCAATGCTTGGCGTCTGAAGTGCGGCCCATGCGTTCTGCGATCGCCGCAATCGCTGCCGGGTCAGCATCGACGTCGTGGCGCGACTGCTCGAAGAAGGACGGATCGTCAAATCGATCCGCCAAGTCGAGAAGTGCATCCTGATTCCCCAGTCGACTGGCCTCCCTCAGGTGCCGCGAGTACTTCTCGGCTTGAGCGAGACGAGCCTCGTGGGCTTCGGCCCACTCCTTTTCCACCCCCGTCAGGACAAGGCCCTGCTGCCCCTGGGAGTACCAATAGGAACTTCCAGCGTCCGGGTCGTCTTCATCGTCAGGGGCGTGTATCAGCGCCAGCGCGTAGTGAGCCAGGGCATTGCCCTTACTAGCCGCTGCAGCCAATCCATCTAGAAGGATCGGTCCGAACGCCTCGTCGGTAGGGTCGAATAGCTCATCCTCGTCGTATTCGAGCTCTTCGTCTTGGCTGGACGATTCCCCTCTCAGGCGACTGACCAATGACGAGATGCTGGCGACACCGATCTGGCGCTCTGCCAGGAAAGATTCCAACGCCGACGACGCCAGAATCACGGTGTCAGGTTGATACCCAAGCTCGATACAACGCCGCTTGATGAGCGCACTTTGCGGGACCACCCGCCGGTCGTTCTGGCGAAGTTCCGTGAGCACAGTGTCAACGCCAAACGCGGCGTGAGAGTTGAAGCCGAAGGAAGCTGCCAACAGCTCGTAGACGTGGGCTCGCTTGAATGAGCCACCAGTGCTGGCCTGGAGGTGCTGCTGCGCGGAATACGCGAGTTCTTTGATTGTCATGACAAACCTTTCCTCAATGCCACGCCGATTTCGGGTCAGGCGCACACGTTTAAGTCCCCGACGACGAGGCTCAAAGAGAGGTTTTCAGTGACAGTGAGGCAACGCCTTTTTTTACTCGTGTGCAAGTAAGGTGGGCACCTGAGGCAATTTTACCCCTGTGCCCCCGCTCGGTCTACATGAGCCTGGCCAGCTGCTCATCCCACAGCGCTGGCGGATCAACCGCCAGATCAAACAGCGTGACGTGGTTCGGCAATGCGTCGTCCAGGATGGCCGCCACGATGTCGGGTGCCAGCGTGGTCAGGTTGACCATCCGGCTGACGTAGCTGTTGTCGATTCCTTCCCGCGTGGCGATCTCCTTCAAGGACTTCGCCTCTCCTGACTCCAGCATCGCCAGCCAGCGGTGGCCCCTGGCC
>MKUE01000088.1 GCA_001897675.1 Thiobacillus sp. 65-1059 | reverse complement strand
GATTGCGTGGCTGCCACGGCGGGCTTTCCCCTGAACGAGCTTTTCTGGTGCGCGGGCTGCCAGGGATCCATGTACCCGCTCAATGGCTGGGTGGGTAACCATGTCGGCGCCGTGCAGGCCTCGACACTCATTGCCCAGCGCATGACCAACAAGATGCACCGCGAATTGCTTGTCTGGGGCGCGCACGGACCGTCGGGGCAGTGTGGCTACTACCCCATTCCGCTCATGGACAAGCGCGCCTACAAGACCCAGATGACCTACCCCATCCCCAACACCAAAAAGGAGGATGGCAGATGTTGTTCAACCATGGGACGCACAACAGTCATTTCAGGCGCAGGGAAGGAGTTCCCATACAAGGGCGAGGATTTTGCTTACATGCTCTTCCGCAAGCGGGACTGCTGCCAGGGGGCCTTTGGATTCTGATCGATGAAGAGGCCTGTGATGAAAATGCTGTTGCTTGTTCTGTTCGCTGCCATCGTATCCGCTGGGTATGCGGCTGACACCTCCCCTACCCTGCCAGAGATAAATGGTTATGGCGATGAGGCAGTGGCGCGGAAGAAGTCGAGTCAGGCAATCGATGCTGCCAGTCAGGCGGCGCGCAATGGCGCGGTTCGCGCCTTTCCAAAAATCAAGGTTCCATCTTCCGGCGTGGACATCGGCCAGATTGCGGCCCGCTACAACCAGACAGCGCAGAAGTCGGAAGACGACAATCTCATGATCTTCGTCACCCTGGGCATGCCGGGCAAAGCTTTGATGGATCTGGCCAGACAAGCCGCGCGCACGCGTGCCGTGCTGGTCTTGCGAGGGGTCGAGGGCGGGATCGCCAAGGGGAACTGGTCGCGTGCCATGGAGGCACTGAAGCCGATTGCCGAAACGGGGGCTTCCATCATGATCCACCCCGATTTATTCCGGGCATACAAGGTTGTTCAAGCACCCACGTTTGTCCTGACGACAGGACAGCAAGGCGAGGCATGCCTAAACAACCTGAGAAATGAATGCGGTCAGAGCCTGCGCGCTACTGGCGATGTCACCCTGGATTACGTGCTTGAGCGCTGGGCACAAGGCGGCAGTCCACTGGCCGCTGAGGCACGATCACGGCTGGCCATGCTGGAGTACCGGCCGTGAAGGCTTTACTGCTGCCACTGTGTCTGGTCTCAAGTGTGACCTGTGCCG
>MKUE01000087.1 GCA_001897675.1 Thiobacillus sp. 65-1059 | reverse complement strand
CGCGGTCAAGGTGGTCTTGCCGTGGTCAACGTGTCCAATCGTGCCTACGTTTACGTGCGGCTTGGTCCGCTCGAATTTTTCCTTAGCCATTTCAGGTACCCTATAAAATCAAAATTATTTCTTGGCGATAACCGCTTCTGCGACGCTCTTCGGCGCTTCAGCATAGTGCTTGAATTCCATCGTATAGGTCGCGCGCCCCTGCGACATCGAACGCAGATCGGTCGCATAGCCGAACATTTCAGCCAGCGGAACCTCGGCTTTGATCGCCTTGACGCCAGCCACATCATCCATGCCCTGAATGATGCCGCGGCGGCGATTCAGATCGCCCATCACATCGCCCATGTAGTCCTCGGGCGTCTCGACCTCAACCGCCATCATCGGCTCCAGCAATGCGGGGCTGGCCTTGCGCATGCCGTCCTTGAACGCCAGAATGGCCGCCAGCTTGAACGCCAGTTCGGACGAGTCGACATCGTGGTACGAACCGTCGAACAGGGTGACCTTGACGTCGACCACGGGAAAGCCCGCGAGCACGCCGTTATTCATCGCCTCGATCAAGCCTTTTTCGACCGCAGGAATGTATTCGCGCGGCACCGTACCGCCCTTGATGGCATCGACGAACTCAAAGCCCTTGCCCGCTTCGTTCGGACCCATCTTGATCCAGACGTGGCCGTACTGACCCTTGCCGCCCGACTGCTTGGCATGCTTGCCTTCCTGCTCGACTTCCTTCCTGATCGCCTCGCGATAGGCCACCTGCGGCGCGCCGACGTTGGCCTCGACGTTGAATTCGCGGCGCATGCGATCGACCAGGATGTCGAGGTGCAACTCGCCCATGCCGGAAATGATGGTCTGACCCGACTCCTCGTCGGTACGGACGCGGAACGACGGATCCTCGGAGGCCAGGCGGCCCAGCGCGATGCCCATTTTTTCCTGGTCGGCCTTCGTCTTCGGCTCGACGGCAACGTGAATGACGGGCTCGGGGAACACCATGCGCTCCAAGATCACCGGGGCCGTAACATCGCACAGCGTATCGCCGGTGGTCACATCCTTCAGCCCGACGACCGCGCCGATGTCGCCCGCCCGCAGCTCCTTGATCTCTTCGCGGTCGTTGGCGCGCATCTGCAGGATGCGGCCGATACGCTCCTTCTTGCCCTTGACCGAGTTCAGGACGGTCGAACCCGCCTGCAGCGTCCCCGAGTAGACACGAACAAAAGTCAGCTGACCGACGAACGGATCGCTCATAAGCTTGAATGCCAGAGCCGAGAACTTCTCTTCGTCGTCCGCCTTGCGCACAACCGCCACATCGTTGTCGTCAACGCCATCAACCGGCGGAATATCGACCGGCGAAGGCAGATACTGGATGACCGCATCCAGCATGCGCTGCACGCCCTTGTTCTTGAACGCGGTGCCGCACAGCATCGGCTGGATCTCTCCAGCAAGCGTGCGCGTGCGCAAGCCCAGCACGATCTCGTCCTTACCCAGCTCACCTTCCTCGAGGTACTTGTTCATCAACTCCTCGGAGGCCTCGGCGGCAGCCTCGACCATATTCGAGCGCCACTTCGCCGCGAGCTCTGCAAGCTCGGCCGGAACGTCCCGGTAGTCGAACTTCATGCCCTGGCTGGCCTCGTCCCAATTGATCGCCTTCATTTCCAGCAGATCAATGACGCCGACGAAGCTGTCTTCCGCACCGATCGGAATCACCACCGGCACCGGATTGGCCTGTAGGCGCGTGCGCATCTGCTCGACGACCTTAAAGAAGTTGGCGCCGGAGCGGTCCATCTTGTTGACGAAAGCCAGTCGCGGCACGCCGTACTTGTTGGCCTGGCGCCACACCGTCTCGGACTGCGGCTGCACGCCGCCTACCGCGCAGTACACCATGCACGCACCATCCAGCACGCGCATCGAACGCTCGACCTCGATGGTGAAGTCGACGTGCCCCGGCGTATCGATGATATTGATACGATGCTCGGGCATGGACATATCCATACCCTTCCAGAAACAGGTTACAGCGGAGGACGTGATGGTAATGCCGCGCTCCTGCTCCTGCTCCATCCAGTCGGTCGTTGCCGCGCCGTCATGCACCTCGCCAAGCTTATGACTCACACCGGTATAGAAAAGGATGCGCTCGGTAGTGGTCGTCTTGCCGGCATCGATGTGCGCGGAAATACCGATGTTGCGATAGCGTTCGATAGGAGTCGTGCGTGCCACGTTATGGTCCTGACTGTGTCTGGTAGTGTTTAAAAAGTAACGCTCAGAAACGGAAATGCGAGAATGCCTTGTTGGCTTCAGCCATACGGTGCACTTCCTCGCGCTTCTTCACCGCGCCACCACGACCCTCGGCCGCATCCAGCAATTCGCCCGCCAAACGGGCACCCATGGACTTCTCGCCGCGCTTGCGCGCAGCATCCTTCAGCCAACGCATCGCCAGCGCGGTACGACGGCTCGAGCGCACCTCGACGGGCACCTGGTAGTTGGCACCCCCGACGCGACGACTCTTCACCTCGACCAGCGGACGCGCATTGTTCAGCGCGGTACTGAACACTTCCAGCGGATCCTTGCCGGACTTGCCGGTGATCTGCTCGAAGGCGCCATAGACGATGCGCTCAGCGACCGACTTCTTGCCGCTGGACATGATGACGTTCATGAATTTCGAAACCTCCTGATTGCCGAATTTCGGATCAGGCAGGATTTCACGTTTGGGGACTTCGCGACGACGGGGCATTTTCCTGTCTCTCTATCTAGTTAAGCTTGCTGGCCGATTAGGCTTTCTTGGGACGCTTGGCGCCGTACTTCGAGCGCGACTGCTTGCGATCCTTCACGCCAGCAGTATCCAGGCTGCCGCGCACGGTGTGATAACGCACGCCCGGCAAGTCCTTGACCCGGCCGCCGCGCACCAGCACCACCGAGTGCTCCTGCAGGTTGTGGCCCTCACCGCCGATGTAGCTGATGACCTCGAAGCCGCTGGTGAGCTTGACCTTGCAGACCTTACGCAAGGCGGAGTTCGGCTTCTTGGGCGTCGTGGTGTACACGCGAGTACAAACGCCGCGGCGTTGCGGGCAGGCCTTCAAGGCCGGAACCTTGCTCTTCTCCACCGGAGCCTGACGCGGCTTGCGGATCAGCTGGTTAATCGTTGGCATGTCAAAAATTCCGAAAAATTAAGGTGAGCGTATCGTTTCTAAAACAAGCGGGACGGCGCCGACCGCATTCTGAAGCGGTGCCGTCCCGGGCTGCAGTCCTGCGCTTCCCGGCGATTCTGCGGCCGGAAAAAGACGCGTGATTCTAGGGGAGAGCCAGCCCCCTGTCAAGCAACTTCCTGATTCTCGGCCGGATTCGCCTCCCCGCCTTCGATCAGGTGGCCGGCGCCCAGGTCTTCCCCTGCCGCCTGGCGGCGGCGGGTATTGTGGTAGGCGAGGCCGGTGCCCGCCGGAATCAGGCGTCCGACAATCACGTTTTCCTTCAGGCCGCGCAGCTCGTCCTTCTTGCCCATGATGGCCGCTTCGGTCAGGACGCGCGTGGTTTCCTGGAAAGAGGCCGCCGAGATGAACGAGTCGGTCGACAGCGACGCCTTGGTGATGCCGAGCAGAATCGGATCGTAGGTGGCCGGCTCCTTGCCCGCCGCCGCCATATCGTCGTTGATCTGCAGCACTTCCGAACGCTCGACCTGCTCGCCAGGAATGAGGCCGGTGTTGCCCGGGTCCACCACCACAACGCGGCGCAGCATCTGGCGCACGATCACCTCGATGTGCTTGTCGTTGATCTTCACGCCCTGTAGGCGGTACACGTCCTGCACCTCGTCGGTGATGTAGCGCGCCAGCGCTTCCACGCCACGCAGCTTCAGGATGTCGTGCGGATCGACCGGACCGTCGACGATCATTTCGCCCTTCTGGACGATCTGGCCGTCGTGCGCCGTCACGTGCTTCTCTTTCGTGATCAGGTACTCGTGCGCCACCCCATCCAGATCGGTGATGACCAGGCGCTGCTTACCCTTGGTGTCCTTGCCGAAGGAGACGGTGCCGGTAACCTCCGCCAGTACGCCCGCGTCCTTCGGCGAACGCGCCTCGAACAGCTCGGCCACGCGCGGCAGACCGCCGGTAATGTCGCGCGTCTTCGAGGTTTCCTGCGGGATACGCGCGAGCACGTCGCCCACTGCGACGTCCTGGCCGTCCTTCACGGTAATGATGGAGCCGATCTGGAAGGTGATGTTGACCAGCGTGTCGGTGCCCGCGATCTTGACTTCATTCCCGGCCTCGTCCAGCAGCTTGACCTGCGGACGCAGGCCCTTGCCGGCGCCGCTGGCCTTGCGCTTGGGATCGATGACCACCAGCGTGGACAGGCCCGTGACATCGTCGAGCTGCTTGGCCACGGTAACGCCTTCTTCGATGTTCTCGAAGTGGATCCGTCCGGCGTATTCGGTGATGATGGGTCGGGTGTGCGGATCCCAGGTGGCCAATACCGCGCCCGCCTTGATCTTGGCGCCGTCGGTCACCATCAGCGTGGCGCCGTACGGCACCTTGTGGCGTTCGCGCTCACGGCCGGCATCGTCGGCAATGATGATTTCGCCGCTGCGCGAAATCGCCACCGGCTCCTTGCGCGCGTTGGTCACGTAACGCATGGTGGCGGTGTACTGCACGGTGCCGTTGGACTTGGCCTCGAGCTGGCTGGCTGCGGCGGCACGCGATGCGGCGCCACCGATGTGGAAGGTCCGCATGGTGAGCTGGGTCCCCGGCTCGCCGATCGACTGCGCGGCGATGACGCCGACCGCTTCGCCGGCGTTGACCAGATAACCGCGGCCGAGGTCGCGGCCGTAGCATTTGGCGCACAAGCCATAGCGCGTCTCGCAGGTCAGCGGCGTACGCACCTTGACCTCGTCGATGCCGAGCGACTCGATGGTGTCGACCACGTCTTCAACCAGCAGGGTGCCGGCTTCGAACACGGTTTCCTGGGTTTCGGGATTGATGATGTCGCTGGCTGCCACACGGCCGAGAATCCGTTCGCGCAGGGCCTCGACCACCTCACCGCCTTCGACCAGCGCCTTCACCACCAGGCCGTTCTTGGTGCCGCAATCGTCCTCGGTCACAACCAGATCCTGCGTCACGTCGACCAGGCGGCGCGTCAGGTAGCCGGAGTTCGCGGTCTTCAGCGCGGTATCGGCCAGCCCCTTGCGGGCGCCGTGGGTCGAGATGAAGTACTGCAGCATGTTCAGCCCCTCACGGAAGTTCGCCGTGATCGGGGTTTCGATGATCGAGCCGTCCGGCTTCGCCATCAGGCCGCGCATGCCGGCCAGCTGGCGGATCTGCGCAGCGGAACCGCGCGCGCCCGAGTCGGCCATCATGTAGATCGCGTTGAACGATTCCTGGGTGACTTCCTTGCCGTGGCGGTCGACAACCTTCTCGCCGCCCAGCTGCCCCATCATCGCCTTGGCCACGGCGTCGCCGGCGCGGCCCCAGATGTCCACCACCTTGTTGTAGCGTTCGCCCTGGGTCACCAGGCCCGAGGTGTACTGCGACTCGATTTCTTTTACCTCGGCTTCGGCCGCGCCCAGGATCTGGCCTTTTTCATTCGGAATCAACATGTCCTTGATGGCAATCGACATCCCCGCGCGGGTCGCGAAGGTAAAGCCGGTGTACATCAGCTTGTCGGCGAAAATCACCGTCTCGCGCAGACCGCAGCGGCGGAAACTGGCGTTGATCAGCTTGGAGATCTCCTTTTTCTTCAGCGCCTTGTCGACGAAGCTGAACGGCAGCCCCGGCGGCAGGATCTCCGACAACAACGCGCGGCCGAGCGTGGTTTCCACCCGCTTGACCGTCTCGATGCGGTTTTTCTCCGCGTCCAGCGTCGCTTCCTTGATCCGCACCGTGACGCGGGCGTGCAGCTCGACTTCACGGTTGTCGTAGGCACGGCGCGCCTCGGTGACGTCGGCAAACAGCATGCCTTCGCCCTTGGCGTTGATCTTCTCGCGCGTCATGTAATACAGGCCCAGCACGATGTCCTGCGACGGCACGATGATGGGTTCGCCGTTGGCGGGCGACAGCACGTTGTTCGACGCCAGCATCAGGGTGCGCGCTTCGGTCTGCGCTTCCAGCGACAGCGGCACGTGGACGGCCATCTGGTCGCCGTCGAAGTCGGCGTTGAAGGCCGCGCACACCAGCGGGTGCAGCTGGATCGCCTTGCCTTCGATCAGCACCGGCTCGAACGCCTGGATGCCCAGGCGGTGCAGCGTCGGTGCGCGGTTCAGCATCACCGGATGCTCGCGGATGACCTCTTCCAGGAGATCCCACACGATCGGCTCTTCGTCTTCCACCATCTTCTTGGCGGCCTTGATCGTGGTCGCCAGCCCCAGCACTTCGAGGCGGTTGAAAATGAAGGGCTT
>MKUE01000086.1 GCA_001897675.1 Thiobacillus sp. 65-1059 | reverse complement strand
AACCCGCGCGACCTCACCGCCCAGTCGTGGACGGTGATGCGCTTCTCCGAGGTGGAGGTGGAGCAGGGCAGGCTGGAATGGCTGATCCGCAAGGATGGCTGCATGCACTGCGATGATCCCGGCTGCCTCAAGGCCTGTCCGGCGCCGGGGGCGATCGTGCAGTACCGCAACGGCATCGTCGATTTCCACGAGGAGCACTGCATCGGCTGCGGCTACTGCATCGCCGGCTGTCCGTTCGACATCCCGCGTCTGTCGAAGAAGGACAGCAAGGTCTACAAATGCACGCTGTGCTCCGACCGGGTCGCCGTGGGAATGGAGCCAGCCTGCATCAAGACCTGTCCGACCGGCGCGCTGGTGTTCGGCACCAAGGGCGACATGATCCGCCATGCGGAAGAACGCATAGCCGACCTCAAGGAGCGCGGCTATGCCAATGCGGCGCTGTACAACCCCGAGGGTGTCGGCGGCACCCACGTGATGTACGTGCTGCAGCACGGCGACCGGCCGGAACTCTACGCGAACCTGCCGAAGGATCCACACATCAGCCCGCTGGTCAGCCTGTGGAAGGGCATCGCCAAACCGTTGATGAGCCTGGGCATCGGGCTGGCGGTTTTTGCTGGGTTCTTCCATTTCGTCACGGCCGGACCCAAGGAGGTGGAGGAAGAGGAAAAAGCGGATTGAGCCGCGCCATTCCCGATCTTTCACCCGACATCAAGGAGCGATCATGAGCACGATGATTCAACGCTACAGCGCGCGGGAACGCAGCAACCACTGGGTGGTGGCGATTGCCTTCATACTTGCCGGCCTCTCGGGACTGGCGCTGTTCCACCCGGCCTTTTTCTTTCTCACGAACCTGTTCGGCGGCGGCCCCTGGACGCGCATCCTGCATCCCTTCATCGGCGTGGTGCTGTTCCTGTTTTTCATGGCGATGGCGGTGCGATTCTGGGGACGCAACCGCTTTATTCCCGCCGACCGCGAATGGCGGAAGCGCATCAAGGACGTGCTCTGCAACCGCGACCAGGGCCTTCCCGAAGTCGGCAAGTACAACGCCGGGCAGAAAATCCTGTTCTGGGTCATGGTGGTGAGCATCCCGGTGCTGCTGATTTCCGGCATCGTCATCTGGCAGCCGTGGTTCGCGCCGTTTTTCCCCATCGGACTGCTGCGCGTGGCGGTGGTCGTGCATGCCCTGGCAGCCTGGATCATGATCCTCGGCATCG
>MKUE01000085.1 GCA_001897675.1 Thiobacillus sp. 65-1059 | reverse complement strand
TCAGCTCTTCCATCGAACTGGCGGTCTCTTCCAGGCTCGACGCCTGCGATTCGGTGCGGGCAGACAAGTCGGCATTGCCCGTGGCGATCTCTCTGGCTCCCAGGTTCACGAGCTCGGTGCTTTGCTTGATCTGCCCGACCAGCAACTTGATGTTGATCTGCAGCACGCGCAGCGATTGCATCAGGTTGGATAGCTCGTCGGCACCACGGGTCGCGATCCGCCCGGTGAGGTCGCCCGAGCTCATGCGCTTGATGTCCTGCCGGGCGCGCTCCAGCGGCAGGACGACCGTACGGTAGGACAGCACAGCGAACAACGCCGCCAGCGGCACCCCCAATGCGGCGATTGCCATCAGCCAGCCGGTGAGGTGCTGATTGGCTTCGGTTGTTGCAAGCCAGGCCAAAACGCCCATCCCCACGAACATGATGGCCATTGAAATGGAGGCCAGCGCCAGCATGGCCTTCAGCGAATACGTCTTGACTACGCCGAGACGCTGAAGAAAAGAAGGCCTGACGGCATTGCCCTCGCGAATTTCAAGCCTCTTGTCGCCGGCCTTGATGGCGCGGTAGGCACTGTCGGCAGCCTGGATTTGTTCGCGGCTGGGTTTGGTCCGCACGGAGGCGTAGCCGACGATTTCATGGTTTTCGATGATGGGCGCGGTATTGGCCTCAACCCAGTAGTAATCGCCGCTCTTGCAGCGGTTCTTCACCAGGCCGGTCCACGCCTTGCCGCTTTTGACGGTGCGCCAGAGATCCGCGAAAACCTCCTCCGGCATGTCCGGGTGGTGCACGAAATTCTGCGGTGACCCGACCAGCTCTTCTTCGCTGAATCCGCTGATGTTGACGAAGTCCTGATTGACGCAGGTGATATTGCCGTGCAGATCCGTCTTCGACACCACCGCTTCGGTGTCCTTCAGGACATATTCGACATTGCTTACCGGCATGTTGGAGCGCATTGCTTGTTCCCTTCCATTGGATAAGTTGACGCTTATCGTCATATGCCGGCGACCCAGTTTCAGCATGTGTGGCAGCGGGCTTGCTTGCACCCACTATCGGCAATGAGTGCTGGATTCTTAAAGGTGATTTTCACCCGCCGCTTGGCGAGGTACGGACGACGCCCCGAATCAGAACTCTTCCCACTCCTCGTTGCCGCCGCCGGCCGCCGCGAGTTTCTTCGGCCGCGCGGCCGGGACCGCCCTCGGCCGCGACTGCGGCAGGGGCGT
>MKUE01000084.1 GCA_001897675.1 Thiobacillus sp. 65-1059 | reverse complement strand
AAGATGCGCCGCCGCAAGCACTATCGCAAGAGCCAGGGCCATCGCCAGTACTTCACCGAAGTACAAATCGGCGGCATCACCGCATAAGGAGCACACAACATGGCACACAAGAAAGCAGGCGGCAGTTCGCGTAACGGTCGCGATTCGGAGTCGAAACGTCTTGGCGTGAAGCGCTACGGCGGCGAGCTGGTTCTGGCAGGCAACATCATCGTGCGTCAGCGCGGCACCCAGTTCCATCCTGGCGACAACGTTGGCATCGGCAAGGATCACACCCTGTTCGCCAAGGCGGACGGAACGGTCAAGTTCGAGATCAAGGGCGCCGCCCGCCGCCGCGTGGTTCGTATCGAGCCGGTTGCGGCTTGAATTGATTTGAGCTGAGTCCGACTCGGCCGCCAAAAAGCCCTGTCCGCCGGATGGGGCTTTTTTGTTTCTGGAAAAACCGATATGAAATTCATCGACGAAGCGAAAATTCAGGTGCTGGCCGGCAAGGGTGGCGACGGCAGTGCATCGTTTCGCCGTGAAAAATACATTCCCAAGGGCGGTCCAGACGGCGGCGACGGCGGCCGTGGCGGCAGCGTGTACGCGGTGGCGGACTGCAATATCAACACCCTGGTCGAGTTTCGCTTCAAGCGTACTTTCAAGGCGCAAAATGGCGAAGGCGGGCGCGGCGCGCAATGCTACGGCAAGGGCGGCGAAGATTTGACCATCCGCGTGCCGGTCGGGACGGTGTTCACCGACATCAACAGCGGCGAAGTCGTGGCCGATCTGGCCGAGAACGGACAAAGAGTCTGCCTGGCAAAAGGCGGCAAGGGCGGCCTGGGCAACCTGCATTTCAAGTCGAGCGTCAACCGCGCGCCGCGCCAGCACACCTTGGGCGAGCCGGGCGAGGAATGGGAGCTGGCGCTGGAACTGAAGGTGCTGGCCGACGTCGGGCTGCTGGGCATGCCCAACGCGGGCAAATCGACCTTCATCCGCGCGGTGTCGGCGGCACGCCCCAAGGTGGCCGATTACCCGTTTACCACGCTGGCGCCCAATCTGGGCGTGGTGCGGGTGGATAGCGAACGCAGCTTCGTCATCGCCGACATTCCCGGGCTGATCGAGGGTGCGGCGGAAGGCGCCGGCCTCGGCCACCAGTTCCTGCGGCATCTGCAACGCACGCGGCTGCTGCTGCATCTGGTCGACATTTCGCCGCGCTGGGAGGCCGGCGACCCGGTGCACGAGGCGCGCGCCATCGTCGAGGAACTGCGCAAGTACGATCAGCAGCTCTACGACAAGCCGCGCTGGCTGGTGCTGAACAAGCTCGACATGGTGGATGAGGCCGAACGCGAGGCTGTGGTGGCGAAGTTCGTGGCGGACTACGGCTGGCAGGGGCCGGTGTTCGCGATTTCAGCGCTGGATGGCACCGGCTGCAGCGCGCTGAGCTATGCGATTATGGATTATCTGGGCACGCAGTCGCGGTCGCTCGAGGCTGAGCCTGTGGCCGACGCGCCGGCCGCGGACCTGCCCACCGCCGATTAAACTGCCGGGGATTCGGCGGCGGACGGCGCGTCACCGCCGACCCGTTTCCAGTCGTTTTCAACCAGCGCAACCTGGTACTTGGCCCAGCGGGCGAATTCCGCCGGGCTGCAATGGCCTTTCTTGCGGCGGCAGGTGCCGGCGATTCCCCTGAAGCGAACCACCGCCTCGCCGGTTTCGCTGTCGGCGGCGATTTCGGCCAGCTGGCGCACGCCCCAGGTGCGGCCGTAGGCGCCGTTGCTGTAGAAATGCCCTATCTTGAGTTCGTCGAGGCTCATGTCGTGATGCGTCGGTAGATGTCGGTGACTTTCACGGGCAATTGTCGCACGTCATCCAGGATGATGTAACGCGCCGCGCCGTACATGTGGGGCAGGTAGTCGCGCGCATCGCGGTCGAGGGTGATGCAGAAGGGGTGAATGCCGGTGCGTGTCGCTTCCAGCAGCGCCATGCGCGTGTCCTCGATGCCGTACTGGCCGCGGTAGACGTCGAAATAATCGTCCGGGCGGCCGTCCGACAGCGTTACCAGCACGCGGGTCCTGGCCTCGACCCGGTTCAAGAGCTTGCTCATGTGGCGCAGCGCGAAGCCCATGCGGGTATATTCCTGCGGACGGATGCCGGAGATGCGCGCCTTCACCTCGTCGCCGTAGGCTTCGTCGAAGGTCTTGATGCGGAACAGCTCGCAGCGCTTGCGCGTGGTGCCCGAAAAGCCATAGATCGCGTAGCGGTCGCCCAAGAGTTCCAGCGCCTCGCACAGCAGGATCAGCGCCTCGCGCTCGGCCTCGTTGATCCAGCCCTTGGTGGAGCCGCTCATGTCGACCAGGAAGGCCACCGCGATGTTGCGTTCGGCACGGTGCAGGCGCACGAACAGGCGGTCGCTCATTTCGCGGCCGTCCTTCGCATCGGCGAGCGCCTCGATCAGCGCGTCGAGGTCGATTTCGTCGCCCTGGATCTGCCGTTTCTCGATCCGGTTTTCGTCGCGCAGCGCCTCGAATTTCCTGCGCAGGTGCTTGACCACGCCGGCGTACTTGGCGAGCGTGTCCCGATGGAAGCTGTCGTGCGCAGGGGTGACGGTTTTTTCCCGCATCACGCACCAGTTCTTGCGGTAATGCTGGCGGCCGTGGTCCCACTCGGGATACAGTTCGGCGCCCTTTTCATGATAGGTGCCATGCCATACGGCATCGGGATCCTCGGGCTGGTCGAACACGCGCTTCGGATCGTATTCGCCGTCGCCCGCCGGGATGAGGTATTCCGGGGGGATCCCGCCGAAGTCGAGATAGACCGAGGTGAGCAGCTGTTTGACGTCGTCGGGCGGCGCCAGCGGTGCGCCGTCGAGGGTGATCTCGAAATCGAGCCGGCCGTTTTCGTCGCGCGGCTCGGCATCCAGCGCAGGCGGCGTTGCGGGCGCTGGATGCGGGCCGGTTTGCGCAGCCTGGTGCTCTTCCAGCAACTCGGCCAGCCTGATGCGCAGCCGCGCCTTCTCCTTGTCCAGCCGGGCGGCGCGGGCGGCGGCAATCGCCTCCGGACGCAGGCTGCCCTGGTCGCTCCATTGCGGGCATTCGGCTTCGGCGTAGGCGGCGCCGAGCAGGGCCAGGCTGTCGTCCTGCGTGGCATGGTCGGCGGCGAGCGCGGTTTCGAAACGCCGCCAGCCGGGCGGCAATTCAGGGTCGAGCTGCGCGCGCAGGCGCTGCATCTGGCGGTGCAGGCCGGGCAGCTCGCGTGCGATGCGCGCGGTGAGCCGCAGCGTTTCCAGCGCGTAAAGACGGGCGAGCGCGCGTTCCGGGTCGGCATAGTGGGCCGCGACGCCTTCATGGTCGATGCGCAGGGTGCCGAAACGGGTCTGCGCCCATAGCAGTGCGACGGTGGCCTTGGCGAGCTGGAAGTTGTCGTCCCGATCCGGCAATGCGGCGATCAATGGCGGCAGCACGATGCGCTCGCCGTCGGTCCAGGCGGCGTCGCCTTCCTCGATGCGCAGCCGCCGGCCGGAGAGGCCGCAGACGAAATTGCCGAGCACCGGCGCGATTTCGTCGAACAGCGCGCCGGCCGCATCGTTCCGGTGCTGCGCCACATCGAAGCTGTCGACTTGCTCCATCACCCTGAGCGCGGTCTGCAGGCCAGTACGGTCGTAGACGTCGCAGGCATGCACCGCCCAGGCCTCCAGCAGGCGTCGCTCCAGGCGCGGCAGCAGCGCCGGCGCGCGGCGGCCGAACTGCCAGGCGAGCGTGATGTGGGTGGAGGCGATGCGGCGAATCCAGCCGAGGATGAAGTCCTGCTCGTCACGCGCCAGCGGTTCGAGCTCGGCGGCGAGTTGCTCGACCTTGAAGTAGGTGAATTCGGTTTCCAGCCAGATGTGGAGGCTGGATTCCATGTCTGCGGCGGAAAGCGGCGGCTGCGCCATGTCGGATGCCCGCTTCGGCTCAGAAAATCGACGACGAGAGTTCCTGGATCGCTTTCAGCATGTCGGCGTCGTCGGTGACTGCCTGCGCGACCGCAGATTTGCATGCCGTCACCGGGCTGATGCCGTCGGCGATCAGCTTGCCGGCATGCACCAGCAGCCGCGTGGAAGCGCCTTCCTCCAGCCCGCTGCCTTTGAGGTTGCGCGTCATCTGCGCGAAGCGCACCAGATTGTCGGCGACGGCTTCGGCCACGCCGGATTCGGCGGCGACGATACGGCGTTCGAGCGCGGCCGAAGGGTAGTCGAATTCCAGTGCGACGAAGCGCTGGCGGGTTGACTGCTTCAGATCCTTCAGGACGCTCTGGTAGCCGGGGTTGTAGGAAATAGCCAGGCAGAATTCGGCTGGCGCCTCGACGATCTGGCCGAGTTTTTCCATCGGCAGGGTGCGGCGATCGTCGGCTAGCGGATGGATCACCACCATGGTGTCCTTGCGCGCCTCGACGATTTCGTCCAGATAGCAGATGCCGCCTGCGCGCACCGCGCGGGTGAGCGGGCCGTCGACCCACACGGTTTCGCCGCCCTTCACCAGATAGCGGCCGACCAGGTCGGAGGCAGTGAGGTCGTCGTGGCACGAAACCGTGATCAGCGGCCGCCTGAGGCGCCAGGCCATGTGTTCCATGAAGCGCGTCTTGCCGCAGCCGGTGGGGCCTTTCAACAAGACCGGGATCTGTTGCCGGTAGGCGGCTTCGAATAGCCGGATTTCATCGCCGACGGCTTCGTAGTAGGGCTCTTTTTCGATCAGGCGGTGGGTGGGGTCGAGGGTGCGGGCAGCCATGCTTGGAAGGGGCATTCTCAGAAACAGCCGGACTGCTGTTTTTTACGCTCGAGGTCTTTGACATCCCGGTTCCACGCATCCATCTGCTTCTGCGTGTAGCCATTGCGGCGCGCCTGGTCCATTTTGTCGAATATGCGTCCCAGCTTGTCGGCGATCGCATCGCACTGGCGCGCAGAGGCGCCCGTTGCCGGTTTGCCCGTCGCGCGCCGGGTGTCGAGGTGGAGGCTGGCGGGTTCGTTGGAACGGGCATCGGGTGCGGCAGGTTTGGCAGCTTGCATCCGCTCCGGCTGCGAGCGTACCGGGTCAGGCAGCGGTACGGGATCGATTTCCACTGTACGGGCTTCCCGGGCATTGCGGCAGGGCAGGTTGGAATAGGTGACCTTGCCCTGCGCATCGATGCACTTGTTGAGCGTAGCGGCTTGCGTGCCGGCCGCCAGTGCCAGCGCGGCCATGCCGGTCAGCGCGATCAGGTGGCGCATCGGCTCAATGATTGCCCGAATACTTGTCATCCTCGAGTGCCATCTTTTGCTGGAACTCGGCTTCTTTCTCCTGCTCGGCCAGGGCGCGGCGACGGGCGAGACGCTTCTCGTAGGCGTCCGGCCGCTCCTCGACGAATTTTTCGCCGAACAGCGCGTGGCGCAGGAAGTTCAGGCCGAAATCGAGCAGGGCTTCGTCGTCGGCGATGAGCGCCGCCATGATCTCGACCGGAATGTCGTAGGTGTCGTTGAAACTCGGGCTCATGACGAAGGCGCGGAAGCGGTCGACGTCGTAGCTTGCCATGAAGAACAACTGGTTGGAAACCGGCGTGGGCTTGCCGATGGCGGGGCCGGCCGATTTGCGCTTGACCACCAGCTGGCGCCATGCGTGCGCTTTCTGGTCGTACTCGTCAACGCCCTGTTCGTGGCGGTATTCCTCGATGGTCTGGACCTTGTCCTCGAAGTGGCCAAGGCAGTGGGCTTCTCTCACCAGCGCGTAGGCGCTGCGGTCGACGTACTCGTCCGAACGGCGCATGGTCAACAGCGCGACCGGATAATAGCGGCAGGCGGTGGGGCGGTCTTCGTAGACGCCGCAGCCTTCGGGCGTCATGAACTGGCAGGCGGTGCCGCCCTCGACCGGATTCAGCTTGATGCCGGGCATGCCGTCCTTGTCCATCTCGAACGGCACCGAGTACTGCTTGAGGAATTCGCCCGACGACATGTCGAGGCGCTTTTTCAGACGCAGCACGTCGTAGGGGGTCAAAGGAATGTCGATGTTGCTGCAGCAGGCATTCCAGCACTTGACGTCGCGATGGCAGCGGAATTGCAGCTTGGCGTCTTCCGCCAGCATGGTGGGTTTGACCGGGCTGCTGGCAAACGGGGAGTCCTCGATCAGGTCCTTGAATTCGTTTTCGTTCATTTCACACTACCTTCCAGGGGCGAACCCCACTTCATTTCAGTAACACGCACGCGAAAGCGCCAACTTTCCTGCAACCTTTTCTAGAGTACGCGCTTTCGGCTGGATGCTAAACCTTGTCGGTCTTGCAGTTTTAACCGCTTGAAAAAAACCGGGCGCGCTGTAGTGATTTGGCGTCGCCCAAAAAACCGGGCGCCGCAAGGGCGCCCGGAGTTTACTGCATCACTGATGGATTAGTGCGCAGCGGGCTTGAACAGCTTGGACTTGTCGACCAGATCCACGTGGGCGCGCTTGAAGCAGTTCCACTGTTTGGAGTTCTTGTCGTAGACCGAGTTCACGAAGCAATGCCAGTTTTCCTCATCGACGAAGTTCTTGTCCATGCGGTAGTAGAAGCCGGGGTAACGGCTTTCTTCGCGGAACTGGATGTGCTTCATGTGGGCTTCGGCCGTCAGGATGCGATGGTAGTTTTCCCACGCGCGCAGCAACTCGTGCAGGTCCTTCGCACGCATCTTCTCGGCGTCTTCCTTCAGCATGCCGAGCTTGTCTTCGGCCACGGCCAGCATGTTGGCGTTGGTCTTGTAGTAGGTCGCGACGCCGGCAACATACTCGTCCATGATTTTCTGCAGACGGAACTGCAGCATCTTGGGCGTGATGTAGTTGGGGTTGACGTCGATCGCCGTGGTGTAGTCCTTGTGCTCGAGGAAGGTGCGCACCGGCTTGTAGATCTCTTCCACCAGTTGCTCGACGGGGGTGTCGAGTTCCGGCTTCCAGTCCTTGTTGTCGATGCAGTACTTGACCATGGACTTGGCGCACATGCGGCCTTCGGCGTGCGAGCCGGAGGAGAACTTGTGGCCGGAGGCGCCCACGCCGTCGCCGGCGGTGAACAGGCCCTTGACCGTGGTCATCGAGCGGTAGCCCCAGTTCCAGCCCTTGGGCAGGTGGGCCGGGATCTTGGCCGCATCGGCGTGGGCTTCGTCGGTGGGGGCACCGACGTCCTCGGGGCCCGACACCCAGATGCCGCAGCAGCCGGAGTGGGAACCCAGCAGGTAGGGCTCGGTCGGCATCAGTTCGGAGTTCTTCTTCTCCGGCTCGATGTTCTCGCCCACCCAGATGCCGCACTGGCCGACGCACATGTCGA
>MKUE01000083.1 GCA_001897675.1 Thiobacillus sp. 65-1059 | reverse complement strand
ACGAATGCGACTGCCACACCTGCACCCATTTCAGCCGCGCCTACGTGCACCATCTGATCCGCGCCAATGAGATATTGGGCGCGCGGCTGGCCACCATCCACAACCTGCATTACTACCACCGGCTGATGGCCGGGATGCGGGCCGCCATCGAGACCCATCGCTTTGCCGACTTCGCGGCGCAGTTTCACGAGATGCAAACACGCGGATGGTAGAATCGCCGGGTTTTTCAGCAAACCGCCTTTAATTTGGAGCGTCACCCATGATTTCACTTGCCCACGCGCAAACCGCCGCATCGGCCACCCCCGGCATCACCGACTTTCTGCCGCTGATCATCATCTTCGTCCTGTTCTGGTTCATGCTCATCCGCCCGCAGATGAAGCGCGCCAAGGAGCAGAAGAAAATGCTGACCGAACTGGCCAAGGGCGACGAAGTCGTCACCGCCAGCGGCCAGCTCGGCAAGGTTGCCAAGATCGGCGACAACTACGTGTCGCTGGAAATCGCCGACGGCGTGATTACTCACGTGCAGAAGCAGTCGGTGCAGACCCTGCTGCCCAAGGGCACGATCAAATCTCTGTGAGGCGTGAAGGGTGAGGCGCCAGGTGAAAACCAAACCCGCCTCCCCTCCTAACGCCTAACGCCTAACGCCTAACACCTCACCTAAACATGAACCGCTTCCCGCTCTGGAAATATGTGCTCATCGGCATCACGCTGGTGGTTGCATTCCTTTACACCCTGCCCAACTTCTTCGGCGAAGTGCCCGCGGTGCAGGTCTCGCCGGTGCGCACCAGCGAAAAGGTCGACACCGCGCTGCTGGGACAGGTGGAATCCGCGCTGAAGGCTGCCCAGGTGGCCTACAACGCGGTGGAGCTGGCGGGCAACAGCATCAAGGTGCGGCTTGCCAGCACCGACGTGCAGATCAAGGCCAAGGACGTGCTGCAAAACAACCTGGGCGAACGCTACACCGTGGCGCTCAACCTGGTGTCGGCCTCGCCGCCCTGGCTGTCGTCGATCCATGCGCTGCCCATGTACCTCGGCCTGGACTTGCGCGGCGGCGTGCATTTCCTGCTCGAAGTCGACATGAAGGCCGCGCTGGAAAAAGCGGCCATCCGTTACCAGAACGATTTCCGCACCGAGCTGCGCAGCGACAAGATCCGCTATGGGCGCATCAGCCGCGCAGGCAATGCCGTTACCGTGCACTTCGCGACCCGCGACCAGCGCGATGCGGCCGCAAACAAGCTGGGCTCGGTGTTCGCCGAGCTCGCCTTCAGCCCCGAAGACCAGGCCGAAGGCTTCACCCTGACCGCACGCCTGAAACCGGAAGCCCAAACCAAGGTGCAGGAATTCGCCCTGCAGCAAAACATCACCACGCTCAGAAACCGCGTCAACGAACTCGGCGTGGCCGAACCCGTCATCCAGCAGCAGGGCGCCAGCCGCGTCGTGGTGCAACTGCCCGGCGTGCAGGACACCGCCAAGGCGAAGGACATTCTGGGCCGCACCGCCACCCTGGAAATCCGCATGGTCGACGAGCAGGCCGACCCGCTTGCCGTCAGTCAGGGACAGGCGCCGTTCGGCGACGACATCGTGGCCAGCCGCGAAGGCGGCAATATCGCGGTGAAGAAGGACGTGGTGCTGACCGGCGACTCGATCACCGATGCCTCGCCCGGCTTCGACAGCCAGAGCGGCCAGGCCGCGGTGCATATCAACCTGGACGGCAAGGGCGCACGCATCTTCAAGGACGTGACGCGCGAGAACGTCGGCAAGCGCATGGCCATCCTGCTGATCGAAAAAGGCCGTGCCGAGGCGATCACCGCGCCGGTCATCCGCGAGGAAATCGGCGGCGGCCGGGTGCAGATCACCGGCATGGAAACCGCGCAGGAAGCCTCCGATGTCGCCCTGCTGCTGCGCGCCGGCGCGCTCGCGGCGCCGATGCAGATCGTGGAAGAACGCACCGTCGGCCCCAGCATGGGCGCCGAGAACATCGACAAGGGCTTCCACTCCAACATCTGGGGTTTCCTCGCGGTCGTCAGCTTCATGGTCATCTACTACCGCGTGTTCGGCCTGATCTCGTCGGTCGCGCTGGCCATCAACGCCCTCCTGCTGATCGCGCTGCTCTCCATGATGCAGGCCACGCTCACCCTGCCCGGCATGGCGGCGATTGCGCTCACGCTCGGCATGGCGATCGACGCCAACGTTCTGATCAACGAGCGCATCCGCGAGGAGATCCGGGCCGGCCTCACTCCGCAGGCGGCGATCCACGCCGGCTACGAGCGCGCCTGGGCCACCATTCTCGACTCCAACCTCACCACGATGATCGCCGGCATTGCGCTGTTCTGGCTCGGCTCCGGCCCGGTGCGCGGCTTCGCCGTGGTGCTGTGTCTGGGCATCCTCACCTCCATGTTCAGCGCCGTTACCGTGTCGCGCGCCATGGTGAACCTTGTCTATGGCCGCCAGGCACGGCTGACGAAAATCTCGATCTAAGGATTACGCCATGCTGGAATTTTTCCCATTCAAGAAAACCATCCCCTTCATGAGTTGGGGGAAGGCGACGACGGCGATTTCGCTGCTCACCTTCCTGTTCGCGGTGTGGGCACTGTGGGACCGCGGTCTCAACCTGGGCGTCGATTTCACCGGCGGCACCCTGATCGAGGTCCGCACCGACCAGCCAGCCGATCTGCATGTGATTCGTACGGCGCTGGAAAAGACCGGCCTGCCCGAAATCTCGGTGCAGAACTTCGGCACCAGCCACGACGTGCTGATCCGCCTGCCCAACAAGGGCGAAGCCAACGCCGCGGAAACCAGCAACCGCGTGATGGCCGCCTTGCAGTCGGTCGATGCCACGATCGAGCTGAAGCGCGTCGATTTCGTCGGCCCCCAGGTCGGCAAGGAACTTTACGACAGCGGCGCGCTGGCGCTGCTGCTGGTCGCCTTCGGCATCATGGCCTACCTGGCGATCCGCTTCGAATGGCGCTTCGCGGTGGCGGGCATGCTCGGCAACATGCACGACATCGTCATCATCCTCGGCATGTTTGCCTTCTTCCAGTGGGAATTCACGCTGACCGTGCTGGCCGGCGTGCTGGCGGTTCTCGGCTACTCGGTCAACGAATCGGTGGTGGTGTTCGACCGCATCCGCGAAAACATCCGCAAGATGCGCGGCGCGACCATCCCGCACATCATCGACGATGCCATCACCCGTACCATGAGCCGCACCATCATCACCCACGGCTCGACCCAGCTCATGGTGCTGTCGATGTTTTTCTTCGGCGGCGAGGCGCTGCACAACTTCGCGCTCGCGCTGACCATCGGCATCATGTTCGGCATCTACTCGTCGAACCTGGTCGCCAGCCCCCTGCTGCTGATGTTCGGCGTCAAGCGCGAGCACTTCATCAAGCCGGTGGAGAAGAAGGAAGAAGCCGTTGTTTGAGATTCAAAAAGCAAGAAGCAAGATTCAAGATAGCGAAGCGCACTGCCTTGCCTCTTGCAACTTGCACCTTGCATCTTAAACCTGCCTTTCTGACATGCTGCACGACTTCATCAACTGGATTCTCGCCACCGTCCACGGCTGGGGCTATACCGGAATTTTTTTCCTGATGGCACTGGAATCGACGGTGCTGCCGGTGCCGAGCGAACTGGTGCTGATCCCTGCGGGCTATCTGGCGCACCAGGGGGAAATGAATTTCTGGCTGATCATGCTCGCCTCCACCGTCGGCAGCCTGGCCGGGGCGTCGCTCAACTATGTGGTGGCGATGTGGGTGGGGCGGCCCTTCCTCGAACGCTGGGGACGTTATTTCTTCGTGCGGCCTGCATTGCTGCACAAGACCGATGCTTTCTTCCTGAAGCACGGCGCGGTCTCGACCTTCACCGGCCGCCTGATTCCCGGCATCCGCCATCTGATCTCGATTCCCGCCGGGCTCACCCGCATGAACCCCGGCACGTTCGCGCTCTATACCTGCCTCGGCGCCGGATTGTGGTCGCTCATCCTCACGCTGTTCGGTTATTTCCTGGGCGGCAATGAAGCCCTTATCAGGGAATACCAGCATCTCATCACTGCCGGCGTCGCCGCCTTTGTTGCGCTGGTGATCGGCGGCTACTGGTGGTGGAACCGCCGCCGCCAAGCTTAAGCTCGCCGCGGCCCCGATCGCCGGCCGCCCCATTCCCCTTCGTCCGCAATCCGGCACTCCCCGTTCAGCGCGGTTTATTCCGCAGGCGCCTGCCGGGAACGCGAAAAGTTTTGCCGTCATCTAATGTGACAAGAGCCCGAAGCAGACGGAGAGCGCCATGCGCCGCCCCCAGGAAAAAACCGCCGAGCAGCCCCTAACCGACGCCGAGCTTGCGCAGCGCATCGCGGAGGGCGACCTATCCATGCTCCAGCGCCTGATGCGGCGCCACAATCAAACGCTTTACCGGACCGCGCGCAGCATCCTGAATGACGACGCCGAGGCCGAAGACGCCGTGCAGGAGGCCTATCTTCTTGCCTATCGCGCGATGGCCCAGTTCCACGGCAATGCCAGCTTGTCCACCTGGCTGGTGCGCATCGTCGTCAACGCGGCCATCGCACGCTTGCGCAAGCGCCACCGGCAGGCCGAGGTGATCGACCTGTATGGCGATGCGGAGCAGGACGACAGACTGTCTGAGGCGAATATGGGCGAGCATTCACCCGAACAACCCGAGCATGCCCTGATGCGCTTGGAAACGCGCCGTCTGGTCGAGGACAAGATCAATCGGCTGCCGGACGCCTTTCGCACTGTCTTCGTGCTGCGCGCGCTGGAAGAAATGTCCGTCGACGAAACGGCGGCCTGCCTCGGCATTCCGCCGGAAACGGTACGCACCCGCTACTTTCGCGCCAGGGGACTGCTGCGCGAGGCACTGGCGCGCGAAATCGATTTCAGCCTCGCGGACGCATTCTCTTTCGCCGGCGACCGTTGCGACCGCATTGTCGCGGGGGTTCTGGCGAAGCTGAATACCCGCCGGGCGGACGACGCCTGATCCTGCCTGGCCAGCTGTCGCCAGGTTCCACCGCAGCACCTTCCCTGTCAGGAGACCACCATGTTTTCATTCATTCAAAAGCAGGACACGACGCACCTATCCATTCCGGCAAATCCGGACGACGGGACGCGTCGCGCCTTTCTCGGCCACTCCGGCCTGCTTCTGTCGGGAGCGGCCGTCGCCCTGCTCGCCGGACGCGATGCGCTCGCCAAGGGCGGCCAGTCCGGCGCCTCCGACGCGCGCATCCTGAACACGGCGCTGGGCGCCGAACTCGAGGCCATCGCTGCCTACCAGCTGGGTGCGGAAAGCGGGCTGCTGCAAAAACCGGCGCTCGATCTTGCGCTGGCGTTTCAGGGGCATCACAAGGAACACGCCGACGTGCTGGCGAAAACCATCGTCAAGCTGGGCGGGCAGCCGGTGGCAGCGAAAGAGAAATACACCTTCCCGGTCGACACCCTGAAAAGCCAGGCCGACGTCTTGCGCTTCGCCGCGATGCTCGAAAGAGGCGCGGTGAGCGCGTATCTCGGCGCCGTGCCGGTATTCGGCAACCGCGAACTGGCCAAGGCTGCTGCCAGCATTCTCGGCGACGAAGCGATGCACTGGGCCATCCTGCGCAATGCATTGGGCGAGACCCCGGTGCCATCCGCCTTCATGTCGTGAAAAAGTCCGGGGCGGCGATCCTGGTCGCCGGTGCCGTGCATGCCCTCCTCGCGAATGCTGCGCCGGCCGCCGCGCTCGCGCACGGCGATCCCGTGCGGGGTGAGGCGGTCTACGCGCGCTGCCTCGCTTGCCATGCCTTCGCCTACGACCGTACCGGTCCCCGGCATTGCGGGCTGTTCGGCCGCCGCGCCGGCAGCGTGCAAGGCTTCGCGTATTCGGATGCGATGCGCCGCTCGAATCTGGTGTGGGATGCGCGGACGCTCGATCGCTTTCTGGCGAATCCGCTCAAGACCGTGCCAGGGACCGCGATGGGCTATGCCGGCATCGCGGATCGCCAGGAGCGCGCCGACCTCATCGCCTATCTCAAGCAGGTCAACGATTCGGCAGCGTGCCGCGGGCAGCGGCGTCCGCCATCAGCCGCTTCATCTCCGCCACCGCCGCCTGCCAGCCCGTGAACAAGGCTTGCGCGACGATCGCATGGCCGATGTTGAGCTCGTGCATGCCCGGCAGCGCTGCGATCGGCCGCACATTGTGATAGGTCAGGCCGTGGCCGGCGTTCACCGTCAACCCCAGACTCCGGGCGTAGGCCACGGCCGTGCGGATGCGCTCGAATTCGGCGACGCGGGCGGCATCGGTCGGCGCATCCGCGTACTGCCCGGTGTGGATTTCGATTACCGGCGCGGCGGCCGCATGGGCGGCATCGATCTGCGCAAAATCGGCATCGATGAACAGCGACACGCGGATGCCCGCCTGTGCCAGCCGCGCGCAGGCCGCCTGTATTTTGGGCAGCTGGGAAGCGACGTCGAGCCCCCCCTCGGTGGTCAGTTCCTCGCGCTTTTCCGGAACCAGGCAGACGTCCTGCGGCCGGATGGCGCAGGCGATGTCGAGCATTTCCTCGGTCACCGCCATTTCGAGGTTCATCTTGGTCTTCAGCACCTGGCGCAGGATCGCCACATCGGCGTCCTGGATGTGGCGGCGGTCTTCCCTCAGATGCAGGGTGATCGAATCGGCGCCCGCGGTCTCAGCCATCAGCGCGGCCTCGACCGGGCTCGGGTAGCGGGTCTTGCGCGCCTGGCGCAGGGTGGCGATATGGTCGATGTTGACGCCGAGGTAGATGCTCATGGAGTAAGGTCGGTGAGTTCGCGCAATAGCTGGCGAGTATAAAGCGGCTTGGCGCCCAGGGTATGGTTGATCAGCGTGCGCATCAGGGTCTTGGCTTCGACCAGTGTGGCCGGGCGCTCGAAACGGTCGGCAGCCAGGTCGATCAGCGTCTGTCCGGATACCGGGCAACCCGGCTGCCCGCCCGCAGGCAGCGCGCCGCGTTCAGGCTGGAACACGTAACGGGCAGCGGGATCGATCGGCGCCCTGCTCTCGGCCTCGAGATCGAAAGTGGCGCCGTAACCGATCTCGGAGAGCAGGTTCTTCTCGAAGCGGCGCAATATCTGCTCAAAATAAGTGGCGCGTTCGTAATCCGCGGTGCCGCACTCGCCCGCCAGCTGGCCGAGGGTATCGACATAGCGGTCGTACAGCCGTTCGTGCGCATCGCCGCGCGCCAGCAGGCGCAACAGCAGTTCGTTGAGATAGAACCCGCACATCAGCGCGCGTCCCTGCGGCGCCAGCAGCCCGCCCTGCCATTCCGCCGCATGCAGGGTTTTCAGCTCGGACTTGCCGAACCACGACAGCAGCAGCGGGGTGAAGGGTTGCATCAGCCCGCGCAGCATGGATGCCGGGCGGCGCGCGCCGCGCGCGATCAGCGCCACGCGTCCGTGGCTGCGGGTGAACGCTTCCGCCACCACGCTGGTCTCCTTGAAAGGATAGGTGTGGAGGATGAAGCCGGGCTCGTTGTTGATGCGGGCGTCGGTGGACATGCAAGTAAGCCGCTAGCCGCGTAGAGGCGCGAAGGCGGCCCGAAGGCCGAACCGGAGCGTTGCGCGCGCGACGCGACTGCCGTCACTCAACTTCGCGTTCCCTTGCGCTCTGCGCGCAAAAAACCATCAATCGATCCCGAGCGACTTCAGCATCCGCACGTCGTCGGCCCAGCCGCCCTTCACTTTCACCCAGACCTCCAGGTACACCTTGCCGTCGAAGGCGCGCTCCATGTCGAGCCGCGCCTGGGTGGAGATGGTCTTGAGCTTTTCGCCGCCCTTGCCGATGACGATGGCCTTGTGGCCGTCGCGGTCGACCAGGAT
>MKUE01000082.1 GCA_001897675.1 Thiobacillus sp. 65-1059 | reverse complement strand
CGACCAGTGGCCGAACACCAGCGTCGCCGCCGCGCTCTGCCGCCCCGGCACCTCGAACCACGGCAGCCAGCCGGCCGGCTGCGTGCCGGGCGCCCCCTTGTGGTGGAATTCCATTTCGCCCGTCGGCGTGCAGTAGCGCAGCCGGGTGAAGGCGTTGACGATCACCCGCAGCCGCTCGACACCCTGTAAATCCTCATCCCAGGCCACCGGCGCGTTGCCGTACATCTGCGCGAAGAAATCGCGGTAATGCGCGCCATGCAGCACCGCCTCGGCCTCGGCCGCCCGCTGCATCGTGTCGTCCAGCGTCCAGCCCGGCAGCACGCCCGCATGCACCATCAGGAAATCGCCTTCGCGCCAGGCCAGTTTGCGCTGGCGCAGCCAGGCCAGCAGCTCGTCGCGGTCGGGCGCCGCCAGCACCGCGTCGAGCGTGTCGCCCTTGTGCGCGCGGCCGTAGCCTTCGGCCAGCGCCAGCAGGTGCAGATCGTGGTTGCCGAGCACGCTGATGGCGGACTCCCCCAGACTTTTGACGAAGCGCAACACCGCCAGCGAATCCGGCCCGCGGTTGACCAGATCGCCGACCAGCCACAGCCGGTCGGCGGCCGGGTCGAATTTCACTTCATCGAGCAAACGCAAAAGCGAGGTTTGACATCCCTGAGGATCGCCAATGGCATAGGTGGACATATAAAATACGCTTTGAAAGTTTGTACGCTGTGTTGACCCGCATCATAGCGCTCCCGCCCGAACCTCTTGTGACGCCTGCGCCATGAAACCCCTGATCCGCCTGTTTTTCCGTACCCTCCGCCTCATCCTCACGCCCTTCATGCTATTGGGCTACTGGCTGACGCGTCCGAAGGGCGTCGTGCGTCCCGCTGCCGCGCAGCAGGAAATCGACGCGCGTACGCGCAGCCTGGCGCTGTACCACTACCCCACCTGCCCGTTCTGCCTCAAGACCCGGCGCACGATGCAACGGCTGTCGCTCGACATCGAGCTGCGCGATGCCCAGCATGACGCGGCACACCGCGCCGCCCTGATCGCCGGCGGCGGCAAGCCGCAGGTGCCCTGCCTGCTGATCACCGACGATCAGGGCAAGCAGACCTGGCTGTACGAGTCGGACGACATCAACGCCTGGCTGAACCGCGAATTCGGCACCGCACCCGCCGCATGAGCCTGCTTGCCGCGTTGAATCCGCCGCAGCGCGAAGCGGCAAAGTATCTCGACGGCCCCTTGCTCCGGCTGGCCGGCGCCGGCTCCGGCAAGACCCGGGTGATCACCCACAAGATCGCGTATCTGATCGGCGAGTGCGGCTACAAGCCGGGCTCGATCGCCGCCATCACCTTCACCAACAAGGCCGCGCGCGAGATGCAGGAGCGCGCGTCGAAACTGACGCAGAACGTCAACACCAAGGGTCTCATCGTCACCACCTTCCACTCGATGGGCCTGAGGATGCTGCGCGAGGACGCGAAGTTCGCCGAACTGAAGCCGGCGTTCTCCATTCTCGATTCGGCCGACGCCGCCGGCATCGTGTCGGAAATCATCAAGACCACCGACAAGCAGGAAATCCGCCGCGCGGTGAGCCGCATCTCGTTGTGGAAGAACGAACTGAAGTCGCCCGCCGCCGCGCTCGCCACCGCCGAGGACGACAACGCGCGCGCCTACGCCAAAATCTACGACCGTTACGACGCGACGTTACGCGCCTACCAGGCGGTCGATTTCGACGACCTCATCCGCCTGCCGGCGGAATTGCTGGATACCCATATTGAACTGCGCGAGAAATGGCAGAACCGGCTGCGCCACATCCTGGTCGACGAATACCAGGACACCAACGTCGCGCAGTACCGCCTGCTGCAGAAGCTCACCGGCGTGCGCGCGGCGTTCACCGCGGTCGGCGACGACGACCAGGCGATCTACGGCTGGCGCGGCGCTTCGGCCGACAACCTGCGGCAGCTGAACGAGGACTACCCGCACCTGCACGTGGTCAAGCTGGAGCAGAACTACCGTTCGACCGTGCGCATCCTGAAAGCCGCCAACAGCCTCATCGCCAACAACCCCAAGCTGTTCGAGAAGCGGCTGTGGAGCGATCTCGGCTATGGCGACGCGATCCAGGTGATGCCCACCAAGGACGACGAGCACGAGGCCGAGTCGGTGGTGATGCGCCTGCTGTCGCACAAGTTTCAGCACCGCACCGAATGGCGCGACTACGCCATCCTCTATCGCGGCAACTACCAGGCGCGCGTGTTCGAGCAGGCGCTGAGGAACGAGAAAGTGCCCTACCAGCTGTCGGGCGGACAGTCGTTCTTCGACCGCGCCGAAATCAAGGACGTGATTTCCTACCTGCGGCTGATCGCCAACAGCGACGACGACCCGGCCTTCATCCGCGCCGTCACCACGCCGAAGCGCGGCATCGGCGCAGCGACGCTGGAAAAGCTCGGCCAGGTCGCCGCCACCCTGCACGTCAGCCTGTTCGAGGCGGTGTTCTCCGCCGCCGCCGCATCGCAGATCGGCGAGCGCCAGCTGGCGCCGCTGGTCGAGTTCTGTCAGTTCATCAACCGCTTCGAGGAACGCGTCGTCCGCGAACCGGCCGGCGAACTGCTGAACGACCTGCTGAAGGCCATCGACTACGAAGTCCACCTGTTCGACCAGGACGACCAGCGCGCGGCGCAGAGCAAGTGGAACAACGTGCTGGAGTTCGCCGCCTGGATCGCCAAGAAGGGCGAGGAAGACGACAAGAACCTGCTGCAGATCACCCAGACCATCGCGCTGATCACCCTGCTGGAAGGCCGCGAGGAGGAAGAGCCCGACGCCGTGCGGCTATCCACCCTGCACGCCGCCAAGGGCCTGGAATTCGGCCACGTCTTCCTGGTCGGCGTCGAGGAGAACATCCTGCCGCACCGCGACGCGGTCGACGAAGGCCGCCTGGAAGAAGAGCGCCGCCTGATGTACGTCGG
The DNA here is from genome assembly GCA_001897675.1 of Thiobacillus sp. 65-1059. Lineage (GTDB taxonomy): Bacteria > Pseudomonadota > Gammaproteobacteria > Burkholderiales > Thiobacillaceae > Thiobacillus. The sequence continues at coordinate 8,982 of MKUE01000082.1, read as the reverse complement.
CGTCACCCGCGCCCGGAAATCGCTCACCCTGTCCTACTGTTCGCGCCGCAAGCGCGCCCGCGAATCGGTCGCCTGCGATCCCTCGCGCTTCATCGACGAACTGGGCGACGACGTGCGGATGCCAGAGAAACCCACCACCGCGGAAGCCAAGGCCAGCGGCAGCGACCGGCTGGCGGCATTGAAGGCGATGCTGGGGTAGATTCAGTCGCCACACGCGTTTATTCAACCGCGGCCGTCCCCCCGATTCACTGCTTGGCTGGGTTGGCCGTCATCGGCTGACTACGGACGCACCACGGCCGTCAATCACGCTCGCGCCTCTCGCCCCCGCTTTCGAGGGGCCGTGGGACAGGTAGATTCCAGCCATGCCGGATCGCCAGCAATCGAAGTCCGAAACAGACAACGGCTCCAGCAATCGCGGTCGGCACTATCGGCAAAGTCAGTGCATGTCCGATGACAACGAGCAGCGCGCCAGCAAGTGCCGCGAGGGCGTAGAGGTCTCTCCGAAGCACGGCGGGTGTCTGGGCGACGAGCAGGTCGCGCACGATGCCTCCGCCGATGCCGGTCAACATGCCCAGCAGTGCTGCCATCAACGGGTTCAGTCCGTACGCAAGCGCCTTCTGCGTGCCGGCGACGGCAAAGAGCGCAAGACCTGCCGCATCGAAGATCAATATCGCGGTGCGCAGGCGCACGAACAGCGACGACCAGAAAAAAGCCAGCAAGCCGGCGGCAAGCGCAACCGCAAGATAACGCCAGTCACGGATCGCGGCGGGCGGGATGGCGCCGATCAACAGATCGCGCGTGATCCCCCCCGCACTCGAGGCCGCGAAGGACAGGACCAGAACTCCGAAGATATCGAGATTGCGGCGCACGCCCAACATCGCGCCACTGGTTGCGAAGACAAAGGTACCCGCCAGGTCGAAAACCAGCAGAAGTTCGTGAATCGCCTTCTGTTCGAGAACGGGGATCAGCGGCATTGAAAACGTCCTGCGAGGGCGCTGAAACGTTTGATTAGTTCTTCATTTGGCCAGCCAGGCCAACGCACCCGCGACCATGGCTTCGATACCCGTCTGCAGGGTTGGATGGATGACGGGGGCGAAAAAGGGACTGTGATTGACCGGCAGGTCGTTGATCCGTCCCGCTGCCTTGGCTTTTGCATAGACGTCGGGATCGGTCCCGCCGACGAACCAGTATACCGATGGCGTGTTCCATTCACTCCCGAAACAACCGAAGTCCTCGCTCGCCGGCGCCGGCCCGGTGTGCCGGACGCGGTCGGGCGGAAAATGGCGGCGTAGGGCCTCCGCAATGCGGTCGCTTGCCTGCTTGTCGTTGACGTTGAGGGGATAGCGATCCAACGGGATGATCTCCGGCGCACGCGGCGCGCCGGAAGCCTGCGCTTCGGCGTTGACGATCCGTTCGATCGCTGCAAGCACATGCTTGCGTACCCCTTCATCGAACGTCCGGATGTTCAGCTTGATGATGGCCTCGTCCGGGATCACATTCTCCTTGGTACCCGCCTGCAACACCCCGACGGTGACCACTGCGGCGTCGGTGGCGGCCACTTCGCGGGAAACGATGGTTTGCAGTCGCAGGACGATCGCCGCGGCCATGACGATCGGATCGATGCTGGCTTGCGGCATCGAGCCATGCGCACCGCGTCCGAACAGGCGAATTTGCAGGCTATCGGCGGCGGAGGTGATCGGCCCGGCGCTGCCCGCGACCGTGCCTGCGGGGCCGACCATGACATGCTGGCCGAGCACGACATCGGGCTTGGGAAAACGCGTGAACAGACCATCGTCAATCATGGCCCGCGCACCTTGCGCCGTCTCTTCGCCTGGCTGGAAAACCACCATCAGCGTACCGCGCCAAGCCTGGCGCCGTTGCGAAAATAGCGAAGCCGCACCCATCAGCCATGCCACGTGCATGTCGTGGCCGCAGGCATGCGCCACCGGAACGGAATTTCCCGCGGCATCCGTGGCCATGACGGTGCTCGCATAATCGACGCCGCTCGCTTCCCGGAGGGGGAGCGCATCCATGTCGGCACGCAGCATGACCGTGGGGCCTTCCCCGTTGCGCAGCAGGCCGACGACCCCCGTCTTGCCCACGTCAGCGGTCACCTCGTAACCATTGTCCCGGAGATGCTTCGCCGCAAGACCCGCCGTGCGCTTCTCCTGCATCGACAGTTCCGGATGCGCATGGATATCCTTGTAAAGTACTTCGAGCTCAGGCAGCAGGCTGGGAAGACTCTCAAGGAGAGCGCTTGAAGGATCAGATAACGCCGCATTATTCATAAGTCGCCTCCGGCACATTATTGTTTGGTATAGCATCCGTCCGCCGTGATGAGGGGCAGTTAAACCGTCTTCTGAGTTCCATTCGTCTCAAGGCAATCCAGCGAAGATTGTTTGTGGTCGCCATAGCTGAGCTAGGTGGCGCTGTGCGCCTCCGGCGGATTCGGCCGATGAACAGTCGGCCGAGGCGATCAAACTGCACGACCGCTCCCCGCCGAAAGGCGCCACCAAGATCATCAGCGCGGTGCTCGTGGGCTCAAAAAAATGGGACGCCGCAGCGTCCCATTTCATTTCGGCATCCGATTTCGGCAAGCCGGCGATCAGTTGACCTTGGGGTCGAGTTCGCCCTTGTCGTAGCGCTTCTGCATCTCTTCCAGGTTGAAGACCTTCTTGATCTTGCTGGCCTGGCCGGCTGCGCCGAAGGCTTCGTAACGGTCGCGGCAGATGCCGCTCATGGCAACGGTGGCTTCCTTGAGGAACTTGCGCGGGTCGAAGTTGGCCTTGTTGTCGGCGAGGTGCTTGCGGATCGCGCCGGTCGACGCCATGCGCAGGTCGGTGTCGATGTTGACCTTGCGCACGCCGTTCTTGATGCCTTCGACGATCTCGCTCACCGGCACGCCGTAGGTCTGGCCCATGTCGCCGCCGTAGCTGTTGATGATGGCGAGCCAGTCTTCCGGAACGGACGACGAGCCATGCATCACCAGGTGGACGTTGGGGATGCGGGCGTGGATTTCCTTCACGCGGTCGATGCGCAGCACCTTGCCGGTGGGCTTCTGGGTGAACTTATAGGCGCCGTGGCTGGTGCCGATGGCGATGGCGAGTGCGTCGACCTTGGTCTTGGCGACGAAGTCGGCGGCCTCGTCGGGGTCGGTCAGCAGCGCGGAATGATCCAGCACGCCTTCGGCGCCGTGGCCGTCTTCCTCGCCGGCCTTGCCGGTTTCAAGCGAGCCCAGGCAGCCCAGTTCGCCTTCGACCGAGACGCCGCAGGCGTGCGCCAGTTCGGCCACCTTGCGGGTGGTCTCGACGTTGTATTCGTAGGTGGAGGGGGTCTTGCCGTCTTCCTTGAGCGAGCCGTCCATCATCACCGAACTGAAGCCGGACTGGATGGAACGGAAGCAGATGGCGGGGGACGCGCCGTGGTCCTGGTGCATGCAGACGGGAATGTGCGGATACATTTCGATCGCGGCCAGGATCAGGTGGCGCAGGAAGGGTTCGCCGGCGTAGGCGCGGGCGCCGGCGGAACCCTGCAGGATCACCGGCGAATCCACGGCGGCGGCGGCCTGCATGATGGCATGCACCTGTTCCATGTTGTTGACGTTGAACGCGGGCAGGCCATAGCCGTTCTCGGCGGCATGATCGAGCAGTTGACGAAGGGAAATCAGGGCCATTTACACTCTCCTAGAGGTTAAAAGTTTATTGCAGGAATTCAGGATTTTTTGGAGTCGCCTACACGGACGATCTTCATGGTATTGGTGCCGCCCGACTGGCCGATCGGCTCGCCGATGGTCAGCAGGATCAGATCGCCTTCGCGCACGGCGCCGCGTCGCCGCAGCTCCTCCTCGGCTTCCGCCAGCAGCATATCGCGATCCTTGGTGGCGGTTTTCAGGTTGATCGGATACACGCCGCGGAAAAGAGTGACTTTTCTACGGGTTTGAACCCCGGGTGTCAAGGCATAGATCGGCACCCGGGTGGACAAACGGCTCATCCACAGGCAGGTGTTGCCGGATTCGGTGAGCGCGGCGATGGCCTTGATGTTGAGGTGCACCGAGGTGAACACCGCCGACATCGCAATCGCCTCGTCCGGGCGCAAAAAGCTGTGGTCGAGACGGGCGCCGGAAAAATGGGGCTCAGCTTCCTTTTCCGCTTCCAGGCAGACGCGGTCCATCGCCTGGATCGCCTCGACCGGGAACTGGCCGGCAGCGGTTTCGGCCGACAGCATCACCGCGTCGGTGCCGTCGAGCACCGCGTTGGCGACGTCGGACACCTCGGCGCGGGTAGGAATCGGGCTGGAAATCATCGACTCCATCATCTGGGTGGCGGTGATGACGACCTTGTTGCGCTCGATCGCCATGCGGATCATGCGCTTCTGCAGTGCGGGTACCGCAGCGTCGCCGACTTCCACGCCGAGGTCGCCGCGCGCCACCATGATGGCGTCGGAAGCCTCGAGGATCTCCTCCAGGTTTTCGATCGCTTCGGTGCGCTCGATCTTGGCGACCAGCTGGCTCTTGCCGCCGGCGGCGCGCAGCAGTTCGCGCGCCTGGCGCATGTCGGCGCCGGAACGCGGGAACGACACCGCCAGGTAGTCTGCCTGGAGGGCGGCGGCGGTCTTGATGTCCTCGATGTCCTTCTCGGTCAGGGCGGCCGCCGACAACCCGCCGCCCTTGCGGTTGATGCCCTTGTTGTTCGACAGCACGCCGCCCTGCACCACCTTGCAGTGGATTTCCGCGCCCTTGACGTCCTCGACCCAGAATTCGATGCGGCCGTCGTCGAGCAGCAGGGTGACGCCCCGCTTCACATCGTTCGGCAATTCCTTGTAGTCGAGGCCGACACGGGTCTGGTCGCCCAGCGCGCAGGCGGCATCGAGGATGAAGGTATCGCCCTTGGCCAGCACGATCTTGCCGTCCTTGAACTTGCCGATGCGGATCTTCGGACCCTGCAGGTCGACCAGCACGCCGACCGCGCGGCCGCGCGCGCGCGCCAGCGAGCGCACCAGTTCGGCGCGGTCGATATGGTCTTGCGCCACGCCGTGGGAAAAGTTGAGGCGCACCACGTCCAGGCCGGCTTCCATCATCCGGTCCAGGGTTTTGGCATCGGAGCAGGCGGGGCCGAGGGTGGCGACGATTTTGGTTCTGCGGATCATTTGGGGGGGTATCAGTGTGTGGTGGAATGGCTTAAGGAACCAGGGGCCAGGAGACAGGAATTAGGGGGCCTTGCGCGGGCTGCCCCCGCGCATTTGAAAATGGCGCGGCCACGGCCGCACCTCCCCTAGTCCCCAGCCCCTAAATCCTGGCCCCTACCCCCTTTACTGCGCCCTTTCCTCGAGAATCGCCACGGCGGGCAGAACCTTGCCCTCGAGGTATTCGAGGAAGGCGCCGCCGGCGGTCGAGATGTAGCTCACCTTGTCGTAGATGTCGTACTTCTGGATCGCGGCGATGGTGTCGCCGCCGCCGGCGAGACTGAAGCCCGCGGCGTTGGCGATCGCCATCGACACGGTCTTGGTGCCCTCGCCGAACTGGTCGAACTCGAACACGCCGACCGGACCGTTCCACACGATGGTGCCGGCCTTGGCGATGATGTCGGCGAGTTCCTGCGCGCTCTTCGGGCCGATGTCGAAGATCATGTCGTCGTCGGCGACCTCGTCGGCGCCCTTCAGCACGGCGGGCTCGCTGGCGTCGAATTTCTTGCCGCACACGACGTCGACGGCGATGGGGATCGAGGCGCCGCGCGCGGCCATCTTCTCGATCAGCGCCTTGGCGGTGGGGATCAGGTCATGCTCGCACAGCGACTTGCCGACATTCTTGCCCATCGCGGCGAGGAAGGTGTTGGCGATGCCGCCGCCGACCACCAGCTGGTCGACCTTCTCCGACAGTGCCTCCAGCACGGTCAGCTTGGTGGAGACCTTGGAGCCGCCGACGATGGCGACCATCGGGCGCGCCGGGTTGGCCAGCGCCTTGGCCAGCGCGTCGAGCTCTTCGGTCAGCAGGATGCCGGCGGCGGCGGTCGGCGCGAACTTGGCGATGCCGTGGGTCGAGGCTTCGGCGCGGTGCGCGGTGCCGAAGGCGTCCATCACGAAGACGTCGCACAGCGCGGCGTATTTCTTCGCGGTGTCGTCGACGTTCTTCTTCTCGCCCTTGTTGACGCGGCAGTTTTCCAGCACCACCAGTTCGCCGTCGGCGACCTCGAAGCCGCCGTCCACCCATTCGCGGATCAGGCGGATGTTCTTGCCGAGCTTCTGCGCGATGACGTCGACCACCGGCTTCAGCGAATCCTCCTCCTTGAACTCGCCTTCGGTGGGACGGCCGAGGTGCGAGGTGACCATGACCTTGGCGCCGGCCTTGAGGCAATGCTCGATGGTGCGCATCGACGCGGTGATGCGGGCGTCGGAGGTGACCTTGCCGTCCTTGACCGGGACGTTCATGTCGGCGCGGATGAATACGCGCTTGCCTGCGAGATCGAGATCGGTGACGCGGATGAATGCCATGGTGTGTTTCTCCTGAAAAGTAAGGTTTAAGGGTTGGCACACGGAGCGCACCAGGCCTTAAAGCTCACAACCACAGACCAAGTTGCAAGTTGCAAGCCACAAGGAAAACCTTGCGACTTGCAACTTGCCCCTTGCAACTGACTTACTTCGCGACGTGCTGCACGAAGCGCAGCATGTTGCAGGTGTAGCCGTACTCGTTGTCGTACCAGGACACGACCTTGACGAAGGTGTCGTCGAGCGCGATGCCGGCCTCGGCGTCGAAGATCGACGAGAAGCCGTTGCCGCGGAAGTCGGTGGAAACCACTTTCTCGTCGGTGTAGCCCAGCGTCTTGCTGATGTCGCCGGACTGGCTGGCTTTCTTCATCGCGGCGCAGATGTCGGCGTACTTGGCGGGCTTCTCCAGTTCGACCGTCAGGTCGACCACCGACACGTCGGAGGTGGGAACGCGGAACGCCATGCCGGTCAGTTTGCCCTTGAGTTCCGGCAGCACCACGCCGACGGCCTTGGCGGCGCCGGTCGAGGACGGGATGATGTTTTCCAGGATGCCGCGGCCGCCGCGCCAGTCCTTGGAAGACGGGCCGTCGACGGTTTTCTGGGTGGCGGTGGCGGCGTGCACGGTGCTCATCAGGCCGCGCTTGATGCCCCAGTTGTCGTTCAGCACCTTGGATCACGATGTCGGCGCCGACTTCGTTCCACTTCAGGTTGGCGGGCTCGCGCTCGGCGGTCAGGCGGATCTTCTTGCCGTTGACGATGAGGTTGCTGCCTTCGACCGAAATGTCGCCGTTGAAATTGCCGTGCACCGAGTCGTACTTCAGCATGTACGCCAGGTACTCGGGGTCGAGCAGGTCGTTGATCGCGACCACTTCGATGTCCTTAAAGTCCTTGGCGATCGCGCGGAAAGCCATGCGGCCGATGCGGCCAAAACCGTTGATGCCAACTTTGATTGCCATGTGTCAGTCTCCAGTGAGTGAAAATCTTGTTGCGGTGAGGCGTGAGGCGATAGGTGCGAGGCGTTACGCCTCACACCTCACGGTTCACAGAACGCCCTTGACCGCGGCCACGACAGCCTCGGCGGTGATGCCGAAGTGCTTGAACAGCGCCGGAGCCGGGGCGGATTCGCCGAAGCTGTCGATGCCGATGACGGCGCCCTCCAGGCCCACGTACTTGCGCCAGAAGTCGGTCACGCCGGCTTCCACCGCGACGCGCGGCAGGCCTTTCGGCAGCACGCCGGCCTTGTAGGCGGCGTCCTGGCGGTCGAAGGTGTTGGTCGACGGCATCGACACCACCCGCACCGCGATGCCTTCGGCAGCCAGCGCTTCCTGCGCCTTGACGGCCAGCTCGACTTCGGAGCCGGTGGCGATGATGACGGCCTTCGCACCCGCGGCGTCCTTGAGCACGTAGCCACCCTTGGCAATGTTTGCCATCGTGGCTTCGTCGCGCGCCATGAACGGCAGGTTCTGGCGGGAGAGGATGTGGCAGGTCGGGCCGTCGCTGCGCTCAACCGAATGCACCCAGCCGACCATCGTTTCCACGGTGTCGCACGGACGCCAGACGTCGATGTTCGGAATCATGCGCAGGGTCGCGGTCTGCTCGACCGGCTGGTGGGTCGGGCCGTCTTCGCCGAGGCCGATGGAGTCATGGGTGAACACGTGGATCACGCGCTGCTTCATCAGCGCGGCCATGCGGATGGCGTTGCGCGAGTATTCGGAGAACATCAGGAAGGTGCCGCCGAACGGTAGCACGCCGCCGTGCAGCGCCATGCCGTTCATGATCGCGGCCATGCCGAACTCGCGCACGCCGTAGCTGATGTAGTTGCCGGGCTTGCCGTGGCGCACCGGATGGCAGCCTTCCCAGTTGGTCAGGTTGGAGCCGGTGAGGTCGGCCGAGCCGCCGAGGAACTCGGGCAGTGCAGGGGCCAGCGCGTTGATCGCGATCTGGCTGGCCTTGCGGGTGGCGACGGTCTCGGCCTTGGCGTTGATCGCGGCCAGCTTGTCGGCGACGTGTGCCTTCCAGTTGGCGGGCAGCTCGCCCTTCATGCGGCGCTCGAATTCGGCGGCCTCGGCCGGGAAGGCCTTCTTGTACTCGGCGAACTTGTTGTTCCACAGGGTTTCGAGGCCCTGGCCCTTGGTCTTGGCGTCCCAGCCGGCGTAGATGTCGGCGGGGATTTCGAACGCTGGCGAATTCCAGCCCATGTTCTTGCGGGTGGCTTCGACTTCGTCGTGGCCCAGCGCGGCGCCGTGCACATCGTGGGTGCCGGCCTTGTTGGGCGAGCCCTTGCCGATGACGGTCTTGCAGCAGATCAGCGTCGGCTTGTCGCTGCTGGCCTTGGCTTTCTGGATGGCGGCTTCGAGCGCCACCACGTCGTGGCCGTCGACGCCGGCAATGACGTTCCAGCCATAGGCTTCGAAGCGCTTGGCGGTGTCGTCGGTGTACCAGTGTTCGATGTGGCCGTCGATCGAGATGCCGTTGTCGTCCCAGAAGGCGATCAGCTTGTTC
>MKUE01000081.1 GCA_001897675.1 Thiobacillus sp. 65-1059 | reverse complement strand
GCTGGGCCACAAGGACGTGGCGACGACGATGGTTTACACCCATGTATTGAACAAGGGCGGACACGGGGTGTTGAGCCCGCTGGATATGTGATGACGGACGAAGACTACATGCGCGCCGCGCTGGAGGAAGACGCAGGCGCTGGGTGATAAACTGTCAAGGCAGCTATTTACTGGAGACCGCCATGCAAACAGCGAAACAGGAAGCCGCATCCCTGCTCGAACGGCTGCCGGAAGGCAGTTCGCTGGAAGACGTGCAATACCATCTGTATGTCATCGAGAAAATACGGCGCGGGCTGGAGCGGGCAGAAGCCGAAGGCGCCATATCGGAAGTGCAGGCAGGGGATCGTCTGGGTAAATGGTTGATCAAGTCGTAGTCTGGTCGCCCGAAGCACTGGACGACGTAGATGACATAGCGCGTTATATCGCGCGCGATTCAGCATTTTATGCGGCTGCGGTTGTCGAAAAATACTGGTGGCAGCCTCTGGGCTGGGCCAGTTTCCTCAGACAGGACGCATCGTCCCCGAACTGAACCAACCCGACTTGCGGGAACGTTTTGTATACAGCTATCGTTTGATTTATCGGATTCAGCCGGCACACATACTGGTGACGGCCGTCATACACGGCAGACGTCTGTTGGACGATACGGCGACCAGCCGAATAACGGGGAAATGACTCTCGCCTCCAGAGATTTTGTATGACAACCATCGCTGTTTCTCCCGAATTTCAGGCCGTCATCTCACGCAACCCGTGTTGCTTGCTGAATGTCCGGCCAGGCCAAAAACTCGGGGCACGCGTTCGGGGCGGCTACATCGAATCGATCGCTGAACAACCCACACTCGCCGCGCGTGCTTTTCTATCCGGAATCGACACCCGGGTCGAGCGCGAGAACGACCGCGCATGACCAGCCAGAAAGACATAAACCGGGTTGACTCTTGCGACTGGCTGGAACACGTATGACCGAGGACGAGGATTACATGCGCGCCGCGCTGCAACTGGCGCGCCAGGGCTGGGACGCGGGCGAGGTGCCGGTGGGGGCGCTGGTGGTGTGCGGCGGCGAAATCGTCGGGCGCGGCTATAACCAGCCGATTTCCAGCCACGACCCCACGGCGCATGCCGAAGTGATGGCGCTGCGCGATGCGGCGGGGCGGCTCGGCAATTACCGGCTGGTGGGCTGCACCCTGTATGTGACGATGGAGCCGTGCGTGATGTGCGCGGGGGCGATCCTGCATGCGCGGGTAGCGCGGGTGGTGTACGGGGCAAAGGAATACAAGACTGGCGCGCACGGCAGCATCGTCGACGTGTTTGCCGAGCCGCGCCTCAACTACCATTGCGAGATTTCCGGCGGGGTGCTGGCGGACGACTGCGCGGCGATGATCTCGGGCTTCTTCGAGGCACGCCGGCAGCAGAAAAAGGAGGCAGCGCAATGAGCGATCTGGTGATCGAGGTGGACATGCGCCTGCAGCGGTTGTACCTGTGGGAGCCGTATCCGGACGGCGACATGCTGATCCGCCAGTATCCGGTGTCCACCGCGGCCAAGGGGGCGGGGGAGCAGGACGGCAGCTACTGCACGCCGCGCGGGCGCCACCGCATCGCGGAAAAGATCGGCGCCGGCGCGCCGCTATGCGCGGCCTTCAAATCGCGCCAGCCCACGGGCGAAATCTGGACCCCCGAA
>MKUE01000080.1 GCA_001897675.1 Thiobacillus sp. 65-1059 | reverse complement strand
GCCAACATGAACTACTCGATCTCCAACAACGCGGAATACGGCGAATACGTGACCGGCCCCAAGGTCATCAACGCGCAGTCGAAAGCCGCGATGAAAGAGTGCCTGGACAACATCCAGAACGGCAACTACGCCAAGCAGTTCATCCTCGAAGGCCGCACCAACTACCCCGAGATGACTGCCCGCCGCCGCCTCAACGCCGAGCACCCGATCGAAGTCGTCGGCGCCAAGCTGCGCGCGATGATGCCGTGGATCAGCAAGAACAAGCTGGTCGACCAGTCCAAGAACTAAATACGTGAGGCGTGAGGCGATAGGCGTGAGGCAGGTGTAGCGCTCCACGGCTTTTCCGCCTCGCCCCTCACCCCTTACGCCTCACTCCCATGCCCCATCCCCTTATCGCCCGCGAGGGCTGGCTGGTTTTGCTGGCCGCGTTTGCCGCTGCCCTGATCGCCACCTTGCTGCTCGGCTGGTGGTCGATCCCGTTCTGGATCTGGGCGGCGTTCGCGCTGCAGTTCTTCCGCGATCCGGCGCGGGTGCCGCCGGCCGACGCCGACGCGGTGATCGCGCCGGCCGACGGCCGCATCGTCGTGGTGGAAAAGGTCAACGACCCCTACCTGGAACGCGAGGCGCTGAAGATCAGCGTGTTCATGAACGTGTTCAACGTGCATTCCAACAAGAGCCCGGTCGACGGCGAGATCAAGGGGCGCTGGTACACGCCGGGCAGCTTCGTCAATGCCGACCTCGACAAGGCCTCCACCGAAAACGAACGCAACGCGGTGTGGATACGGTCTGCGCGCGGCGATGTGACGAGCGTGCAGATCGCCGGGCTGATCGCGCGGCGCATCCTGTGCTACGTGCGCATCGGCGACAAGCTGGCGCGCGGCCAGCGCTACGGCTTCATCCGCTTCGGTTCGCGGGTCGACGTCTATCTGCCGACGACGGCGCGCGCCGAGGTCTCGATTGGCCAAAAAGTGACCGGCGGGCGTACCATACTGGCTCGCTGGTAGCCAGGGCGTGTTAACGCTAATTTCACGCCCGCGACGAGGCCGATTCGGGATGCGGGCCGCGAAGCGAGGCGCGCTGCAGTGTCGTTCACTGCAAGCGGCTCGCGACAAAGGCATGCGCCCGAATCAGCCCGTCCCTCCGGGTTGCCGCGAGAAAGCGCGTCTGCGGCGTTGCGCCGCTTGGCAAGGGATGGCCCTTGCCGGCGCGACGCGCCTTGCATCCATCGCTTTCTCGCGGCAACGCGGGCGCGAAATTAGCGTTAACACGCCCTAGGTTCGCCATGCTCGAATTCCACCACCGCAAGACCGAATCGAAGCGACCGCGGATGCGTGACCGCGGCATCTACCTGCTGCCCAACCTGTTCACCACCGGGGCGCTGTTCGCCGGCTTCTACGCCGTGGTGCAGGCGATGAACGGGCGCTTCGAGCATGCCGCGGTGGCCATCTTCATCGCCATGGTGCTCGATGGCCTCGACGGCCGTGTCGCCCGCATGACGCACACGCAAAGCGCCTTCGGCGCCGAGTACGACAGCCTGTCGGACATGGTGTCGTTCGGCGTCGCGCCCGCGTTGGTGATCTACGAGTTCGCCCTGCAGGGCATGGGCAAGCTCGGCTGGATCGCCGCCTTCGTCTATTGCGCCGGCGCCGCCCTGCGCCTGGCGCGCTTCAACACCCAGCTCGACACCGTCACCGACAAGCGCTTCTTCCAGGGCTTGCCCAGCCCGTCTGCCGCGGCGTTGATCGCAGGCTTCGTCTGGGTGATGGTCGAATACGGCGTGCCGGGCCAGGATGTGCGCTGGCTCGCCACTGCGCTGGCCCTGTTTGGCGGGCTGTCCATGGTCAGCAACTTCCGCTATTACAGCGGCAAGGAAATCAACCTCAGGAAGAGCGTGCCCTTCTTCGTCATCCTGCTGATCGTGCTGGCCTTCATCCTGGTGTCGACCAGCCCGCCGGAAGTGCTGTTCGGCGTATTCGTGCTGTATGGCCTGTCGGGCTACGGCGATGCGCTGTGGAAGCTGCTGCATCGCAAAAAACCGTCCCCCTTGCAGGGCGGCGAAAAATAGATAAAATTTAGACCATGTCTAATCAGACGCACCCGTCCCTCCTCCTCTGCCTGCCGAACCTTCTGTTCGGTGGCCTGCTGCTGCGCGTCGCGCGCGCACATTGAACCCCCTTCCCCCGAGCAGTACCCCCGCGCCGCGAGCTGCATGCGGCAGACTTAATATAATGCGTCGGTATCCCGCGCCTGAACGCGACGCCGACCCTCCATGGAGCCAGCCATGAACGACCGTTTGTTTATTTTCGACACCACCTTGCGCGACGGCGAGCAAAGCCCCGGCGCGTCGATGACCAGGGAGGAAAAGCTGCGCATCGCGCGCCAGCTGGAAAAACTCGGCGTCGATGTGATCGAAGCCGGCTTCGCAGCCGCCAGCCCCGGCGATGCCGATGCCATCCGCGCGATTGCCGAAGCAATCCAGGATTCGACCGTCTGTTCGCTGGCGCGCGCCAACGAGCGCGACATCCACGCAGCGGGCGGCGCGATCAAGCCGGCCAGGTCGGGACGCATCCACACCTTCATCGCCACCAGCCCGATCCACATGGAAAAGAAGCTGCGCATGCAGCCCGACCAGGTGGTCGAGGCGGCGGTGAAGGCGGTCAGGCTCGCGCGCGAATACACCGACGACGTCGAGTTCTCGGCCGAGGACGCGGTGCGCTCCGACATGGATTTCCTGGTGCGCATCTTCACCGAGGTGATCAAGGCCGGCGCCACGACCATCAACGTGCCCGACACCGTCGGCTATTCAATCCCCGCGCTGTGGGGCGAGCGCATGAAGCAGCTGATCGAGCGCGTGCCCGGCTCCGACAAGGTGATCTGGTCGACCCACTGTCACAACGACCTCGGCATGGCGGTCGCCAATTCGCTCGCCGCGGTGATGAACGGCGCGCGCCAGGTCGAGTGCACCATCAACGGGCTGGGCGAGCGCGCAGGCAATGCCTCGCTGGAGGAGATCGTGATGGCGGTGCGCACCCGCCGCGACGTCTTCAACTGCGACACCCGCATCGACGCCACCCAGATCGTGCCGGCATCCAAGCTCGTTTCCACCATCACCGGCTACCCGGTGCAGCCGAACAAGGCCATCGTCGGCGCCAACGCCTTCGCCCACGAGTCCGGCATCCACCAGGACGGCGTGCTGAAGCATCGCGAGACCTATGAAATCATGCGCGCCGAAGACGTGGGCTGGCACGCCAACCGGCTGACGCTCGGCAAGCTGTCGGGCCGCAACGCGTTCAAGACCAAGCTTTCCGAGCTCGGCATCGTGCTCGACAGCGAGGAAGCGCTCAACGCCGCGTTCGCCCGCTTCAAGGATCTGGCCGACAAGAAGCGCGAGATCTTCGACGAGGACCTGCAGGCGCTGGTGTCCGACGAAGGCTACGCTGCCGGGCAGGAACGCTACAAGCTGGTATCGATGAAAGTGTGTTCCGAGACCGGCGAAGTCCCGCACGCGCAACTGGTGTTCACCGACGATGGCGCCGAGAAGGAGGCCACGGGAGATGGCTCGGGCCCGGTCGATGCGACGTTCAGGGCGCTCGAATCGGTGGTCAACAGCGGCGCCGACCTGCTGCTGTATTCGGTCAACAACATCACCAGCGGCACCGACGCGCAGGGCGAGGTGACGGTGCGGCTGGCGCAGGACGGTCGCGTGGTCAACGGCCAGGGTGCCGATACCGACATCGTGGTGGCTTCGGCCAAGGCCTACCTGCACGCGCTCAACAAGCTGCACAGCAAGCGCGAGCGCGCGCATCCGCAGGTGTGAGCAAGGCCGAATAAAAAACGCCCCGCGGGGCGTTTTTTATTGCGCCTGCCGCGACGGCGCGCTGAGTTTGGCGTAATAGATCGCGGCGAAGAAGAACGCCACCGACAGCGCGACCTCGGCGCCGGCGAGCCACGCCGACAGGCCGCTATCCGACCATGCGCGCACCACGCCTTCAGTGAAGTAGGCCAGCACCAGCATCGGCGCCCATTGATAGGTATAGCGGCGGCCTTTCAGGATGCCCATCAGCGGCAGCAACAGCGGCAGTGCCTTGAGCGCCAGCGAGGAACCGCCGGGGCGGATCGGCGCCAGCGCCAGTTCCCACGCCAGGCAGAGGAAAATCAGCGCGATCAGGCTGACGCTGGATGCGATTTGCAGGGCTTTCATGCGCTCGGCCTCGCAACCGTCCCGCCAGATCCGGCCTCCCGCGGCATGCGCCGGCCCTCGATCCCGCTGCGCGGGTCCCGCGCCGGGCGGCTCATGCGGCCAGCTTCACGGCGGTTTCGGCCAGCCGCTTGCCGAGCGCGATGCACAGCGTGCGCTCGTCGCCGGTGAGCGGCTTGTCGTCGCCGGCGCCGGCCCAGTGGCTGGCGCCGTAAGGGGTGCCGCCGCTCGCGGTATGGGTCACTTCGGGGTGGGTATAGGGCAGGCCGACGATCAGCATGCCGTGGTGCAGCAGCGGCAGCATCATGCTGGTCAGCGTGGTTTCCTGGCCGCCGTGCAGGCTGGCGGTGGAAGTGAACACGGCGGCGGGTTTGCCGGCCAGCGTACCCTTGGCCCACAGCGCGCCGGTGGTGTCGAGAAAATACTTCAGCGGCGCCGCCATGTTGCCGAAGCGGGTGGGCGAGCCGAGCGCTATGCCGGCGCATTGTTCGAGGTCGGCCAGTTCGACATAGGGCGCGCCTTCCTCCGGCACCGGTGGCTCGGCCACCTGGGTACGCGGCGCCAGCGGCGGCACGGTGCGCAGGCGGGCGGCGGCGCCGGCCACCTGGTTGACGCCGCGCGCCACCAGTTGCGCCATCTCGCGCACGCTGCCGCCGGCGCTGTAATACAAAACAAGAATTTCGGTCATGGCTGCTCGTCTGCGAAGGGGGCTGGGGGGCGAATCGGTCGGCCGGCGCTGCTTGGCGCCGGCCGAAGGCGGAAGTATACGGAAAGCGGCGCGGCGCCGGCTCAGTCGAACACGACGGTCTTGTTGGCGTACACCAGCACGCGGTTGTCGAGATGCCACTTCACCGCGCGCGACAGCACCACCTTCTCCAGGTCGGCGCCTTTTTTGATCAGGTCGTCGAGACTGTCGCGGTGCGAGATGCGCGCCACGTCCTGTTCGATGATGGGGCCGTCGTCGAGGGTTTCGGTGACGTAGTGCGCGGTGGCGCCGATCAGCTTGACGCCGCGCTCGAACGCGCGGTGGTAGGGCTTGGCGCCGTGGAAGGCGGGCAGGAAGGAATGGTGGATGTTGATGATGCGGTTGGGGAAATGGCGGATGAAATCCGCCGACAGCACCTGCATGTAGCGCGCCAGCACGATGAAATCGATCCTCTGGGCGCGCAGGATCGCCAGCTGCATCTGCTCGGCTTCGTGCTTGGCGTCCTTCTGCACCGTCAGGTGCTGGTAGGGCACGCGGTAGGCGTCGGCCAGCCAGCGGGTGTCCTCGTGGTTGCTGAGGATGATCGGCAGCTCGCAATGCAGTTCGCCACTCTGGTAGCGGTAGAGCAGGTCGGCCAGGCAGTGGTCGAATTTCGACACGAACACCGCCAGGCGCGGCTTGCGGCTCGATTCGGCGAGCCGCCAGCTCATCCCGAAGCGGCTCGCGATGGGTTCGAAGGCGGCGGCGAAGTCGGCCAGGTCGAGGCTGAAATCCGCCAGATCCCATTCCACCCGCATCAGGAACAGCTTCAGCTCGGCATCCTGATGCTGGTCGGCGTGCAGGATATTGGCGTTCTGCAATAGCAGGAAATCGGCGATGGCCGCGACCAATCCCTTCTGGTCGGGGCAGGAAATCAGTAGAACG
This sequence comes from Thiobacillus sp. 65-1059, assembly GCA_001897675.1. Lineage (GTDB taxonomy): Bacteria > Pseudomonadota > Gammaproteobacteria > Burkholderiales > Thiobacillaceae > Thiobacillus. Next base: position 1,984 of record MKUE01000080.1, on the reverse strand, counting down.
GCGGTATGACGCATGGCGGCGCCCGGCAGTCCGGGGTGTGGGTTTTACGCAATCATAACCAAAATTCCCCTGCTCATCCCGAGGCGATGCGGCCGCTCCCCCGTTTCACGACGCGTCGCGCAAAGATTCAGCAATCTTTGCGCAGCGCAGGCTGTATTCATGCCCGCTAATAAGCTGAATTTGAACGCATCCATCGGCTGGATTGGCTGTTTCTCGGCGCCAGCCCGCATCCAGCCATGCGCCTGTTCATTATTTAGGCATGCTGCCAGGCAAAAACTTTGATTTGCCATGGGATTTTCCGGCCTGTGAAAAATGCCGCCGCGATAAAACGAATCCGGGTTGACATGTCCGGCTGGGCACCTAGAATTTGTACCCGGCTCCCACCCGTACCACAAGATGTTGTGAATAAAACTGTGAGCGGGAGCTGGGAAAGCTGTGCATAAGGTGTGAATATCGCGCCGGCACGGCCGTCTGGTTTTGTTACACCCACCGAGGAGACCCCATCGATGTTGAATGTCGCCACCGAATCCGCTGCATCCGCCCCCATTCCCCCGCTCGAAACCGCCGACGTGGCGGCGATCGATACGCGCTACGCCGACTACAAGATCATCCGCCGCAACGGTGCGGTGGTCGGCTTTGCGCCCAATAAAATCGCCATCGCCGTGACCAAGGCCTTCATCGCGGTGCAGGGCGGGCAGGCCGCGGCCTCGGCGCGCATCCGCGAGCTGGTCGAGGCCATCACCGGCCAGGTGACCGCCGCCCTGATGCGGCGCACCCCCAACGGCGGCACCTTCCACATCGAGGACATCCAGGACCAGGTCGAACTGGCGCTGATGCGCTCGGGCGAGCACGAAGTCGCGCGCGCCTACGTGCTGTACCGCGAAAAGCGCGCTCAGGAGCGCGCCGCGCAAAAGGCCGCCGGCGTGCCCGACGTCCAGCTCCACGTGATCGAGGACGGCCAGAAGAAGCCGCTCGACACCGCGCGCCTGGCCGCGCTGCTGGCCGACGCCTGCAGCGGGCTGGGCGACAACGTCAAGGCCGAGCCGATCATGCACACCGTGCTGCGCGACCTCTACGACGGCGTGCCGATGGCCGAAGTGGAAAAGGCGCTGGTGCTGGCCGCCCGCTCGATGATCGAGCAGGACCCGGGCTATTCGTTTGTCAGTGCGCGGCTGCTGCTGAACTCCATCCGCCACGAAGTGCTGGGCGAGGCGGTGATGCAGGCGCAGATGGGTGCCCGCTACGCCGAGTATTTCCCCGCCTACATCAAGAAGGGCATCGCCGCCGAACTGCTCGACGAGAAGCTCGGCCAGTTCGACCTCGCGCGCCTCGCCGCCGTGCTCGACGCCGGCCGCGACTACCAGTTCGGCTACCTCGGCCTGCAGACCCTGTACGACCGCTATTTCCTGCACATCGAAGAGTCGCGCATCGAACTGCCGCAGGCCTTCTTCATGCGCGTGGCGATGGGCCTCGCGATCAACGAGATCGACCGCGAAGCGCGCGCCATCGAGTTCTACCAGGTGCTGTCGAGCTTCGACTTCATGAGCTCGACGCCGACCCTGTTCAACGCCGGCACCCGGCATTCCCAGCTGTCGTCCTGCTACCTCACCACCGTCACCGACGACCTCGACGGCATCTACCAGGCGATCAAGGAAAACGCCATGCTGCAGAAGTACGCCGGCGGGCTGGGCAACGACTGGACCCCGGTGCGCGCCATGGGCGCCCGCATCAAGGGCACCAACGGCAAGTCGCAGGGCGTCGTGCCCTTCCTGAAAGTCGTCAACGACACCGCCGTCGCGGTCAACCAGGGCGGCAAGCGCAAGGGCGCGGTGTGCGCCTACCTCGAAACCTGGCACCTCGACATCGAGGAATTCCTCGACCTCAGGAAGAACACCGGCGACGACCGCCGCCGCACCCACGACATGAACACCGCGAACTGGATTCCGGATCTCTTCATGCAGCGCGTGATGGAAGGCGGCGACTG